>NZ_JAHCPS010000053.1 GCF_021366795.1 Macrococcoides caseolyticum | reverse complement strand
TGAACATAAAAAAGAGCAAGGCCAAAAAGTGAGAGAATTATTTTCTGACACGGATTTGACACTTACTCAATAGAAATAGCGTAACCACGCTAAAATATAACGGATCGTGAGTCCATTTATCAACTTTCATAACCGATAATAATAATGAATAGTACTATGTTTAACAACGTTTATAATCATAATAAATAATAATAAGTTATAACGT
>NZ_JAHCPS010000052.1 GCF_021366795.1 Macrococcoides caseolyticum | reverse complement strand
TGGCGTGTAACCTTCCGGTAGATTACTGAACGTTACCGTATAGTCGCCGTTCTCTAATCCCGTGAATTCATAATGACCTGCCGCATCTGTTACTGCTGTTGCTGTCGTGCCATCCGGTTTCGTTAATGTTACCGTCACACCTGCTACCGGTGTCTCGTTACTATTCTGGATGCCGTCTCCGTTAGAGTCGATCCATACATAGTCACC
>NZ_JAHCPS010000051.1 GCF_021366795.1 Macrococcoides caseolyticum | reverse complement strand
ATCCCTAAATCTGCTGTGTAGTTGTTCGCATTGTTGATTGTCACAACTGATGTTAATCCATTTGAATCTAATGCTGGATCGCCTACATTTGTCGCCGCTGGCGTGTAACCTTCCGGTAGATTACTGAACGTTACCGTATAGTCGCCGTTCTCTAATCCCGTGAATTCATAATGACCTGCCGCATCTGTTACTGCTGTTGCTGTCGTGCC
>NZ_JAHCPS010000050.1 GCF_021366795.1 Macrococcoides caseolyticum | reverse complement strand
TCTTTAATCGTTGTACCTGACGGTACTGATGTCACGTTATCTGTTAAATCATATGTTCCATCTTCAGAGATTGTTTCTGTCGAAGCTACTGGTGTTGTTTCCGTATTATCCGGTACATCTGTCACTGTTACTGGAACTTCTACTCGCTCTGTTGTGCCGTCTGGATACGTTACTTCAACTATTCCTGTGTACGTTCCTGCTTTCGTTACATC
>NZ_JAHCPS010000049.1 GCF_021366795.1 Macrococcoides caseolyticum | reverse complement strand
CCCCCCCCCCCCCCCCCCCCCCCCCCCCCCCCCCCCCCCCCCCCCCCCCCCCCCCCCCCCCCCCCCCCCCCCCCCCCCCCCCCCCCCCCCCCCCCCCCCCCCCCCCCCCCCACCCCCCCCCCCCCCCCCCCCCCCCCCCCCCCCCCCCCCCCCCCCCCCCCCCCCCCCCCCCCCCCCCCCCCCCCCCCCCCCCCCCCCCCCCCCCCCCCCCCCCCCCCCCCCC
>NZ_JAHCPS010000048.1 GCF_021366795.1 Macrococcoides caseolyticum | reverse complement strand
CAACCACTGTTTCTGTTGAAGCTACTGGTGTTGTTTCCGTATTATCCGGAACGTCAGTTACCACAACTGGTACTTCGATTGTCGCTGTTGTGCCATCTGGATATGTGACTTTAACCAATCCTGTATATGTTCCAGCTTTCGTCACATCGATTGCTCCTGCCGGTGTTACATCTTTGAACGTTGTACCTGACGGTACTGATGTCACATTATCTGTTAAGTTATATGTGCCATCTTCAACCA
>NZ_JAHCPS010000047.1 GCF_021366795.1 Macrococcoides caseolyticum | reverse complement strand
GTATGGAGCTGACGAATACTAATCGATCGAAGACTTAATCAATTTTATTAGATTTTTTGCACGGTGATGTTTGGTACATCATATTTCTTCTTAAGTTTATCTAGTTTTGAAGGTACAATACCTTTAATATACTTTGTCTGGTGACGATGGCAGAGAGGTCACACCTGTTCCCATACCGAACACAGAAGTTAAGCTCTCTAGCGCCGATGGTAGTTGGTCTTACGATCTGCGAGAGTAGGACGT
>NZ_JAHCPS010000046.1 GCF_021366795.1 Macrococcoides caseolyticum | reverse complement strand
TAATCCGTCGTTACCTACGTTAGAGATTGTCGGACCATTGTATCCATCTGGTGTACCGAAGGTTACTGTATAGTCTCCGTTTGGTAAGTCTGTAAATACATAGTTACCATTTGCATCTGTTGTTGTTGTGATTGTTAATCCGTCAGGTTTTGTTAATGTGACTGTTACGCCTGGAATTCCTGATTCATTTGTATCCTGGATGCCATCTTTATCTGCATCAAACCATACTTTGTCGCCTAAATCGTATACA
>NZ_JAHCPS010000045.1 GCF_021366795.1 Macrococcoides caseolyticum | reverse complement strand
CGGCGATAACACAATCGAGTTTGAAGTGCCAGGTGGCTACTTACCAACAGATTCAAATGTAGGTAACGATACAAGTGATTCAGACGGTACAAAAGTCGTTGTAACAGTTGATGGCAAGGATGATCCGACAATCGATTTAGGATTAGTTCCTGTATACGATTTAGGCGACAAAGTATGGTTTGATGCAGATAAAGATGGCATCCAGGATACAAATGAATCAGGAATTCCAGGCGTAACAGTCACATTAACAAAACCT
>NZ_JAHCPS010000044.1 GCF_021366795.1 Macrococcoides caseolyticum | reverse complement strand
GTAGATGGTAAAGATGATCCAACAATCGATTCAGGATTCGTTCCTGTATACGATTTAGGCGACAAAGTATGGTTTGATGCAGATAAAGATGGCATCCAGGATACAAATGAAGCAGGAATTCCAGGCGTAACAGTAACATTAACAAAACCAGACGGATCAACAGTCACAACAACAACAGATGCGAATGGTAACTATGTATTTACAGACTTACCAAACGGAGACTATACAGTAACCTTCGGTACACCAGATGGATACAATGGTCCGACAATCTCTA
>NZ_JAHCPS010000043.1 GCF_021366795.1 Macrococcoides caseolyticum | reverse complement strand
TTTGAATCTAATGCTGGATCGCCTACATTTGTCGCCGTTGGCGTGTAACCTTCCGGTAGATTACTGAACGTTACCGTATAGTCGCCGTTCTCTAATCCCGTGAATTCATAATGACCTGCCGCATCTGTTACTGTTGTTGCTGTCGTGCCATCCGGTTTCGTTAATGTTACCGTCACACCTGCTACCGGTGTCTCGTTACTATTCTGGATGCCGTCTCCGTTAGAGTCGATCCATACATAGTCACCTAACTCATATGTCGCTGGAACTGGTGTCGGTGTTACTTCTGGTGCCAC
>NZ_JAHCPS010000042.1 GCF_021366795.1 Macrococcoides caseolyticum | reverse complement strand
TCGTTAGTAACGTCCTTCTTCGGCTTCTAGTGCCAAGGCATCCACCGTGCGCCCTTAATAACTTAATCTGTTATTAATAATTGTGATGTTTACATTGTCTAACTTCAGCTGCGTTGTCTTTCATCATTTTCTAAACTTCCACTCCAGCTTGCGCTGTCGGTCAGTTTATCAAAAATGAATCAAGTCAGAACACTTGCTTCTGTTTTTCTATGCAAACGCGCGATTTTTTCAAGAATTCAAATATGAACTCACTCGGTTTTGCTTGGTAAAATCTTTTATTTCTTCTTACTTTATCTAGTTTTCAAAGTACAA
>NZ_JAHCPS010000041.1 GCF_021366795.1 Macrococcoides caseolyticum | reverse complement strand
TGTGCCGTCTGGTTTTTCAAGTGTTACTGTCACACCTGGAATACCTGGTTCATTTGAGTTCTGGATACCATCTTTGTTTGTATCTTCGAATACTTTATCTCCGATTGTGTACGTTGCTGGCGTTGGAACTGGAGGTATCACTTCTGGTGCCACGATCCCTAAATCTGCTGTGTAGTTGTTCGCATTGTTGATTGTCACAACTGATGTTAATCCATTTGAATCTAATGCTGGATCGCCTACATTTGTCGCCGTTGGCGTGTAACCTTCCGGTAGATTACTGAACGTTACCGTATAGTCGCCGTTCTCTAATCCCGTGAATTCATAA
>NZ_JAHCPS010000040.1 GCF_021366795.1 Macrococcoides caseolyticum | reverse complement strand
TTTTTCTATGCAAACGCGCGATTTTTTCAAGAATTCAAATATGAACTCACTCGGTTTTGCTTGGTAAAATCTTTTATTTCTTCTTACTTTATCTAGTTTTCAAAGTACAATAATTAAAATGGTGGGCCTAAATGGACTCGAACCATCGACCTCACGCTTATCAGGCGTGCGCTCTAACCAGCTGAGCTATAGGCCCATTTTAATTTTGAATGTTTTATAAACATTCAAAACTGAATACAATATGTCAATATTAATTCCTATCAAACCTAAAGGTTTGATTTCCGAAAATATCCTTAGAAAGGAGGTGATCCAGCCGCACCTTCCGATACGGCTACCTTGTTACGACTTCACCCCAATCATCTGTCCC
>NZ_JAHCPS010000039.1 GCF_021366795.1 Macrococcoides caseolyticum | reverse complement strand
GATGATTGGGGTGAAGTCGTAACAAGGTAGCCGTATCGGAAGGTGCGGCTGGATCACCTCCTTTCTAAGGATATTTTCGGAAATCAAACCTTTAGGTTTGATAGGAATTAACATTGACATATTGTATTCAGTTTTGAATGTTCATAACACCTCATGGTGTATGTAATATTCAATTGTACTTTGAAAACTAGATAAAGTAAGAAGAAATAAAAGATTTTACCAAGCAAAACCGAGTGAGTTCATATTTGAATTCTTGAAAAAATCGCGCGTTTATACAGCAATGTATAAACATCACAATTATTAATAACAGATTAAGTTATTAAGGGCGCACGGTGGATGCCTTGGCACTAGAAGCCGAAGAAGGACGTTACTAACGACGATATGCTTTGGGGAGCT
>NZ_JAHCPS010000038.1 GCF_021366795.1 Macrococcoides caseolyticum | reverse complement strand
GGATAATACGGAAACAACACCAGTAGCTTCGACAGAAACAATCTCTGAAGATGGAACATATGATTTAACAGATAACGTGACATCAGTACCGTCAGGTACAACGATTAAAGATGTGACACCAGCAGGTGCGATTGATGTAACGAAAGCCGGCACGTACACAGGATTGGTTGAAGTCACATATCCAGACGGCACAACAGAGACAATTGAAGTTCCAGTAACAGTGACAGATGTACCGGATAATACAGAAACGACACCAGTGTCTTTACCAGAAACAATGTCTGAGGATGGACCATATGACTTAACAGATAACGTGACATCAGTACCGTCAGGTACAACGATTAAAGACGTGACACCGATAGGTGCGATTGATGTAACGAAAGCCGGCACGTACACAGGAATCGTAGAAGTC
>NZ_JAHCPS010000037.1 GCF_021366795.1 Macrococcoides caseolyticum | reverse complement strand
GTATTATCATCCGCATTATTCACTGTTACCTTCACTACTGTACCGTCTGAGTCGATTCGGTCATCTCCTGTATTTACCGGTGATGATTCATAACCTGTCGGCGGTGTGAATGTTACTGTGTAATCTCCGTTCGGTAGATCCGTGAAGTGGTAGTTACCATTCTCATCTGTTGTTGTCGTTACTGTTGTGCCGTCTGGTTTTTCAAGTGTTACTGTCACACCTGGAATACCT
This sequence comes from Macrococcoides caseolyticum, assembly GCF_021366795.1. Taxonomy (GTDB): domain Bacteria; phylum Bacillota; class Bacilli; order Staphylococcales; family Staphylococcaceae; genus Macrococcoides; species Macrococcoides caseolyticus_A. The sequence continues at coordinate 374 of NZ_JAHCPS010000037.1, read as the reverse complement.
GGTTCATTTGAGTTCTGGATACCATCTTTGTTTGTATCTTCGAATACTTTATCTCCGATTGTGTATGTTGCCGGTGGCAATACTGGCTCTTCAGTTGGTTTATAGAATCCTGAATCGATTGTATTATCATCCGCATTATTCACTGTTACCTTCACTACTGTACCGTCTGAGTCGATTCGGTCATCTCCTGTATTTACCGGTGATGATTCATAACCTGTCGGCGGTGTGAATGTTACTGTGTAATCTCCGTTCGGTAGATCCGTGAAGTGGTAGTTACCATTCTCATCTGTTGTTGTCGTTACTGTTGTGCCGTCTGGTTTTTCAAGTGTTACTGTCACACCTGGAATACCTGGTTCATTTGAGTTCTGGATACC
>NZ_JAHCPS010000036.1 GCF_021366795.1 Macrococcoides caseolyticum | reverse complement strand
GGGACAGATGATTGGGGTGAAGTCGTAACAAGGTAGCCGTATCGGAAGGTGCGGCTGGATCACCTCCTTTCTAAGGATATTTTCGGAAATCAAACCTTTAGGTTTGATAGGGATTAACATTGACATATTGTATTCAGTTTTGAATGTTTATACATTTAATGGGCCTATAGCTCAGCTGGTTAGAGCGCACGCCTGATAAGCGTGAGGTCGATGGTTCGAGTCCATTTAGGCCCACCATTATAAATATTCAAATTAAATAAATTCCTTTATGGGGGCTTAGCTCAGCTGGGAGAGCGCCTGCTTTGCACGCAGGAGGTCAGCGGTTCGATCCCGCTAGTCTCCACCATTATTTTAAAACATTGTACTTTGAAAACTAGATAAAGTAAGAAGAAATAAAAGATTTTACCAAGCAAAACCGAGTGAGTTCATATTTGAATTCTTGAAAAAATCGCGCGTTTGCATAGAAAAACGGAAGCAATACAGCTGAAGTTAGACAATGTAAACATCACAATTATTAATAACAGATTAAGTTATTAAGGGCGCACGGTGGATGCCTTGGCACTAGAAGCCGAAGAAGGACGTTACTAACGACGATATGCTTTGGGGAGCT
>NZ_JAHCPS010000035.1 GCF_021366795.1 Macrococcoides caseolyticum | reverse complement strand
CGTATTATCCGGTACATCTGTCACTGTTACTGGAACTTCTACTCGCTCTGTTGTGCCGTCTGGATACGTTACTTCAACTATTCCTGTGTACGTTCCTGCTTTCGTTACATCAATCGCACCTGCTGGTGTCACATCTTTAATCGTTGTACCTGACGGTACTGATGTCACGTTATCTGTTAAATCATATGTTCCATCTTCAGCCATTGTTTCTGTTGAAGCTACTGGTGTTGTTTCCGTATTATCCGGAACGTCAGTTACCACAACTGGTACTTCGATTGTCGCTGTTGTGCCATCTGGATATGTGACTTCAACCAATCCTGTATATGTTCCAGCTTTCGTCACATCGATTGCTCCGGCTGGTGTCACGTCTTTGATCGTTGTACCTGACGGTACCGATGTCACATTGTCTGTTAGATTATAACTACCATCTTCAACCACTGTTTCTGTTGAAGCTACTGGTGTTGTTTCCGTATTATCCGGAACGTCAGTTACCACAACTGGTACTTCGATTGTCGCTGTTGTGCCATCTGGATATGTGACTTCAACCAATCCTGTGTACGTGCCGGCTTTCGTCACATCGATTGCTCCTGCCGGTGTTACATCTTTGAACGTTGTACCTGACGGTACTGATGTCACATTATCTGTTAAGTTATATGTGCCATCTTCAACCACTGTT
>NZ_JAHCPS010000034.1 GCF_021366795.1 Macrococcoides caseolyticum | reverse complement strand
GTACAGTAACAATCGCAGCACCATTAAACGCAGATGGAACAACGCCACCGGCAGGAACAACATATGCGCCAGCGGATGCATCAACGTTACCATCATGGGCAGTAGTGAATGCGGATGGAACGATTACAGTAAATCCTGATGCGACAGTAGCAGCGGGAGATTACACAATTCCAGTAACAGTCACGTATCCAGATGGCTCAAGTGGTGTAATAGATGTAGTTGTGACAGTAGGAACGACAGATGCGATAGATAATCAACCGGAATATATCAATACATCAGTAGAACCAGGTAGTACAGTAACAATCGCAGCACCATTAAACGCAGATGGAACAACGCCACCGGCAGGAACAACATATGCGCCAGCGGATGCATCAACGTTACCATCATGGGCAGTAGTGAATGTGGATGGAACGATTACAGTAAATCCGGATGCGACAGTAACAGCGGGAGATTACACAATTCCAGTAGCAGTAACGTATCCAGATGGCTCAAGTGGTGTAATAGATGTAGTTGTAACAGTAGGAACGACAGATGCGATAGATAATCAACCGGAATATATCAATACAACGTTGGAACCAGGTAGCTCAGTAACAATCGCAGCACCATTAAACGCAGATGGAACAACGCCACCAGCGGGAACAACATATGCGCCAGCGGATACATCAACATTACCATCATGGATAGTAGTGAATGCGGATGGAACGATTACAGTAAATCCTGATGCGACAGTAGCAGCGGGAGATTACACAATTCCAGTAACAGTCACGTATCCAGATGGCTCAAGTGAAACAATTGATGTTGTGATTACGGTGTTAGAACCAAATACTGTAGTACCTCAAAATTTAGAAAACCAACCGAATTATCAGGATGTAACAGTGGAACCAGGCAGCACAGTAACAGTCGCGGCGCCATTAAACTCAGATGGAACAACGCCACCGGCGGGAACAACATATGCGCCAGCGGATGCATCAACGTTACCATCATGGATA
>NZ_JAHCPS010000033.1 GCF_021366795.1 Macrococcoides caseolyticum | reverse complement strand
TTTTATTGTGTTCAAGATTATATTTACCTGAATCAAAAAAAGAGATTAAGCAACATAAAGTTGTCGCTTAATCTCTAATTACAGCATCAGTCCTATTTGACATAGAACCTTTTATTTTGTTTCACCAGTTTGTTGTGCTAATTTTTCTTCTAAAGCCTTACGTTTTCTGGCATTATTATAATCTTCACTGAATTCTTTTCCTTCTAAACGAGGGTCTAGGGTTAAAGGTTGATTACAGTTGGCACATATATCTGCGCGTCCAAGCATTTTTGTGTATTGCTCACAGTTTGGACAACGCACTTGGATTGTTTTTGTTGAAAGCATGCCAATCCAAAAGTAGACAACAAAACTTACTAAAAATAAAATCGTCCCTAACAATAAAAATAATGCAAAGATGAACTGACTGTGACTGAAGTAGAATATTGCTGAGCCAATGTACATTACGATCATTGCTAAAAAGATTAAACCTAATGCCCATGAACGTATGCGATTGATTTTACTGGTTGGCTTCTTATTAAATAATTTCAAACCATCATCTCCTATATAATACTGAAAAGCATTATAACATATTTATTAGCCTTCCTATATGAATTTCATACATATCTTCTTACTTTACAAATTGATAAAATAAATGAAGAAGTGAATCAATCCGTTAAAATAATAAAATCTATAAAAAAGTTTAGAAAAAGTGTTGACGAATGTACAACATCTTGTTAAGATATAAAAGTCGCTGAAAACAGACGACAACAGCTTTTTAATCGCACAAAAGAAGAAGTGAAAAAGTGTAAAACTTGCACTTGAAACTTTGTTCTGATGGTCGTATTATAATAAAGCAAGTTAAATTACTACTCGAAACGAAATGAACAACCGAGTGTAAAACTTCTCAAAAATAAGTGTTGCAAAGAAGTGAGAGTTATGGTAACATTAATTCTTGTAACGCGAAAAAATGAACATTGAAAACTGAATGACAATATGTCAACGTTAATTCCAATAATTTGAGTGAACTGAGTTCACTCCCAAGA
>NZ_JAHCPS010000032.1 GCF_021366795.1 Macrococcoides caseolyticum | reverse complement strand
GGAACTGACCCCATTTAGTGAGACAAAATAAAAAAGCACTCTTGTTGAATTCATATTAAAATGAATTTGATAGGAGTGTTTTTATTATGAAAAGAGTTTCATATTCAAGTGAAGTTAAATGGAAATGTGTTGAACTCAAAGCCGCTGGCTTAAGTACAAAAGAAATAATGGATGAATTAAATATTAGGAATAAAACTCAAGTTGAAACATGGTGGAGATGGTACAGAAATGGAGAAACATATCGATTTGATCAACAAGTTGGAAAACAATATAGTTATTCTAAGGGAATTCAAGAACTCGATGAAATTGAAAAATTAAAATTAGAAATAAGAAGGAAAGATGCGGAGTTAGATGTCTTAAAAAAGTACAAGGAATTACAAAGGAGTTGGTACCTGAAATTGTAGTAGAATTGGTTGAATCATTAAGAAATGAATATAGCTTAGAAATATTGTTATCTGCACTACAAGTAGCACGTTCAACATTTTATAGATGGAGAAATCATATATCTAATAGAAATCATCATCTCGAGAAAAAAATCGGAAAAATATGCAAGGACAATAATTTTACCTACGGTTATCGAAAAATTTGTAACATAATTAACCGTGATTCTGAAAAGCCAATAAATCATAAGCGTGTTCAAAGAATAATTCAAAAAAATAATTGGAATTGCAGAGCTAGAGCTAAAAAGGAACAAAAATTGGGCAAACCATACTATATTACAGATAATATCTTAAATCGCGATTTTAAAACTGATAAACCTTTAACTAAGTTGGTAACTGACATAACTTATCTACCATATGGTAATACAATACTTTATTTGTCATCGATTATGGACTTATATAATGGAGAAATCATCGCTTACACAATAAACGATAAACAAGACACGAAGTTTGTTTTAGATACACTAAATCAAATAGAACTCCCGAAGGGATGCTTATTACATAGCGATCAAGGAAGTGTTTATACCTCTAAAGAGTATTATGAAGTATGTAAAGAAAAAGACATTATCAGATCAATGTCGCGAAAAGCGACACCTGCTGATAATGCCTGTATTGAATGTTTCCATTCCTCGCTAAAGTCTGAAACATTCCACTTAAACAATGAGCGATATAGCTCTAATTACATTGTAAAAGAAATTGTAGAGAAATACATCAAGAATTATAATGAAAATAGAATTCAACAAAAATTAGGCTACTTATCTCCGATAGAATATCGAAAACAAGCAGCCTAATTGAGATGCTTTTTTGTTATGTCTCAAATTAAGGGTTCAGCACCA
>NZ_JAHCPS010000031.1 GCF_021366795.1 Macrococcoides caseolyticum | reverse complement strand
AGGTGCGATTGATGTAACGAAAGCCGGCACGTACACAGGAATCGTAGAAGTCACATATCCGGATGGAACGAAAGAGACAATCGAAGTTCCGGTTGTAGTAACTGACGTTCCGGATAATATGGAAACAACACCAGTAGCTTCGACAGAAACAATGTCTGAAGATGGTACTTATGACTTAACAGATAATGTGACATCAGTACCGACAGGAACAACGATTAAAGATGTAACACCAGCAGGTGCGGTAGATGTAACAAAAGCAGGAACATACACAGGAATCGTAGAAGTCACATATCCGGATGGAACGAAAGAGACAATCGAAGTGCCGGTTGTAGTAACTGACGTTCCTGATAACACAGAAACAACACCAGTAGCTTCGACAGAAACAATCTCTGAAGATGGTACTTATGACTTAACAGATAATGTGACATCGGTACCGTCAGGTACAACGATTAAAGACGTGACACCGATAGCTGCGATTGATGTAACGAAAGCCGGCACGTACACAGGAATCGTAGAAGTAACGTATCCGGATGGAACGAAAGAGACAATCGAAGTTCCGGTTGTAGTAACTGACGTTCCTGATAACACAGAAACAACACCAGTAGCAACAACAGAAACAATCTCTGAAGATGGTACTTATGACTTAACAGATAACGTGACATCAGTACCGGCAGGTACAACGATTAAAGACGTGACACCGATAGGTGCGATTGATGTAACGAAAGCCGGCACGTACACAGGAATCGTAGAAGTCACATATCCGGATGGAACGAAAGAGACAATCGAAGTACCGGTTGTGGTAACAGATGTACCGGATAATGCGGAAACAACACCAGTGTCTTTACCAGAAACAATGTCTGAGGATGGACCATATGACTTAACAGATAACGTGACATCAGTACCGGCAGGTACAACGATCAAAGACGTGACACCAGCAGGTGCGATTGATGTAACAAAAGCAGGCAAGTACACAGGAATCGTAGAAGTCACATATCCGGATGGAACGAAAGAGACAATCGAAGTACCGGTTGTGGTAACAGATGTACCGGATAATGCGGAAACAACACCAGTGTCTTTACCAGAAACAATGTCTGAGGATGGGCCATATGACTTAACAGATAACGTGACATCAGTACCGGCAGGTACAACGATCAAAGACGTGACACCAGCCGGAGCAATCGATGTAACGAAAGCAGGAACGTACACAGGAATAGTTGAAGTAACGTATCCAGACGGCACAACAGAGCGAGTAGAAGTTCCAGTAACAGTGACAGATGTACCGGATAATACG
>NZ_JAHCPS010000030.1 GCF_021366795.1 Macrococcoides caseolyticum | reverse complement strand
GATATAAAAAGGACGCAATTATCTCTATAATTACAAGTGACCAAACCAATAACTAAGGAGATAATGCGTCTATGAATCATTTTATATCAAAAACATTAGGAATTAAAGATGAAAATATTGAGTTTCAAGAAACTGTCGATGAAAAAGTAATTAAAGGAATAAGAAGTTTGATTTATTATGCCAAACTATCTTACACACCGAAACGGTGTGTTAATTGTGGCTTTGAAAATAAAAACTATTCGATTGTAAAAAATGGAACTAAGAAATCAAGACTAGTAATAAATAAAATAAGTGAGAGACCGGCATATCTAATACTTTACAAACAACGTTTTCATTGTAAGTTATGTGATACTCATTTCACCACGGAATCAAATTGTGTGGTGAAGTATTGTTTTATTTCGAATAACACTAAATTAGCTGTTATTCATAAATCCACAAAAATTAGATCTGAAAAATCAATTGCTGAATCATGTTTTATTTCTGCAACTAGCGTCTCTAGATTTATAAAACAGGCAGCTAAAGAAGTTAATCACAATCCGATGGATTCTCTTCCTGCACATATCATGATGGATGAATTTAAAAGTGTGAAGAATGTCTCAGGTGCGATGAGTTTTATTTTTGCCGATGCTTTAACACATCGTATAGTTGATATTGTTGAGGATCGTAGACTTTTTCATTAAAAAACTATTTTCTACGCTTTCCTTTAAAAGAAAGAAAAAATGTACTAACAATTACTATCGATATGTATGAACCATATATCAGCTTAATTAAATCCATGTTTCCTAACGCTAAAATAATAGTTGATAGATTTCATATAATTCAATTGCTTAACCGTGCTTTAAATATGGCACGTGTAAATGTTATGAATACATTCAGGAGAACAAATCCACCATTGTATAATAAATATAAAGGATATTGGAAATTACTCCTTACCCCGGAAGAAAAACTGGAGAATATTGAATATAAGAAATTTCGATTGTTCAAAGAATTAAAAACAGAGAAAGGAATTGTTGAATACTTATTAAGTATGAATTCTGAATTAGCCGAAACACATAGTTTAGTAAATAATCTAAGACACAGCCTAAAAAATAATGACTCTAATTCATTTTTCAATACATTATTTAATACTGATACTACAACAGTTCATCATAGACTCAAAAGTTCAATTACTACATTGAGAAAATATAAATCATATATAGATAACACCATCTATTATTCTAACTTGACCAACGGTCCGTTAGAAGGTACCAATAATAAGATAAAGCTAATAAAAAGAGTTTCTTTTGGTTACAGAAATTATAATAATTTAAAAAATAGAGTTTTATTGTGTTCAAGATTATATTTACCTGAATCAAAAAAAGAGATTAAGCAACATAAAGTTGTCGCTTAATCTCTAATTACAGCATCAGTCCTATTTGACATAGAACCTT
>NZ_JAHCPS010000028.1 GCF_021366795.1 Macrococcoides caseolyticum | reverse complement strand
GTGAAGAGAAAGATATTACAAATGAAATACCATTTAAAATACCCCAAAAATGGGAATGGGTAAGATTGGAAAATATATCAATAAACTATGATGGAAAAAGAGTTCCACTATCTTTAGAACAAAGAAAAAATTTAAAAAAGATATATGATTATTATGGTGCAACTGGAGTAATTGATAAAGTTGAAAAATATATATTTGATCGCCCTTTATTACTAATAGGTGAAGATGGTGCAAATTTAAAAAGCAGAACGAAACCTTTATCTTTTATCGCTTCAGGAAAATATTGGGTAAACAATCATGCACATGTATTAGATTCCATAAATATAGGTATTTTAAATTACTTAAAGTTTTATATTAATAATGCTAGTATCCATCATTTAATAACTGGGAGTGCACAGCCAAAATTGACGCAATCTAAATTGAGTAGTTTATTTGTACCGTTACCATCGTTGGATGAACAAATTAGAATAGTAAAAAAACTAGAAGCTATACAAAACGTATAGCTTCTAGTTCACCAAGTAACTACTCTATCAACAACATCTTGTTGTTCTGTTGCAGTTCTTCTTAGATAAATTCTAGTTGTTTCTATACTGTCATGACCCATTAAATCAGCTAACATTGCTAAATCATTGTAATGATCTAAGAAATTTTTTGCAAATAAATGACGGAATGAATGTGGATATACAACTTCACGTTTTATTCCGTATTTAGATGCATAAAACTTTAATTGTTCAGATATTCCTCTTGGAGTAAGTGGATTATTAAATCTATTTAGAAATAGGTAGCCGGTGTATCTGTTCTCTTCACTTATCCAAATAATCGTTTCTTCTCTTAATGATTTTGGGATATAAAGTCTTCGCAGTTTTCCACCTTTACTGTATATATCAAAGTATCCTAAATTAACATGTTCGATTTTCAACTGAATTAATTCACTAACTCTCGCTCCAGTTGCAGCTAAATACCAAACAACAAAATACCATTTTTTATTTTCATAATTTATTAAACAATTTTTAAAATATTCGTAATCAGCGTTACTTATTACGTTATCTAAAAATGATTTTTGTTGAATTTTAACTGATTTTAAACACAAAGAATCAAGATTTCTGAATTCTAAATATTTATTAATTGCTTGAATTCTTAAATTTACAGTTTTAGGTTTAAAACATTCAATTAGATAAGACTTAAACTCCATTAATTTTGTTGGATTTAAGTCTTTATAATATTTGTTGTAGTAATTTATTGTCCACATATAGGATTCTATAGTGCCCTTAGCAAGATTTTTATCAATAAGTGCTTTTTCAAAATCATTAATTAAATCCAATACTTTCACCTCTGACGATTAGTTAGGTAAAGAATTTATCATGATTTTAAAATTCAATCAAATATTAGCATTGTTTTATAGCGATAAGTTTCATAAAATCTTTCTTTGTATAAATTATTAATTATTTATATGTCTCTTATTCTTTTTAAAATAATAGAAATTTTTAATTGTTCTTTTAGCGGTGGAAATGGTATAAAAATTTTCTCTACCTTAGTTGAGTTTAAGTTCTTAACAGCGGTTCCACTTGCAACTTTTTTAAATTGAATTTGAGTAAAATCACTTAGAAGTAAATAATAGAAATATTCGATGTTTACATTTGAAAACGGATTAAGTTGTAACCAACCATCGTGTATTGCCCCATCTATTTGTAATATATATGGTTTTCCAAAACTCATTGAATTGGTTAATAATAGGTCTCCTTTACACACCAATCTAAGTTTATTTCTTGATGTATTAAGTAATTTTTCATTTGCTGATGTTATATACATATTATCATTATTAGTATCTCCTATTTTTATCCAATTTATCCCTTCATCATTATGACTAATATAATTTTTAATAGGTCTGGGAGACGCTCCTCTTTTAATATTAAAAATATCTTTAACTTGTGTCCATTCCCATGATGAAGGTATTTCAAATGGTATTTCATTTGTAATATCTTTCTCTTCAT
>NZ_JAHCPS010000027.1 GCF_021366795.1 Macrococcoides caseolyticum | reverse complement strand
CTAAAACGTTGATATATAAGAGTTTTGGTCGGCACTGCCGACCCACCATTTTAGTCAATTTCGGAGAAATGACGGTGCGTAAGCAAAAATGGTGCGAAAACTCCTTATGCTCTTTAAAAATACTGATGTGTATGATGCATGTTCTATGTGTATGTTTTATATACATAAAGTATATGTATATAAAACAGAGGTACTTTTATGCCGAGAAAACTTTTGATTTGGAGGGGCTCCTTCAGATAAACTAAGAGCCGTTTCGGCGTGTTGGTAGCGTCAGCTATCAATTCGACGGAATACGAGCTCTAGGGTGTCTGAGGGAGCAGAGGCTCCATGTCAAAAGGAAATTGGAATAAATACAATGAGATTTGTCGAATTTAGGTTTTTAGAAAATTGATCTAAAAATTTGGTTTTTAATTTTTGGGTCAATTTTGTTTTTGGGGCTTTAATTTTTTGGGAATTTGGGAGAGTTGCTGGGGGGCTACTACGACCCCCCTTAGGTGCCGAGTGCCAAATTGGGGTAAAAACTAGACTGAACCTTAGAGCCACATGGTTTTATGGCTTGCTCTCTAAAAACGAAAAATCGTCTACAGAGAGCAAAAAACACGTTTTAGAGAGCAAGATATAGAGATTTTGTGTAAAAAAAATTGACGTAAATAATCACAAAATGTAAAATAGTTTTACAAATAATATTTTGAGGTGAAGCGATAGTGAATACAAAAAAGAGAGTTTCAATTGGATTGACAGATGAACAATATGAATTAGTAGATGAGTTAGCGAAGTCTAGGGGGTTTTCAAAATCTGCAATTTTTGTGCTTGCACTTGAGGAGTATGTAAAAAAACAAACAGAGAAAGGTAAGGATAAATAAAAAAGCCAACGTTGGCAGACGTTGACGGCTTATTATATCTAAAGGTATTTAATCATATGACAAGAGAAAAATCTAGACATTTTACATTTCTTCTTTATCCTGATGGCGAAGGGTTTCCTGATGATTGGGAGGAAAGATTAGAAAAAATTGGAGTGCCAATAGCAGTAAGTCCACTTCATAATAAAGATAAAAATAAAAATAGAACTTTGAAAAAACCGCATTATCATGGAATATATATAGCTAATAACCCGGTAACTTCTGACTCTGTAAGGAATAAATTGAAAGCTGTTTTAAGTTCGGAGATTATTGAATGCAAAGCAGTGGCAAAAGTACAGGTCATTTATGAATCGGTTGAAAGTGCTTATCTTTATTTAACTCATGAAAGTAAAGATGCAATTAGAAAAAATAAGTATGTTTATGATAAAACTGAAATTAAACATATAAATAATTTTGATATTGATCGTTATATAACTATTGATGTTGAAACTAAAAACCAAACACTAAAAATATTACTTCAAATTATAAGAGCTTATTCAATTCCTAATGTTCTTGATTTACATGATTTTATTGAGAAGAATGGTGCAGGTTATGGAATTGATATGAATTTATTTCTGACGACTATTGAAAGTAAATCGAGTATTTTACGATTATATTTTGATGGTGCTTATCAACGTTCTAAAAGAGGTATTGTTCAAGAACAGAGAAAGGATTGACAGAATGAACATTTTTGATGAATACTATGATTCTCGCAATTTAGAAGAATTAAGTCGATATAGTAATTTTTCTAAAAAACAATTAGTGATTGAAGCTGAATATATGCATAATACTTTGTCTAGAATTTTAGAATATATAGATAATGGTGGAGAAGATTTGAGGCATATTTATAGTGAAGTTATGGATGGAATATATGAAAGTAGGATATAAAAAAAGAGTAGTCCTGTGTGACTGCTTTTTTTTATAAAGCTATGAAAGCAAAAAAATTACTTACATTTTATTTTTTAGGATAATTCAAATGTATTCAAAAGGATAAAAATGGAATCAAAATTGTATTCAAATATATTCAAATACCATAACATGGTAAAAAAAGTATATTCAAAAGTATTCAAAACATGCTTTTTAGTGCACCATAATATGTTCAAATATAATATAAGTATATTCAAATATAATATACGTTCTAAAACGTTGATATATAAGAGTTTTGGTCGGCACTGCCGACCCACCATTTTAGTCAATTTCGGAGAAATGACGGTGCGTAAGCAAAAATGGTGCGAAAACTCCTTATGCT
>NZ_JAHCPS010000026.1 GCF_021366795.1 Macrococcoides caseolyticum | reverse complement strand
TGTCAATAGCGGTTTAAAAATGCTGTTTTATGGCGGTTTGAAAATGTCGTTTTTTAGCGGTTTAAGATTGTCGCATATTTAAGGATTTTTCGTTTTTATAATCTTTTAAGCGATAAGATTCTCCAGTAATTTTAAATACTTTTGAATGATGAACTAACCGATCAATTATAGCGGCTGATGCAATCTTATTACTAAATGACTCTCCCCAACTCGAAAATGGAATGTTAGTTGTAATTATTGTTGATTTCATTTCATATCTCAGTGACATTAGCTGATAAAATAAATCAGCTTGTTCTTTAGTGATAGGAGTATAACCAATTTCATCAATGATAAGTAACTCTATTCTGCTTAATTGCTTTAATGTTTTATTGATGATTCCTTTGGAATCTGAGACAGTTAATATGTCTATTAATTCCTTGAAGGTATAAAATCTTGTCTTTATATTTTGTTTACAAGCTTCTACACCTAATGAGATAGCCAGGTGCGTTTTACCAACACCACTGTTACCTAGGAAACAAATATTAATACTATCTTCTAAAAAATGCATTGATTTTAAAGTAAGTATTTCTTGTTGATTTATACTTGGTTGAAACATGAAATCAAAATCATGTAAATATTTTATCTTAGGGAAACGTGCTGAATTCACAGCACGTTTAAATTTTAATTCTGATTGATATTCTATCTCTTTTTCGGTTAAATCAATTAATATTTCAGTTAAAGATTTCTCATTTCTAGAAAGTAATTCAATGTATTTTGGATAATAATCTTTGAATTTTTTTAGTTTTAATATTTCAAAGTTATTGAGTAGTTTTTGATGATTTGTATTCATCTAAAGTCCTCCTAAATTTCGTCATACAGTAATAATGATTTTTCTATGTATGTAAGAATCTCTTCATCATCCTTATGTTTAAATACATCTGATTTTAATATTTCAATCTTATCTTCGATAAAATAGTTAAGTTTTCTTTCGGATAAATCATGTCTTCTTATTAACTCACCATCAAAATATATCAACAATTCATCAGTAGAATTATTAAATATCACTTGTACTTCTTCACCAATGTATTTGGTAGGAACAGAGTATTTACCTTTTCTAAAATTAATCATCGATTCTTTAGAAACGATTCTGATGCATTCATCTTCGATGTAAGTTTCTAATAATTTAGCATTAAAAGAATTTAAATGTTCTTTTTCTTCCAAATTGAAAACATCTATAGGACGCTGTTCTGTTGCTTGTGAAATTTCTATATGATTCAATTCGTGGCATAAATCATTTACTAGCCCAATCAGTTCGACAGCATCATAAAATTCATAATCATATGGTCTTAATCGTTGTTCAACAAATTTAGCCAATGATTCAACAGACCCTTTTGTTTGAGGACGATAGGGTCTACAAGCAATAGGTTCAAAGTTGGCATCCTTACTAAATTGATAAAACAAATTATTGAATACGACTTTTCTAAATTGTGTTCTAGGTCGATCAACTACGGTTTTCATATTATCGAACCAAATTTCTTTTGGAACACCTTCGGTGTATTCAAAAGCGTCTTTTAGACATTCAAATAGGGTATCTTGTTTTCTATCCCAAGTTAATGTGATATACTTCATTTTTGAATAGTGTAGAACGTAAAGAAAGATATTGAATTGATAGGTTCTGCCAAACTTATCATGCATTATCATATCTTCTTTCCAATCTACTTGAGCAGCTATACCTGGATTTGTTTCTACGCGTATAGTTGCTTTTTTAGTCTCGTTTTGTTTTTTATTTTTACAGTATTCTCGTAAAATCGTATATTTACCTTCATATCCTTTTTTCTCAATGTATTTAAAAATTGCCATAGCAGTACATCCTAATTCAATTTTTTCATCAATAATTTCTTTGAATGGATCTAGTTTTGATGCTTTCTTGGTTTGTTGTCTTTTCTTCAATCGTTCTAATTCATTTTCTTTTCCTGCTTCATAATATTTTTTAACTGTTCTTGGATCACAATTATATTGTCGGCCAAGCTCCGCATAATTTGGTTTAATACCTTTCATAATATAAAATATCACTCCTTCATAAATATCATGTCTCAATAAAATAACCTCCAATCGAAGATTGAGTTAAGACATGATTATATATTTTAAAAAAGAAAAAATGTAGGAAAAACAGCATTTTCATTTCGCCATTTTCCTACATTTTATAACCGCCATTTACA
>NZ_JAHCPS010000025.1 GCF_021366795.1 Macrococcoides caseolyticum | reverse complement strand
ATCTGCACCACTTTTTTAAGAATGCAGTAGCGTTATTCAAAACACATTTTTTTTATGTTTGCTCGGAATAACTCAAGCCAACTAATTAATTTTTAAAAAAACTGACGGAGGTCAGTTTCGTCACACGTCGATTTATCGACGTATAAGTGCGCCCTTACGGGATTTAACTAGATTATACAGTCAAAAATAAAAGTTGTAAAATGATATGATTTTCTAGAAAAAATAATGATTTTTAGATAAAAAACATCAGACGACCTTTTATGCCGAGAAAACTTTTGATATGGAGTAGACCCCTCAAGTACACTCAACGAAGTGTGCCCACAAGGGCGTTTTTTGCCCTGTGGGACATCTTTGGGGAGTTTGAGGGGTCAGAGGCTCCATGTCAAAAGGAAATTGGAATAAAGCAATTATGTTATTGATTTTAAATTTTTTATATCAAAATGGTCTTTTTCTGTTAAATCATAACCAGAATGAAAAAGAAGTTGAGCTTCTTTTGAAATACATGGTATTTTTCGACCTTTGTAATTAGTTTCTGAAAACCAGTCATTTTGGAAAACATAATTACCACCTTCTGGGTTTGCTTGGGTAATTGATCCATCATCATTTAGATTTATAGGATGAATATCTAAATACCCATATTCTTCATGCTTAAGTTCCATACGTGAAGGCATCCAATCAACTTCTATTTTGTATCCGATATCTTCTAATTTTTGTATAACTTTTTGAGTGTGTTGAGCGTCAAAATCTATATCTATATCTCTGTGTTCTCTTTGTTGTTTTCCAGTTAATACATCTACCCCCCAGCCACCATCTAACCAATAAGTTACTTTCATGTGTTCAAATAAATCTAAAATATAAAATAAATCTTTTTCTGTTACATTATTATTTTTCATTTTATCCCTCCTAACTTGGGAATTTGAAACGAGTTGAAAACGAGTTTCTTCTTGTCTTGATAATATAGGCAATTATTCACGGCGATTCGTGTCTACTTCAAACCGTTGATATTATTGGTTTAGAACACAAAAAAAGTTGCTTTTTCCAGCATACTATTTTATGATTAAGGTGTCGAATCAAAATCAAAAATAGAGAGGAGAAAAAGCAACTGTTTTTTGCTATAAAAAACTTTTAAGTTGTTTTATATATCTGATATGGAAAAGTATACTGAGAAAAAGAAGAGAAATCAAGTGTTTCAGAACTTTATTAAAAAATTTGTAGGGGAAAAACAGATGGATCTGATTAAGGACTGTAACACATTTTTAGCGTTCGTGACGGATAAAGAACAGACAAAAAAAAGACTGTATAAAAATAATATGTGTAAAAATCGTTTCTGCCCGATGTGTGCGTGGCGAAAAGCGAGAAAAGATGCTTTGGGACTGTCGTTGATGATGCAGTACATCAAGCAGGAAGAGAAAAAAGAATTTATTTTCTTAACCTTAACGACACCAAATGTGAAAGCTGAAGAATTAGAAGATGAAATAAAAAAATATAATTTGTCGTTTGGAAAATTAGTGAAAAGAAAAAATGTTAAAGCGATGATGAAGGGCTATGTGAGAAAACTTGAAATCACTTATAACAAGCAACGAGATGATTTCAATCCACATTTTCACGTACTGATTGCTGTAAATAAATCTTATTTTAAAGATTCTAAGGTTTATATTTCACAAAAAGAATGGCTTGAAATGTGGCGAGGTGTCACAGGAATGCCGGAAATCACGCAAGTCCATGTTCAAAAAATTAAGCAGAATAACAACAAAGAATTATATGAAATGGCGAAATATTCGGGCAAAGATAGCGATTATCTTATCAATCAAAAAATATTCGACGCATATTATGAATCTTTAAAAGGCAAACAAATTTTAGTCTATTCAGGACTTTTTAAAGAGGCAAGAAAGAAACTAAAAAACGGTGAATTAGATTATCTAAAAGAAATCGATCCAACTGAATACCTTTACCAAATTTATTATATTTGGAACCAAAAAGAGTACCTGGCAAGTGAACTTCACGAACTGACCGAAGAAGAAAAAAGAAAAATCAATCATCAGACAATCAACGAAATCGAAGAAGAACAATAAAAAAATATAAAAATATTTTGAGAGTTGACCACCCACATTTGTAGTTTACGGAGAACGTGGGTGGTCAACTCTCAAAATTTATTTTTTTAAAATTTATTTGTTGTTCTGATGAGCGATTAACGATGAAAAAAAGTGTAATATAATTTTTTGTCATTATACTTTTTTTATACCGTTATTCTACTTTCGTTATACTCTTTTTGTCGCTACACGAACTATGTAATCAAACTGCAAGTTTGTCCATTTTTTATGCGAATTTTAATTTGCATGTAAATGGGCAGTGTCTAAAAAATCGTAGACACTGATGAAAATTAAAATTTAATTATTTGGTTCATATTTGCGTTTTAAGAGTCATTTTTGAATTCTAAGTACTTTTTTACTAGAAAAATATTAAAATTGGCTTAAATGGGCTTAAAATTAAAAATAAGCATAAAAAAGCGACTGATCTTTTGAAAAGTTCAGTCGCTTTTTTTAATTTGGTGCGGTCTGTTTATTTTTCCTTCGACGCCGTATCGTCGATGTCTATAAAAAAAGTTATGGGCTAGAAATCTGCACCACTTTTTTAAGAATGCAGTAGCGTTATTCAAAACACATTTTTTTTATGTTTGCTCGGAATAACTCAAGCCAACTAATTAATTTTTAAAAAAACTGACGGAGG
>NZ_JAHCPS010000024.1 GCF_021366795.1 Macrococcoides caseolyticum | reverse complement strand
TAAACATCACAATTATTAATAACAGATTAAGTTATTAAGGGCGCACGGTGGATGCCTTGGCACTAGAAGCCGAAGAAGGACGTTACTAACGACGATATGCTTTGGGGAGCTGTAAGTAAGCTTTGATCCAGAGATTTCCGAATGGGGAAACCCAGCATGAGTTATGTCATGTTATCCATATATGAATACATAGTATATGAGAAGGCACACCCGGAGAACTGAAACATCTAAGTACCCGGAGGAAGAGAAAGAAAACTCGATTCCCTTAGTAGCGGCGAGCGAAACGGGAAGAGCCCAAACCAATGAGCTTGCTCATTGGGGTTGTAGGACACTCAATACGGAGTTACAAAGGAACAATTTAGACGAATGATTTTGGAAAAGTCAGCCATAGAAGGTAAAGGCCCTGTAGTCGAAAAGTTGTTCTCTCCTGAGTGGATCCTGAGTACGGCGGAACACGTGGAATTCCGTCGGAATCCGGGAGGACCATCTCCCAAGGCTAAATACTCTCTAGTGACCGATAGTGAACCAGTACCGTGAGGGAAAGGTGAAAAGCACCCCGGAAGGGGAGTGAAATAGAACCTGAAACCGTGTGCTTACAAGTAGTCAGAGCCCGTTAATGGGTGATGGCGTGCCTTTTGTAGAATGAACCGGCGAGTTACGATTTGATGCAAGGTTAAGCAGTATATGTGGAGCCGTAGCGAAAGCGAGTCTGAATAGGGCGAATGAGTATCAGGTCGTAGACCCGAAACCAGGTGATCTACCCATGTCCAGGTTGAAGTTCAGGTAACACTGAATGGAGGACCGAACCGACTTACGTTGAAAAGTGAGCGGATGAGGTGTGGGTAGCGGAGAAATTCCAATCGAACCTGGAGATAGCTGGTTCTCTCCGAAATAGCTTTAGGGCTAGCCTCGTGTGATGATTATTGGAGGTAGAGCACTGTTTGGACTAGGGGCCCCCCTCGGGTTACCGAATTCAGACAAACTCCGAATGCCAAATAATTTAACACGGGAGTCAGACTGCGGGTGATAAGGTCCGTAGTCGAGAGGGAAACAGCCCAGACCACCAGCTAAGGTCCCAAAATATATGTTAAGTGGAAAAGGATGTGGCGTTGCCCAGACAACTAGGATGTTGGCTTAGAAGCAGCCATCATTTAAAGAGTGCGTAATAGCTCACTAGTCGAGTGACGCTGCGCCGAAAATGTACCGGGGCTAAACATATTACCGAAGCTGTGGATCCGTAAGGATGGTAGGAGAGCGTTCTAAGCAGCGTCGAAGCATGATCGCAAGGACATGTGGAGCGCTTAGAAGTGAGAATGCCGGTGTGAGTAGCGAAAGACGGGTGAGAATCCCGTCCACCGATTGACTAAGGTTTCCAGAGGAAGGCTCGTCCGCTCTGGGTTAGTCGGGACCTAAGCCGAGGCCGAATGGCGTAGGCGATGGATAACAGGTAGATATTCCTGTACCACCTAAGATTGTTTGAACGATGGGGGGACGCAGTAGGATAGGCGAAGCGTACTGTTGGTTATGTACGTCCAAGCACTGAGACTGAGTATTAGGCAAATCCGGTACTCTTAAGGTCAAGGTGTGATGGGGAGCGAAATTATAGTAGCGAAGTCGTTGATTTCACACTGCCAAGAAAAGCCTCTAGTTAGAAATTAGGTGCCCGTACCGCAAACCGACACAGGTAGTCAAGATGAGAATTCTAAGGTGAGCGAGCGAACTCTCGTTAAGGAACTCGGCAAAATGACCCCGTAACTTCGGGAGAAGGGGTGCTTTTTAGGGTGCAAGCCTTGAAGAGCCGCAGTGAATAGGCCCAAGCGACTGTTTATCAAAAACACAGGTCTCTGCAAAACCGTAAGGTGACGTATAGGGGCTGACGCCTGCCCGGTGCTGGAAGGTTAAAAGGAGTGGTTAGCTTCGTGCGAAGCTACGAATTGAAGCCCCAGTAAACGGCGGCCGTAACTATAACGGTCCTAAGGTAGCGAAATTCCTTGTCGGGTAAGTTCCGACCCGCACGAAAGGCGTAACGATTTGGGCACTGTCTCAACGAGAGACTCGGTGAAATCATAGTACCTGTGAAGATGCAGGTTACCCGCGACAGGACGGAAAGACCCCGTGGAGCTTTACTGCAGCCTGATATTGAAATTCGGCACAGCTTGTACAGGATAGGTAGGAGCCTTTGAAGCGTGAGCGTCAGCTTACGTGGAGGCGTTGGTGGGATACTACCCTGGCTGTGTTGACTTTCTAACCCGCGCCACTTATCGTGGTGGGAGACAGTGTCAGGCGGGCAGTTTGACTGGGGCGGTCGCCTCCTAAAGAGTAACGGAGGCGCTCAAAGGTTCCCTCAGAATGGTTGGAAATCATTCGCAGAGTGTAAAGGCACAAGGGAGCTTGACTGCGAGACCTACAAGTCGAGCAGGGTCGAAAGACGGACTTAGTGATCCGGTGGTTCCGCATGGAAGGGCCATCGCTCAACGGATAAAAGCTACCCCGGGGATAACAGGCTTATCTCCCCCAAGAGTTCACATCGACGGGGAGGTTTGGCACCTCGATGTCGGCTCATCGCATCCTGGGGCTGTAGTCGGTCCCAAGGGTTGGGCTGTTCGCCCATTAAAGCGGTACGCGAGCTGGGTTCAGAACGTCGTGAGACAGTTCGGTCCCTATCCGTCGTGGGCGTAGGAAATTTGAGAGGAGCTGTCCTTAGTACGAGAGGACCGGGATGGACATACCTCTGGTGTACCAGTTGTCGCGCCAGCGGCATAGCTGGGTAGCTATGTATGGACGGGATAAGTGCTGAAAGCATCTAAGCATGAAGCCCCCCTCAAGATGAGATTTCCCAACTTCGGTTATAAGATCCCTCAAAGATGATGAGGTTAATAGGTTCGAGGTGGAAGTGCAGTAATGTATGGAGCTGACGAATACTAATCGATCGAAGACTTAATCAATTTTATTAGATTTTTTGCACGGTGATGTTTGGTACATCATATTTCTTCTTAAGTTTATCTAGTTTTGAA
>NZ_JAHCPS010000023.1 GCF_021366795.1 Macrococcoides caseolyticum | reverse complement strand
CAATCGAAGATTGAGTTAAGACATGATTATATATTTTAAAAAAGAAAAAATGTAGGAAAAACAGCATTTTCATTTCGCCATTTTCCTACATTTTATAACCGCCATTTACATTTGACCCATCATAATAAAGCTTAAGGAATTCAGGATTTATTTTTGGATGGTATCCAAAATAGTGATTATCACTATATTTTTCTATACATTGTCCAACAATGGATAATTTTTTGTTAGGATTTGTTGTTATTAGTAGTCTTGCAAAATTGGGTAATATTTTAGAATCATGTGTTTTTATATAATCGTTAATCGGTGCTCTATTCATTTTTCACCTCGTATAACTTTATTTATTTTTATTGTATCGGATTTTAAAAGTAATAGTGTAATGAATTGTACATTTAATATTAATTCTACGAAATAAGTTAATTTTAATGAAATTTAAAATAATTTGTATTCTTTTATTATATTAAACGATATATACTCTGGGGTGCAAAATAAGGTTGTTATACAAATTATTAATTTCCTTGATCCTGATACTAATCATTTTCTTATTTTTCTAATGAAAAAGGACATACCACAATGGTATGCCCTTTTATAATGCAATCTTCTTAAACAACACATCCTGCAGCGTATACTTATCCAGCACACTCAAATACGCCTGCAGTGCCTCTCCTAACACATTCTGCAGTCCGCAAATCCCAGCAATCGGGCACGTATTCGTTTCAGGATCAAAGCATTCCACTAACGTAAAGTGTTCTTCCGTACTTCTAATCAATTTCCCGATATTAATTTCTTCCGGCGCCATCTTTATCCTAATCCCGCCGCCTCGGCCTCTTGTCGTCTCTATATACCCAAGCGTCCCCAGATTATTTACAACTTTCGTCAAATGATTTTTAGATATATTATAAAACTTCGCGATTTCATCAATTTGCGTTCTTTCTTCTTTTCTTGCTAAATACATCAACACGCGCAATGAATAGTCTGAGTATAGTGTTAGTTTCATGTCAATCCTCTCCTCATCTTTTCATTATAGACTAATTTTTTCTAATTAATATTGATTTTTTTAAATAAATCATGACATTTTTTATTGGGTATCGGTTGAGATTTTAGTGATAAAGATGTACTATTATAGGTGTGAGTTAAACGTGCATTTTAAATGCAACTTTTAGGGGGAATGACTATGTTAACGGAAGAAACAAAAAGTATTATTAAAGCGACGATTCCAGTATTAGAGGAACATGGTACAGAGATTACTTCAGCATTCTATAAGCATATGTTCGAAGAGCATCCAGAATTGCTTAATGTTTTTAATAAGACGAACCAAAAATTAGGGCGTCAACAAACTGCTTTAGCACAAACAGTGATTGCTGCTGCGAAACATATTGATCATTTAGAGGCGATTATTCCAAACGTCAATCAGATTGCACATAAACATAGAGCGTTAGAAATTAAACCTGAACATTATCCAATCGTTGGTGAGAATTTAATCTGGGCGATTCAACATGTATTAGGGGATGCTGCAACACCTGAGATTGTTGATGCGTGGACGAAGACGTATGGTGTTATTGCAGATGTGTTCATCCAAATGGAAGCTGCGTTATATGACGCGGCGGACTGGAAGGACTTTGTCTCATTCAAAGTTGTTGCAATTAAAGATGAAACGCCTGATATTAAGTCATTTACAGTTCAAAGTGATGTTGTTACAGTGAAACCTGTTAAGGCGGGTCAATATATTACGGTGAAGGTTCATCCTGAGGGTGAAGAGAATGATGCGTTACGTCATTATTCAATTTGTTCAGTTGATATTGCAAATGGTCTTAAATTTGCTGTTAAACGTGATGTGGCAGGAAGTGAGAAGGGTATGGTTTCAAACTTCTTACATGACAACGTGAAAGTGGGCGATGAGATTTTATTATCTGCGCCAGCTGGTGAATTTGTTGTTGACGCTGACCCTGATAAATCGATTGTATTAATCAGTGGTGGTGTTGGTATGACGCCAATCATGGCTATGTTAGAAGATGAAATTGCGAAAGGTCGCACGATTAAATTCATTCATTCTGCATACAATAGTGAGGCTGTGCCGTTTAAAGATGAGATTAAAAAGTATCATAACAATGATAAAGTGCATTTCTATTTTAATTATTCTGAAACTGCTGGTCGTTTAAATGAGGCGAAATTAGCAGATATTATGAATGGTGATGAAGAGATTTACATGTGTGGTTCTGTCGGCTTTATGGAAGCGATGTTAGAAGTGTTTAACGCGATGAATATCGACCGTTCTCACGTGCACTTCGAACCATTCGGTCCTAAGATGAGTATTACGATTTAATAGAAATTAAAATCAAGCACATATTTAACTGTGCTTGATTTTTTTTACGATGAAGTGATGGACTAATGTCAATAAAAATGAAATCAAGATTATGGTAAAGAACCTACCAACAAAATTATTGAATAATGTATTGTGATGAAATTTAATGATATATATTGGTATAATATGCCATAAGTATAACCACATCGAATGTCTAGAAATAAATTGCATCAATTTGTTATTAAGAAAATCATGTATAATTTTAATATTTAATATTTGATAGAATATCAAAGTCATCATCGCACCATAACTAATGTAATAATGTTGTGGTGGATATTTGAATAATTGAGTCGACTCAAATTGTAAGTATATTGCACTTATTATATAAATAAAAGACATAAATATTGTTAACAGTATATATACTTTTTTATCAAGTTGTAATAATCTAATACCTATTGCAGCTACAATACTGTATCCAATTCCCTCAAGTAAAATAAGGTTATAATATAATTTAATTGATGGAGGTATAAGTGGTAACATTAAATAAAGGAACTGATATATAAGATATGCAACTGAAAGCAGTAAAAAGTAAATATAATGTGACTTTATTTTATTACTTATTGCTAGTAAAAAGGGGCTTGTTAAGGCTACTAAAAAGAATACTTTCATTATCCATACAAAACCAATCCCGCCTAACAACTTGTACGACTCAATTATTTGAGGTAATGTAAAATATTCAAAATTCGTTATTTTGCTGTATAAATAAAAGATGAAAAAAAATATTGTTAAAAAGATCCATGTAGGAACGATGAGACGATTAAATCTTTTTAATATGTAGGATATATAATGCAATTGTTTATCTTTTGTACTTAAATAAAATGACGCACCTAATAATATGACAATCATGATGACATCAAAATTTCTAATTTCAAAAATAATCGGATTAGGTTTTGCATGTGCAATAAAAATGCAGATCATTGCAATTGCTCTTAAAATATCGATTTTTGTATTTCGATTTCGTTTCATAGGAATGCCCCTTTTTAAGATGATTTTCATAACAATATTGTATCGGAGAATATTAAGTCTATACAACACATTTTTCGAATCTTAGGATTCTATGATGAGTATTACGATTTAATAGATGAAAGCTGTCATGTTTGACAGCTTTTTTTAGTTGATTTGCTTTTTTTTGATGAATTTCAGTATGCTTTAGTATATATGGGCGTGGTAGTAGAATTGATTATACGAAATAGATGGATAAGTGGTTGATTGTGATCTTAAAAAAAGTCCCGGAAACTAAAGTGGAACTGACCCCATTTAGTGAGACAAAATAAAAAAGCACTCTTGTTGAATTCATATTAAAATGAATTTGATAGGAGTGTTTTTATTATGAAAAGAGTTTCATATTCAAGTG
>NZ_JAHCPS010000022.1 GCF_021366795.1 Macrococcoides caseolyticum | reverse complement strand
TTCATTTGTATCCTGGATGCCATCTTTATCTGCATCAAACCATACTTTGTCGCCTAAATCGTATACAGGAACGAATCCTGAATCGATTGTTGGATCATCTTTACCATCTACAGTGATTGTTACTTTCGTGCCATCTGAGTCACTTGTATCATCACCTGTATTTGGTGTTGTTGGTGTGTAACCTTCTGGTGTTTCAAATTCAATTGTTACTTCACCATTTGGTACATTCGGGAACTCATAGTTTCCGTTTTCGTCCGTTGTTGTTGTTTCTGTTGTGCCATCTGGATACGTAATTGTTACTGTTACGCCTGGAATTCCTGGCTCATCTGTATCTTGTTGACCGTCTCCATCTGTATCTTCCCATACTGTATCGCCTACTGATACTTTGATGAAACCTGAGTCGATTGTCATATCATCAGCGTTGTTGATTGTTACGTTCACAACCTGACCATCTGAATCTAATCCGTCGTTACCTACGTTAGAGATTGTCGGACCATTGTATCCATCTGGTGTACCGAAGGTTACTGTATAGTCTCCGTTTGGTAAGTCTGTAAATACATAGTTACCATTCGCATCTGTTGTTGTTGTGATTGTTGAACCGTCAGGTTTTGTTAATGTGACTGTTACGCCTGGAATTCCTGCTTCGTTTGTATCCTGGATGCCATCTTTATCTGCATCAAACCATACTTTGTCGCCTAAATCGTAAAGTGATTGTGAGTCTGTTACTGAGTCCGTCACTGAATCTGTTACTGAGTCTGTTACTGAATCTGTTACTGAATCTGTCACTGAGTCCGTTACTGAATCTGTCACTGAGTCCGTTACTGAATCTGTTACTGAATCTGTTACTGAATCCGTCACTGAATCTGTTACTGAATCTGTCACTGAGTCTGTTACTGAATCTGTCACTGAATCTGTCACTGAGTCTGTCACTGAGTCTGTTACTGAATCTGTCACTGAATCCGTGATTGAATCAGGTATTATTGAATATCCAGCATCGATTGTCATATTATCTGCGTTATTGATAACTGCAGTAACTCTGTTAGACGTCGCAGTGATATCTGAGTTCGTCTCTAAATTATCTGTAACACTAGTAGTTGGAACTAACATATCAGTATTTGGGTTAATAAACTCTACTTGATATGTTCCGTTTTGTAATCCTTCAAACACATAATAACCAGTATTATCCGTCAATGTTGAAGTAATGAAATTACCTGCATCATCATAAAGGTTAACAACCACTCCTTCTATCGGGGCTTCATCCAGCGATGTACCTTGAACGCCATCATTGTCAGCATCTAACCATACATAATCTCCCAATTTATAAACTGGTGTCAAATAAAATCCTGAATCAAGCGTCATATTATCTGCACCATTAATAGTAACAGTTACTGTAGAACCATCCGAATCTAGTTCTTCTGTAGTGTTAGAAGTATTTGCTACAGTAGGTGTGTAACCTTCTGGCGTTTCAAATGTTACTGTATAAGTTTCTTGATCACTTAATCCATTAAACTCGTAGTAACCATTTGCATCTGTACGAATAGCTTTTGTTGACCCATCTGAAAATGTTAAAGTTACTAATACATTTGCTAATGGTGTTTCTTCAGCTGATGTACCTTGAATACCATCTTTATCAGCATCAACCCATACATAGTTACCAATTTTATATGTGGGAGCAACTACAGTACCACCACCACCTGATGAATCAACGTTAAACATAAGTCCGTTAGAATAGCTAGAAGTATAACTACCTGAATAGATTCTCCCAGTTTGTATAACAGGTAAGGTACTTGTTGTATCAAATGTACTATTCACCATAACTACATAAGTATTATTGTCTACTGCATACGGATCGCTGTATAACGATATCTCAGCTTGATTCGTCGCTGGATAAGTTATATTTACAGGCACTACTTGTAATTGAGAAAAATCAATGCTCTCCATACTATCTGGCAATTGATAACCTGGTGCTACTTTATATACTGTAATACTAGTATTTGCATCAATCGTATTAGCTGTCTCACCATTTGTGTATAATTCAAATACAGGTTGAGTCATATTAAAATGATCTTCGTTAATATAAATAGTTTGTTCCAATTCTCCTGTAGTTGTGTTAATAGATGTAAAAGTCGCTTCAATTTCTGCTGTTCCATTTATTTCAGGATTTGAATAGACAACGTTATAGTTTTGGGTTTGCGATGTACCTGCTACATTTACTGTAAATGGTACATTTGTTGAATCGTATGTTACTATATCACGGTTAATATATCTTTCATAATGAAGAACTGCTTTTATATTTTCGTATCTATCTACATAATCAGTAAAAGTATAAGTAATCGTCTTAGTTGCTTCATCATAAGTTCCTGTGGCAATTACTTCTCCAGTTGCATCATAGATAGGATCTGGTGTGTATGTTTCCCCATTATATGCTAAATCATTATTTTTCATAGTATTTGAGAACTCTATCGTAAACTGATCTCCTGCAGTTGCTGCATTGTTAATATCAAACGTAGTATCAATAGCAATCGCTTCACCGTCAATCGGCATAACAACACCATCGCCAGTTGAACCTACAATCAAGTTACCATCTATATCATAAGCTCCCATGTCTTTAATGGTTAACGTTGTGTTTTCAATCATTGAATTAGGTGCCATCAACCCTTTTACTATAACTGGTCCGTTATCAAATAAGGAAATAGATTCTTCGATTGAATTTGTAGTTGTAGTAGATACAGGCGTTGCTACCGCCGTATTCGCATTTTGTTCATTAGCGATTGCTTGTAATAATGCTGCTGTAATTTCTTCTGTTGTTAAAGTTGTATAATCTAAACCTAAACTTTCCACTGTCGTTTGTGCTTCTTCTACAGTTACACCCGTGTTTTGGGTATAGTAGTTTACAACTGCTGATTGCTTTTCTTCTATTGTAGTAGCATTATTTACTATTGCTGTTAATTCTGTAGCTGTTGCTTCTGTTGTCGCTGCTTCTGTTGTCGGCGCTTCTGTTGTCGGTGCTTCTGTTGTCGGCGCTTCTGTTGTTGTCTCGGCTGCGCTTGCATCTTGACCAAGGAACATTAATGATCCTATTAAAATTGACGCTGTACCCACTGTAAATTTACGAATAGAATACTTGTTCAATTTATTTGCAATAAAATCATAACGCTTACCACTTGTAGTTTTTTTCATTTATTTCCTCCATATTTTGTGTGTTTGTTGTAAAACACTTTTTAACATGTACCAAATATAATATGCATCAACTTTTTTTAAAATAGACAATAAAATATATTAATGTCTACTTTTAAAAATAAATATATATTTATTAGAAATTAAATATCACACAATAATTATTTTATATAGAATATCTAATAATAAGCTGATTAAAGAGTATTTAAATATTAAATACTCTTTTTTATCAAATTGTTTTTATTTATTATTAAGAAATATAATTTCTAATTATTTTTTAATATTCTTTATCAATTTTACAACTTGTATGCAAAAACAATACACGTTGGTACAAAAAACACCCCGTATCAATTTGGTGATACGGGGTTAAACTTTATTTTATTTTTTTCTTCTATATAATAATACTCCACCTAAACCTGCTAATAATGCTGCTAATGCTCCACTATTATTATGTTCTCCTGTATCTGGTAAAGATGTTAAATTACCTTTATCAGGTGTACCTGGTTCACTTGGCGTGCCTGGTTCTTCTTTTACTAGACCTAAATCGATTGTCGGATCGTCTTTTCCATCTACAGTAATTGTTACTTTCGTGCCATCTGAATCACTTGTATCATCACCACTATTTGATGTAGTTGGTGTATAACCTGCTGGTGTTTCAAATTCAATTGTTACTTCACCATTTGGTACGTTCGGGAACTCATAGTTACCGTTTTCGTCTGTTACAACTGTTTCTGTTGTTCCATCTGGGTACGTAATTGTTACTGTTACGCCTGGAATTCCTGGTTCACCGGCATCTTGTTGACCGTCATGGTCTGTATCTTCCCAAACTGTATCCCCTACTGATACTTTGATGAATCCTGAGTCGATTGTCATATCATCAGCGTTGTTGATTGTTACGTTCACAACCTGACCATCTGAATCTAATCCGTCGTTACCTACGTTAGAGATTGTCGGACCATTGTATCCATCTGGTGTACCGAAGGTTACTGTATAGTCTCCGTTTGGTAAGTCTGTGAAGATATAGTTACCATTTTCATCTGTTGTTGTTG
>NZ_JAHCPS010000021.1 GCF_021366795.1 Macrococcoides caseolyticum | reverse complement strand
AGATGCGTATCTTTTGTGCCAATTTCCTTCTGAAATGTATCTAGGATAAGGTTCACTTTTTCTTCCAGAAGTATGTAAGATAGTTGTTGATGTTACATAAATCCCAGCGTGACCCGAGTATCCCTTTCCACTTAAACCAGGAGCTGTTGATTTAGTAACTATTATATCTCCTGGTTTATTTGTTAAAGCATCTGCAGAAGGTGTTATAATGGATAGAGAGACTAAAGAAATTCCAGTGGCGATCAAGCTGTTTTTTAAGATTTTTTTATTCACAGTGTTATACTCCTTATATGAAATTTTTTACACATAATGATTATATTACAAAAAATATGAATAGAGAATGGAGAATTTAAAAATATGAAAAAAATTGTAAGTATTTTGCTAGGTTTGTTAATTATATTAGGATTAGTTTTTGGAGGAATTATGATTTTAGATAAAATGAAATTGGATAATTTAGAAAAAGAAGTGGTTTCTTATGTTGCTAAAGAAAAAGAAGTTGATAAAAATAATATTACTGCAGCACCTTATAAATCTAATCTTCCTGGAGATAGAAGATATATGGTAAGTATTAAAGTAAAAGGTGACAAGAAGTTATATGATTATTTTAAAGATGAAGAAACAGATAAAATAAAATTAGAATCATATACAGAAAACGGAAGAGAAAAAGTGGTTAATAATTAATTTTAAGTGTGCACTCAAATATTTATTTTGGGTGCTTTTTATTTTTTTGAAGACAAATAAAAAATAAAAAAAGGGGTTACAACAATTTTCTTTTTAAGTGCTGAGTGCCAAAAAAATTAACTATTTCAATATATATAAGTGTTGCACTTTTACAACAAAAGAGTTATACTCTTTTAAACCAAAAAATATTGGGGTGAAAAATTATGGCTGTTAAAGAAAATAAAAAAAGAGTAATGGTTTCTTTGAGTAATGATGTATTTTTAGAATTAGAGAAGATGTCTCAAAAAACAGGATTAAGTAAGTCGGCTTTAATTACTATGTGGATAAATGAAAAAAAAAAGGCATAAAAAAATCGCCACTGGCATGGCGATTTGATTAAATCTAAAGCAGATAATCTTAATTAAGAATCGAGGTAATTATATCATGGTAGACGATGAAAATAAAGGTTTTAGATTAACCGGCCTATCTAATAGCCGGTTAAGTGGTAGTTTTTTTACCACCCCCGAACCAAAAATTAGTTTTGATCGTATGACAATAGTAGGTGATCTAGGTAAAGATAAGGCTGAATATATGGCTGATTTGCTTGGTAATAGCCCGTTTGTTCATCTTTGGGATTGTTTAACGAATAAATTTAAAGGTCAGATATTTACAGATAAAATATATATTGAGCATGATAGATTTAAAGCTGATGCTTGGGACAGAAGAAATTTTAGAATTGAATTCAATCCGAATAATTTAAACGATGATGAAATCAATTGGTTAAAGAAAAATATTCTAATTGTTTTAGATAATGTTGGATTTACTCGCTTAGATTTGGCTTTTGACTTTGAAGAAGATTTATCCGATTTTTATATCATGAGTGATAAAGCTTTAAAGAAAACAGTTTTTTATGGTCGAGATGGTAAAGCTGAAACAAAATATTTTGGGGTAAGAGACAGTGACAGATTTATTAGAATTTATAATAAAAAGCAAGAACGTAAAGATAATGCTGATATTGATCTAACAGTCGAACATTTTTGGCGATTTGAAATTGAGATAAAAAGAACAATGGTTGATGAGTGGAAAAAGTGTTTTGATGATATGCATATTTTAAAACCTGAATGGTCAACGATAGACAAAGATAGCACTAGAGCTATGGTTTATTTTTTACTTCATGAAGAAAATGAATGGGGAAAATTAGAACGACATAAAAAATATAAATACAAAAAAATGATTAAGGAAATTTCTCCTATTGATTTAACTGATTTAATGAAATTGTCTTTGAAAAAAGTCGAAAATAATTTGCAAAAGCAAATTGATTTTTGGCTTTACTGAACGAAAAAATTTACAAGAATTTTGAGTGAATTATCGCCCAAAAATGTGGACGATAATTTGACACGTAGTGTCAATTTTTGCGATAGCAAAAACAAGCCTCGCAGAGCACACGCAGTGAAGACTTATTGGAATGAAGTGAAAATAAGTCTAGTGTGTTATACTTTTAATTAATTATATTTGGAACCAAAAAGAGTACCTGGCAAGTGAACTTCACGAACTGACCGAAGAAGAAAAAAGAAAAATCAATCATCAGACAATCAACGAAATCGAAGAAGAAAAATAAAAAAAATATAAAAATATTTTGAGAGTTGAACACCCACATTTGTAGTTTACGGAGAACGTGGGTGTTCAACTCTCAAAATTTATTTTTTTAAAATTTATTTGTTGTTCTGATGAGCGATTAACGATTAAAAAAAGTATAGTGTGATTTTTTGTCATTATACATTCTTTATACCGTCATTATACTTTCGTTATACTTTTTTGCCTCTGCGAGAACTATGCAATCAAACTGCAAGTTTGCCCATTTTTTATGCCAAATTTTAATTTGCATGTAACTGGGCAGTACGGAAAAATCGCTCGTCCTGGTGTCGAAAAAACGAACAGAAAAAATAAAATTAAAATATAGTGATCTTTTTATTTTTTTGTAGGTAGGTTTCCTCATAATTTGATGCAGCATCAAAAATTTATCTGTACTTAGAAATGACGACGTATTTTTTCTACACTGATCCAAACCGTAAAAATGTCCCTAAAATGTCCTAAAAAGGTCGTAAACGGACAACTTTTATGCATTATGTATTTTTGTACTTAGAATTAAAGAATGCTCTAAATCCCCCCTTAAAACGCAAAAAAAGACATGTATAAAAAATACATGTCTTTTTTTAAAATATTGATGTGTATGATGCATGTCTTATGTGTATGTTTTATATACATAAAGTATATGTATACATAATCTGTATGTATACAGAAGATATACATAACGTTATGGTTTTTATACATATGATCTAAAAAAGTGACATCACTTTTTTAAAGTGATTGCTTTTATTGAGAATTATTACTTGTTTCGTTCCAATGTGGAAAAAGTAGGTGAATAAGATATAAAACTGCACCTGTTGCAATTATAGAATCAAGTATAGAAATCCAATTTAACTGATTATTTTTTAAGTAACTTACAAAAATTATAGCTAGAATGATTCCTAATACTGTTAAGAGTTCATTTTTTAAATTTGGTTTATAAGATTTTTTACTATCTGCGATTACTTTACTTTTCAAATTTTCATCACTCCTTAATAATTCGTCTATAGTAATTTTAAATAAATCGCTTATATCAATTAGTATTTCGATACTTGGATAATTTTTATTTGTTTCCCATTTTGAAACTGATTGACGACTTACGAGTATTCTTTCTGCAAATTGATCTTGCGACCATCCTCTTTTTTCTCGCTCAGTTTTAATTTTTTCTCCAAATGTCATTTTTAAATCTCCTTTGTTATTCATATCTTGAATTTATTAAATAATTTTAAAATGGTAAAGATAGTTTTATTTGCAATGTTCGCAACTTCAGGTTGCAATCTTTATATATAAGGGTTTTATTGATATAAGCATTAGAAATACTTTTATGCCGAGAAAACTTTTCGGAAAGAAAAGACCCCTCATATACACTAAACAAAGTGGGCCCACCAGGGCGTTTTTTTGCCTGGTGGCTCATCTTTGGGGGAGTGTGAGGGGTCAAAGTTTCTACCGAAAAGGAAATTGGAATAAAAAATAAGGAGAACTATAGGGTTTTTACAGGTAGATCCGATGACTGAAGAATTTATAAAGTAAAAAAAGAAAAGTACGAATACTCGTACTTTTCTTTTTACCATTTATTATCTACAAATTTAAATCCATTGTGTTTTACAGCAAAAGAATTTAAAAATGCATAAGGACTTATTAATTGTGCACCTTTATCCATTTGTATGAAAGGACTTCCTGTTTTGTAGTAACTATAGAATACTAACTCACTACAATAAGTTTTCTTTATATTTAAAAGTCCAGGAGTTATAGCATAAGGGATGCGTTTTCCATAGAAATATTTTTTAGCCATAGCTGCTGCTTTTTTACCTCTTGTAGAAGAAGTTGGTCTGATGACTTTTGAAGATGCGTATCTTTTGTGCCAATTTCCTTCTGAAATGTATCTAGGATAAGGTTCACTTTTTCTTCCAGAAGTATGTAAGATAGTTGTTGATGTTACATAAATCCCAGCGTG
>NZ_JAHCPS010000020.1 GCF_021366795.1 Macrococcoides caseolyticum | reverse complement strand
CTGGATGCCATCTTTATCTGCATCAAACCATACTTTGTCGCCTAAATCGTAAAGTGATTGTGAGTCTGTTACTGAGTCCGTCACTGAATCTGTTACTGAGTCTGTTACTGAGTCCGTCACTGAATCTGTTACTGAATCCGTCACTGAATCTGTTACTGAATTAGAAATTGGTATTAATCCTGCATCTACATCCATATTATTTGCATTATTAATAATAGCTGTTGTAGTATATGTTCCATTTGCTTTTAAGGTTGGATCTGAATCATTTACATCATTTGTTGTGTTCGCTGTCGTAACTTCGTATCCTGTCGGTGGAATAAATTCAACCTGATAAGTACCATTTGTAAGTCCTGTGAATAAATAATTACCATTAGCATCAGTGGTAGTTGTTGCAAGAACTTTCCCAGTGTCATCCATTAATTTAACAGTGATTCCTGAAACAGGTGCTTCAGTAGCGTCTTGAATACCATCTTTATTAGCATCTAACCAAACATAATCTCCTAATTGATAATTACCAGTTAAAGTTCCAGTTGCAGTAGAAGTTGGTTGGATTGGTTGATACCAGTTTGCATGATGGGTATCTTGATAAAAGTTTGGATATTCCGGATCGTAGAATGAATTAGTAGTTAATCCATAAAGTACATTTGAAGTATCAGTTACAGGTCCGGTCGGTATTGCAGTATCCATAATTACGAAAGATTGTCCATTAATTAAGTCATCACCAAAATTTATAATCACTGTACCAGCAGAATTTTTAGTTATTGTGTAATTTGCAGTCACATCTGTTAATTGTGATGGATCTGGTTTAAAACTATCTGGTAATACATATCCTGGATTCACTGCATATATTTTAACTGTACTTGGGTCTACAGAAAATCCAGTAGGTGTGATTGTAAATTGAGCTGGATTTAATGAAGTATGATCCTGGTTTAAATAAGTAATATTATGGTATTCGTTACCAATGATATAATCAGTTGTACCAATGACAGTATCATTTCCATTCGGATTATTACCATAATCAACCATAAGCGTATTTGTATGTGTTTCGCCTGCAAAATCAACAGTAAATGGATAAGTTCCATTATCTTCTGTAACTGTAGTTCTATCTGGGAATAAGTATTCATTCATTGAACCTGTAATATTATTGTATAAATCTACGTAGTTCGTAAAAGTATAAGTAATTGTTTTAGTAGCTTCATCCCATTCTGCTGTAGCAATTGTGCTACCATCAGCTGCTTTTAAATCTGCTACAGTTACTGCTAATCCACCTGGATGCGCTAAGTTTTCACCTAAAGTAACAGTGAAGTAGTCACCGGCTTGTACTGCATCTGCAACTGTGTAATCAGCACTCATTAATATATGTTCATATGCTGTCGCCCAAACAATTCCATCATTATATGATTCAGCTGAATCTGTAAATGAAATATTTGATGCTGTGACTAAATCATTAACATTTGATGGCGTACCATTTAAAGCTCTAATAGTCGTCGTATCATTTAAAGATAACGTCATTGATTCCATAGATGTGCTTAATGTGTTCACTGATACTGGCGTTGCTACTGCCGTATTTGCATTTTGTTCATTAGCGATTGCTTGTAATAATGTTGCTGTAATTTCTTCTGTTGTTAAAGTTGTATAATCTAAACCTAAACTTTCCACTGTCGTTTGTGCTTCTTCTACAGTTACACCCGTGTTTTGTGCATAGTAGTTTACAACTGCTGTTTGCTTTTCTTCTATGGTAGTAGCATTATTTACTATTGCTGTTAATTCTGTAGCTGTTGCTTCTGTTGTCGCTGCTTCTGTTGTCGGCGCTTCTGTTGTTGTCGCGGCTGCGCTTGCATCTTGACCAAGGAACATTAATGATCCTATTAAAATTGACGCTGTCCCCACTGTAAATTTACGAATAGAATACTTGTTCAATTTATTTGCAATAAAATCATAACGCTTACCACTTGTAGTTTTTTTCATATATTTTCCTCCAAAATAAATATTCAAATTAATTAAGTTGAATACTTTTTAACATGCTATTAACTATAATCTGATTTTAAAATAGTTAAAAGAGACAATTATATTGATTTATGTCCCCTTTTATTTTTATATACTTAATTATTAGAAATTAAATATCACTCTATTTATTTAAAAAAACTGAATATTTATATTAAATAAATATAAATATCTTTTTAAAACAAGTGTGTAAGCGTTATTAATTGTATTATTAAATATTTCTAAAAATTAAATAATAATAAAAAAATAAGTTGGATTATTTTTGTAAATTAAGAAATTAATTTTCTAAAAAATATACTAATATACAGTCTATTAATATCTCAATAACGACAATAAGCATTCACACTACTTATTTTTCTCCAAATTATTGAGATATAATTTAATGGAATAATAGTAGAAATTCATTTAAGAAACATTAATATTTGAATGATTCTATTAACTATAATTAATAAATTAAAATATTATCTATAATATGCATGTAATATTTTTGCTTTTTGAATCTTTCTCTTCAAATTTAATCTGGTTAAGATTCATGTTCTTAAAGTCCATATTTTTTATGATAAGAAGTTCTTAAAAATATAAATTATATCAATAAGTATTATTTATATTGCTTGATATATAATTTATAATATATTTATGAACAAACATTAAGGAGAAAATATGACAACACATTTTAAAGGCATTACATTTCAACAAGATAACTTAGTTATCGATCCTTCACATAATAACGTTCGACTCACATTTAATTCCGATTACCATAATTTCTTAAATAAAAATCGTATCTACACACTACCGAGAGACAATGAAATGCAATCTCGACTTGCTACAAATACTATTATTCAAGTATCAACAAATGCACAAATTGAGCCTTATTCCATGTTTTTAATTGGTCGTTTCTTCTATTCAATGGGCTCATTTTCTTCTGCACTAAGTGAATTACCCGTCAATTCAGTAGTCGGTCGATATACTTCAATTGCTTCTAATGTTAAACGTATGCATGGTAATCATCCGACAGACCGCTTTACAACTTCAATGCTTACTTATGATGATAAAGCTACAGCATTCTTACAGTACGAAAAAGATTATGGTTCTGAATTTAAGGTTATACCTTATGCTCCATCACTAAATCCAGTAGTTATTGGTAATAACGTATGGATTGGGCAAGACGTTATGTTTGGTAATAGCGGTATTACTGTTGGCGATGGTGCAATCATCGCAGCAGGATCAATAGTGACTAAGGATGTACCAGCATACTCTATAGTTGGTGGTGTTCCTGCAAAAATTATTAAATATCGTTATGATGATAAAACGATCGAGCGTCTACAAAAATTACAATGGTATCAATATGCATATGGTGATTTTAAAGGTGTAAATGCTACTGATGAAATTGGCATATTTCTAGACAAAGTTGAAGAACTTGTAGCAACAAATAGTATCAAACCTTTCAAACCGAAAGTAACAACATGTGAAGATTTTAAGGCAGTTACTTTAAATAAATAAAAGAGTCATGGGAAAATATTAAATTTCCCATGACTCTTTATTATTCACTTATTTATTTTTTCCTTCTATATAATAATGTTCCACCTAAACCTGCTAATAATCCCGCTAATAATCCGTTATTATTATTTTCTCCTGTATCAGGCAATGATGTTAACACATCTTTATTAGGATGACTTGCTCTTTCTGGGTTGCTTGGTGTTTCTGGATTACTTGGTTTATGGAAGCCTGAATCAATAGTCGAATCATCCTTACCATCTACAACAACTTTAACATTTGTATGCTCTGCCACAACATACGGACCTGTACCGATACTCTTGCCATCAACATCTTTATATATACTCAAGTGATGTTTAGATAAAAGAAACTTAATATTTTCTGAACGATTCATTTTAATCTTCAGAACGAAATCACTAACAACTTCAATCGCCTGAATATCAATCATTGATACGATACTCATATCTTCTACAAGGCACTTCAGACAATCCACTACATTCTCTGCAAACAATAGGTGGCCATTAGAGAAATGAATATTCTGATACAAGTGAATAAGCAGACCATCCTCCTGCCATTCATCATAGGCTACGATATTACTACGCAAATGCCCATCTGCATCAAACTCATACAAGCGATCCAACGTATTGAAGATAATTGTTGATAAAGCCACGTCCATATCTTCTGTCGGCTTTATTACTTCCGGAATTCTATATATATAATCCAGAATTTTATAATGACCACTGTTATCCTTCGGTTGATGGATACATTGGTTGAGTAATGTATGGATAAGGGACTTCGATTGCACTGAAATAGGTAATTCATTGATTTTATCCATATCTTCAATCTTTAAACAATCTATATTATTGATAATCTCGTTTACATAGTACTGCTCAATATCTAATCTTAATTTCAGATAGGACCGATTACTACGTCCTCGACCATTACGGTATTCTAAGAAACCATCGTCCTGCCATTTATTAATATTACGAATAAATTGGCGTTCTGAGATACCTAAAACCTCTGCTGCACGTTTACGGTTGAAATTTTCTGTTTTCAAATAGTGGTTAAATTCTAATAGTTTTAAATCTATATTTTTCATATTTATAGTTCATTCTTTAAAATTATATTACATGTGTAGTATAAATTTTACCAACTCAGTATAGGTTTAAAAAGCGACAATTTTTACAATGATATCTACTTTTTATGAAATAATATTTTTAAATGTAAATTTTATTGTAATGTTTCAGGTGTATTGTAAATTTCCAGACTAGAAAGCAAAAAAAGAGTGCGATGATTATCGCACTCTCCAAAGAACTCTCTATTTCTATTTTTTATCGCCCTTTTTTTCTTCAGAAGGTTTGTTAGTTAAGTCTTTAACAGTACCTGAAATTGAACCTAAATCTTTTTTGTTTTCAGCCATTTTATTTCATCTCCTTCTCTGTATCATCATTTTCTTCACGACGTTTTTTAAGTAATAACAATCCGCCTAAACCTGCTAACATTGTTGCAAGAAGACCTGTATTATTGTTCTCACCTGTATCCGGTAATGAAGTTAATGTGTTATTAGTAGTTGGTACACCTGGCGTACTTGGTGTTGTCGGTTCACCTGGTTTAACTGGTTCTGTCGGTTCACCTGGTTTAACTGGTGTTGTCGGTTCACCTGGTTTAACTGGTTCTGTTGAACCTCCACCTTCTGGTTTATAGAATCCTGAATCGATCGTATTATCATCCGCATTATTCACTGTTACCTTCACTACTGTACCGTCTGAGTCGATTCGGTCATCTCCTGTATTTACCGGTGATGATTCATAACCTGTCGGCGGTGTGAAT
>NZ_JAHCPS010000019.1 GCF_021366795.1 Macrococcoides caseolyticum | reverse complement strand
GTTCCTGTATACGATTTAGGCGACAAAGTATGGTTTGATGCAGATAAAGATGGCATCCAGGATACAAATGAATCAGGAATTCCAGGCGTAACAGTCACATTAACAAAACCTGACGGTTCAACAATCACAACAACAACAGATGAAAATGGTAACTATATCTTCACAGACTTACCAAACGGAGACTATACAGTAACCTTCGGTACACCAGATGGATACAATGGTCCGACAATCTCTAACGCAGGTAACGACGGATTAGATTCAGATGGTCAGGTTGTGAACGTAACAATCAACAACGCTGATGATATGACAATCGACTCAGGCTTCATCAAAGTATCAGTAGGCGATACAGTATGGGAAGATACAGACCACGATGGTCAACAAGATGCTGGTGAACCAGGTATCCCAGGTGTTGTGGTAACAATTACACATCCAGACGGATCAACAGAAACAACAACAACAGACGAAAACGGTCATTATGAATTCCCGAATGTACCAAACGGCGATAACACAATCGAGTTTGAAGTGCCAGGTGGCTACTTACCAACAGATTCAAATGTAGGTAACGATACAAGTGATTCAGACGGTACAAAAGTCGTTGTAACAGTTGACGGTAAGGATGATCCGACAATCGATTTAGGTCTAGTAAAGGAAGAACCAGGAATACCAAGTGAACCAGGCACACCAAGTGAACCAGGTACACCAAGTGAACCGGGCACACCAAGCGAACCAGGTACACCTGATAAAGGTGAATCAACAACTTTACCAGATACAGGTGAGCATAATAATAGTGGTGCATTAGCAGCATTATTAGCAGGTTTAGGTGGGGTACTTTTATTCAGAAGAAGAAAATAAGTAATATATTAAATGGTATGAGTCAATAATGATTCATACCATTTTTTATATTATTTTATTCGTAACTTTTATTATTAATAGGTATTTAGTCAAATGATTACATAAAAAACGTTGCAAATAATTTATAATAGTCAATATAATAATAATGATTTTATGATTATTTATAACTTAAATAACGGCATTGGATAGGTAAACAGTGATGTTGAATATGATCAAAAATACAAAGTAGCTTTATTGTGTTCAGATAATATATATTTTTAATAATTTTTCTAAACTTATTTAGTTTAGAAAATGTATTGACATTTACAGATAAAATATCATTTGTAGATTGTGAAATCATAAGGTTGTATCGATACTTTACAGATATTAAAACTGATTATCTTGAGAAAAATAAAACGCTTTATTTGAAAGGTTATCTAACTTTATTTGTAGTTTTATGGAAGATGTAGGTGAAACGTATCTCGAGAGAGTTGAATTTGCTTTAGATGGAAATGTTATTCAGAAAGATGTCTTTAAAAACACGAAGTTATAAATACGTAAGCTCTATGAATATAGGTGGCAGAGTTTATTATAATAAATATTTAGAATTGATGATTTATTTGATAAAGGTGGAATTTACCTAGATATTAAGAGAGATAACGAAATAGATGATGTAGCAAGTAAGGTATTTAATCACATTTTAATATAAGTGCGGATGTAACAGTAGTAAATAGCAGAGTAATCACAAGTAATATATGGAAAATAATATAAATGAAGTTATCACGGTAGTAAGAGAAGCAATGAAATCGTTAGATTATAGAATTCTTAGCTTCATAAAAAAATAAAGAATGGCAATATTGTTTCGAAAAAGTAATTATAGATGCAATGAAATAAGAAATGTCCGACTAATTAATTTTAGTCGGACATTTCTTGTATTTGATTAAATAAATCTTGCCATTTTTTTATGATTTCATCATAATAGGGCTTAATAGATGGTAAGCATTTATTGATTTGGGTGTATATACATTTTAATCTCCTCAAGAAGATGTTGTTAAAAGAAGGGCCTAAATAAA
Organism: Macrococcoides caseolyticum; assembly: GCF_021366795.1. Taxonomy (GTDB): domain Bacteria; phylum Bacillota; class Bacilli; order Staphylococcales; family Staphylococcaceae; genus Macrococcoides; species Macrococcoides caseolyticus_A. The sequence goes on along the minus strand of NZ_JAHCPS010000019.1, from coordinate 3,873 downwards.
TTATAAAGCATTCTAGCTGCGATAATTAACATTATAATACCCGCGGCACTAAAAATAGCACGTTTCTTTTTCTTTTCTACAAACTTATGTTCATTCTCCATTTCGTATAAGAGTTGTTCCTCTATTTCTTTGTTAATTTCCTCTAATGATTTTTCTTCATTCATATTTTATATCCTCACTTAGTACTGTAGTAGTATATTGTATTTTAACACTTATTAATATGCTAAAAAAGACGACAAATTATTAAGTTTTGTCCCCTTTTAAAAAATATATTCGTATAAATGAATATGATTTATTAAATCAGTTAGGTATAAATGAAAGGAGAATAACATTTATACTATTACAAAAATATTAATACATTTATTAGAAGTAAATTTTTTGTTAACTAATATTTACAAATCATTGATTCAAAGAGTATAAACTTTAGTGTATTAAAGAAAAACATGTAGTAAAAAAACAAATAAGTTAATATATAATTATATTAATATACTAAAATCGACATAAAGTACGACAATATTTAATAATTTGTCATCTTTTAATTAATGATTATAATTAAAATTTCAGATATATGTCACAAAATGTTCACAATTATAAGTGTAAAAATTGATATCCCAAAATTTTATGAGTTGTCGCTCTGTTCTTATACTATATGAGTTTTAATTGAAAATTTTGATAAAAATAGAGTGAATGAATGAAATAATTTTATAAAATCAAAAAATTAAATTGTTATATCATATAAATTTATTCAGATTAGGTAGCTTAATACTTAATATAATATTGCTAACGTAATATAATTAAAGATGTAATTTTGTATCAAAAAGATACAAGTCCACTAGGAGGAAAATAATGAAGAAATCAAGAAAAAGTAAACTGGATTTTATCTCGAACAAGTTAAACAAGTATTCAATCAGAAAATTTACGGTAGGTACGGCGTCAATTTTAATTGGATCTTTAATGTTTTTAGGGAACTCAGTAGAAGTAAATGCTGCTGAAGGTGACACGACTTCAACAACAACTACATTAAATCCAGCAACAACAGAAGCTCCTACAACAGAGACTGTAGCTACAACGACTCCGACAACAGAAGCGCCAACAACAGAAGCGCCAGTAACTGCTCCAGAAAAAGCTACAAATGTAACATTCAATGCTGATAATACGGAATTAACAGGTTTAGCAACTGCTGGCCAAACAATTGAATTAACATTAGCAAATGGCACAGTAGAAAAAACAGTAGTTAATGCTGATGGTACATTTAAGTTTCAAAATTTAAGTGTGGCTAGCGGTGAAATTGTTAAAGTGGTTGCTGTGGATGGCGAATTAAGAAGTGAAGTTGTTGAAGTGACTGCACAAGTCATTGCACCAACAACAGAAGTACCAACGACAGAAGTACCAACGACAGAAGTACCAACGACAGAAGTACCAACGACAGAAGTACCAACGACAGAAGTACCAACGACAGAAGAACCAACGACAGCAGGACCAACCACAGAAGCACCAACGCGATAAGTACCAACATCAGAAGAGCCAAAGACAGAAGTACCAACAACAGAAGTACCAACAACAGAAGCACCAGCAACAGCGGCATCTACAACTGTTGAATCAGCAGTTCTAACGCCTGATACAGCTACTGTTGATGAAACAACATCTACATTAAATACATTAACAACAGCAGATGATAAGAAAGTTGTTTTATCTGATTACCTTGCACAGAATACAGGTGTGTCTCAAGAAGAAGCTGTAGCACAAATAGATGCTTTAAATTTAGATTATGCGAATTTAACTTCTGAGGAATTAATGGCAGCTTTATTACAAGCAATTGCGGTTCAGCAAGATGCATCAACTATTGAGGCAACACCAGTTGCTACAAGAAGTTCATTTGCGAATATGGAGTCTATTTCATTGGATTTAAATGGACCTATTATGGGGTTAACAGCAATATCTTCTATTCAAGACACAGTACAAGCAGAAGCTATTTATTCACCTGGTGATGCGACTAAACCTCAAACGTATAGTGGAGATTCTTGGATTTATAGAGATGGTGTGTTTACAAATGCTAATGATCCAGATGCTTTGCCAACATCAGGGGTTAAGGTATATTTACAATGGATGAATGGTGATGGCTTCCTTTCACCGGTTTATTACACAACGACTAATCCTGATGGTACATTTGCATTTGATTTATCAAAACCAGTAACGGATGCTTTAGGTAATACTTACAGTTTCCAATTAGCCGGAGATGCTAATTTCGCGGTGAGAACTTGGGTAGAAAATCCAGATCCTGCAAACTATAACGTCATCAAGCATGGTGATGCAATGTATGGCTTCCATACACGTTTAGATCGTAAAAATGAATCATGGGATTTCACTGCTGGTATAAATAGAATTGTAAATTCTCAAGTTGTATTACAAGAAAAACCTAATAATGTTGATTATTTATTAAAACCAGAAGGTGACAGAACTACTTCAGGTACTGCAGATGGTTTGTTTGCTGAGACAGGTATTTACGGAACAGTTCGTGGTAATGTTTGGTATGAAAATGGAGATGGTGCTGGAACTTTAGCTAACCAATGGATTAAAGATGCAACGGATATCAATGCAGCTGGCGTACAAGTTGCCGCATCATATGTTAATGATGAAATCGTAAGATTATTTGATCAGTGGAAACTCGCTAATCCTGGATATACTTTAGACACTTTCAAAGCTGCGCAGCAAATTATTATTAATAATTATGAAGCTGTACATGGAGATGGTAGTGCGATTGCTGAGACTGTTGTAGCAACTGTTAAAGCAGATGGTTCTTACTATATTCCTTTTAAAGGTTTATATGGTATTAATCCATATTTAAAAGGATCTACAATTACGGATGCACAATACGGAACAATAGTAGCAGATGCTGATGTAAGCCATAATAATCTTATGCAATGGAATGGAACACTTGGACAAAAGCATAGACATATTAACGAAGAATACATGTATATCACACCTCTTGTAGATAACTATGCGATTTGGAGTGATAACTTCCAAACCAATATGTTTGAAAATGCAAATGATACATTAACGACATCATTAGCTTCTGATAATATTTCGAGTGTAGATTTTGCTTTACTTGCACCACAACCAATGCATAACGTTATTCAGTATGACACAAATGATACATTTGGTACTCCAGGAACTGTGGTTCAAAGTGAAACGGCAGGACTATTACCAAATCAACAATATCAAGTTCAATGGTTTAGAGATGGTGTGGCATATGGATCACCAACTACATTAACTTCAGGTGTAGATGGGACTTTAGTATCTGTTCCTATTACTGTACCAACAGATATTACTGGAACAACTATCTTTACTTCAGCGGTATTTTTACCTGGGCAAGATACATCAAAACTTTCAACTGCATTCGCAGCTGATGCATTTATTGCTGTAAAGACAACGGATGCTATCAAATTTCAACCTGATTATTTAGATACAGCAGTAGAACCAGGTAGCACAGTAACAATCGTAGCACCGACTGATGTTAGTGGACTAACAATGCCAGTGGGAACAACATATGCGCCAGCGGATGCATCAACATTACCATCATGGGCAGTAGTGAATGCAGATGGAACGATTACAGTAAATCCTGATGCGACAGTAGCAGCAGGGGATTATACAATTCCAGTAACAGTAACGTATCCAGATAACACTACAGAAATAATAGATGTGGTTGTGACAGTAGGAACGACAGATGCGATAGATAATCAACTAGAATATATCAATACATCGGTAGAACCAGGTAGTACAGTAACAATCGCAGCACCATTAAACGCAGATGGAACAACGCCACCGGCAGGAACAACATATGCGCCAGCGGATGCATCAACGTTACCATCATGG
>NZ_JAHCPS010000018.1 GCF_021366795.1 Macrococcoides caseolyticum | reverse complement strand
ACCATCATGGATAGTAGTGAATGCGGATGGAACGATTACAGCAAGCCCAGATGCAACAGTGGTATCAGGTTCATATCCAGTTCAGGTAACAGTAACGTATCCAGACGGAACAACAGATGTGATTGAATCAGTAATCACAGTAGGAACAACAGATGCATTAGATAATCAGCCGAATTATCAGGATGTAACAGTAGAACCAGGCAGCACAGTAACAGTCGCGGCGCCATTAAACTCAGATGGAACAACGCCACCGGCGGGAACAACATATGCGCCAGCGGATGCATCAACGTTACCATCATGGATAGTAGTGAATGCGGATGGAACGATTACAGCAAGCCCAGATGCAACAGTGGTATCAGGTTCATATCCAGTTCAGGTAACAGTAACGTATCCAGACGGAACGACAGAAGTAATAGATGTTGTCATCAGTATTATTGATACAACTGCACCACCAGCTCCAATAGTAAATCCAGTAACATCAGAAGATACGGTTGTATCAGGTATCGGCGTACCAGGCAATACAATTACAGTAACGTTCCCAGACGGAACGACGGGTACAGCAGTAGTGCAACCAGATGGAACATGGAGTGTGGCGATACCATCAGGTGTTGACTTAGTTGGAGGCGAAGTATTACCGGTAACATCGACAGATGCATCAGGAAATGTATCACCAGAAGCAACAGTAACAGTAACGGACACTACAGCACCGTTAGCACCACCTGTTAACCCGGTAACATCAGAAGACACAGTCGTAACAGGAACAGGTACACCAGGTAATACAATTACAGTGAAGTTCCCAGACGGAACAACGGGTACAGCAGTAGTGCAACCAGATGGAACATGGAGTGTAGCAATACCATCAGGTGTAGACTTAGTTGGCGGTGAAGTATTACCGGTAACTGAGACAGATGCATCAGGAAATGTATCACCAGCGACATCAGTAACGGTGACAGATACAACAGGGCCAGCAGCACCAACAGTTCGACCAGTGACATCAGAAGATACAGTGGTAACAGGTATCGGCGTACCAGGCAATACAATTACAGTAACGTTCCCAGACGGAACGACGGGTACAGCAGTAGTGCAACCAGACGGCACATGGAGTGTAGCGATACCATCAGGTGTAGATTTAGTAGGTGGTGAGGTATTACCAGTAACATCAACAGATGCATCAGGAAATGTATCACCAGAAGCAACAGTAACGGTAACGGACACTACAGCACCGTTAGCACCACCTGTTAACCCGGTAACATCAGAAGACACAGCCGTAATAGGAACAGGTACACCGGGTAATACAATTACAGTGAAGTTCCCAGACGGAACAACGGGTACAGCAGTAGTGCAACCAGATGGAACATGGAGTGTAGCAATACCATCAGGTGTAGACTTAGTTGGCGGTGAAGTATTACCGGTAACTGAGACAGATGCATCAGGTAACGTGTCACCAGCGACATCAGTAACGGTGACAGATACAACAGGGCCAGCAGCACCAACAGTGAATCCAGTAACATCAGAAGATACAGTGGTAACAGGTATCGGCGTACCAGGCAACACAATTACAGTAACGTTCCCAGAGGGAACGACGGGTACAGCAGTAGTGCAACCAGACGGCACATGGAGTGTAGCGATACCATCAGGTGTAGACTTAGTTGGAGGCGAAGTATTGCCGGTAACATCGACAGATCCTTCAGGTAACGTATCACCAGAAGCAACAGTAACGGTATCAGATATCAGTAATCCGTTAGCACCAATAGTGAATCCAGTAACGTCAGAAGATACAGCTGTAACAGGAACAGGCACACCAGGTAATACAATTACAGTGAAGTTCCCAGACGGAACAACAGGCACAGCAGTGGTACAACCAGACGGTACATGGAGTGTAGCGGTACCAGCAGGTGTAGACTTAGTTGGAGGAGAAGTATTACCAGTCATCGAAACAGATGCATCAGGTAATGTATCACCAGCGACATCAGTAACGGTGACAGATATAACTGCACCAATTGCGCCACCAATCAATACGGTTTCTAGTACAGCAACAAATGTTACAGGTGTAGGTATTCCAGGAAATACGGTTACAGTAACATTCCCGGATGGCACAATAGGTACATCAGTGGTACAAGCAGATGGCACATGGAGCGTAGCGATACCATCAGGTACTGATTTAGTGGTTGGAGATGTGTTGACAGCAACTCAAACTGACGGGGCAGGAAATGTCTCTCCTTCATCTAGTACTACTGTTTCAGATGATGCACCTCCACTAGCACCAATAGTAAATGATGTAACATCAGAAGACACAGTCGTAACAGGAACAGGCACACCAGGCAATACAATTACAGTTACATTCCCAGACGGAACAACAGGTACATCAGTGGTACAAGCAGATGGCACATGGACTGTTGTAATCCCGGACGGTGTAAATTTAGTTGGTGGCGAAGTATTACCTGTAACTGAGACAGATTCAATAGGAAACTCTGGTTCAACGTCAGTAACAGTAATAGTTATTGATAAAACAGCACCAGCGGCACCAACGGTGAATCCAGTGACATCAGAAGATACAGTGGTAACAGGTATCGGTGTACCTGGTAACACAATTGCAGTAACGTTCCCAGATGGCACACAAGGTACAGCAGTAGTGCAACCAGACGGCACATGGAGCGTAGCGATACCATCAGGTGTAGACTTAGTTGGTGGTGAGGTGTTACCAGTAACATCAACAGATCCAGCAGGTAATGTATCACCGGAAGCATCAGTAACAGTAACGGACACTACAGCACCATTAGCACCAGTTGTAAATCCAGTAACGTCAGAAGACACAGTCGTAACAGGAACAGGTACACCAGGTAATACAATTACAGTGAAGTTCCCAGATGGAACAACGGGTACAGCACTAGTGCAACCAGACGGAACATGGAGTGTTCCAGTACCACCAGGTGTAGACTTAGTTGGCGGTGAAGTGTTACCAGTCATCGAAACAGATGCATCAGGCAACGTATCACCAGCAACATCGGTAACGGTAACAGACACAACAGCACCAGCGGCACCAACGGTGAATCCAGTAACATCAGAAGATACAGTGGTAACAGGTATCGGTGTACCTGGTAACACAATTACAGTAACGTTCCCGGATGGCACACAAGGTACAGCAGTAGTGCAACCAGACGGAACATGGAGTGTTCCAGTACCACCAGGTGTAGACTTAGTTGGTGGTGAGGTGTTACCAGTAACATCAACAGATCCAGCAGGTAATGTGTCACCGGAAGCATCAGTAACAGTAACGGACACTACAGCACCATTAGCACCAGTAGTGAATCCAGTAACGTCAGAAGACACAGTCGTAACAGGAACAGGTACACCAGGTAATACAATTACAGTGAAGTTCCCAGATGGAACAACTGGTACAGCAGTAGTCCAAGCAGACGGAACATGGAGTGTTCCAGTACCACCAGGTGTGGACTTAGTTGGCGGTGAAGTGTTACCAGTCATAGAAACAGATGCATCAGGCAACGTATCACCAGCAACATCGGTAACAGTGACAGATACAACAGCACCAGCGGCACCAACGGTGAATCCAGTAACATCAGAAGATACAGTGGTAACAGGTATCGGTGTACCTGGTAACACAATTACAGTAACGTTCCCGGATGGCACAACAGGTACAGCAGTAGTGCAACCAGACGGAACATGGAGTGTAGCGATTCCAGCAGATGTAGACTTAGTAGGTGGCGAAGTATTACCAGTAACATCAACAGATGCATCAGGTAATGTATCACCGGAAGCATCAGTAACAGTAACGGACACTACAGCACCATTAGCACCAGTTGTAAATCCAGTAACGTCAGAAGACATAGTCGTAACAGGAACAGGCACACCGGGTAATACAATTACAGTGAAGTTCTCAGACGGAACAACTGGTACAGCAGTAGTGCAACCAGACGGCACATGGAGCATTCCAGTACCACCAGGTGTAGACTTAGTTGGCGGTGAAGTGTTACCAGTCATAGAAACAGATGCATCAGGCAACGTATCACCAGCAACATCGGTAACGGTAACAGACACAACAGCACCATTAGCACCAGTGGTAAACCCGATAACATCAGAAGATACATCAGTAACAGGGTTCGGCATACCAGGTAATACAATTACAGTAACGTTCCCAGATGGCACACAAGGCACAGTAGTAGTCCAACCAGACGGCACATGGAGTGTAGAGATACCATCAGGTGTAGACTTAATCGGTGGTGAAGTGTTACCAGTCATAGAAACAGATGGTTCAGGTAATGTATCACCGGAAGCAACAGTAACAGTAATGGATGAAACCGCTCCAGAATTAGAAGTTAATCCTATTAATTCTGGTGATACTACAGTAACAGGAACTTCAGAGCCAGGATCAACAGTTTCAGTAATATTACCAGATGGAACGAAAGTAACAACAGTAACGAAACCAGATGGCACATGGACAGTAACAGTACCACCATTAAAAGCTGGGGATAAAGTAACAGCAGTATCAACTGATGAAGCTGGTAATACGTCAGAGCCTGAGACAGAAATTGTATCATCTACACCGATAGAAGATACAACAGCACCAGAGATTGATGTAAATCCAGTAAAACCAGATGATACAGTAGTAGGTGGAACTAGTGAACCAGGCACAACAATTACGGTAACATTACCAGATGGAACGAAAGTAACAACAGTAACGAAACCAGATGGCACATGGACAGTAACAGTACCACCATTAAAAGCTGGGGACAAAGTAACAGCAGTATCAACTGATGAAGCTGGTAATACGTCAGAGCCTGAGACAGAAATTGTATCATCTACACCGATAGAAGATACAACAGCACCAGAGATTGATGTAAATCCAGTAAAACCAGGTGATACAGTAGTAGGTGGAACTAGTGAACCAGGTACAACAATTACAGTAACATTACCAGATGGAACGAAAGTAACAACAGTAACGAAACCAGATGGCACATGGACAGTAACAGTGCCACCATTAAAGGCTAGAGATAAAGTTACAGCGGTATCAACTGATAAAGCTGGTAACACATCGGAAGCAAAAGTTGTTATTGTACCATCAGAAAATGTTCTTCCAAGTGAAACTGTAGATGATAGCAAAATTGAGAGACCATCAGCAGGATCAAATTCAGTTATTGATAAAGGTAATAAAATTAATGCTGAGACAACTAAAAATAATGAATTAGGAAAAACGACATTACCAGACACAGGTGAAAAAGATAATAGTGGTTTAGCAGCAGGAGCTTTATTACTAGGTGGTTTAACATTATTAGCGGGTCGTAAAAGAAAACAAGAAGATATTGAAAGTGAAGAGAAATAATAAATTCAATATCGATTAAAGAGCAAGCACAAATTGTGCTTGCTCTTTTTTAATATTTATATTGGAGAACTCATTAAAATTTAATAATGAATAAAAACTCTAATTTAACTAGAAATCATTTTGCTAGTCCCTGTCAAAATATTGTATTAATAACGGCAAATAAAATCGAGATGATAAGTAGGATGATATTTAATAATTCGAAAGTATAAATATAAATGATTTATAGCGTGTAACTATATATAATAGAATTTATTGGTTCAAATATATTGACTTGTCATATATAATGTTTAATAAGCGATTATTATACAATGATTGGCAAAAGTATGAATTATTTAACATAGGAGGGTACGGAATGAATGTAAAAAAACGTGGAAAGAGTGACTGGCCACGTGAAAAGTTAAATAAGTACTCTATAAGAAAATTTTCAATGGGTACATCTTCAATTTTAATTGGCGCAACACTCTTTCTTGGTCATCATCAACTTATTGAAGCCGCTGAATCTACCGACGTTTTAGATGAAAACACACAATTAACTACCTCAGAATTGCCAACTACAGAAACATCGACAACAGAAGCACCAACAACAGAAGCACCGACAAATGAAACTCCGACAACAGAAGCACTGACAACAGAAGATTTAACAACCGAAATTCCAACAACTGAATCACTGACAATAAATCCATTAAATCTAAGCGATGTTAATATCAGTGACGATAATGAAACGATTACTGGTGTATATCAACCGGGATTCATTATTGAATTAACACGATTCGATGGACACGTACAGCGTGTCAATGTGACTCAAGATGGAACATTTAGTTTTGACCAACTTGCATTGAAGTCTGAAGAGCCAATCGAACTTGTTGTTGTTGACAAGGAAGGTAAACAATCTGAAGTACTAAAACTGTCAGCCCATAAGTTAATTGAAGCACCAACGACAGAAAACTCATCTACGGAACAACCAACAACAGAACAACCGACGTCAGAAACACCGACAACAGAACAACCAACGATAGAAGCACCGACATCAGAATCTGGGACGAACTCAACAGAAAATAGCAGCACACAAATAACAAATACGGCACCTACTATAGAATCTGTTAACGATACAGTTGATACACTTAATCAACTATCAACTACTGAAGAAAAAAAGGCAGTGCTAACAGACTATTATATTCAAAATACGGGTGTCTCTGAAACGGTCGCTGTAGATGTTGTTGATGGATTAAATCTTGATTATGATAATATGACAACTGAAGAATTAATGGCAGCGTTACTCGTTGCTATTTCAATTCAGCAAGATCAAGCAACAGTGGTTGCAACACCACCACAAACATCAGATGCTACAACTGATATGGAAAGTATTTCTCAGGAAGTACCTTCAACATTACGTTCAATATCATTGTTTGAAGGCGATCCAGTTGTATATAACTTAACAGCAACAGGCACGACATACACGTATCCTGAAGATTCAGAGTATGGTTATTTATTACGTGCGTTGAGATATAATGCGACAGTTGTAGATAGTAATTCTGATTTAAGATATGCAGGGATATCACAACAGCAGGACGCAACAACAAGTCAAATTAAATTGAATTTATCGAAATGGCTGGAATTACAATCTGATTTTGTTAATGGAGGTAAGGTTAACTTATCATTCCCTGATGCAACATTTGCCAGTCAAATTCAAAGCGTGACGATTAGTGGTGTTCAAATGACACCGAATGCAGATGGTTCAAACTGGAGTGCACCGATAAGTGGTTCTACAGTTAATTCAGGTTTGATTGGTGTTGTTACCAATCATGAAGTAATTATAACTCTGAAGAATAATCAAACACTTTCTTCACTTGGATATTCTTCGACTAATCCAGTAGAACTATTACATACATGGACAGATAATACAGGAGCAATAGCTTCTACGAGTATTCAAAATACGTATATTACACCAACCATTGAACAATCCCCAACTGCAACATCCAGCTTTTTTGCGGGACAGGTTGTCAATCGTTTAGTTTATGATGAGGCGAACAATGCTATTGATTCAGTACATACATTTAAACCTAATCAAAACTTTAAACAGTCTGATGCTAACTGGGTATTATACATTAAAGAGCAGATTCCATCTGCGCTATTACCGTTTATTGATACTACAAATATACGACTTGCTGTAAGTGATGAAAATGGTGTCCCTATATCGTCAACAAAGGGAGTAACTCTATCTGTAGGACCTTCAGGTTTGGTAGATACTAGTCAGATTAGCTCTTTATCCATTAAGTTAAATAATACTTCAACACAATTAGCAGCAGTGCGAGACTCATTGGACGATGATGTCTTCTTTGGTACGCTTGGTCAATCACGTAGCTATACGTTGCAGTATAGTTTGAAAGATGGTGTATCACTTTTTGATGTTGCTGCAGCATTGAATGCATCAGGCAATACGCAACTGAATTTCACATCTTGGGCGACGAGTGATTATTTAAATACAATTGATGGTGATGCAGTCAATAAACGTATAACGGGTTCATATGCTACAAGTTACATGGACTTCTACGACTACGATGGTGACGGTATTCCAGATATTTATGATGATAATCCGAACGTGGATGATACACCGCTACCACCGCCAATTAATACAATTGACTCAGATGATACGACGATTTCTGGAACAGGTGTACCATGGGATATTATTACAGTGACATTCCCGGATGGTACGACTGTACAAGATATGGTTGATGATTATGGTAACTGGTCTGTTGATATCCCTCAGGGTATTGATTTAATCGGTGGGGAAACGATTGAGGCTTATGCGACAGGTATTTACAACCTGCAGGGGCCACCGAACGCTACTGTTGTAGTCGATATCACTGCACCTATTATGGTCGAAACACCTGATACAACAGTATTACAAAACAATCTTATTGAGCCGATATCAGTGACTGCCAATGATGCAACAGCGACAATCACTGTCACAGGCTTACCGGCTGGTTTACAATATGATTCAGCTTCACGTCAAATCACAGGTACACCAACTGTTGCTGGAACTTTTGACTTAATCGCAACAGCAACAGATGCTGCGGGTAATAAAGCGACGGATTCATTTACGATCACTGTTCTAGATAAGACACCGCCAACTGTTACGCCGATTGGTGATACATCTGTGCCTGAAGATCAGCCGATGAATGTTAAGGTATTAATAGAAGATACAACAGCAGACGTCACAACTTCAGGTTTGCCAGCTGGTACTTATTATGATAAAGCATCCGGTGCAATCATTGGTACACCAACACAACCTGGACCTTATACGGTAACCATTACAGCAACGGATAAAGCTTTAAACAGTTCTACTATTTCATTTGTGTTAACTGTAACGGATAAGACGGCACCAGTTATCACTCCAGTTCCTGACCAAGCTGTAAACGAAGATGCGCCACTTACGATACCGGTATCCGTAACTGATAATTATTCTGAAGTAACGGTTGCAGTGACGGGTCTTCCAGCAGGTATGACATATAATACTACAACAAAGAATATAGAAGGTACACCTGTAACACCTGGTTCATATACGGTAACTATTACAGCTACTGATAAGGCTGGGAATCAGTCAACAGATGTGTTCGTATTAACTATTAAAGACATTACACCACCAGCACTTAATGATATAGGTGATACTGAAGTACCAGAGGACATAGCGATTACACCTATCTCTTTAGCAAGTGATGATCCGGAAGCAACGGTGTCAGTAACGGGGCTTCCTGAAGGGTTGACGTATGATGATGCAACAAAATCAATCATCGGTACACCAGTAAATCCAGGTAGTTATACAATCAATATTTCTGAAAGTGATAAAGCGGGCAATACTACGACTGATAGTTTCGTCTTAACTGTAACGGATAAGACGCCACCAGTGTTGACCCCTATTGCAGACTTAACTGTTAACGAAGATACATTAATTACACCAATTAAGATTAATTCTGGGGATGCAACTTCTGTAACAGTAACTAACCTGCCGTCAGGTTTAACCTATGATAGTGTAACAAAAACGATTTCAGGTATGCCTAGTGAACCAGGTAGTTACACAATTACTGTTTCAGCAACGGATGCTGCAGGAAATACGTCAACGGATTCTTTTGTCGTGACGGTTAAAGATATTACTGCGCCAAGTATCAGACAAAAAGTAGACCGTATCTTACCGGAAGATCAACCTGTACCACCATTATATGTGGTTGTTGATGACCCAACTGCGACGCTGAATTTTATTAATTTACCACCAGGACTGTCATATGATCCGACGACTAAGATGATAATTGGTACGTCTACAACACCAGGTACATATCCAATTACGATTCAGGCAACCGATCAAGCTGGTAATATGTCTGAAATGAATTTCCAATTTGTTATTACTGATAAAACTGCACCTGTGATTGGTGAACTTATTAATGTGACTATGCCTGAAGATGTAGCAATTAATCCAATCACGATTACATCGGATGATTCTACAGCAACTGAAGTTGTCACAGGTTTACCGGCAGGATTGACGTTCGATCAAAATAACAATCAAATTATCGGCACACCAACGACACCAGGTTCATATACAGTAACTGTAACGTCTACAGATACAGTAGGAAATACTTCGACTAAATCATTTGTCATGATAGTTACAGATACAACAGCGCCAGTCATTGTAAAGCAAAGTGATGTAACATTACCTGAAGACAAGGTGATGACGCCTATCCAGATGAAAATAACAGATGCAACACAAGTGACTGCTAATGGCTTACCTGATGGTGTTACGTTTGATGCATCGACATACACATTATCAGGAACACCGACAACGCCTGGTGTGTATCCTATAACGATTCGCGCACTTGATCAGGCAGGAAATATGTCAGAAACTAATTTTGTCATGACGGTTGAGGATAAGACGGCACCGACAGCACCTGTTATAAATACAGTGACTTCAGAATCAATGAATATTACAGGGACAGGTATCGCGGGTGACACGATTCGTGTGACTTATCCGAATGGTACAGTTCAAACAACAGTTGTCGGTGTAAACAACACCTGGACAGTAACAATACCATCAGCAATCGATTTAATTGGTAATGAAATCATCACAGCTAATGCGACAGATCCGTCAAACAATACATCTGTAAGCACGTCGGTAACGGTGCAGGACGTAACGGCACCGATTATTACACCTATCGATAATATGACAATCTATACGAAAGATACAGCCTCAATCCCGTTAAGTGTTAACGATCCAACAGCATCGATGAGTGTTTCTTCATTACCTGATGGACTGACATATAACAATGGCATAATTAGTGGTCAACCGACAACGCCTGGTCAGTACACTGTCATCATCACTGCAAATGATGCAGCAGGAAATACGACAACAGAAAGCTTTGTTATCACAGTTAAAGATGTAACAGCACCAGTGATTACACCGATTCCGAATAAAGAAGTACCTGAAGATGTAGTGATGACTGTTCCAGTTATTGTAGACGATCCGGATGCGACAGTATCGGTGAGTGGATTACCTGATGGTTTACAATATAATGAAACGACAGGAAATATTGAAGGAACGCCATATACGCCAGGAGATTATACGATTAATGTCACAGCAGTCGATGAGTACGGTAATTCAACAACGACATCGTTTGCGATTAAAGTACTGGACACAACAGCTTCACCAGCACCCGTTATCCGACGTGTAGATTCAGATGATACGATTGTAGCTGGTACTGGGACACCTGGGGAAACAATCACTGTGACATTCCCTGACGGCTCAACGGTACAAACGACTGTCAATGATGTAGGAGACTGGAGTGTTGTAATTCCAGCAACGATTGATTTAATTGGTGGAGAAAAGATAACTGCAACGTCAAAGGATGCAGCGAATAATGTGAGTCCTGTTGCTACAATGACAGTGATTGACGTCACGGCACCTGAATTTGGAGATTTACCAAATTATACTGTACTGCAAAATTCAGAAATCACACCGATAAATGTAGAGTCCAACGATCCGACATCTCGAGAAGTCGTAAATAATTTACCACCTGGTCTATCATTTGACGGTAATACTTTCTTAATCAGTGGAACGCCAACAGTAGCAGGTGACTACACTGTATCAGTCATTGCAACAGATTTAAGTGGTAATACAACTACAAAAACATTTACGATTACAGTGCTTGATAAGACAGCACCGACTGTTACACCGATTAACGATACGACTGTTCCTGAAGACCAAAATATATCTATACCTATTCTGATTGAAGACCAGACAGCTACGGTTACTACAACGGGCTTGCCAGCTGGATTAAGTTACAATCCAGATACAGATGCAATTGAAGGTATTGCTTCAGAGCCAGGTGTTTATAATGTGACGGTAACTGCAACAGATGCAGCTTCAAATACGTCAAGCGATACATTTGTGTTAACCGTAACAGACGAAACACCACCCGTTATCACACCAATTGATGATATGACTGTTCCTGAGGATCAGCCGATTTCAATTCCGGTAAATGTTACAGATTATTCGCCACTTTCAGGAACCTTGCAAGGTTTACCAGCAGGTGTGACATTTAATCGTGAAACAGGCGCAATAGAAGGTACGCCAGCAACACCAGGAACCTATAATGTAGTCTTAACAGCCGTTGATTCAGATGGTAATTCATCTACGGAAACATTTGTGCTAACAGTAACAGACACAACGCCACCTGACGTGACACAACAAGAAGATGTCGAAGTGCCTGAAGATCAAGCAATCACACCAATTGAAATTCCAATAGATGCTTCATCTGTTTCAACAACTGTTACGGATTTACCTGAAGGACTAAGTTATGATGATGCTACACATCAAATTACAGGTATACCTACAACGCCAGGTGTGTATACAGTAACAATTACTGAGACGGATGCAGCAAATAATAGCGCATCATCAACGTTCCAAATTATCGTAACAGATGAAACAGCACCCGTAATCACTCCGGTTTCTCAACTGAATGTTGATGAAGATCAGCCAATTACACCGATTGTGTTAGCAACAGATGATTCAACAGCACAAATCACTGTCACGAATTTACCAGCAAGTTTAACGTACGATGCAGCGACTAAGACAATCAGCGGCACACCAGCAAATCCAGGAACTTATACAGTAACAGTTACGGCAACTGATGAAGTAGGTAATACATCAACATCTGACTTTACTATTGTTGTAGCAGATAAGACTGCACCTTCAATTCGTCAGAAAGTTGATCGTATCTTACCTGAAGATCAACCAGTACCAGATTTATTTGTAGTGGTTGACGATAAAGAAGCAACCTTAACATTCTCTAATCTACCACCTGGACTTTCTTATGATGCGACGCGTGGAATGATTGTGGGCACACCAACAACACCTGGATATTATCCGATTACGATCACTGCAACTGATAAAGCAGGCAATACATCTAGTATGTCATTTAACTTCACGATTACAGATGAAACAGCACCATTAATTCACGATGTAGTGGATATAACGATTCCTGAAGATCAACCGATTACAGCAATTGATGTATCAACAGATGATCCTAAAGCGATAGAAACTGTACAAGGTCTCCCGGATGGTCTGACATTCGATGCCAATACTAAACAGATTATCGGTACACCTACGACGCCAGGGACTTATGATATAACAATTAATGCGACAGATACGGATGGTAATACCTCTACGCGTACATTTACGATGATCGTTGAAGATAAGACCGCGCCAACAATTACACAAAAGACAGATAAGATAGTCCCAGAAGATGAGCCTATACCTACGTATACCATAACAGTAGATGATCCGAAAGCTACCATCACAGTTTCAGGGTTACCGGAAGGTTTAATTTATAATGATGTGACGAAGACCATTACAGGAACACCAGTTAATCCAGGAAGTTATAAGGTATCAGTAACAGCAAGTGATCAGAATAATAACACGTCAATAATGACATTTAACATTACTGTAGAAGACAAAACACCATCTCCAGCACCTGTGATTAACCCTGTTGATTCTGATGATGTAACTGTTTCAGGTGCAGGTGTGGCTGGAGACACGATTAGTGTGACATTTCCTGATGGTTCTGTCGTTACGACGATAGTGAAGGCAGATAATAGCTGGCAAGTCACTATTCCTGCAGGACTTGATTTGTTAGGTGGAGAAACATTAAGCGCAACTGCAACAGATGCGAACAAGAATATTTCGAGTGCGACTGAGTCGATTGTAAAAGACGTAACTGCAGCTAAGATTAACCCGATAGCCAATGTAACCTTGCCAACAGATCAGGAAATCACGCCGATTCAATTAACAGCAAATGAAGCGGTAACATTTAATACATCAGTTCTACCAGATGGATTAGTTTATAACGCGGATACTCAGACAATTACGGGGACACCTACGACGCCGGGAACTACAACGGTAACAGTAACGGCGACAGATAATTCAAATAATGTATCAAGCAGAGTGTTTACAATTACTGTAATAGATAAAACAGCGCCTGTTGTAGAAACAATTGCTGATCGAACAGTCAATGAGGATTCGCTTGTATCGATTCCTGTTGTTGTCAGTGACGATTCGCCTTATACAGTGACGACTACAGGATTACCTCCTGAAATGCGATATGACTCAGCCACAAATACGCTGACAGGTACACCAGCAGAACCAGGAGATTACACGATCACAGTGACAGTGACGGATAATGAAAACAATACGACAAGCACAACATTTACCTTAACAGTAAAAGATATTACGGCATCACAAGCACCCGTAATAAATGCTGTGACATCTGAGGATACAGTAGTAACAGGGACAGGTACGGTTGGAGAAGTAATTACTGTAACTTATCCTGATGGAACGTCAGCAACAACGGTTGTTGATAATGTTGGTAACTGGACAACTAATATTCCTGCTCAAATTGATTTGACAGGTGGCGAAGTAATCAAAGCAACATCAACAGATGCTGCAAATAACGTTAGTCCTGAAACTGCTGCAACGGTTGAAGATAAGACAGCACCAACATTTACACCAATTGCTGATTTAACAGTCCTGCAAAATGAAACGATACCAGTCATTAATATAGCGTCCGACGATACGACGGCAACAGAAACGGTTACTGGTTTACCAGCAGGATTATCTTTAGATAAAAATAATCATATGATTACAGGAACACCACTTGTAGCTGGAGAATTTACGGTTACAGTGACTGCAACTGATGCAAATGGTAATAAAGGAACAGAAACATTTGTTCTCACAGTTCTGGACCGTACACCACCGACAGTTACGCCAATTAATGATACGACAGTGCCAGAAGATGCTGTGATGAATTTACCGATATTAATTGAAGATACGACGGCAACAGTGACAACGACTGGTCTTCCTGAAGGTACGTATTATGATCCGGCAACGGGAGCAATTACAGGAACACCAACAGAACCAGGAACATACACCGTTACGGTAACAGCAACAGATAAAGCACAAAATACATCAAGTGACACATTTGTACTGACAGTAACGGATAAGACAGCACCAGTTATTACACCGATAGATGATACGACAGTACCAGAAGATCAACCACTTGATATTCCAGTTTCAATTACTGACTACTCTAAAGTCAATGTAAGTATAAGTGGAGCACCTTCAGGCGTAACATTTGATACGACAAATAATACAATTACAGGAACACCAGTCACACCAGGAGTATATACAATCAAAATTACAGCGACTGATAGTCTGGGTAACCAATCAACAGAAAGCTTTGTGTTAACCGTAGAGGATACAACAGCACCTGAAATCAGTGCAATACAAAATGTTGAAACAAATGAAGATGTTCCAATGACACCGATTGTAATTTCAGGTAACGATGCAAAGGCGACAACATCAGTCGAAGGATTACCACAAGGGGTAACATTTGATAGTGCGACAAATACGATCAGTGGCACACCGACAGAACCAGGTACTTATGTTGTTAAAGTGACTCAAACTGATGAGGCCTTAAATCAATCAACACTAACATTCAATATCACAGTGCTAGATAAAACAGCACCTGTATTACCAGTAATCAATGATATGACGATGAATGAAGATACAGACATTACACCGATTAATCTGTCAACTGGAGATGATCAGGATATCATTGCGGTGACAGGCTTGCCGACAGGTATGAGTTATGATGATACAACCAAAACAATCTCAGGAAAAGCGACAGAACCAGGCATTTATAATGTAACGATTACAGCTGTAGATGCAGCGGGTAATCAAGCAGAAGAAACGTTCCAAATGACTGTAAAAGATATCACACCACCTTCAATACGTCAGAAAGCGAACAGAATATTACCAGAAGATCAGCCAGTACCAGATTTATTTGTAATTGTGGATGATCCAGATGCGAAAGTTGAAATCACGAATTTACCACCAGGGTTAACGTATGATCCTGTGAAAGACATGATTGTAGGTGTACCAACAACACCTGGTGTATATCCTATTACAATCACTGCAATGGATTTAGCAGGAAATGTTTCGACGATGAACTTCCAGTTCACGATTACGGATGAAACAGCACCGACGATTAAGACACTTACAGATATGATTGTTGATGAAGATAAAGCAATCACGCCGATTGACGTCTCAACTGATGATCCGAATGCAGTTGAAACAGTTTCAACATTACCACCAGGATTAACGTATGATGCTGCCAATGGACAAATTATTGGCACACCACTGACACCAGGAGATTATGAAATTACGGTAACAGCAACAGATTCGGATGGTAATACATCGACAGAAACATTTAAGATGACAGTTTTAGATAAGACAGCACCGTTTATCTCACCGAAACCAAATGCAACAATACCAGAAGATGTTGCAATTACACCAACGAAGATAAGAGTTGATGATCCAACAGCTACCGTTACAATTGAAGGATTGCCGGATGGTTTAGTATATAATCCAGCGACGTTAGAAGTATCAGGAACACCGACAACACCAGGAGTTTATCCGATTGTTGTTACTGCAGTAGATAGCGTTGGCAATACATCGACCGAACCATTTACGTTAACAGTTCTGGATAAGACACCATCAGCACCACCGACTGTCGGAGAAGTTACGAGTGAATCGACAGAAATTACTGGAACGGGGACACCAGGAGAAACAATTACTGTAACGTATCCGGATGGATTAACAGAAAGTACGATTGTCAATCTGGATGGCACATGGAGTGTACTTGTACCGATTGATTTAATAGGTGGAGAAGTATTGAATGTAACGACAACAGATGAGAGTTATAATACATCAGCACCAACTACAGTTACGGTTGAAGACGTGACAGCACCAAACGCGCCAGTGATAAATGAAGTGACTTCTAGTTCAACAGCTGTGACGGGAACAGGTACTGCTGGAGATACAGTATTAGTGACGTTCCCGAATGGTGTGCAGATTGAGGCAGTAGTTGATGGAAGCGGTAACTGGAGCGCAGGATTGCCTGCAGGATTAGATTTGATTGGTGGGGAAATGATTACTGCGATTGAGCGAGATGTTGCGATGAATGCATCTGGTGAGAGTAGTGCGACTGTTAAGGATGTACGTGATGTGACTGTGTTTAATCCGGTTGCAAGTACAGAGACGATTGCTGAAGATGGTACGTATGATTTAACGGATAATGTGACATCAGTTCCTGAAGGGACGACGTTTAATGACGTAACGCCAGTGGGGAATATTGATGTGACAAAAGCTGGTAATTATACGGGTATTGTTGAAGTGATTTATCCAGATGGCACGAAAGAAACCGTGGAAGTACCGGTTGTAGTAACGGATGTACCAGATAACACAGAAAACACACCAGTCGTATCAACAGAAATAGTGGTTGAAGATGGCACATATAACTTAACAGATAATGTGACATCAGTACCGTCAGGTACAACGTTCAAAGATGTAACACCGGCAGGAGCAATCGATGTGACGAAAGCTGGAAGCTATACAGGTGTGGTAGAAATCACATATCCGGATGGAACGACGGCAACAATCAATGTTCCAGTAACAGTGACGGATGTGGCAGATAATACGGAAAATACACCAGTAGCAACAACAGAAACAGTGGTTGAAGATGGCACATATAACTTAACAGATAATGTGACATCAGTACCGTCAGGTACAACGTTCAAAGATGTAACACCGGCAGGAGCAATCGATGTGA
>NZ_JAHCPS010000017.1 GCF_021366795.1 Macrococcoides caseolyticum | reverse complement strand
AAACTGATTTGTTAGATTTTAAGATACTTAATATTATTAATAATAAAAATTATGGATGGGTAGAGTTTATTAAGGACCTTCCATGTAACAATCAAGTAGAACTTAATAATTATTTTGAGCGACAAGGATATTATTTAGCATTATTTAATCTTCTATCGGCAACAGATATGCATAATGAAAATATAATTTCATATGGAGAATATCCTATGTATATTGATCTTGAAACATTATTACATAACCAGTCACATCATTTGGAAAATATAAATAATGCTAATGATATTGGGAGATTTAATGTTTCTTCATCAATTTTTTCTATCAATATGCTTCCGGTATCTATATCTAATAAAAGATATGAAAGCTTTAATTTTTCAGCACTGAATAAATCAGAAGGACGCATAAATAAATATATAGTTGAGGATTCTTTTACTGATGAGATAAAAATGAAGAGAGTATCCGAAAAAATACTATATAAAAATACACAGCTTCCTAGATATCATGAAAAGAGGGTTGATGGAGAAAATTTCATTTATCATATTATAAAAGGTTATAAAAAAATGATGACAGAAATAATTGAAAAAAAAGAATTGTTGTTAGGTCCAGAATCACCATTAAGTGGATTTGAAAATCTACAAGTTAGACAAGTGTTAAGACCTACTTATTTTTATAGTAGATTGATTGAGGGATCATATAATCCTAAATATTTAACTGATAAAATTCATAGAGAATCCTTTTTAAGTAAAATAAAAAAATATGATAATTATGATATGAATAATGAAATATTAGAAGCTGAAATTCATTATATGTTAAACGGAGATATCCCATTATTTTCAACCATTAGCACTTCAACCAGTTTATTTATAAATAGTATAGAAAATAAAAAATTCTTCAACCATACAACATATAATAGGATTCGACAAAATATTAAAGATATTAATGAAAAAAAGATAGAAGAACAGGTTGAAATGGTTGTAGGATCTCTCGATGCGTATTCTAATATCCCATTTTTAAAGAACAAAAATAGAGTTTTATATGAAGCAACAATAATAGCAGATGAAATACTTGAGAAATATATTATTTCTAATGATAAATCATCTGGATCATGGAACTCTCACAAACATAATCATTACGGTAATTTAAATTATGAAACTATGGGGATTGATTTATATAGTGGACTTTCAGGAATGTTGCTTTTTTATGGGAAAATTTATACGTATACTAAAGAAGAAAAATATTTGAAAGTCGTGCATCAGATATTAGAAACTATTACTTATGAGGTAAAAAACGAGGATATTAAAGATATATCTTTATTTAATGGGTTATCTGGACCATTATTTGTAATATCTCAGTTTCACTTTTTGTTGGAAGATATGAAGTATAGAAAGCTATGTCAGGATATAGTGAGTAAAATCAAATCATTTCATTCATTAGATTCACAATATGATTTAATTGGCGGCGTTAGTGGATCATTGATAGCTTTATATTCGTATTATAAAAAAACAAAAGATCAAAAATCTTTATTATGTGCTGATGTATGTTATAAACATCTCATGAATCATTCAATAAAGGAAGATAGTTATATATATTGGAGTTCAACAACATACGGCGTGAAGCAAGAAGCAAAATATGGAATTGCTCATGGGAATGCTGGAATCATTTTAGCATTATATAAATACTATCTCTTAAAAAATGAGAAAGATATTATAGAAAATATTTTAATCGCTTTAAATTTTGAAATAGATAATTTAAAAGAGTTAGAGAAAAAAATTTTAAAACAATCAGATTTTAATTGGTGCAATGGTCTTTTTGGATCATTATCAGTATTACACTATTTAGATCAATCGAGCAGCATAAAAACTCGGTACGCGTATAGCAGTATTGATAAATTTTTAGCAGAAAGAAACTTTAATCAAGAAAATTGTTTGTGTCATGGTATTTCAAGTAGATACTTACTATCTCTTAATTTTGGAGACAATAATTTAAAAGACAGTTTAGACTCCTTTATTCAAGATAAAATAAAATATAATGAAAAATGGTGGGCTAACCAATCAGGAAAGTTTAATAGAAGGTTAGGACTAATGAATGGAGATGCAGGTTTAGGATATTTTCTGCTAAAATTATATGATGAGAATTTAACTGATATCCTATTATTTCAGAATATTTAATAGATAGGGAGATAGAAAGATGTATGTAGTTAACACTAAAAATTTAACAAAAAAATTTAACAAACATGTAGCTGTGAAAGATTTAAATATTTGTATTCCAAAAGGTACGATATGTGGTTTTTTAGGTCCGAATGGTTCAGGTAAAACAACTACCATTCGAATGATATTAGGACTTGCAAAGCCTACCTCTGGAGAAATAAATATATTTAACAGTCCAATAAATGAAAATAAAGAAAAAATTTTAAATAGAGTCGGAGCTTTAGTGGATTCTCCTTCTTATTATGAGCATTTATCTGGATATGAAAACCTAAAGATAATGCAGTTAATTCACAATGTTGATGAGATTCGTATAAAACAAGTTTTGGAGATAGTAGAATTAACTGATGCTGGAAGTAAAAGAGTTAAGGATTATTCATTAGGAATGAAGCAAAGATTAGGAATAGCGATTGCATTGATACATAATCCAGAATTGATTATTCTAGATGAACCTACCAATGGATTAGACCCTAGTGGAATCAAAAAAATCCGAAATTTGTTAATAGAATTATCTGAAAAATTAGGGATAAGTATTATTGTTTCTAGTCATAATCTTTTTGAAATTGAACAAATGTGCTCATACGTATGTTTAATAGATGAGGGAAGGTTATTATATCAAGGAGAAATAAATAGTTTGATATCTCAGTATAATAACATCTCTGTGTATTTTAGAACCGATGATAATCATAATGCCATGAGACTCATAGAAAACTTTAATATTAAAAAAACTGGTGATTATATAGAAATATTAAACATTGGTGATAAAGAAATAGCAGAAATAAATAAATTGTTCTTTGTCAATAATATAAATATATATGAAATCTATCATAAAAAATTATCATTAGAAGGAGTATTCCTATCTTTAACTGATGAAGAGAGGGATAGAGCATGATGAATATAATTATGGAAGAGTTTTATAAACTCCCGAAAAAAAATATTCTTATATATATGGGAATAGCTGTTATAATATCTTCAATACTTTCTGTGGGGCTACTCTTTTATAATATTAATACAATCAGTCTGACTCCTACTAGCAAGGTTATTTTAGTATATAGTTTGTCATCTTTTACTCCATTTTTATTTGTATTTTACGGAATTATAACTACCTATCTTATTTCTATAGAATATGATAATAATATGTGGGCTATTTTATTTGTGAGCAAAAATAAAAGAATGAGTATCATTGATGCCAAATTAATTGTGTCTATCATTTTACATTTGAGTTTAATAACTATTTTTTTTATAAGCTCTTCCTTATTGAGTTATCTCTTTATTAAATCTACAATAAGCTTTGCTCTTTTTATATATACTTTGATAGCTTACTGTATAGGAACTCTCGCAATGATCACTATTTTATTTTTTCTTTCATTAATAATTGAGAATAAAATTTATATTATATTGATTAGTATTGTAACAGGATTAGGAAATTTATTACTTCAACATAGACTTGCCCCTTTTAAATTTCCTGAATATATAATAAACTCTCGCGAACTCTTAAATAATCAATCACTTAACAGAATAAGTCATGAATTTATTTATTACTCATTCTATAGTTTATTGGTATTTTGTGTGGTATATATTATGATGCATATATATGTAAAAAGAAAGGATTTTTAAAATGGTATATTTAAAAATTCAATTTATCAAGTTAAAAAGGACTATAATTTTTCCTATAGTTTTTACTATAACCTTTTTAATAGTAGCAATTTTTTCACTTCTTTCTTACTTAGACATACAACTACAATTTGATAAATTCAGAGTATCTTCGTTACAAATTTATTTGCAGATTGTTTTTCCAATATTAATAAGTATTTTAATAGGATTAGTTTTAAGAATAGAAAGAAAAAATTCTGCTTTTCAAAATACATTAATTTATTTTAAAAATGACAGTATGTATTTCCTCACCCATTATTTGTTTTTCACACTTATATCATGGATAATACTTATATTTGCATATTGTATGTCTGGATTATTTTTTCTTATATTTTCCGGGGATACTAGTTTTATTAACGGTAACTATCTATTTCATCTATTGGTGTTAATGGTAACTACATTACCCATAATAAGTTTTATATATTTTTTAAATAATATATTTAAAAATCTAACTATACCCATCATTATAATTTTTATATTTAGTTCAGCTAATTTTTTTATTGGGGCATTAGGCAATTATGCAGGATATATTTATTTCAATGCTCATTTATTTTTATCGCTATACAACCAATATAATTTATTGTATATTATTATAATTTCAGTAATATATAATGGAATATTTCTCGTTCTTGCGTATATATTATTTTTAAGAAATAGAATACAAAATGTCATATAAATGCAAAAATATTAAGGAGGACATATAGTGAATAAAAAATTAACTCGTTCTACTTCAGATAAATACTTAGCGGGTGTCTTAGGAGGAATAGCTGAATATCTACAAGTAGATTCAACAAACGTAAGAATTATATTTATATTAGTTTCATTTTTTACTATACATATTCCTACATTCTTTATTTACTTCATATTAGCGATTATTCTCCCTAAAGATACGTATACTCGTTAATTATATTGATAGGTTTCATTTCATTCCCGTAAATTATATAATTTAAAGGTTGGTAATTCTAGAAAGTGGATCAGCACCCAGAAAATAAATATCCTATATTTTCTCTAATATAAATATATATTTTTCATTGTCCTACTAATGGATTCATTCATCACATCTTGATTAATTCCTATATATCTTAGAGTTACAAATTGAGAAGAATGATTAAATAAATCCATTAATAATGCGACATCCTTCGTTTTCTTATAGTAATGGTAACCAAATGTTTTTCGCATCGAATGTGTACCAATCTCACTTAAACCGATTGCTTTTGCTGAATGATTCAGAATTCTGTAGGCCTGTACACGACTAATCGGTTTACTATTGCCTTCAGAATCGAGTTTATTGCTTTTAAACAGATAATCTTCGTCTTCGAGAAACTGAATATAACGATCAATATCCTCCTTTAGATGATAAAGGGGGATTTGTTTCTGTTTACGAGTCTTCTGTTCTCTGAGCTTGATTGTATAGTTCTTAACATCTTTTTTCTTCAGTCCCAACATGTCACTCACTCTCAGGCCACAGTTAATCCCGAGATTAAATAAAAAAACGTCACGTTCGGATCCATAATAAGCGAGCGCTTCTTTCATCTCCTGTATCTTTTTTACATCTCTAATTGGTTCTACGCTGTTCATCAAAATCACTCCTATATGATACTTATAATGTATGATATACCATCATTATGATACATTATTTTAGTCATAAAAATAAAACCCTTTTGTTTCGGGGTTTTTCATGTAACATAATTGGCATTGTGTTACTTTTTCAGACAAATAAAAAAAGCCAATCAAATTAATGATTAGCTTTATAAACATTATATTCTTTTAATATGTAAAGACAAACTAAGAAAAATAATCCAAATGGAATAACATTATTAGAAATTTCAGCCCATTCCCACAAAGAACCTGTTGTAATAAAACTCATAAAAAATTGGATTAACAAAGCACTAATGAAGATAGATAAACTGATTAAGATAACATCTTTATTTGTTTTCATATTCAAAACATCCTTTTGTAATTAGATGTTTAATTATAAACACAAATATAAAAAGATTACAAAGATATTTTTATAAGTAACATAATTACCATTGTGCTACATAAATGGGATTATAAAAGATGTATCAAGAAATATTATCAAAAATTAAAGGATTGAATAAGAGTAAAATTATATTCCATTAATTAATTTACATATAATTCTACATAACCTTAATTTTACCTTAAAATTTGGTGTAAAATATTTAAAATAAGTTTTAAAGTGCTATAGTAAAGATGTAAATAAAATTTAGGAGATGAAATATATGTCAAAGATTTATTCTAAAATTATTCTTTCTACTGCTTTAATGAGTTCGGTTGCCATTCCTTTCGCCAATGCAGAAGAATCGCCAAAAGTAGTTGACGGTGAAAAAGCTAACACAGAGGAAATTCAAAATAAGAACATGGAGTTAACCAAAAATTTTAATCCTCAACTTGAAAAAGCTTTTGAAGAGATGTTCCAAAGTGAAACTACAGAATCAGATAGTAATAAATTAGAATCAGTTACATATGACCTTAAAGTCCCTGTAAGTGGATTTATAATTAAAGATTTAGCTTCAGGTAAAACTAGCTTATCTTACAATAAAGATAAAAAGAAAGTAACTAGTACAGGCACTACAAAGGGTAAAATATATACCACGACTACTAGTGCTACTACGAGTGTTGGGACAGTAAAAGGTGGAATTGCTAAGAAGGGATCAAAAGCAATAAAAGTAGCCAAGTTTACAGCTACTTCTAAAGCATCAATGAAAAAGAAAGCTAAGAAAACTAAATATGCCGGTATCACAATCCATACTGCAACATATATGGGTTCTCTTTACGAAAGAAAATCAGGCAAAGCTACTTCATATTAAAAAATGAAAAGATATTTCCTCTCATTAGTATTCTTTTTATCTACTGTTGTCATAATGACAGCATGTCAGAATGATAACGAAATAAAAGAATCTAAAGAATTAATTTTATTAAACCAATCTAATAAGTATGTAACGACAAGTGATGGAAAAATGAATTTTATTAATAGTATTAGCCCTGTCAAGAGTCAGAAAAAGACTTTTACAATGTCGAAAGAAGATAAATTACCTTACATTCATTTAGACAAAAATGATAAAAGTATGTATCTAAAAGTAATATCAGAAAATGGCACTAATAAAGAAAAGAAAATAGTACATCAATTTTTTTCTAGGGACAAGAAAGTAAAATTCGAATTAAATAATAAGATGGAATCAGTATTAGAATTGACAGTTAAACCTGAAACTCGTGTTGAAGCTTTAATCAAAATAAATACAGAAGATATCGAAGATGAAATTTCTTATTTCGCTGTTGAAAAGGGTAATGAACATCAAGCAGATGGATCAAACTTACATCTAACTAGGTTGTTCGTCTCTAAAAACGAAAAGCTTAATAAAAATATGACTTCAAGTTTTAAAGAGAATTTATCTGAAAAAGACTTAATGTTAGAAAACTTCACACCTGATATATTTGTTCATAAAAATAAAGTTATTATTCAGGGACATAATACTCGATATCCTTTAAATATATATCTATTCAATAAGAATAAAAACTTGTTTACTTGTGAAAACTTGGTTATAAAACCTAAAAAGAAAACAACTATCCCTATTAAACAATTAATTAGTAATCCATCAGAAGAGAAATACTTAATTTACACAAAAGGTAAGGGTAAAGATATCATTCTAGACTTTAATGATATAAAATTAAAAAAGAAAGAGTTACCTGACTCATTCCAAAATATAATTTATATCAAAAATTAAGGAAGTTGTGCTTTATATGTTGCGAAAATCATTAATATTACTATTATTTTGTATTTCAACTATCATCATTTACCTAGATGTTAAATATGAATTAATTAGTAATCTGACAAAAATATTATTTATAGAATTCTTATTGCTATCAGCGATTAGTTACTTACTAATTGAAGAAATAAATAACTCTAAAATTTCTAAAATAATTTCTAAAATTAATATACCTGTATTATTTGTTATTTACAGTACATTTTTAATAACAATTTGCTTTATTGCTACCTTTATCATCAATGATTTCGGAGCAGAAGCTAGTTTCATCAATGAATTATTAGCGATGTTATTATTATTTATAGGTACATTTAGTACTCAATTTATCTTATCTGAAATAGTTAAAAGGTTTATTTCGAGAGATAAATACAATATCTTTAGTTTTGCTCTAATAGCCACTATCTTCTTAATTATGATAATCATTGGATCATTCTAAAACTAAAAGTCCTTATCTATATTAGATAAGGACTTTTAGTTTATATTCTTTATTAAGAATTGTTTAGTTGGAATAATCAATTAACACAATTACCATTGTGTTACATTTATTGAGCTCATAATATTTTATTTGATAGCTTATATCAAACATAAAAAGAGGATTACATGGAAACTTACCATACCTTAGTATTCTTGGTAGTGATTTTATCATCAGTCATACTTTTAACATGATGAGGATCTTTTTCAAAAAAAACTTTTAATATAGATTTTATTTTCTTTTGTAATACCAAAGCGCTCATTTTACTCATATGCTCTTCATAGTAGGAACGTCCATGGGATAAACTATTTATTAAGTCTACTGCGGATTTAAAGTTACTTTTATTTTCATCTCTAACACAATAGTAGTTATATAAATCTGAAATAGACGAGCTCGTAACGTTTTCTATATTGTAATTAGACCTAGCATGAGATTCTAAAACAAACCTCATTTTATTACCAAAAACATAATAATTCTCTATATGTTCTAATTCACTTTTCGATAATAAAGCATATTGTGCCAATTCCAAGAATACTGTTTTATAATAATCACTATAATTTTTTAATTCGTGTTTTGTAATATTTTTTATTTGGCTTTTTCCTTCATTGTTCTTGAATATCCTCCAATTAGATTTTTCATGAATACCATAAGCAAAGCTATGAAAATCAAATGATGAATGCGTGAAAATAAAAACTTGTATGTCTTCGTTAATAATTTTCTTTAAAAAATTATTAATCCATTCAATTAACAAAAATCTATTATCAGCATCGAAACTCGTTATAGGATCATCAATCACAATAGTATTTATAGAGTTTCTGACAATCTCTGTATCTTCATTTATATTATCAAACAAATCATAATAAAAGTGAATAAATCCAAGTAATCTTCGTTCTCCTTCACTTAAATCTTTAACTTTTAAGACAATATCAGAATTGGTATGTTTTAGTCGATAACCTTTTCCAGATAACAATACTTCTAATTTAAAATCTAATCCTAAGTACTTTAACTCTTTATTTGCTAATTCTTTAAACGGAGTATAGTCTGAGTCTTGAATACTCCAATCATCGATCACTTGTTTATTTGATTTTAAAATATTCTCTTCTTCTCTAATTAAGCTTTCAAATTTATTAATTCTTTCTATATACTCTGGAATACTTGAATTGTTTATTATTGCTGTAGCTACCTGATGTTTTGCTATTTTTTCTAACTTAGCTAAATGTTTTTCAATCTCTATTAGTCGTTCTTCATAATCTGTGAACAATTCATTAATTCTATTGTTAGTAGAAATGATATTGTTCCAATCCTCTATAGATATTTCATAGCTTCTCATTGTATCTTTTTCTTTTTCTTGAATGATATTCTCAACATCTTGTATAAAATTGATAGTTTCTATTTCTTCAGTCCCTAATAATTCTAGAACTTTTTCACTAAGAATTGATGATTTAAATATCTTTTTAAAATTATCTAACTTTTTTATTTCTAATGAATATTCGGCATTTATCTTTTGGGTGATTTCAGCATATACACTTTCTACATCAAAGTTATTACCACAAAATTTACATTTTTCTTTTGATGAAACGTTATCACTCTCAAATTCATGAATATCTATACCTTTCCTAATCCATGTTAATACGTCATTAGAATATGATTCCTTAGGTTTAGGGGTTTGTTTCTTCAAACTTTCATTTAAATCTTGATATAGATCTAAAGTCATTTCTGTATAAGGTGATTTTAAATTTTCTAAATTATTTATGATAATCTTTTTTTCACTTTCTAACTTTTCTGCTGAGATATCAGAAGGTAATTCTAGATTTTCTATCAAATCTCCTTTCCATAATTTTATAGCTTCAATTGGATTTTCTTTGGCTCTACTCTTTTGTCTAATATCAATTCCCTTAAAAACAGAACGTGTATTATTCAAAATCAAGTCTATAATATTATATAAATCTGTTTTATATTGATTTACGCCGTTTTTCTTCTTTGTAGTATTGTTTTCTATATTATGATTAGCGTCTTTAAGTATCTTAATCAAACTTTCATTCTCTATCTTTTGAGCACCAACGGTCAATTTTACTCCATTAATTTCTTCTTCTTCTGTTATTTTTATATTTGTATTTACGTAGTCTGTATTAAATATTTTAAGTCCTTCGCCTTGCTGATCTCTAATCCACATAGATAGAGCGCTTTTTCCACTACCATTTTTCCCAAATAATACATTTATTTTTTTTAGTTCATTTTCACACGTATAATTTTCGAATGATTTCATTGTTACATTTTCAAATTTTGTAATCACCTTAATTCACCTCTGTAGTATAATTTTTTATTTATCACTACTTATTTTTAGCAAAAAAACTTTTAAAAAAACCTAAATTATTTTCTCGTTTAGTCTCTGATAATTTATCATCGAATTTGTCACTTATATTACTATCACTATTAATCGAAATACTGTCATCCTCTTTTTTCTTTAATTCTTCTTCTAAATATTGAATTTTATCATTACTTTGCAATTGTAACGACTGTTGTTGAGATAAAAGTGTTTGTTGCTGTTTTAATAAACCATTTAAATTATTAACTTGATTAACGTATTCAGCTTTATCTTTTTTCAGATCTTCTATTTGTTGTTTTAGTATTTCAATTAAATCATCATCCCTAGAATCTTTTTCTTCTGTTTGAGTAATTGATACATTAACATCTTCTAAATCTTTATTAATCATACTATTTACTTGTTTGTTCTTATTTATACGCTGAGAGATTAACTCTGCCTGTTTATCATCAATTTGTATCACATTATCTATTTTTTTTAATTCTAAATCTAATGCTTTCGCATTATTTGTGATAGTTGCTTTAGTAACTTCTAACTTATCTGCTAACTGTTTAACTGTATAATTCATCATGTAACTACTCCATTTCAATTATGCAGTGATAAGTACATATATGCACATAAAAATTAATATTCGTTATCCACTTATTATGCGCTATATAATAACAATTATATACCATTAACCACTTAGACTATGTACTATTCACCGGATATATTATGTAGATAGATTATGCACCTTTATGTACTCTTATCCACCTAAAATTATAACATCTTTATCCGTTTAAATTACTCTCAAATTCAAATATTCGTTATAATTAAAATAAGTAGTAAATCTATATGAGGTGATTAAATGTCTGAAGAAGTAAAAGAAGAAAAAAAGAGAAAGTTTGGTTTTTATCATCGTAAAGGTGAAAAGATTAAAGTTGTTTTTAAAGATGGTAAAGCTGTGACAGGTACATTATTATGGGTACCTCCTTATGAAGTTATCATTGAAACAGAAGACGGCAAAGAACTAACGATTTTTAAACATGCGATTAAATATGTCTATGTACTTGATTAGTTTTACAAAGAAAACTGAATGATATATAATAATCTTAACAAGTAGAATTTCCATGGAAACACCGAACCCCCTAACTGCTGCGAACAGTTAGGGGGTTTTTAGGTGCTGGTATGCCGTCTTACGACTTACGTTGATCTAACCAGTGAGAAAACAACGCAAGGATGACACCGACAATAATCGGCGCAATAACGTTAACAAGTAAAAAATCCATGGAGATCACCTCCTTCCATAAGATCTCGCCTATGGAAGTAAAGACGGCTTACTCATTATATCGAATTACTATGATTTCTTCTAGGTAGCTTACCTTATTCTTTTTATCACATAAAAATGAATGGCATAATAAGGATAACGATAAACATCAGGAGGAAATGCCATGACAAATATTGATTATGAAAAAGAACTTCAAGCGTTAGAAGAAAAAAAGAAACAACTATTAAAAGAAAAGCGTGAAAAAGATAAGAAAGAACTTCAGACCTTAAAAGAAGTCTTTGGTAAAGACTTCCCAAGAAAAGAGAATGGTAAATTTATCTCGTTAGATGAATTTAAGAAAAATTATGTCATTTCACATAAGGATCAGTCAGGGATTGATCCGAGTGAATTGAATGCAGTTCAGGAAGAACTCAATCAATTAAAGAAGTCTCTGAATGGCATTGCGGATGCAATGGATGATTCAAGAGGCTACTGGCACGTGAGTGATCTTAAGGGGTTAACGAATTGGTTATCACAGTTTAGAACGAAGAGCTAAACTGTGATAACCAATCTTACAAAAGATACTGATATGCAGTATCTTTTGTATCGAATGGATTGGATGAGGATGACGTAAGTAGTCATCATATTCAAATCAATTTGATGAGGTTTTTTACAAAGATCCATCCAAACATCACATGATGTTTGGATGGATCTTTGTATTTTATATCATCTGTTTATTTCGAAGAAATAGACGATGATATAAAACGAAAGGGTTAAGGGAAACACTTTTCCCTTACAAGTAGGTGAATGATACTTTGCGAAGCAAATGTATACATTCGCACTGCTTGACCAAAACATTTTTGTACAATTTATGGTATAATTTAGATAAACGTAGTGACAGAACAATTGGGCATAAATGTTTGGTGTTCTTGTGATGTGATGGCTGTTGTTAATCTCAAATGTGAGCGAATAGTGAGTCATTTGGATTTACAACAATCGTGTAAATGTCTGTGACCGAATAGGGAGCAGTCTGAACCGATACGTCACATCACTTCGGCACGGAATGGCGTAAAAAATGACGAATGGACATGAGATATTTTTTACAGAATGGAGGGACGAACAAGTGAGCGAGACAAAGAAAAAATCAAAGATTATTTCTTTTCGAGTGAACGCAGATGAATATGATGTGATCGCTGGTACAGCTTCAAGTGCCAACTTGAACATCACATCATATTTAAAGGCGCGCGCATTAGGAGGTAAGATACATCGACCATTAATGAAGTCAGAGGATATTCAGAGTATCTTACCCCCTCTCTCAAAGCTTTCA
Source organism: Macrococcoides caseolyticum (assembly GCF_021366795.1). Classification (GTDB taxonomy): domain Bacteria; phylum Bacillota; class Bacilli; order Staphylococcales; family Staphylococcaceae; genus Macrococcoides; species Macrococcoides caseolyticus_A. The sequence goes on along the minus strand of NZ_JAHCPS010000017.1, from coordinate 7,419 downwards.
GGAGAGATGAGTCGTGTCGGTAATAATATGAATCAATCGACACGTGCCTTAAAAGTCTTATCAAGAGAAACCTTTTTAGGTCAACATGAAATGAATGAGGTAAAAAAGCTGACAGAGGAGTTTAATGTATTAAAACAAGAATTTGAACAGCTACAGAGTGAGGTGTATCAGATATGGAGATTATTACAGTAATATTATTATTTATTGCTGTTATTATTTATAAGAGTAATTATTTACAAAAGTTTATCAAAAGAAAAATTATAAATTTACATCTCAAACGTGTCAGCATGAGTAATGATTTAAGAAATTTTATCATAACAGGTGTAATTGATAAAGAATATGAAAGTAATTGTGAATATATAAAAACTTTGATATATGAGGTTGAAGATGTACGTGACTTGAAAGTTGCATCTCATTCAATTGTATCTTCTATATTTGTATCCTTTTCAGTGGCATTTACAGGTATCATGGTGGCTGGTTTAACCCTGGTTGCTACTCTTTATTTAAATATCTTAAGCTCTATAACTGATAAACAATTAGAATTTACTTTTAAAAAAATTAAAGACTTGAATAAATATAACAAATACTTAGAAAATACCTTCTCAGAAATAGTCTCACCGATGATAAAGAGTGTAGGAAATCCTTTATTTTTTCTCTCTATTATTGGCATTTCCTGCCTGTTAGCAGTATTTCCCCTATTGATTTCAAAATTTATTATCAGATATGGAGTGACAGGAATACTAAATAAACGTTTAGTTACGTTAAGGAATATAATATATGAAGATTTGAAAAATCATAAATAGCGAGGGGTATTATATATGGCACAAACTAAAGTAGCGTCGTCTAAAAGTGCCACGGCATCCATTAAATATGGACGTGATGGTAAGGACAAAGAAACATCCGAAAAGAAGTGTATTGCGATGTCTGGCATCAACTGTGATCCGAGTAACGCTGAATATGAGTTTGGGGTCGTCAGAAAAGCGTTCAACAAAGCAAAGGATGAAGGCAAAGACATTCAGGCACATCTCATTGAACAGTCCTTTAAAGGCCGTGACATTGATCCTTTTGAAGTGAATCAGATGGGGTATGAACTGGCCGAACGACTGAATCAAGAACTCGGTGGTGGCTTTCAGGCTGTCGTCTATACACATGGTAATACGAACAATTATCATAATCATATTGTGTTTAACGCTGTAAATTTAGAAGATGGCCATAAATATCATTGTTATCAGGAAAAGATGATTGTCGAACGGATCAATGATGCCATTGTAAGAGAACACGGCTATCCTGTCATTGAGAAAAATAAAGAACGTGGCACATCAGTTACGATTAAAGAACAGAAACTCAAGGATAAAGGCGAGTATGTATGGAAAGATGATTTACGCGAGAGAATAGATAAAGCCTTCGAAAAAACAAAGGATAGCCTTCATTTCGATTTAGAGCGCTTTAAAGCGCATTTAACTGATTTAGGTGTAAACATAAGGGAGAGATTCAATCAAAAGCAACAAATCACCCGTTTTTCGTATGATTTTATTGATCAGGATGGTAAAAAGCGTGTGACACGTGAAAAAAATTTAGGAGTTGATTATGGTGCCGAGGGAATCAAATACGGATTGGAGCAAGAACGAAAATCTTACGAACAATTTAAACAACAACAATCAGGATTCACATTTAGTCCAGCAGATGAAAAATCTCGAGGAACGATACCGACTAGCTCAGATGGCCTTCAAGAACGTGGACGACAAATACTCGACGATCTCATCAGAACTCAAGCAAATGAAAAGTTACAACGAGACACTGAGGCAAGAGATGAACACAGTCATCAACGAAAACAAAGCACTCAAGAACGAACTTCGACTCACAATACAAATCAGCCAAAACAAAATAAAAGATCTTACAATGGTGGACTTGAACGCTAAAAATATTAAACACGATGTTTTAACCGATATCAAACGTGACTTAAAGTCTGAGATGGACAACTACCAACAAGCACTGAATAAAAAGTACAAGAAATTAAATTTCTTTTTAAATTATATTCCTGTAATTATTAGTTTTATTTTTGTGATATTTATCATCTATTATCTCGTGATAGGAATGCATTAGTATGTTCACATTTTTATATTATGTGATGCCTGTCTGTATCATTGCTTTGTGTCTATTTGGGATATTCTTATGGCTTTCAAGTCAGATAAATCATCTCAAATCATTGCGATTTACAGTGCCTTTATCACTGATCATTTTTATCATCGGTATCACAATTAGTACATGGACACCCTTATCACCATTACCGTTTTACCAGCAACATCTTCATGTTCAAAAAGTAAATGAACAGTACAAAGTAGCTGAACATTATTTAGATAATTTGATGAATCAGGGGCTATTCAATTTTAATACGACAGTGAAAAATCATGTGACACATCGTCATTTCTCAGTGGCGCAAAAGAAAATAAATCACATTGATGATCGTGAAAAACGTAAATCATTGATGAACAAACACAACGAGTATTTAGCCATCTATGAAAAGCGTATTGGTGACAATCTTATTCAGAAGATTCAACTGGAACATCTCAGTGTGTATGAATACAGTCATCTGACAGCACAAGATTATGACAATGTGCGTTATCAGATTCGACAACAGATTCAAAATCCACAGACAGAAAAAGATTTTCTCGAACGTGTTCAGAAACTACAGAAAGATCACGATACACTTTATTCACAATGATAACTAAATGACAGCATTATAGACAAAATAATATTGTGCGATATACTCACGTAAAATGCCGATATAGTACGCTCTGTCATTTTTAATTTTAGATGCCAGTCCATTAAATTCTTTTTTCTTTACCTTAACAAGGGATTGAATTGCATACGTCATAATCTCAATGTGGTCTTCAGTGTCGTAGATATTGTTACCGATGGTTTCTTTCAGCATGGTTTTATACAGAGACAGAATTTCTTCATCACTAAAGAAAGGCTTTGCGACGTTGTAAATTGCGTCAGGCACTTCCATCGGTTTGACACGAATATCTGAGTTTTTAATGTTGTGATATAAAACTTTAGCATGTGTTTTATTTAAACGTTTCTTGTTACTTAAAAAGATATTTAATAGATTTAAAAAGAATATAGTTTCCTTTTTTGCGTGAACATGTTGTAACGCCTGTTGTGACAGCTCTTTCCCGGTCTTGATCACTTGATTAAGCGTGGACATTTTAGCGTGGACATTTTTTTCTCGGATGATTTCGTATTGTGTATAAGTGTTGATTCTAAAGACTAATGCGCCGTTATTCTTACGTTTGCCACTGACCGTATGAATCTTCGTGATATAACCTTTTTCATCAAGATTTTTTAAGATACGATAAACGGTTTTTTTACTGACTTCTAAATAATTTGCGATAGTCTGAAGTTTTAAGTGAGAAAAACCAATTACTTTTAAGCTGTGTTGTTTCAATACGTTTAAAACACGGTATTCATTCTTTTTGAGATGTCGATTGTATCGTTCAACCGTACGATCCATTGCGATGATTGTTTCAAAATTATTTTCAAAGTCGTTCATGATGTAAGTCATTGTGATCATTCCTTTTTTAGATTTTAGGAACGAAAAAAGAGTACACGCCGGTCTTTTCCATGGCATGCACTCTTATGACTTTTGTCGATTTAATATTCTTATAACTTACTCTTGAGATTTGTTTTATTGATAACCTCTGAAAAATCGGGTATGATTAAAATATAAATCTCATAACGAGGAAGTTAGAAGAACATTCTAAAGTGTTTGCCGATGTACGCGATCGGTAAGCGATTAATAACTGTTGGCGCAGTTATTAATGCTGAATGTTCTTTTTACGTTCAATTAAGTTAATTAAATTGTATAACTATTCCAAACAAATAGCAAACTAAAATAGAACTTTCTATTTTAGTTTGCTTTTGTATGAGATTTTATATTGGTTGTCGAAACAATATAATTATAACAAATATTCTTTTAAAATGGTTTGATTGGTAATTAATTGGGTTATATTACAAATGTAGAACAGTTGTTTTACAAATTTTTATATTCTAGAAGGAGGACTATATTATGGAAAACTATCAAGCATTAGAAGCGATTGAAAATGTAACTGATGAAGAATTAGAAACATTAGTAGGAGCAGGTGGAATTGTTCCAACTGTAACGAAAGATTGTCCTGACACTGTGAGTGGTGTATCTGTTAATGTTGGACCAATTTCTGTGGATAAAAATTGTGAGTAAAACAAATATGGTCCAAGGAGGAGGGAACTCCTCCTTTCTTTATATTTATTGAGGGTGAATGATTTTGAAAAAAATATCAAAAAAAATTCCTGAATTGAGACAAATTTCTCCTTCAGAGTGTGGAATTACTTCGTTAGCAATGATATTTTCTTACTATGGATTTGAAGGTGTATTAAATGATTTAAGAAAAGATATTCATGGTAGTAGGAACGGAATTAGTATGTTAACGTTAAAAAAAATAGCTCAGAATTATAACTTTGATGTACGTTCACTTAAATTAGATATATCTAATTTAGATACTTTAGGAAAACCTTTAATTTTATTTTGGAATAACAACCATTTTCTAGTGTTGGAAAAAGTAGATAATAATAAATATTACATATCTGACCCTGCTTTAGGTAAGTATATTTTAAATTATGAGGATATGATTAAATATTATTCAGGATATGCACTTTTAATATTACCGAATGAAAATTTTAAAAAAAGAAAAAAAGAAAAAATCTTTAGGTTAGACATATTTAAACCATTTTATAAACAAAAAGTAACCTTTTTAATGTTATTAATAATTGCAATAATGATTCAATTATCTTTCATATTGCTCCCAATAACTACAAAATATCTAATTGATAATTCTATTGATACTAATAATTTTTGGGAGATTTCAAACATTAGATTAGTAATAGCGATATTAATTATTATTTTGTTTGTACAATTACTTTTTAATTATTTAAACTCGCATTTAATTAATAAGATACAAAAAAAAATTGATGAAGTGATGATTCCTAATTTTGTGGATCATTTAATCAATTTACCAATTAATTTTTTTAACTCGAGAGCAAGTGGTGATTTAGCATTAAGAGCTAATAATTTAGAAGATGTCAGGAATTTAATTTTAAATCAAGCAATATCAAGTGTTTTAAACTTTATAACACTGTTTATAGTTATAAATTATATGTTCACTCAATCTATTTTATTAACGTCACTACTATTAATAGTTGGACTGATAGAGATGTTACTAATTATACTTGGCTCTAAAAGTATACAACCATTAAGTAATAAAGAGCTAACATACAAATCTGAACAAAATGGTAAATTATCCGAGATTCTTCACTCTATACATACTATAAAAATTTTAGGAGAGGAAGAGTCATTTTTTGCTGATTGGAAAAAATCATTATATAAAAAACTAGAAGCTTCATATGAAGTAGGACAAAAAAAAATAAAAATAGATAGTTTACTAAGAACTATAGTTTCTATAGTACCAATAGCTATAACTATATTAGGTGTAATACTTACTACGTCTAATCAAATGACAATAGGAACATTGTTCGGCTTCTTGTCTTTATCTAGCATATTCTTGATGCCTTTTAGTAATATGGCAGAGATTATCGTAAATATAAATAAGACTAGGTCTATTTTAAACTTTGTGGAGGATGTTACCACAAATGATAGGGAAGAAGTAGTTAGAGGGAGACAAGATGGAATCCAAGGTTGTATTGAAATCCAAAATGTATATTTTAAATTTGATAAATATTCTCCAAATATATTAAAAAATATAAATATGAAGTTTCCAAAAAATAGTCATATAGCTATAATAGGCGGTTCAGGATCAGGAAAAAGTACATTATTATCATTACTTAATAAATCATATAATCCTACACAAGGAGATATTTTAATAGATGGTGAAAATATAGATCAATATAGCACTAAATATTTAAGAGACAACATAGGGATAGTTACCCAAGAGTATACTATATTTAATAAATCGATTATGGAAAACGTGACTCTAGGAAATGAAAAATATTCTCAAAGAGAAGTATATGAAGCATTAGCCGGAGCTTCATTATTAGAAGAAGTTACATTAATGCCTCAAGGAATAAACACACTTTTATCTGAAAATGGTTCTAATATTTCTGGAGGACAAAGACAAAGAATTGCGATAGCAAGAGCATTAATAAAAAAACCTAAAATATTGATATTAGATGAATCTACAAGTTCTTTAGATAGAAAAAATGAATTGAATATAGACAAGTATCTTAATGAATATGGCGCAACTAAGATTACAACATCTCATAAAGTTCATACATTAAAAGAAATGGATAATATCTATTTAATTAAAGATGGCGAAGTTATACTTGAAGGAAATTATGAAACAATAAAACAAAATAAGATCTTTAAAGATTATTTAGGAGAGGAAGAATATGATGAAAAAAATATTTAGTTTAATTTCTGGAATTTTTACTTTAATAGCAGCTTGGAGTACTATAAAAATGTTTATTGCTTTAGGGAATAAAAGTGAGGATTTAGAGGTAAGCTATGCACCTTTACCTGTAGTTCTAAAAAATCCTAATGAAACTATTATTATTATTTCTGGAATTGTCTACATCATTTTGACTATTGGACTAGCCTTACTAACAATTAAACTAGCTAAAAATAATTAAGAAAAGTGATGTATATACATCACTTTTCTTTTTAAATACAGGAGGAGAACATGGAAAGTTTGGAATTACCTATAATCATAGAAAGTAAAATAGATAATATGGATTTTTCTAATTTTTATCGTCTGTTATTAAAAAAAGCTCATCAAAAATATAACTCATTAGATTTTCCCATGAAAAGCCCTGAAGTATTCTTAAATCAATATCTTGATTTTTGTAAGAAAGTATTTAATAGTACACTTATTTATGAAATTAATAATTTAAGAATCAGTAATAAACTACAAGGAAATAATAAATATGAAAGGTATAATTATTTTAACGAATTATTGAAATTAGAGGATAACTTTATAATCAAAAAGTATACAGAGGGTATGCGTTTAATTAATAACTATCTTGATAAAAGTTTATTATCTATAACTAAAATATTAAATTACTTAAAAAAAGATAAAAGTAGTTTAAATCCATCATTTGTATGCGAAAATTTAATTTCTATAGAGTTTCTAGGAGATTCTCATTTATATGGAGAAGCTGTATCAAAATTAAATTTTATTGAAAATAGTTTAATATTTAAACCTAGAGACTTAGAAATCGATAAGAGCTTTCAAGAGTTATTAGAATGGTTTAATAATAAAACTGATTTGTTAGATTTTAAGATACTTAATATTATTAATAATAAAAATTATGGATGGGTAGAGTTTATTAAGGACCTTCCATGTAACAATCAAGTAGAACTTAATAATT
>NZ_JAHCPS010000016.1 GCF_021366795.1 Macrococcoides caseolyticum | reverse complement strand
TCACACCTGTTCCCATACCGAACACAGAAGTTAAGCTCTCTAGCGCCGATGGTAGTTGGTCTTACGATCTGCGAGAGTAGGACGTTGCCGGGCAATTCATAAGAGATCCTTCGGGGTCTCTTTTTTGTTTATAAATATATAAATGGTTAGTGAGTGAGCGAAATACATACTAATTCGCTCACTGAACGTGGTTAAATATATAAATAATAATGTGAGTGAGCGACATATACATTATTCAGCTCACTCACAAAGCAAATCAACTATATGAATTTAATCAATTCGTGATACAATAATACATATTTGAAAAACAGGTGAAGCAGATGGAATTACTAATTAATTCAATTACAGAAACAGAAAAGATTGCTGAGATTATAGCAAAGTTTTCAAAACCACAAACGGTTATTTTATTAAAAGGTGACCTAGGTGTTGGTAAAACTACGTTCAGTCAATATTTTGGAAAAGCATTAGGTGTAACAGGTGTCATCAGTTCCCCTACATTTAATATCATTAAATCCTATGAAGGGCGTATGCCATTTCATCATATGGATTGCTATCGTTTAGAGGGTGCAGAAGATGATTTAGGGTTTGATGATTATTTCTACGGAGATGGTGTGACGTTAGTAGAATGGCCACAAATGATTGTTGATTTCCTGCCGGATGATTATTTACAAATTGAGATTGAACGTATTGACGAATCGAGACGTCTCTTTAAAATCAATGCAAAAGGTGCACGTTCAATGAATTTAAAGGAGCAAATTGAGTATGAAACTACTACATATCGATACGAGTAATCAACCATTATCAGTGAGTATTACAGACGGTAACGAAGTATTAGCTGAATTTAATAGTGGGATGAACGTGAATCATTCGATTACTTTAATGTCTCAAATAGAATCTCTTTTAAAGTATACAAATTTAGAAATGAAAGATATTGAAGGTATTGTTGTCGCGAAAGGTCCTGGTTCATATACGGGCTTACGCATTGGTGTTACTGCTGCAAAGACGCTTGCTTATACGCTTAATATTCCACTTTATGCAGTCTCTAGTTTGTCTGTTATTGCTGCAACTGTGAGAATGCATGAGTTTTTATTAGTACCAGTAGTGGATGCAAGAAGAGGATATGTTTATTCAGGTATTTATAGATTTAAAGGTGTTAAATTAGAATGTATTGAAGAAGATGCATATATTTCAATTGATGCGTTAAATCAAAAGTTAAGAGATCAGCATCTGCCGTATTTATTTATCGGTATAGACTCAGAAAAATTGTCGGAACAACTCAAAGGTCCGACTTATTACTGCATTCCTCGTAGTGCGGAAATAAGACGATTGATTACAGAAGATCATTTAGTAGATGCACATACATTTGAACCAACGTATTTAAGAATTTCGGAGGCAGAGCGTAATTGGCAGAACAATCAGGACTCACAATAAGAAAAATGGTGACTGAGGATGTCCCATCTATCTATGCAATTGAACAAAAGGCATTTCCATCCGGTTCGTGGAGTTTAGATGCTTTTTATCATGAATTAGAAAAGAATGAGTTTGCACATTATTTTACAATGATACAGGATAATGAAGTGATTGGTTATTTAGGTATGTGGATTGTGATTGATCAGGCTCAAATTACAACGGTTGCCATTGATGAATCATTACGTGGTAAAGGCTACGGAAAATTATTACTAGAGTACGTCATGAATTATGCAAAAATGACGTGTGAAATGATGAGTTTAGAAGTAAGAGAAGAGAATTTACGCGCACGTCGATTATATGAATCACTTGGTTTTACATACGGTGGTGTTAGACGTGACTATTATGGTCCGAATCAGGATGCGAAAGTAATGTGGGTGAAATTAAAATGATGGATGTAACAATATTAGCAATTGAAACAAGCTGTGATGAAACAGCGGTAAGTATCGTCAGAAATGGTCATGAAGTATTAAGCAATGTCGTAAATAGCCAAATTGAATCACATAAGCGCTTTGGTGGTGTTGTGCCGGAAGTGGCGAGTCGCCATCATGTTGAGAATATTACATTGGTAATTGATGAAGCGATGATGCAAGCAGCGATTTCGTGGGATGAGATTGATGCAGTTGCAGTAACAAAAGGTCCAGGCTTAATTGGTGCACTACTTGTAGGCATCAATGCAGCAAAAGCATTAGCATTAGCACATAACAAGCCATTAATTCCAGTACATCATATTGCCGGCCATGTCTATGCAAATCATATTGAAGAACGCTTAACGTTCCCGATACTTGCATTAGTTGTTTCTGGTGGGCATACTGAGCTCGTTGTGATGAAAGATCATCTGGATTTCGAGATTATTGGTCAGACACGAGATGACGCGGTCGGCGAAGCATATGATAAAGTAGCGAGAACGATTAACCTTCCATATCCGGGTGGTCCGCATGTCGATAGATTAGCTGCAAATGGTGAAGATAATTTAAATTTACCTCGACCAATTTTAGAAGGTTATGATTTTAGCTTTAGTGGATTGAAGAGTGCGGTAATTAATACGTTACATAACAAAAATCAAAAGGGTGAAACTTATCAACCCGAAGATGTGGCTGCAAGTTTCCAGGCAAGTGTGATTGATGTATTAACTGAAAAGACATTTAAAGCACTTGAGGAATATGATATTCATCAGTTATTGATTTGTGGCGGGGTTGCTGCTAATAAAGGATTACGCGCTCGTATGACAGCGTTATGTGAACAAAAAGGAATTAAATTAATGATTCCTCCATTTGAACTATGTACTGATAATGCCGCGATGATAGGTGCAGCTGCATATTATCATTATTTAAATCAGGACTTTGGTGAAATGAACTTAAATGGTAAATCAAATATTGAATTATAGAAGAGTCAACGTAAATTTGCGTTGACTCTTTTAATGCATTATAGCGACACAACCATTTAGTAATATGGTTAAGATAATTGAAAGAATGACTGATAATATAATGCTGCCTAAGCAACTACGTGGAAATCTATACATAGCATTTCTCCTTAAATATGATGTTATGTATATACCACAAGTTGCGTGATATAATCTTCACTACTGCAATTTCCTGTATGCTTTTTATCTACGCGAACACACGTACTTATGAACAACTTGTGCACAAAATGTTGATAACTATAAGTCAATAGGGAGTATTACACTAAAAAAAGCATTCTTTCCACCTGATTTTCTGTGGATAAGTAGGATAACTTTGTGGATTACTGTCATCATAAGCTTTTTGTTGTGTATAACTTTGTGCACAAAAAAACCGGCATCTGCCGGTTAATCTTCTAAGGTGAGTTCAAGTTCTGTCCACTGTTCGACCATTTGTTCGAGTGATTGATTAAGTGCGATTAATTCTTGATTTAATTGATGCGCTTTTTCATGATCATTAAACACTTCTGGTAAGGTTAATTGTTCTTCGATATCCGCAATTTTTGCTTCTGTTTGTTGGATATCTTGCTCTGTACGTTCAAGCTGACGTTCTATTTTTCTGCGTTCTTTTTGGTTGGCTTTAAAATCATTGTTGGATGGTTCTTTTTGTGCTTGTTTCATAACTTGTTCGTTAAATTGCTCATGGGCAATGCGTTCTTCTTCTTTTTCAATGAAGTACGAATAGTCTCCTAAAAATAATTTCCCGCCTTTATCTGTCATCTGGAATACTTTTGTCGCAATCTTATTGATAAAATAACGATCGTGACTCACAAATAATAACGTTCCAGGATAATGGATTAAGGCATCTTCAAGGACTTCTTTTGCATCAATATCTAAATGGTTTGTTGGCTCATCGAGAATTAATACATTATTTTCTTCAAGACTAAGTTTAGCGAGTTGAAGGCGTGCTTTTTCGCCTCCGGATAAATCGTTTATGATTTTTTTAACATCATCCTGTACAAATAGGAAGCGACCGAGTACTGTACGAATTTCTTTCTCAGGTAAGTGGGGATAGTACTGCCAAAGCTCTTCCAACACTGTATTGTTTGAAAAGAATTCAGCTTGTTTCTGATCATAATATCCTATAGAAACATTTGAGCCATAATGGATATCACCGTTTAATGCTTGAAGTTGTTTGGCAATGGTTTTTATCAATGTCGTTTTTCCGATACCATTTGGACCGATAAATGCAACTGCATCTTGCTTTTTAATATCTAAATTGAGATGTTTTGCAAGTGGTGTGTCATATCCAATTGCAAGATCATTAATACGTAATACATCATTACCTGTTTCTTTTTGTATATTAAAACGTAAACGCATTGAATGGTCGTCTTGTTTCGGCATATCGATTTTAGACATTTTTTGGAGTACTTTACGGCGTGATTTTGCCATACCACTTGTTGAAGCACGAGTAATATTCTTTTGAACAAAGGTCTCCAGTCGTTTGATTTCAGCTTGTTGTCGTTCATATTGCGCCTGCATCTTTTCGTAGAATTGATCGCGTTGTTCGATAAATTTTGAGTAATTACCGACATATTTCTGAACTTGCCCAAGTGCGACATCATATACCGTATTGACGACCTTATCCAGGAAATAACGGTCGTGAGATATGATTACGATAGCACCGCTATAAGTGGTTAAGTAATTTTCAAGCCAGGCAGTTGTATCCATATCTAAATGGTTTGTCGGCTCATCAAGGAGCAATAAATCTGGATTGTGAAGGAGCATTTCAGCAAGTGCCAAGCGTGTTTTTTGTCCACCTGAGAATGTATCAATTTTTTGATGAAAATCTTCTTCTTTAAAATTGAGACCCGTTAATACAGTTTTTATCTTCGTTTCGTATAAATAACCATCTTGCGTTTCAAACTGATGTTGCAACTTTTCGTATTCTATTAATTTTTGCTGATAATCAGCTGAGCTTGCCTGATGACTTTCATCACTAAGATATTGTGCAATTTCACTTAGTTCTTTTTGCATTTTTTCTAGATGTAGAAATGGTTTTTTCATTGCTTCATATACTGTACCATCAGCATTTAAAGTCATTTGTTGTGTTAAGTAACCAAGTTTTACATTTTTAGTCATCGAAAGATGTCCAGAATCAAATTCTTCTGTTCCGGCAAGAATTTTCATTAACGTCGTTTTACCGGCTCCATTACGACCAACGATGGCAATACGGTCATTGGATTTCACTTCGAATTTCACATTTGAAAATATATTTTCACCTGAGTAGGATTTTGTAATGTTACTTGCTTGTAATAATATCAAGTTGTTTCACCTCATTATCATTGTACATGAAGTCAGATAAACTAGGAATAAATTAATTGATTTTGTGAAATTTCACATAGTCAAGTGAAATGGAAAGTGATATAATCATTAGTGATGTGAAATGTATCACAAATAAATTTGAAAACGGGTGAATAGGATGTCGAAGGACGAAATAAAAATTCCTAAAGCCACACTAAAGAGATTGCCTTTATATTATCGTTTTGTAAATACTTTATATAATTCGAATGTGGAAAGAGTAAGTAGTAAGGAATTAAGTGAAGGCTTACAAATTGATTCTGCCACAATACGTAGAGATTTTTCTTATTTTGGTGAGCTAGGGAAAAAAGGTTATGGTTACAACGTTAATTTCTTATTAAATTTCTTTAAGACCACACTGCAGCAAGATATTATTACCAAAGTCGCTATCATTGGGGTTGGTAATCTCGGTACAGCGCTTGTTAATTATAATTTCTCAATAAATGATCGCATGAAGATTACAGCAGCATTCGATACAAGTTCAAATGCAGTGGGTAAGACCATTGGTAAGATTAAAATTGAAGATATGAAAGATTTCGAAAAGATTGTTGAAGAAACAGGCATTCAGGTCGTTATTCTGACTGTACCGGGTGCAGTTGCACAAGATGTCGCAAATAGAGTGACAAAAGCACAAATTAAAGGTATATTAAACTTTACACCGGAACGTTTAACAGTACCAAGTGGGGTACACGTTCATCATATCGATTTAGGTGTGGAATTACAGTCGCTTATATTCTTTATGAAAAATCATTAGGGGGTTAAATAGATGTTATTTATCAATACAGTTGGGTTAGCACTTTCAGGACCAGTAATGATTTTCTTAGGTATTATTGCACTTATTATTTTTGGACCTAAGAAATTACCAGAATTCGGTCGTGCAATGGGGACGTCATTAAAAGAATTCAAAGATGCAACAGATGGCATTATGAAAGACCATGATGACAAAGATAACAAAGATGTAAAATAAATTTAGATTGTATGACGGCGAACATGTTTGCCGTTTTTTTATGAGGAGGTTAATTCCTTAAATGAATAAAGATAATTTAACAGTTGTAGAACATTTAGAAGAGTTACGTAAACGTATCATGGTTGTACTCTATTGCTTAGTTGCTGCTACTGCAGTAGGATTCTACTTCGGAAAGCCCGTTACGAAGTTTTTAACAAAGGATGATGTACCTAAAGAAATAGAGCTCCATTATTTCAAAGTAAGTGATCCATTAACGATTTATATTACGGTCATCATGATTATTGCACTGATAATCACCTCGCCAGTTATTTTATATCAGTTATGGGCATTTATCTCTCCAGGCTTACATCCAAAAGAGCGCCGTGCAACGTTATCCTATATTCCAATTAGTTTAGTGTTGTTTTTAGCGGGACTCGCATTTAGTTATTACTACGTATTTCCATATTTAATTTATTTTACGATTGGGCTTGCAAGTGAAATGGGTGTTAATCAAATGATTGGTGTTAAAGAATATTTTAATGAGATGCTGAGATTTACAATTCCATTTGGTTTCCTATTTCAGTTACCAATCCTATTGCTGTTTTTGACCAGACTTGGGTTAATTACACCGATGTTTCTGAAGAAAAATCGAAAATACGCATACTTTGCACTCTTTGTGGTAGCTGCATTAATCGCACCACCAGATTTAATTACGTATTTCATGTTTGCCATGCCAATGATTCTATTGTATGAAGTGAGCATACAGATTAGTAAAATTGGGTATCGCCAGTACTTAAAAGGGGAACAACGTTTAATTGAAGAAGAACTAGAGAACTAACCACTCTGGAGAGTGGTTAGTTTTTTGATGTTTAGTGGAAAAAATTATAAAAAAGTGCCCACTTGGAATCAGAAGTGTGCACGAACAGGAAAAAACTTCAAAAAAGTGCCCGCATCAAATCAGAATTGTGCATTTATACCCATTAATATCCAATTCAAATTTGATACGTACCTTCCTTATCTGTACGTTTTAAATTTTTCCTGATAAAACGCTCGATTTTGTAGTTTCTCCCATCACTTCCCGTAATAAACTTCGTAAATTTACCAACTTTCACACTGCCCAATTTATGAATTGCACAATATTCTTTCAGTGCATAGTGCATCACATCATTAAAACTATAAATTTCATGACAGCATGGCATCTTTATCAGATTAGAAAATTCTATGTCTTGCACAACAGCACATTTCGGACATTTCGGACCTTTAAAAAACACAGCTTCTGTAATATTCAGTTCAACACTATGGATTGATTCTGATCGATGTGCTTTCACAAGCAATTCTGCAATATCATAGTCAACTTCCATTACAGGGTGCATCTTTAATTCATGAAATGATGACTGCAATTCGTTTGCGTGTAACAAGCGTGGATGTCTACCGTCATTTTTAAACGTCACATCATTATTTACAAATACAAAAAACCCCACAACTGTAAAGTTCACGCCGAAATGCTTCCATATATAATTCCTTAAAAAAGTTTCAGATCTGCTGATCTGTAAATCAGGATTTTCAATCTCTTTATAACCGTGATAGAATTTGCCATCTTGATAACGAGAATCCCTCGTATAGTATTTCGCGTCTAATATATATGCACTTTGATTCACGATAACGATTGTATCGAACTGTCGTTCAGTCTTACCATCTAACAATCTTAAATCCTGAATGACTAATGCATTTCCGAAATTTACACGACTAACAATACGATCAAGCAGTTGCTCGCCGTAATAGCCTTTTAATTCTAATTCATAATCGGATAAATCGAGATTACTGCGTCCTTTGAGGTGGTGTAACTGAAGCAAAGAAGAGGAAGGTTGTCTTGTTTTGATAATCATAAAGTCTCCTGTTAGATATTCAATGATCAATACACCCTCTTTATATCACGAATTTCTAAAACATGCTAAAATAAAGTCAATATGAAAGGAATGGCATGATGAATAATATATTGGATATTGCGAAGCTTGCTGGCGTTTCAAAAAGTACTGTATCGCGTTATTTAAACGGTGGTTCAGTAAGCGACAAAACAAGACAAAAACTCGATAAAATTGTGAAAGAAACAGGTTACACACCTAATCAGTTTGCGCAAAGTTTAAAAGCGAAACGTACGAATATGATTGGTGTCATTGTGCCGCGCTTAAATTCTTATGCTTCCAATGAAACACTGCTTGGTATTGAAACGTATTTGAGGCAACATAATTACCAGACGCTGATTGCCAACACTGATTTATCAAGTGATCTCGAATTGAATGCCATCAAAACATTTCACACGAGTAAAGTAGATGGTATGATTCTATTGGCAACTGAAGTTACACCGTCACATATTGCGTTGATTCAATCCATTGATAAACCTATTTTACTGGTAGGTCAGCAACATCCTCAAATTCATTCGATTATCCAGAATGACTATGAAGCGGGCGTGACGATAGGTAAGTACTTCAAGCAGTTTCAGTTTAATAATGTTGCGTATCTTGGCGTACCAGAGATAGATATAGCTGTTGGCTTAAAAAGAAAGCAAGGTGTCAAAGCAGGCTATGCTCAGAAACTAGATTTATTTGAAACGACATTTAAATTAAAAGATGCAACGAAAGCTGCTCAAGATTTAGTCAAACAATATCAAGCCATAATTTGTGCAACAGATAATATTGCATTAGGCGTATTAAAGGCGGCGCAACAACAGGGGATAAAAGTACCTGAGCAGCTCTCTATTACAGGTTTTGGAGGATATGAAACGACGTCAATTGTTACGCCGATGATTACGACAATCCGATTTCCATATTTTCAAACAGGAGAACGCGCTGCTTCATCGCTGCTACGTTTAATAGAAGACCAGGAAGTACCTATGTTACAGGAGATGACTTTTACATTAGATGAGAAAGAAAGCGTTGACAAAGACAATATACAATCATAAAATGACACTAAGAACAAATGGAACCGGTACCAAAAAAGGAGAGAGCATATGATTGAATGGACACGTGAAGAAAGATATCGAACGCTGGAATCTATTCCAGAAGCGGATTATGAATTATTATTCAACCAAACAGCGAATGCACCTCATAGACAAACCTATCATGTTCAACCACCGACAGGCTTATTAAACGATCCAAATGGGTTTACCTATTTCAATGGGCAATATCATTTGTTTTATCAATGGTTTCCACTTGGACCTGTTCATGGCTTAAAATACTGGTATCATACAGTGAGCGATGATTTAGCAACATTTGAAAATGTTGGTATAGCAATTCGACCTGACACTTTATATGACAGTCACGGGGCGTATTCAGGCTCAGGTATTGTTGTCGATGACACGCTTAAACTGGTTTACACGGGCAATCACCGTTCTGAACAATGGGAGCGTATGCCGTATCAAATGGTTGCAACGATGCATAAAGATAATACGATTACAAAAGATGATGTACCGATTATTAATGGTCCACATCAAGGGTATACGGATCATTTCAGAGATCCTAAAGTATGGTATGAATCAGGAATGTATTATGCTGTTATCGGTGCACAAAGAGAAGATGAGACGGGAACAATTGTCGTTTACCAATCGAGGGACTTCAAACAATGGGACTTCGTCTCTGAATTATCAACGGATTATAAGGATTTTGGTTTTATGTGGGAGTGTCCGGATTACTTTAAATTAGGTGATAAAGATGTTGTCTTATTCTGTCCGCAAGGGATTGATAAATATGAAGATCAATTCTGGAATATCTATCAATCAGGTTATATTATTGGAGAATTAGACAAAACAACTTTCCAGATGAAACATGGGGCATTTACAGAACTAGATCATGGGTTTGACTTTTATGCGCCACAAACGACACTTGATAAAGATGGAAATAGAATTCTAATTGGATGGATGGGACTCCCTGAGACAGGCTATCCAACAGATAAAGATGGCTGGGCACACTGTCTTACACTGCCACGCGTATTAACAATTGAAAATAATCAACTTAAACAACGCCCTGTACCTTCATTAAAGCAACGTCGTGGTGCAGTTGAAACGGCGGAAGGTTATGCAACAAAGAAAATTGTTAAACTGCACCCTTATGAAGGAACGCAATATGAATTAATCGTTGATGTATTAGAGAATGAATCCACTGAATTCTACATTGAATTACGTGTCTCAAAAAAAGAAAGTACGATGATTACTTATAATAAAGCAGATAGACGTGTGACACTCGACCGATTTGATAGCGGTATGCTTCCTGAAGGTGTGGACGGTTATAGCCGTAGTGTCACATTGGATGAAGATTTATCACAGTTACAAATATTTGTAGATACGTCATCGATAGAAATCTTTATCAATGATGGTGAAAAGGTTATGACGACGCGTATCTTTACATCAGAAGAGGCAACAGGTATTCGTACATCAACCGAATCAGGTCAAGTGTATTTCAAATTTACGAAATATGATTTGAAAGGGGCATAAAAATGAGTGCACTCTATGCAATAGGAGAAGCTTTAATCGACTTTATTCCACAAACAAAAGGTGTGAAACTAAAAGAAGTAAAGGGCTTTGAGCCGAAAGTTGGGGGCGCACCCGCCAATGTTGCTGCATGTGTTGCTAAATTAGGAGGAAAATCTCATCTAGTTTCTCAACTTGGAAATGACGCATTTGGTGATTTAATCATCGATACACTAGAACGCACAGGTGTTGATACGCGTTATATTTCCAGAACACATGAGGCCAATACAGCTTTGGCATTTGTGAGTTTGACACATGAGGGAGAACGCGACTTCTCATTTTATCGCAATCCTTCAGCGGATATGTTAAAAACATCTGAGCGTTTACCTGAAGACATTACGGCACACGATATCATGCATTTTTCTTCAGTGGATTTAGTTCCGTCACCGATGAAAGAAACACATAACGTATTGATAGATAATTTTCATCAGGCCAATGGACTCGTGATTTTTGAGCCGAATTTACGCTTTCCTTTATGGAATGATTTAAATTTATTAAAGGATACTGTACAAGCGTATTTACCAAAAGCGCATATATTAAAAATATCTGATGAAGAGCTGGAATTTATTACAGGTATCAAAGATGTTAATGAAGCCATACAAAGTTTATTTAACGGTTATACTGAAGCGGTGATATATACAGAAGGTGCAAAGGGTGCAACTGTATACTTTAAGGATAAATTTACGCATGTTCCTGGAGAGGTTGTTACTGTCCAGGATACAACAGGTGCAGGAGATGCGTTTATTGGTGCTGTAATATACCAGCTTCTTCAAACACCAATTCCTATAGAACATCTTAAGGGAAATGCGCATGAAATATTAGCTTTTGCCAATAAAGTTGGGGCATTTACAACGATGGGGAAAGGCGCAATAGAAAGTTTGCCAACCCATAGTGACTTACAACTACGATTTTCATAAAATCGTAGTTTTTTTTTATAAAATTATAAATTATTTATTTAAAATATTCCCAAGATATAGTATATAATAGATATAAGTATTAATTTCAAATTAATATTAAGTAATATTAAATTATTTTTAATGAAACGTATGGAGGTTATTAGCGATGTATTCCGTTTTAGGCCAGATTACCCAAATGTATGACACATTCACACCCGTAGAAAAACGTATTGCAGATTTGATAATTGATCAACCTGTGAAAGTAGTAAACTTACCGATTAAAGAGATAGCCAAATTGGCCGGTACGAGTGAAGCTGCGATTGTACGATTCAGCAAGCGCCTAGGACTTGCTGGTATCAAAGTAGTCAAAGTTGAACTGGCAAGAGAATTACATACTATCGATTTAGAGAAAAAACCTTCAAAGATTGAATTGACTGACTCAGTTGAAGATATAAAAGAGAAAGTATTTAACAATTCAATTCAAGCATTCTATAATACTGAAAAGATTTTATCTCCTAAATTAATCGATGATGCAGCTACAGCCATTGTAAATGCGAAGCGTATGATGATATTTGGTGTAGGTATTTCACATGTAGTAGGAGAAGACTTCAAACTGAAACTTGCCCAAATTGATAAAATGGCGCATCTTGTTAATGACTCATACACTGCAGTATCTGTATTAGCTAATTTTGAACCAGGTGATGTATTATTTGTTGTTACTTCAATCGGTAGAAGTAAGGAAATCATCGAGGTTATGAAGTTTGCTAAAAAACGTAAAGTAACGATTGTTTTAATCACACAAAAAGTACCATCGCCAGCTTTACGTATGTCAGATATTGCCCTTGCGATGGCGAAAGAAGAAAATGAAGTTAAAGTTGGAACGATGACTGTCCGTCTTGTGCAACTTGCTATTATTGATGCAGTATTTTTAAGAATTTGTTCAATTTTAAGTGACCAGGTAACACAAAATATAGCAAATGTTAACAATGCGCGATTAAGCATTAATGATGAACAGTAATGTTAACTTTATTGTAAGATTTTAGTTAATAAAAACAAAGAAAAACCATTGGATAATATTTTTCATCCAATGGTTTTTTGATATTTTATTTTATGAAAAAAATTATTTTATGAAAAAAATTATTTTTTTACAATAAATCTATTTTCTACTGGTTGGAAATCTTTTGGTCCTGGTACAGAGCCGATTGAACCAAATGGCATTTGTGCAACGAGTTGCCAAGTCTCAGGAATATCGAATTCAGTAACAACTTTCTGATCAATGACACCATTGTAGTGTTGTAAAGATGCACCTAATCCTTTATTTGCAAACTCAGTCCATATTGCAAACTGATGCATGGCATTCGATTGTTCGGCCCAGATTGGGAAGTTATCTGCATATGCTGCAAATTTCTCTTGAAGTCCTTCTGTCACTTTTGTATCAATATAATACAGTACAGTACCATAACCTGCTTTAAAGCTATTTATCTTTTGTTCAGTTTCTGAGAAATCTCGGTCTGGCCCCATTAATGACTTTAGGCTGTCTTTAGTGATATCCCATAGTATCTTATGATTATCACCTAGTAATAACACAATGCGTGTGCTTTGAGAGTTGAATGCGGAAGGCACATGTTTAACGACATGCGCAATAATACTTTCAATTTCTTCATCTGAAATTGGAGACTTCGGTTCAATATGATAGACTGAACGTCTCGTTACAATCGCTTCTTCAAAACTTTTAGCTAAATCTTTTTTGAATAAACCCATAATACTTACACCCTTTCAGCTTTTTATTTTTGAATCATTAAACGAACACCTATACCATTTGGATCTTTAATAATATCTGATTTCCCGTCTTTAATTGTTTCTAATCCTTTTTCCTGGATTAATTTTTTGAAATGTTCAACATCTTCTGTGTTTGGCATATGAATATCAAAGTAACGTAATCCCGGCGCATCAATTTCAGGTGGTGTTGTGTGTCGGTTCCAGACATTTAGGCCTAAGTGATGATGATACCCTCCAGCAGATAAAAATGATGCAGAAGGGCCATAAGTTGTCATAGTATCCATTCCAAAGAAATCTTCATAGAAAGTAACGGATTTGTGTAAATCGATTACTGACAGGTGCATGTGACCCATAATCGTATCAGGATGTAACCCTGTGAAAGGTGCATTATTATTGGCAGCAATTACCCCGCTATAATCCATTTCAACTGTACCCATCACGATATTACCATTCTCTTCATAGCGCCATTCAGATGATGGTAAATCACGATAAATTTCGATGCCATTACCCTCTGGGTCCTGTAAATAAATTGCTTCTGAAACATCATGATCACTTGCACCTGCAAGTGGATATTCAGTTTTGATTAAGTGAAAGAAGATATTACCTAATGCAGCGCGAGATGGAACAAGTAGGGCAAAGTGAAATAACCCCGCCGAATTTACACGCGCTTTATTCGTTTGGTAAAGATAGATCAGTGGTCTTTTTTCAGTCCCGATGACTGCATAGTCATCACGTGATTCAATTAATTTTAACCCTAAAATTTCAGTGTAAAATTTAATACTATTCTCCATAAAGTTGACATTTAAGTGTACAGCACCAACGTGTGTATCGTTTGAGAAATATTTTGTTTCCATAATTATTGTACCTCGTAGTATATTTTTTATATTCGATACATTTATTATACCACATAATTTAAGATTGTCCATGTATTAATATTATAACAACCGAAAATGAAATATTGCATTTATATATACAATGTTAAATGTGTGTAACGATACTCCCAGTTAATAGCATTAACAAAATTCGTCATTTATAATGAAAGTAATTGTAATTTTGGAGGAATGTATAATGCGTAAATTGAAATTACGTTCGATTTTATTATCGGCTACTACATTTGCCCTTGGATTAACTGCATTAAACATCGACTCAAGTGAAGCAAGTGTTACATATAAACCCGCAAGTACCGTAGAAATTATATCTACTGAAATGAATCATCACAATACATCTGAGTTACCTACGACTGAACGCCCTACGACAGAAGAGAAATCGATTGAGCGACCTACAGTAGAACAATCCACTGAGACCCATCCTACTCAGTCACCTGAAACGACAGAACCAATTACGCAACCTACAGAAGAATTACCGACGACAGAAACAGTGAAGACATCTGAACTACCACAAACAACAGAACCATCAGTCGTGATACCAAACACGCCTGATACACCGACAACAGAACGCCCTTCAGTTTCACCAGTAACACCGCCTGTAAGTTCGTTAAATCCAGTGACAACAGAACAACCAGTTGTCACTGCACCACCTGTAGATAAGGATCATCAAACACCAGTGACAACAGAACCTGTTGGACAATCAGACAGTGAACCACCAGCGGATAAAACGCATAAACCGACAAAGTTCTGCCCACAAGATAGTGCTTCATATTATTTGGCATTAGATAAGCATGTCGGTGAACTTGTGACAGCAAAGTTAGAAAAGAATAGTCATCCATCAGTCATCGCTAAAAAAACACAGTCGACAACATCTGATTTAGCAGTAGCTGCTGAAGAAATAGAAGCGCCTTCAATAGAAGAAAAAGAAGTTCGCTCTGGTAACGAAAGTAATAAAGCTGTAAATCATCTCAATCAATTACCTGACACTGGAGAAATTACATCGTTCATCGGTTATATGTTAGTATTTTTGCTGACGGGTGTATATTTATTAAGAAGACATTAGTTCACGAAGGAAGCAGCTGTATTTAAAAATTATAGGTAAATACAAAAGGCCGGACAAGTTTGACACATCACACGGGATTATGTCAAACTTGTTCGGCTTTTTTGTCTTAAAATAACATTGGATTGCTAGTACGTCAGTTCGTTAGAATGGTGTCTCAACCGATATTGATTAAAACGCTGATGTATCGATTTGATCTAAGTAGTTTTCCAGGAAGTGCATCACTTCTTTTAATGTACCTGGCTCAAATGGTGAGTATAAGTTCGCTGCCTTAACAATTGCATTAAATGGTAGAGCACCACCGAGATGACAAATGTGTAAATAATCTTTCCATGCCGCCTCAAAGTCTTCAGTAGAACGTTTGAAGAACTGGAAGGCACATACTTGCGCTAACGTATAATCAATGTAATAAAAAGGTGATTCAAAAATATGGCCTTGTTTATGCCACAACGCACCATCTATTAAAGGATGAATACCATCATAGTCTGTATGCGGTAAGTATTTCTTCTCTAATGATTGCCAGGCTTCACGGCGTTCTTTAGGCGTAAGCTTTGGATTACCATAGACGATATGCTGGAATTCATCCACAGCAACACCATAAGGTAAGAATTGGATTGCATCGACAATATGTTTATATTTAAATTTGTCAGCATTTTTGAAGAATAAGTCCATCCATTGATACGTAAAGAATTCCATACTCATTGAGTGGATTTCACATGACTCATGCGTTGGCCATAAGTAATCTGGTACTTTTTGATCTCTTGAGCAGAATACCTGGAAGGCATGACCTGCTTCATGGGTTAACACTCTGATATCGCCATCTGTTCCATTAAAGTTTGAGAAGATAAATGGGGATGCATAGTCATCAATGAATGTACAATAGCCGCCTGCTTCTTTACCTTTTTTAGCTTCCACATCAAACAAAGCATGTTCCATCATAAATGAGTAAAAGGCATCCGTTTCAGGACTGAGTTCACGGTACATCTGACGGCCTTTTTCTAAAATAGTCTGTGCATCGTCAAATGGTTGTTCATTTCCTGAAGTAAATAGCACCGATTCATCATAGATCTTTAGATGGTTTACACCAATACGTTCGGCTTGTGCTGCATAGAGCTTTTGAGCAACAGGTACCACATACTCAGCAATTTGATCGCGATAATTTTTAACCATTTCAGGTGAATAATCCACACGACGCATACGTACATAACCTAATTCAATAAAGTTATTAAATCCAAGTTGTGTAGCAATTTCGTGACGAACCTTTACTAAACGATCATATATATCATCGTATTGAGCCATTAAACTGGCACGATAGTTCTGCACAGCATGTGTTGCAGCAATACGTTCTTCTCTATCCGTTGACTCTAAGAACTTACCCATCTGAGCAAATGTATATGTAGAACCTTTGTACTCTACTTCAGCTGAGGCAACAAGTTTTGAATACTCTGAAGCAATTTTATTTTCCTGATTAAGCAAATCTTTGATTGACGTATCAAATTGTTTTACGTAAAGTTCTGCTAAATCAAATAACTGTTCACCGTATACTTTAATGAGGGCATCTTTAAATTGACTGCGATTTAAAGCATTGTAATAGAGTGATTCGAAATAAACAAGTTCCCCATTATGATTATCGAAGAAATCACGTTCTGCTTCATAGAAGGCATCTTTTGTATCGATGGAAGCACGGATGTATGCTAAATTAAACATCGAATCAATCTTGTTTCGCAAGTCATTAATCTGGTTAATAATCTCAATTTGTTCATCTACATTTGCCGCTTCATCGAATCTACGATATAAAGAATCAAATTGCGCTTTAGCAGCCTGTAGATCAGGTCGTGTATATGCATAGTCATTAAAAGTCGTCATGGAAACGCTCCTTTTCTATTATCTCATTTTTCTTACTATTCTTATAATACTCTAAATTCTTGCGGGAAGGAATACATTTATTACAAGTGAAATGGTATAATAAGATGAACAGACAAGGGGGATAAGCATGACAAAAATTGATGAAGCATTAGCTTTAAAAACAGCAGAACTGGTAAGACGTACACATGAAGCAGGTATACCTGTGATGGTAGTATTTGAAGGTATCCCGGCGTCAGGTAAATCAAGATTATCGAATGAATTATTGCTGACATTAGATGCAAAATATACGAACTTTTATGCAACACAAAGACCTGATAAAGAGTTATTACGTTATCCTTTCTTATATCCTTACTGGAAGAATATTCCGAGTAAAGGCGGTGTAACGTTATTCTTTAGAAGCTGGTATGCACAGAAGCTAGATTTTGAAGTGCATGAGTTAAAGAAAGATATCATAAAGGATTATGATCTGCTGACGCAGGAAATTGTAGGATTTGAATCAATGTTAAAGGACGATGGATATGTCATTATTAAATTCTATCTGTCAGTCAATGAACAGAAGCGATTGGAACATATAAGAGAAACGAAGAAGAATCCGTTAACGCGCTGGAAAGCACAGGAATATGAAACAGGAATTCCAGTGAAAGCGTATCAGGATGGTATGATTGATTTAATGAAAGCGACAGAAGAAATTTCTCCGTGGACGTATATCGATTATACGGAACGTGGCAAAGCAACGAATGAAATGTATGAAACGATGATTAAACGTTTAGAACAGGCATTGAAAGAAAAAGAACAAGCTAAGCGTAATGTAGATGGCAAATTTACAGAGGACTTTACGACAGATATGTTTGATGATACATCAGACGATATGTCTAAGGCAGAATATAAAGAACTATTACCGAAACTGCAGAATAGAATTCGTGAATTACAATATGCTTTATATGAAAAGAAAATACCATTAATGCTTGTCTATGAAGGCATGGATGCTGCGGGTAAAGGCGGCAATATTAAACGTGTCCGTGAAAGTCTTGATCCAACGGGGTATGAAGTCAATGCCATTAGTGCGCCGACTGAGACGGAATTAAGTTACCATTATCTATGGCGCTTTGCAACGGATGTACCACGTTCTGGTCATATTGAAATCTTTGATAGAAGCTGGTATGGCAGAGTGCTTGTTGAACGTGTAGAAGGGTTTGCGTCAACTGAAGAGTGGCAGCGTGCGTATGATGAAATTAACAAGTTTGAACGTGCGTTGACATTAGAAGGTGCTATCGTTATTAAGTTCTTCCTTGTATTAGATAAAGACGAACAGTTAAAGCGTTTTGAAGAAAGACAAGTCACACCTGAGAAACAATGGAAGATAACGGATGAAGACTGGCGTAACCGTGAAAAATGGGATTTATACCTTGAAGCAAGTAAAGATATGATTGATAAAACTTCAACGGAGGACGCGCCGTGGGTGATTATACCAGCGAATAATAAACGTGCAGCCCGTATTAAAGCATTGAAGACGATTATTACTGCATGTGAAGAACGTCTTTGGGGTGTTAAGAAATTGTGGTAGTTCGAGTGAGTGAAAAAGGTGATATTTCGCTACGCATCGTAAATTGATATAAAAATATAACGCCGAGTGGTCGAATTATTCCCTATTCCGACCACTCGGCGTTATTCATTTAAATATTAAAATAAGATTTAATAACTGGGACAATAATATTTGAAGTGGCCTTTAATTGTTCCTGTGCTTCTTCTACCTGATCTGCAAAGACGACTTGCATGAGTACGACAAACCCATTCATTGTCATATGTGCTGCAATCGGCACTAGAATACGATTTGTAAGAACATATAATCCACTAAATACGAGAGACATGCCCATATAAATAAGTGTATGGTCAAAGTCGTTATGTGCACAAGAGAAGATGAAACCACTAATGAGTAATGCAATAATAAATGCAAGCCATCTCGGCCCTTTAATCACCTCATAAAGTTCTCCGAAAATAACTTTTCTAAAAACAAATTCTTCTAAGATCGGACCAACGATTGCAATCAGAATAATGAATACCGGTGCCTGTTTAGCGATACTCATAATATTTTGTGTGTTCTGACTTTCAATTGGCTGCTGAAGTATATAAGTATTAATCATACCGAAAATCATTTGCGCAAATAAAGAAATAAAGAAACCACCAATAATCCAGCCGATGGTTGCAATCGCATCAGCCTTCTTTGAACGTTCAAGTGTCGTTTTATTCTTAATGCATTGATTTATGAAAATAACTAATATCGAAGCAATAACAAATGATGCAACGTAATAGGGAACAGACTTAAGAAACGCGTCTGATTCACTCAATCCCTGTTTAATAAAATAGGCATTTGGAATTACCACTAAAAATTGAGAAGCTATGTAAATAAAAACTGTTAAAATATTAACCCATAATCGATTCATAAAAAAATAAAATCTCCTTTTTATTCAATACTCCTTATTATTGTACATTAAAAGGCGTTGAATAAAAAATTTAAGTGGATTGAAAAAAATAATAAAAATATCAAACTAAAACATTTGCATTCTTGACCTTCTTTGATTATTATAAAAATATGTTAGCACTTAAAGAGTCAGAGTGCTAAAAACACAAGAATTTTATTTTTCAAGGAGGAAATGATCGTGTTAAAACCATACGGAAATCGTGTTGTAATCGAAAAAACTGAAAGAGAACAAACTACTGCAAGTGGAATCGTATTAACGGATTCTGCAAAAGAAAAGTCAAATGAAGGAACAGTCATTGCAGTTGGCACAGGCCGTATCCTTGAGAATGGTGAAAGAGTTGAAATCCAGGTTGCTGTAGGAGACCGTGTCGTGTACGAACCATTTGGTGGCACGGAAGTAAAAGCTGGAGACGAAAAATATATTGTATTAAAAGAAGAAGACATTATCGCAATTTTTGAAGAATAATTAATCGGTAAGTAATACACATAGCAAACAATAACAATTTAGAATACACAATCAATGGAGGAATCAATAATGGTTAAAGAAATTAAGTTTTCTGAAGATGCAAGACGCTCAATGCTTGCAGGTGTAGATAAATTAGCAGATGCAGTTAAAGTAACATTAGGGCCAAAAGGCCGTAACGTTGTATTAGATAAGAAATTCGTAGCACCACTCATTACAAATGACGGTGTAACAATCGCTAAAGAAATCGAATTAGAAGATCCATATGAGAATATGGGTGCAAAATTAGTCGCTGAAGTAGCGAACAAAACAAATGAAATCGCTGGTGACGGTACAACAACTGCAACAGTACTTGCACAAGCAATGATTCAGGAAGGCCTTAAGAACGTGACAAGTGGTGCAAACCCAGTAGGCATTCGTCAAGGTATTGATAAAGCAGTTGCAGTTGCATTAGAAGAATTAGCAGCAATTTCTAAACCTGTTAGCAGCAAAGAAGAAATTGCACAAGTTGGAGCAATTTCAGCGGCTGACGAAGAAATCGGTCAATTCATCTCTGAAGCGATGGAGAAAGTTGGTAACGACGGTGTTATCACAATCGAAGAATCTAAAGGTTTCAAAACTGAATTAGAAGTCGTAGAAGGTATGCAATTTGACCGTGGTTATGCCTCACCATACATGGTGACTGATTCTGATAAGATGATCGCTGATTTAGAAAATCCATACATCTTAATTACTGATAAGAAGATTTCTTCATTCCAGGACATCTTACCGTTATTAGAACAAATCGTTCAAACATCACGTCCAATCTTAATCGTAGCTGAAGACGTTGATGGCGATGCATTAACAAACATCGTATTAAACCGTCTACGTGGTACATTCACTGCAGTTGCGGTTAAAGCACCAGGATTTGGTGACCGTCGTAAAGCAATGTTAGAAGATTTAGCTATCCTAACAGGTGGTCAAGTCATTACTGACGACTTAGGATTAGACTTAAAAGACGCTACAGTTGATATGTTAGGTAATGCAGCAAAAGTTCACGTAACAAAAGATGATACAACTATCGTTGAAGGACGTGGAGATGCTGCTAACATTGACGCACGTGTAGGACAATTAAAAGCACAAATCGAAGAAACAACATCTGAATTTGATAAAGAAAAATTACAAGAACGCTTAGCGAAATTAGCAGGTGGTGTTGCAGTCATTAAAGTGGGTGCAGCAACTGAAACTGAATTAAAAGAACGTAAATTACGTATTGAAGATGCATTAAACTCAACACGTGCAGCAGTTGAAGAAGGTATTGTTGCAGGTGGTGGTACAGCATTAGTATCAATCTATAATAAAGTTGCAGCAGTTGAAGCAACAGGAGATGTAGCAACTGGTGTGAATATTGTATTAAAAGCATTAGAAGCACCAATTCGTCAAATCGCGATCAATGCGGGTCTTGAAGGATCAGTTATTGTTGAGAAGATTAAACACGCAGACACTGGTGTTGGATATAACGCAGCAACAGATGAATGGGTGAACATGATTGAAGCAGGTATCGTGGATCCTACGAAGGTTACAAGATCTGCGTTACAAAATGCAGCGTCAGTAGCAGCGATGTTCTTAACAACTGAAGCGGTAGTAGCAGAATTACCTGAAGACAAACCTGCAATGCCTGATATGGGTATGGGCGGCATGCCAGGGATGATGTAAATTAAATAATATTAAAGTTCCAGATACGTTTTGTATCTGGAACTTTTTTTGTAGTATAAAAGATTTATACGTTCAACCTGTATGGAAAAACAAAATATTAATTGACAAGTAAAAAAATCAAATTTACAATTGATAACGATTATCAATGATAATTGTTATCAACTAGAGAAGGGGTTCTAAAATGAAAAAATTATATTTCGTTTTATTAAGTTTAGTGTTGTTCATTACAGCATGCGGTCAACAATCAGGTAATAAAGCAGTCTCAAGTAAAGATACTGTTGAAGTAAAACATGCGATGGGTACGACAAAAGTTCCAAAAGCACCTAAGCGTGTTGTCGTTCTTACTAATGAAGGGACAGAAGCATTAGTTGCATTAGGTGTAAAACCTGTAGGCGCTGCAAATTCTTATGCCGGTGACCCATGGTATGAACACTTAAAGGATCAATATAAAGGGATTGAACCGGTTGGGAATGAAAGTGAAATCAATATTGAGCGTATTGCAAAAATGAAACCAGATTTAATTATCGGTAATAAGTTTAGACAGGAAGCGCAATATAAGAAATTATCAGCGATTGCACCGACTGTATTCTCTGAAGAATTACGTGGTGACTGGAAGGAAAACTTTAAATTATATGCAAAAGCAGTCAACAAAGAAGAAAAAGGCAAAGAAGTGTTAGCGGATTATACAAAACACGTCGAGAAGACAAGAAAAGCTTTAGGTGATAAAGTGAATTCAGAAATTTCTATGGTACGTTTCATGCCTGGGGATGTGCGTATTTATCATAAAGATACGTTCTCTGGTGTTATCTTAGATGAGGTAGGATTAAAACGTCCAAAAGGTCAGGATAAGAATGACTTTGCTGAGAAAGGTTTAACGAAAGAAAGAATTAGTGCGATGGATGGTGATTATATATTCTACTTCACATTTAATACACCACAAGAAGATGTAACGAGTATGGAGAAAGAATGGATAAATGATCCAGCATTCAAAGCTTTAAAAGCATCAAAACAAAAGCATGCGATGAAAGTCGATGATTCAATCTGGAACACATCAGGTGGGGTACTGTCTGCACATATGATGTTAGATGATTTAAAGGAGAAGTTATTAAGTGAAAAGTAGAATTTTTTTAAAATTCTACTTAATTACAATTTTATTATTCATTGCAGTGCTTTGCAGCTTGATGTTAGGATTTCATAAATTCAGTTTGATTGATTTATACGGTATATTATTCCAGAATGAACAGTCTGCACAGCGTGATGTATTGTTTAATTTAAGGATACCAAGAACTGTCATTGCGTTACTCGTCGGTATGTTACTTGGGATTAGCGGATTGATGATTCAGACGATTACTAGAAATCCCTTTGCCAGTCCAGGCATTATGGGCATCAATAGTGGTGCAAGTCTTTGCGTTGTATGCGCAATCGTAATCTTTAAAATTGACGGGACATTTATGCTCAGTATGATTGCGTTTGCTGGAGCTTTTGTTATTGCTATAATGATTGTGGCTGCAACGATAATACCGCTCAGACCATTAAATATCATGGAACTCACACTTTTCGGAGCAAGTCTCAGTGCGCTATGTATGGCAGTGACACAAGGCGTATTGATTTATAATGAATCAGCAATAGAACAGGTCATCTACTGGCTAAGTGGTTCAGTGAGCAACCGTAAGCTCACTGTGCTACATTATTTATGGCCATTTATGATCATTGGTATTGTGCTCTCAATCATTAATATAAAGCATTTAAATTTATTTAACTTAGACGATTTAGCGATGACTTCAATCGGTGGGAATATCGTTAAGATAAAGTTGCTTGTAATGACTTCTGTTGCACTGCTAAGTGGCTCAGCTGTTGCGATGGCTGGACCCATTGCATTCGTCGGTTTAATTACGCCACACATTACAAAGCTAATGATTAAAAGTCATAACCACAAAGTTATGATGCCGGCATCTGGACTCATTGGTGCTGTCTTACTTATCACAAGCGATATTTTAAGCAGATTTATACTTTATCCTCAGGAACTTCCTGTAGGAATTGCAACAGCAATCATTGGAGCGCCGATATTCTTCTATCTCATTTTGAAACGAAAGGGGTCGTTAACATGAGGTATGTTGTTAATATTGTGCTCTTCATATGCAGTATATTACTCTCACTTATGCTCGGTGATTCCTTTGTACAACCGTTAGAAGTAATAAAGGCACTGTTTCAGCAAAGTGATGATTATACAAACCTTATTATTAACACCTTAAGGCTGCCTAGAGTGCTGCTTGCAGTTATGACAGGTGCTGCATTAGGTATAGCAGGCTGTCTTTTACAAAGAGTAACTAAGAATGATCTGGCTTCTCCTGATGTAATAGGAATCAGTCAAGGTGCAGTCGTAGGTAGTCTGTTTTTTCTTGTAGTACTGACTTCACAAAGTGAGCGGTTATTATTTCCTATTGCCTATCAAAGTGTAGCATCAATGCTCGGTGCGATTATTGTCACCTGGCTTCTGTATCACTTTGCATTAAAAGGAGCGTTTAAGAAAGAACGACTCATATTGATGGGTATATGCCTGAATATATTTTTTCATGGTATGACGATGTTTCTCATTATGTCATCTAGTAAGAGGAGTGCACAAGCACAAATATGGATTACAGGTTCAGTCCATTTAGCAGATTATTTACAGGTCATCGTGTTGTGTATTGCTGTAATAATCACTCTGATCATTATCGCTTACTTCACCAAACATTTGGATATACACCAGATGGGAAAGTATGCTTCTAATGGTTTAGGATTGAATTATTACAGCATTACGCTCATGGCACTGTTATTTGTCAGTATTCTTACTGGATTGAGTATGAGTTTCGTTGGAGGAATACAGTTTGTTGGACTGATTGCGCCACATATCGCTTCCAGGATGCGTACACAATCCTTTATAGGGCGTATAAGTATGAGTGGATTAATCGGTTCAATCATTGTTCTGCTGAGTGATTTGCTTGGAAGAACGCTGTTCCTGCCTGTAGAAGTACCTGCAGGTGTGTTTACAGCATTGATTGGTGCACCATTCTTTATCTATTTATTATTTTACAGAAGAGTAAGAAAAGCGTAGTTATTTAAACTTTACTAAAATTTATCAGAAACGAATATCTTTGCGTGTACAGAGTATGAAAACATGGATGATTCGTATGATGAAGTGATGGAAAAAATAGTACGCAGAATAAGAGAGGGTAATAATTAATTAATTTAAAAAACGACTAGTTAATAAAAAGCTAGTCGTTTTTTTATTTAAATCAATATAAGTTTAAAGTTGAGGTGAAACTTTGAGGTCAAAATAACAAAAGTTTAAACTTGAGGTGAAACTTTTGATAAGGCGAGTAGAATTTATTCTTCAACATAATTGACATCGAAGCTATAAACACCTTCTTCAATTGTGATGTCTATATTGAAGCGGGGCTTGATATTCATATTTTTGAATTTACCATTCTCGTAATTGAAGTCGATAATGCAGTGGATTTCGTCCAAATTCTTGGAGAGCATGGCGATGCGATATTCGTCTTTAACAATGTTGAGTGATTCGTGATATTTGATTGTAATGCCGTGGGTTGTGAGTTGGTTCATTGGTATCATATCCTTTTTAATTAGGAGTTTAGTATGTGATGGAAGAATTGTAAATCGTTTGATTGAAGAATTAAGATAGGTTTAAGGTTTGAGGAAATAAATTATGTTTTTATTATCACTGTACCAATTAATGTTAAACTATGAGTAAATCATAAAAATGAGGAGTAGTTATGGCACATATATTAATTATTGAAGATGATAAAGATATTGCGCAGTTACTTGCACTTACACTAAAGCCTAACTATGAAGTAACCATTGCGCATGATGGTAAAGAGGGTTATACATATATCAAAGATCAATCGTTTGATTTGATTCTGCTTGATCTTATGATGCCTTACATGAATGGAGAAACGTTACTTAGCGAAATTAAACAGCAAACGAATTCAAAAGTGATTATTATTACAGCAAAAAGTGACCTTGAGCATAAAGTTAATCTTCTTACACTTGGTGCAGATGACTACATCACGAAACCATTTTATCAAGAAGAAGTATTGGCAAGAGTGATGGTGCAACTGCGCAATGTAGCTCAGACGAGTAGCGTGATTACACATAGAGCATTACAGCTGGACGAAGAGAAAAGAGAAGTCACATTGAATCAAAACATTGTACAGTTAACGAATTCAGAATTTGATATTTTAACTGTATTAATCAAACACCCTGAAGTTCCGCTTTCGAAACAAAAGATATACAATGCGCTTGGACATGGTACGTATGTTGGTGATGATAACACGATAAGTGTGCACGTTTCGAATATAAGAAAGAAATTAAGTCAAATTACTGATGAACCGTATATTAAAACAGTATGGGGTATTGGATTCATGCTTATTTAAATCTTTATGATTTCTTTAAACTTTTCTTAAAGGATTTTAAAAGTAGTTTCTTTACAATGATGTTAATGAATCTTTAAGGAGGTTAAAGTATGGAATCCATTATTAAAACACACCAACTCGAAAAAACATTTGATACGAACAAAGGTTTAAAGCCACTTGATTTCGAACTGTTTAGAGGAGAGATTTGCGCAATTATAGGGAAGAATGGTGCAGGTAAATCGACGTTCTTTAAATTATTATCAGGACAAATTAAGCCAACAGGTGGTGAGATGATGTTCTTTGATAATGCTTCAGCAGATTTAAACAGATTACGTAAACGTATGGGATTTATGATTGAAAGTCCTGAATTCTTTGCTGATCTTACAGCATATGAGAATTTGAATTATTTCAGATTACAACGTGGTATAAGTAGTAAAGATGCAGTGAAAAGAGCAATTGAAACCGTTGATTTGGCGAAGTATCCTGCAACGCGCTTCAAAGAATATTCAATGGGGATGAAACAACGTCTAGGGTTAGCTTTAACGCTTATGACTGGTCCGGATTGTCTTATATTAGATGAACCAATCAATGGATTAGACGCAGAAGGAATTTCGGATATTCGCAAGCTGTTACTTAAGCTGAATAAAGAGCAGGATATTACTATATTAATTTCGAGTCATATATTAGCTGAATTACAACTCATTGCAACACGATTTGTCTTTATTGA
Source organism: Macrococcoides caseolyticum (assembly GCF_021366795.1). Classification (GTDB taxonomy): domain Bacteria; phylum Bacillota; class Bacilli; order Staphylococcales; family Staphylococcaceae; genus Macrococcoides; species Macrococcoides caseolyticus_A. Next base: position 7,962 of record NZ_JAHCPS010000016.1, on the reverse strand, counting down.
TAAAGGACAAGTGATAGAGAATATTTCAAGAGAAGTATTACATAATAAAAATCAAAAAGCATTGAAATTAGTGGTGGATAAACCTACACGCGCTGCGCGCGTACTAGAAGAAAGCTTTACAGACTTAAAGTATACAGTCTTGCCGGATAACACTTTGAAATTAGGAAATCATGTAGAAGATGCTTCACAGATTAATAGAATATTGATGCATCATGATATTGAAGTTAAAGAAATAATGACAGAAACAAATAGTCTTGAAGAATATTTCTTAAATTTAGAGGTGACACCATGATGAACTATATGAGAAGCGAAGCTTATAAATTATTCAAAATAAGAGGCATTTATATCACATATGCGATATGTATTTCATTACTTATACTTGCAGCGTTGACGCTATATTACTTTGGTCATAATGGAGAATACTTCCCTTACTATAGAGCTGATTTTTATTACAATAATGTATTTGGCGTATGGTTGTTTATCGCACTGATTGGATCGATTATTAATACATTTTTAACGAATAAAGAAAGTAAACGCGTATTGAAACAAAGTATATCTTACGGCATTACAAGAACAACGATTTATTTTAGTAAGTACTTTGTGTCGCTAATAGCTTTTACGATATTATGTATTATCAGCATTATCGTAATGGTGACGTGCGCACATTTACTATTTCCGAAAGATATACGTGCAACGGATGAATTTCTGTTATCATTGATTAACTTTGCACCAATCATATTAGGTACATTTAGTTTAATGCACGCTCTTAATATGACAATACAAAGAGAATCCTTAGCTACAATAATTTCTGTTTTTATCTTGATGGGTATTTCGACAATTGCATATATTCTTATGAATATTAATCAGTCATTTGAAATATTCTACAAGCTCACACCCAAAGTATTAAGTGACAGAGTATTATCGGAATATATGAACCATCAAGTTGAATTAAGTGCAGATTTCTGGATATCAAGTTTTGTCATTACAGGATTATGTATATGGCTTGGATATATAAAGTTTAACAAGCAAGACATTTAGAAAAGAGGGATGAAATGGGCATCGCACTATTGATTATAACTATCATTTGTATCGCATCTATTAGTTTAAATGCGATGTACCATTATGATCTGAAACGTATTGCGCAACAACTGAAAGAAGTGAATGAAACAGATAATACAAATGAACGTATACGAACGACAACACATTTAAAACAAGTTAATAAAGTAACAGATGGTATAAATCAACTGATTGAACAGCAAATAATAGAGCGTATTCGTTATAAGAAGAATTTGAAGTCCCAAAAAGAAGAATGGGCGAATGTGTCACATGATTTGAGAACACCATTGACGTCACTTCGAGGGTATATGGAAGTGATACATAAAAAGGATATAAGTGAAGCGGACCGAAACTATTACTTGTCTATTATGGAACGTAAGGTTGATGATTTGATTGAACGTATTAATGTGTTCTATGATGTCTCTTTAATAGAATCGGAAAGTATTAACATACAACGCGGGTATAGAGACATTAATAATATTATGAGTGATGTACTTCTACTTTACTTTAAAGAAATTGAAAGTAAAAATATTGAAGTGGAAATTAATCAAGAGAAGCATGAAGTATATATTGATGAACAAGCGACATTTCGTATCATTAACAACGTGATTGTCAATGCGGTAAGGTTTGCAGAACGATATATTCGAATTCAGTATAAGAATGCTGGAGACAGATTTATTGTGACTATTGAGAATGATACTATTGAGGATATAATTGATCCTTCACGCTTATTTGAACGTACTATTATGGGTGATGCGAGCAGACAAGGTGCCCATAATGGATTAGGATTGTATATTGTGAAAGCGTTGATGGTGTTACAAAATGGAGATGCACGAATTGAAGTGAGTGAAGGCGTGTTTAAAATGGTGTTGGAATTTGAGAGGTAGAATTGTGGTGTGAAGCGAAATTACGTTGTAAATGATATCTAAAATATTAAAGAGCAATCCAAGAGTGAGGTCTTGGATTGCTTTATTTTTTTAAAAGTATTTAGTAACAAGTTAACAGAAAATCTTGAATGTAAATGTTAATAGTCAGAAAAACAGTAATAATAATTCATAAAATAATATCTATAAAATTCAATTATTTATAAAAATGCACTAATAATATATAATTATTATAAATGTATAGAATTATTGATTCAACGATTCTAAAAATCATGTTAAAGGGGGTAAAATAATGAAAACTAACTTTGACATATTCCCTGATGAATGGAAATTGTTAAAAACTCTAGGGAAAAATGCTGAGTTAAATTTATATAGAGAACCTAGTGTTTCACTTATACAAATGAGGATATTTTCTGAAAAGATAACAGAGGCGATATTTGAATTCGAAGATCTAGATAGAAATAAATATAGTAAACAAATTGATAGGATAAATTTTCTTGAAAGAAAAGATATTATTCCTTCAGATATAGTAGAAGTCTTACACACAATTAGAAGAACAGGTAATAAAGCTGCTCATGAAATGATTGGTACTAAAAATGAAGCAGAATATATTTTGAATAGGTCTCTACAATTAGCAAATTGGTTTATTGAAATGTACATTTCATTTTCATTTGTTCCTAGTGAATTTATTATTCCTGAAAACATAGATTTATTAAAGCAAAAAGAACTTGAATCTTTAAAAGAAAAAATAAAAGAAAATGAAATTATTATCGAAAAAGAAAGAAAAAAATATGAAAATAAACTTTCACAAATAAAAAATGAACCTAATCATGAAAAGAATAAACGTGAGAGAAGAATGAGAGTAAAAAATTATCTTAATAGATATGTTTTATCTGAAAAAGAAACTAGAGATATTATAGATGAACAATTACGATTAGTAGGATGGGAAGCAGATTCTAGCATCATAGATTATCGAAAAGGTGCTCGTCCAGAGAAAAACAAAGCAAAGGCTATCGCAGAGTGGCCATGCAAGCTATATAACGGTAAAATTGGTCGAGCTGATTATGCTTTATTCGATGGTTTAAAATTAGTAGCAGTAATAGAAGCCAAAAAATTTGGTCATGATATCCCTGGTGATTTACCACAAGCAAAAGAATATGCGAAAGGGATATTAGCTGAAGATTATATTAATCTTATAGAAGAAAATGATTTTAAGGTACCATTTATATATTCAACGAATGGAAGACCTTATATCGAACAACTTAAAACAAAATCCGGTATATGGTTTTATGATGTAAGAAATCCTAATTCACCTGAAAGAGCACTAGAAAAATGGCATTCTCCTGAGGACTTAAGACAGAAATTAATAGTTGATATAAACACAGCTCAAAATGAATTAAAAGAAGAACCATTCCAGGATTTTGCTAGTCGTTATTATCAAATTGAAGCTGTTAAAGCAGTCGAAGATGCAATGGCAAATAATCAGAAAAAGATGCTACTAGCTATGGCAACTGGAACAGGAAAAACTAGAACAGCACTTTCAATAATGTATCGATTAATTAAAACTAAAAGGGTAAGAAGAATTTTGTTCTTAGTTGATAGAACTTCTCTAGGAAAGCAAACTGCAGATGCCCTTAAGGATACAATGATTGAAAATATTTCGTTTTCAGATATATACGATGTTAATGATATTGATAATAAAATGATAGACTTTAATACTAAAATTCAAATAGCAACAGTTCAAGGTATGGTAAGGCGTATTTTTTATAACGATTTAGATGACATTCCTTCAGTTGGAACATTCGATTTTATTATTGTTGATGAAGCACACAGAGGGTACACTGAGGATAGATTCATGAGTGACGAAGAATTAACATTTGAAAATCAAGAGGATTATGTTAGTCAGTATAGACGAGTAATTGATTACTTCGATGCCAGTGTTTTAGCTTTAACAGCCACTCCAGCCCTTCATACAACTAATATATTTGGGACGCCTATTTATAGCTACAGTTACCAAGAAGCAGTAGTAGATGGTTACCTTGTTGATCATGAGCCGCCGTACAAATTTGAGACTGAACTTTCTAGAAATGGTATTCATTTCGAAGAGGATGAAGAGATAATGATTTGGAATCCTGAAACATATAAAATTGAAATTGAAAAATTACCAGATAGTTTAGATTTTGAAATTGAACAGTTTAATAAAAAAGTAATTAGTGAAAATTTCAATAAAGTAATATTAGAATCATTAGTAGACTATATTGATCCAAATAGTCCTGAAAAAACATTAATCTTTGCAGCCACTGAACATCATGCTATTCAAATTGTTGATATTCTTAAAAAAATATATGAAGAAAGAGAAATAAAAATAGATCCTGAAGCAATAATGAAAATAACTGGACAAACAAAGCATTCAAACTTAGAAATAAAAAAATTTAAAAATGAAAAGAATCCAAATATTGTAGTAACTGTAGATTTATTGACAACAGGCATAGATGTTCCATCAATAACTAACTTAGTATTTATGAGACGTGTTAAGTCAAGAATATTATATGATCAAATGTTAGGAAGAGCCACTAGGCTTTGTCCTGAAATTGGTAAGGAATCATTTAAAATATTTGATGCTGTCCATCTATATGACAAACTTCAAAAGATTACGGATATGAAACCTATTGTAAAAAATAAAAAACAATCTATATTGGATGTACTAGATAATGTTGTAAATTCAGAAAGTGATGAAGAATTTGGATACTATAAAGCTGAACTAATGGCTAAACTTCAAAGGAAGAAACAACGTTTAAATCAGGATGAACAAAAAGAATTAAGCAAGTTAAATAAAACACAATCATTAGATCAATTTATATATAATATTAAATCTATGAATCGCGATGAAATTGAATCACAATACGAAAATATTGGAAGGATTTCTGAGTTTCGCAGTTTACCCAATACGGCGTATATTTCAAATCATAAAGATTTCTTGGTAAAAGAAGGAATTTCTAGGGGTTATGGTGAAGGAAATGAAAAACCTGAAGATTATTTAAATGGTTTCACAAAATTCGTAAGAGAGAATATCAATTTAATACCTGCTTTGAATATAACAGTAAATAAACCAAGTGATTTAACGATTAAAGATTTAAAAGAAATAAAAATTGAATTACAAAGAAAAAAATATGATGAGAAACAACTTCAAGCTGCATGGAGAAATCAGAAAAAAGAATTTATAGCAGCTGACATAATTAGTTTTATTAGACAAGCAGCCATAGGTAGTCCATTAGTAGACCATGATATTCGTATAATGAATGCAATGAGAAAAATTTATGGGATGAATGATTGGAATAATAATCAAATGAAGTGGTTAAAGAGAATAGAAAGTCAATTATTAGAAACAACTGTATTTGCTCCTACTTCTAAGGAATATTTTGATACTTTAGATGTTTTTAAGGATAATGGTGGATATAAAAAAATTCGTGCTGTTCTAGGAGATGAAGTAGATTCATTTGCAAAAATCATCAATGATAGTCTTTATGGTTGATAAAAACTCTGCAAAAGCAGAGTTTTTATAATGGAAATAAAATCAAAAATAAATTTAAGGAGTTAAATTATGACGAACAATGAAATAGTACAAAAACTTTGGAAAATGGCAGATGTCTTAAGAGACGATGGTATTAGTTATCAAAATTATGTTACAGAACTAACATACATTTTATTTTTGAAGATGATGAAAGAACAAGAGCGAGAAGAAAGTATTCCTGAAGAATATAGATGGAATCAGTTAGCTTCAAAAGAAGGATTAGAGTTAAAACTATTTTATCAACAACTATTATTAGATTTAGGTAATCCAGAAAAAACAAATGATAAACGTCTAAATACAATTTATTCAAATGCTTCATCTAATATAGATGAGCCTAAAAATTTAGAAAAAATAATAAAAAATATAGATGGTTTAGATTGGTATTCAGCTAAACATGAAGGTCTCGGAGACTTGTATGAGGGATTACTTGAAAAAAACGCAAGTGAGACAAAATCAGGAGCAGGTCAATATTTTACACCGAGAGTACTGATTGATGTAATGGTGGAATTAATAAATCCTCAAATTGGTGAACGTATAAATGATCCAGCTGCAGGTACATTTGGATTTATGATTTCGGCAGATTATCACTTGAAAAAGAAAAGTGATGATTATTTTGATTTGTCACCAGAGCAGGTTGAATTTCAAAAGAAAGAAGCTTTATCTGGTATGGAACTAGTACAAAATACACATAAATTAGCGATAATGAATGCACTTTTACATGATATAGAAGGAAGAATTGAACAAGGAGATTCTTTATCTGTAAATGGTAAATGGATGAAAAATTTTGATGTAGTATTATCAAACCCACCATTTGGGACAAAACGTGGTGGTGAAAGGGCAACAAGAGATGATATTACATTTGAAACGAGTAATAAACAATTAAACTTCCTACAAACGATTTACAACTCACTCAAAAAAAATGGTAGAGCAGCAGTTGTTATACCAGATAATGTACTATTTGTAGATGGTGTTGGGGAGAGAATTCGTTTAGATTTGTTAGATAAAACAAGATTACATACAATTTTAAGGTTACCAACAGGTATATTCTATGCACAAGGTGTACAAACAAATGTATTGTTCTTTGAAAGAGGAGAAACTGATAAAGATAATACAAAAGAAGTATGGATATATGATTTAAGAACAAACATGCCTTCGTTTGGTAAACGTAATCAGTTGTCACGTACACATTTGGAAGATTTTATTGAAAAATATAAAGCAGATGAAAGAAAAGAAGATTTTAACGTAGAAGATAATCCAAATGGTAGATGGAGAAAATACACAATAGATCAAATAAAATCGAGAGAGAATACGAGTTTAGATATTTCTTGGATGACAAAAGACTCTGATGAAGAAGATTTAACACTTGAAGAAATGTTACAATTAATGGCTGAAAAATCTAAATCGATAGAAGAAAGTGTAGCGAAACTTCATGAGTTGCTAAAGGATGTGAAAGAATAATGGAACAAATAAATACTGATGCGTTAAAGAAAAAAATATTAGATTTAGCAATTCGAGGAAAATTAGTAGAACAAGATCCTAATGATGAACCAGCAAGTGTTTTACTTGAAAAAATACGTGCCGAAAAAGAAGAATTAATACAACAAAAGAAAATTAAGCGTAATAAAAACGAATCTTACATATTTAAAGGTGATGATGGTTTATATTATGAGAAGTTTCAGGATGGGACAGTGAAATCTATACAAGATGAGATACCATTTGAAGTGCCTGAGGGATGGGTTCCTGCAAGAATTGAACACATCATAACTGAATATTTCGGAGGAGGTACTCCAAAAAAAAATAATCCAAAATTTTGGAATGGTGAAATTCCCTGGGCTTCTGTTAAAGATTTAAAAGGTGATAATTTATATTCAACTAGAGATTCTATCACTAAAGAGGGATTAGAAAATAGTTCAGCTAAAATTGCTAAGGCAGGTGATTTAATAGTTGCTTCAAGGATTAATGTTGGAAAAATTTCCAGAAATATGATAGATACAGCAATCAATCAAGATTTGAAAGTAATAAAAATCAATATTAATGATACAAAAGAATATTTCTTTTACCTTATTAAAACACTTAATTTCACAACTAAAGGGACCACTGTAAAAGGTATGACGAACGAAGAATTTCTTAATAAATTAGTAGTTCTACCACCATTAAATGAACAAATTAATATAGTTAATAAAATAAATAATCTTTTAGGTGTGATTGAACACATTGAAGACTTATATAAAAGTATTAAAAAACTAGAGATAGCAATCAAATCAAAATCATTGAATCTTGCAATGCAAGGAAAACTCATCCCTCAAAATCCAAATGATGAACCCGCAAGTGTGCTTCTTGAAAAAGTAAAAGAAGAAAAAGAAAAATTAATCAAAGAGGGTAAAATAAAACGAAATAAGAAAGAATCAACAATAATAAGACGTGGTGAATCGTATTATGAGTTGTTAGATG
>NZ_JAHCPS010000015.1 GCF_021366795.1 Macrococcoides caseolyticum | reverse complement strand
CCAATCGAAGATTGAGTTAAGACATGATTATATATTTTAAAAAAGAAAAAATGTAGGAAAAACAGCATTTTCATTTCGCCATTTTCCTACATTTTATAACCGCCATTTACACCTAATAAAGCATTCGAAAATATTACTCTATCTACTAATAAATCTGGATATTAATATCGATCTACTCAACGCGAAATCAATCAACATGAAATCTTTTGACTATTTTAATACACATGTATTAAAATAAAAATATATTATTACACGTGTATTAAAAAGGAGTTGAATTATGCCTAAAATCGTAAATCATGAAGAGAAAAAACAACATATTCTAGAGATTGCATATCAAAATATTCAGGAGCATGGGCGTATTGGTACTTCTGTACGAAGCATTGCAAATGCGGCTAATATGACCACAGGACAAGTAAGATACTATTATCCTAATCATTCAGTTTTATTAGAAGATATTCTTGCTCAATTGACAAAAGAAATTGAACATCAAATCATTGAAATATTTACGGACCAAACAGAGCACGTTATTCAACGTATGATACAAGCCATTCTACTCACGATACCATTAGATAAGAAAAGAAGAGCAGATATGATTGTGTGGCTAGCTGTTCAAAATCAAAATAGTGCATCAGTTGATCAATCAATGAGTAATGAAATATATATCTTATCTGAAAAAGTATATGAAATATTAAAGTCTAAACAGCTTCTTAAATCAAACATTAACAAAGAAAAAGCTGTACATAAATTACACGCATTGATAGATGGACTAGCGTTGCACAAATTATATCAACCCGATCAACTTTCAAATGAATTGATTGTAGAAATAATATCTGATGAAATACATTCATGGATGGAGTGATGATATGAACATTATTGTAATGCTTATTATTGCAGCAGAACTATTATTCTGGGTATTCATTGTATCTGGACTGGTTTGTCGCTACGTATTTCAAAAAAAGTTATTAGGCAACATCTTTTTATCAAGTACTATTGCAGTTGACTTATTCTTACTCATTGCGACTTCTATTCATTTAGCATTGGGTGGGAAAGCTGAATTTGCCCATGGACTTGCCGCTGTTTATATTGCAGTATCTATCATGTTTGGGAAACAGTTAGTCCAATGGGCTGACGGGAAATTTAAAGCTTTAGTGCTTAACGAAGCTACTCCAGTTAAATATTATGGTTTAGATCATGCAAAACAATATGCTATCAGTTTCGTTAAAAACATCATTGCATTTTGTATCGCGTATGGGCTGATTACTTTAATGACACTGTTCACCGATAATGCAGGTTCAAAAGAAACACTACTTTCAATTATGAATGTCTGGCAAGTCGTTCTTTTTATTGATTTGATGATTACCATCAGCTATTTTATATGGACAAAGAAAAAGAAAGTTGTACAATAAAAATAATCAGGTGCCTAAACAGGTACCTGATTATTATTTAAACCACTTATATATCAATCAGTTAATACTCATTACTCATTTCTCTTAATTTATTTAAAAACACGTCGTTTATTTCGTAAATCTTCGGTTTACTTTTAACTTCCGTCAAGTTATCAGAATGCTTGTTAATAATCTGATCTACCTTGTTTCTTGATAAACCTGAAATTTGCGTCAATTCTATCAACGTAAGTTTAGAATACTTACTACCGAATACTTTATCCTGTATCAAATAATACAAAATCATATTTTCTTGATTAGTAAGTTGTAACCTACTAACCCCCACTTCAAAGCATTTAATCAATGCCAGATTTTCAATCATCTGCTCAATAATGTTTTCCTGTCCCTCAATTAATATATCAAAAATCGTATTTATAAAAGGCGTCAATTCACCTTTATTAAAAAAATGAGACGTTTCTTCAAATGCTTTGTAATACTTTTGTTGATTTCTATTAACCGTAAAAGAAAATCATTAATTTGGTTTGATAATCAATCATTGGATTAATATACCAGTTAAGTGGTAATATAATATTAACCTATTGATACGGAGGTTCTATTATGGAGATTCTAGGAAATATCGTAAAAGCTGTTGTGATTATAATTACAGATATGATTGGTGCATTCGGTGGAGAATTTAGACGAGATAAATAAGGGAGGATATTATGGAGAAAATTGTTCAGAATTCTAAGCTATTGGAAATCTTAGATATAATAATGAAACGTGATATTACTTTAAAACAAAAGATTAATAAAGTTATAGAAGTTACATTCAAAAAGAATGATTCTAAGCATCTATAATAGCAATAATATAAATCCTAAAATCATTATTCTTAAAGGTTTTATCATTACACACTCCCTTTTCAACTAACATTATATAACAATATCTACAAAATAGTCTTTAAACATAGAGAAAATATGCTATAATAAATTTACAAAAAAATAGCTCGTATCTTATTCAGAGCAGGTGGAGGGACTTGGCCCTATGAAACCTCAGCAACAGGCGTATGCACTGTGCTAATTCCAACAAGAAGTAATCTTGAAAGATAAGAAGTTCTTACTTAAGCTCTTCTTTCTTTGAGATGAGCTTATTTTTATTGTAAAAAACTTTAAAGGAGTGTTTTCAATGAGAACAAGAGCAGATGTATTATCAGAATTAATCGAGGTACAATTGAAGAAACCAACGAACTGGGCTTCTAGTGTGTGGAGAGCAGCGAAAATATCACAGCTAAAAACAGAATTAAATGCCCTAGACGAAGAAGTACTTCATCTCGAGGCAATATACAGAGCCACAAGTCGTGAGTCCGAATAAATAATTGAATTTGTTATCGAAGGATATAATGTAACAGTAGAACCAATATAGAAATAAAAGTGTCTATCCAAATTCAGATAGACACTTTTCTATTATCATTCTCTTTTACTATCCAAATGATGCGCTAAATTTCTAAAAAACATCGGAACACCAATTGTGAGTAATACACCTGCAATAACACCTTCAAAACTATCTACACTTATATTATATATTAATGCATAAACAATGATCGTTATACCTATTAAATCTAAAGTCCCACCTAATATTGCATAATGTAATGGTTTCATATAAATTTCCCCTTATTCTTGTTGCAGATATTCATTAATTTTAAGTTCATCAGCAAAAGCTTTCTCTAAGGTATTATAACGTTTACCCTTTAATTCGTCTGGTGTGTAACCAAAGTATGCAACAAATTTAGGTTGCTCAGGTTTCACCTGCTCCCAAGAAAATATTAATCCCACAATCGTAAGTACAATTAAAGTACTCGCGATCCATCTTGATTTCAGTCCCATATATTACCTCAATTATTTTCTTTTATTATATATCTAAAAATTTCAAATCAACCTTAAAGTTACCTTAAAAATAAAAACGATCCACAAAACATGAGTCGTTAATATCCATTGCTCAATTGATTAATATATGCCGTTATAAAGAGTTTCCCCTTTTTAGTTACTTCAATATGTAAAACAGGATTGTACTGTGTTTGAGTGAGTAAGACATTGAACTTGAATTCTATTAATCCCATCTCAAGCAGGATGTAAATGATGTCGTTGTCTTTAAAGTAACCGAAGTAATCTTTGTCAGGCTGTTGGCTGATTGTTACTAATATGTTATGTATCTGATCAAGCTCAAAATCCATGGTGTCACCTCCTTGGTGTATGTCTAAAACCATCATATAAAAAAATGATTGGAGAAATTAAGAAATTGCTAAAAATGAAATTTTACACAAAAATTAATAGGTTTTTGATATAATATGTAGGTTATTGTGAAATATAATTTGACCATGGGTTCAAGCGTAACTGATTATTATATATTAAATTTATTGGTTTTTGGGGAATATTGCGAAGTTCGATAGAAAAATCATTTCAATAAAATCATTTGATATTTTCACCTTACGAGAAGGTGAATGTCATGACAAATGAAGCAATCGCAGCGGCAATTAAATGGCACCGCGAAAATCTTGAGTATAAGAGTAAAGAGGTAGCAGCACACCTGAATATTTCAGAATCATCATATTCAAAACTTGAAAATGGTGATAGAACTATCACAGCTGAGGAACTTTGTAAAATTGCAAAATTATTTATGATAAACTTAGATGATTTAATTAAGATACCAAGTAGAAGAAAACATAAAAATTAAATACCATAAAATAATTCTAAATCTTTTAATTCACAGGATATTTTATATTCATTGATTTTTTCTACTCTATCTTTATAAAATTTATTAATCATTTCTCTTTTATCTGTTTTGACACCATAATGTATTCTTCTATGGCAATTAGGGCAAAGACAAATAATATTGTCAGGGATATCAATACTATATATAAATAAATCTTGAATAGACATTGGGATTAAATGATGAGCTTCAACGAATGGTTTTTTATCAAAATTATTTATGAACGTTACATGCTTTTCATCAAATTCACAAATCCAGTTAGCTGATTCCTTAGCTTTTTTTACAGCTAAAATATTCCTTCTATACCTTTTTACATTATTTAATTCAATTGGTTCTGGAGCAATCACAGGTTGCGAAATTTCTGATTCATAAAATACTTCTTCTAGTTCAGGTTTACTATTTAATTTAACCTCATCGAATTCATTACTGATATTATCTAACTCAGTTTCTTGTTCCATAGTTACTTTCGTAACTAATGAAAGATAGTAGTTAATAGCTGAATTAGGAAAATACCCCTCATTTTTATTAAACTCTTTATATCCAGGCATTTGTCTAATATTCTTTACTAATTGATATGTATTAATATCAAGCGGCCTTTTTATTTGAATACCTGTTATTTCCTCCACCAAAATAAAAATCCTAATTAAATATCCTTTGTAAGACCGTGCCGTTCCAGTATTCTCACGTGAAACCTCACCTAAATTTAAACTATATGTTCGAACATAATTTTCATATTTTGAAAAAAATGAATTGAATTTATATTCCATTGCTTTATAATCTAAATCTTTTGCCCAAATTTTTCTAAACATGCTATTACCTCCTTTTTTCCTTAATATTATATCAATAATTCGTTATTATTTCACTTTACAACACGAACGATCGTTCGCTATAATATAAGAGCCACATAACAAAGTGTAAATTCAACTATTTTGGATCATCATATACTTTGCTATAATATAAGAATTGTTTATAAGGAGGGTTCCCAATGGAGAAAATTAAAGTTGCGGAGATGTTTGCTGGTGTTGGTGGTTTTCGTATCGGATTAGAAAATACAAATAATCATATGTTTGAAGTAACTTGGGCCAACCAATGGGAACCCTCTAGAAAAGTTCAACATGCATTTGACTGCTATGCGAAAAACTTTTCGTCTGGAGTTCATAGCAATCAAGATATAACACAAGTTTCTAACAAGGAATTAGCCGCTACAAATGTTGATATGATTGTTGGTGGGTTTCCTTGTCAAGATTATTCTGTTGCAAGGTCATTAAATGGCGAGCTTGGTATGCAAGGAAAAAAAGGTGTATTATTTTGGGAAATCACTCGTTTTATACAAAACGTTGTGCCTAAGTATATATTATTAGAAAACGTTGATCGACTACTTAAGTCGCCTTCTAAACAAAGAGGTAGAGATTTTGGTGTAATGTTATCGACATTAAATGAACTTGGCTACGATGTTGAATGGCGTGTCATTAATGCTGCTGATTATGGTAACGCGCAACGAAGACGACGTGTTTTTATCTTTGGATATCGCCGTGAAACGAATTATGCAAAAGCAATATATAAAAAAACACATGAACAAATTGTATTTAAAGACGGATTCTTTGCTAAGTCATTTCCTATTACAAAAGAAATTGTAAAAAATAGAGTCGAAACGACTACCCTATCTTCAGATATAGTAAATGTATCTGATAATTTCAGTTTTACTTTCCATCCCTCTGGATACATGAAAGAAGGAAATGTTTATACAGCACATACAATCCCAAAATACGAAAAACCAATTACGTTAGGCGAAATATTAGAAAAAGATATACCCGATACTTATTATTTAGCTAAAGATAAAGTTGAAAAATTTCAGTACTTACGAGGTGCGAAAAAAATCGAAAGAATATCAGCCGATGGTCATAAATACGTTTATAGTGAAGGTGGAATGTCTGAAAGCGATGCTTTAGATTTACCTGCCAGAACAATGTTAACAAGTGAATCATCGGTCAATCGTTCAACCCATTTTATAAAAGATGGTGAAAGATATCGAACACTCACACCTATTGAAGCTGAGCGATTAAATGGTTTTCCAGATAATTGGACTAATGGTATGCCTGAAAAAATGAGATTTTTCTGTATGGGGAATGCTTTAGTTGTACCTTTAATTACTCGTATGGGCAATGAAATTGAAAGAATTGAAATGGAATTTCCGGATAATCAAACACAATTAAACCTATTTTAGTCTACTCTATTTGAGTGGACTTTTTTATTTACAAAATTTATAATTGATGTAAAAAGTAATCGAGGTGCGAGTATGAAAAGCACATTTAATGCCGATTTAACTGTTGAAAAAGAAGTAAATATGTACTTAGATACTTATATATATCCAATTTTATCAAGTGAGTTCGGCCTTGAATTTACGCGCATTCATGATAAAGATTCACAACATAAAGGGATTGATACAGAAGGTTCGCATAAATTATTTAATGACAAACTTAAGATTGACGAAAAAACTGCAACTCATTATTTTAAAAACAATTTAAATCATACTGGCCTTAAAACCTTTGCATTAGAATTATCATATTTAAATAAGCATAAAACTTATCGAGATGGTTGGTTATTTAATAGTAAATATTCTGATACTAATGCTTATTTATTCAGTTGGGGTTGGACAACCCCTGATGTACAGCATTGGAGAGATATTAGATTTGAAAATATAATTAAAATTGAAAGTGTTCTTGTAATGAAAAAAGATTTATTAAGATATTTAGATAGAAATTATAATTTTAATAAAGCGACTTTTAGTGATTATATTTATGAATATCAAGAATCAAGACATACATCAAAATTTTTCATCAAAGAAAATTCTGGACCCTATATATTTCAATCATCAAACAAATATGCTGAAGCTCCTACTAATTTAATATTTCCAAAAGAAGAATTAATCAATATATCAAAGCAACATATCATTCACTATAAAGATTTAGAGGTTATTCATGATGAAGAAATTTGAATATAATAACGCTAGAGAACTCGTGCAATATGCAAAAGAAGCAGAAGGTAAATATTTATATGAAATCGATAAAAAAGACATGCTAAAGAACACCAATGTTAAAGGTTCTGTAGGACATATTATTGAAGCAAGTTATTTTGGTTATGATATAAATTCGAATGCAGAAGCTGACTTTGCTGATGTCGGTATTGAACTAAAAGCTACTGGTATTATGAAGATGAAGTCTGGAAAATTAAAAGCGAAAGAAAGATTAGTATTAAACATAATAAACTATATGAAAGAATATCAATTCGATTTCTATCATTCTAGTTTTTGGACGAAAAATCAAAAACTTCTACTATTCTTCTATGAATATAAAAAGAATAAAGATAATAAAATGGATCGTGAAAACACTCAAATTATTAAAGTTGAGTTATTTGAATTTCCTGAAGAAGACTTAGAAATTATTAAGTCTGATTGGCAAATCATCAACGAGAAGATTAAAAACGGCGAAGCTCACCTCATTTCTGAAGGAGATACATTAATTCTTGGAGCTTGTACTAAAGGTTCTACAGCAGAAAAATCTTTACGTCAGCAACCTTTCAGTGATATAAAAGCAAAACAACGTGCCTACTCTATTAAACAAGGATATATGTCATCATTAGTTCGTAAATACATCACTAATGAACATCTTGAATCTATTACGAGTTCAAAAGAAATTAATCAAAAATCATTAGAACAGATATTAGAAGAAAGATTCGAACCATACATCGGTATGAAAGATTATGAGATTGCTGAAAAACTTAATATAAAACTTTCCTCCGGAAAATCTAAAGTGCCACATCTGGTTAGTCATATGTTAGGTATTAAAGGAAACGATTTAAATAAAATTGAAGAGTTTGAAAAATTCAATATTAAATTCAAAACAATCAATCTTAACCATAAAGGTAACCTAAAAGAACATATGTCTTTTGAACAAATTGATTTCAATGAATACTTAAATACTGATTGGGAAGATAGCGCGTTAAAAGAAAAATTTGAAGCAACAAAATGGCTATTTGTAGTATTTAAAGAGAATGAAAACAAAGAAAAAATATTCCACAGTATTAAACTATGGAATATGCCTGCAGTAGATATTAATATACATTTACATCAATTTTATTTAGATACTCAGAAAGTGCTTAGAGAAGGTGTGGTATTAAAAGAAACAAAACGTGGTATTTCAAATAATCTTCCAGGTGCGAAAGATAATCCTATTTGTCATATAAGACCAAAAGGTAAGAATGCAGCTGATCAATATGTATTACCTGATGGACAGATGATTACGAAGCAATGTTTTTGGTTGAATAAGGAATATATTTTTAATATTATTAAATCTAAAATCATAAATCCAGATTAAAATCTGGATTTATGATTTTATAACTTTATTTTCATCCAACCACTCATAAAATAAATCCACTGCACCATCAAATGACAATTCTTCCGCTTCAACTTTAATAATTTCATAACCATAGTCATCAAAATATGGATATTGTTTAAGAATTTTTTCATCTATACCTTGATTTTCGAAAATATAAATTCCCCAATAGTCATCTTCAATTTCTAATTCATCATATCTTAATACTGCCATGGCTTCTATATCATTATCATCTTCATAATAACCAACATGAAAACTCCCAGCGGTCGCTGTATCATTTGTAAACTGCTCCCATAAATCTCTAATTATTTTCAAAATCTCTCACCACCCACTTATTTCTTTCAATACATATCATCTCATCTTCCTCGAGCTCTATTAAATGCTTTTTTCGAAACTCTTTAATGTCAATATTATATCTTTTATCGACTTTTAAAGGTTTACCATATGCGCTTAATCCATATGCAATTTCAAGCAAAATATAATCATGTGTTGCATTCGCTACAAAATCAACCAGTGTTTCATAAACTTTTGTAAGTTCTGCTTTACTTGGATCATATTCTAATATGTACTGCACTTTACACTTCGATTCTTCAAACTTTTCATCCATCTCAACCTTAGCCTTCTTTAAATACTCACTTTCTATCTCAACATTCGATGCAATAAAATGATAATGTGTCATATATCCTCCTACAAAAATAAGACCATCAAGGTCTCATTTCTTTACTCAAATGATGTAATTAATTTATATAAATACCCAAATCATCAAGATGTTAACACAGATATTAAAAAAAGTGAATTATTGATTTAAAATAAACCCATCACAGACTGATGGGTTTATCTTTGTTAAATTATTTATAATTCAAGTATCAATATTAATTCTTAAACTATATTTGCCTATACAATCTTATAAGTGACTCAACATCTTTGAAATGGTTCTCAGATTGATGCACTAATTGTCCCTCGCGTAGTACATATAGTTCATCCGCTACTGCCTGGGCAAAATCGAGTTGATGCGTTGTTATGAACAATGTTTTACCCAGTGCTTTTTGTGCATCGATAATATCCTGCAACTTGAATATCCACAACGGATCGAGGCCATTCGTCGGTTCGTCCATAATAATAAATTCAGCTTCTCCAATTAAACTTTGTGCTAAATTCAATCGTTGTCTCATACCTTTTGATAATGATTTAACATATTGCTCACGATGTTCATATAGACCTACTTCTTCTAATATTGCCGCTGGTGTAGATTTCTTTATAGTACTCAGCATATTAATGATTTCACTAATCTTCAAATAGGGTGGGAATTGTAGATCATCCGGCATATAATTTATGTGCTCAGGCATGTGAATTTTTCCTGATTTCGCTTTCAGTTCACCGAGCATCAGTTTAATGAGTGTACTTTTGCCTGCCCCGTTCTCTCCTATCATGACATGAACTTTTCCTTGTGCTAATTTTAAGTTGATAAGTCCAAATGTCTGCTTTTGATTATATTTAAATACAATATCCTGAACTTTTATCATCTGCTTTTCCTCACCTTTAACATAATGATATAGCTTAAACATAGCGGTATGACGATAAATAATATTATATTGATGTACAGTACATATTGTCCTATCCCGTTCAGCCAATTGCTGTAGTTATAAAATCCAGGTCCTAATAGTGCTAACTGTTCTGTCCAGAAATAATAAAGCATTCGAATGAGATCTACCGGATTTAAGTGGATATTTGCCACAAGTGTCTGATAAAGCATCTGACGATTGAGCTGGTCATTTAATGCAATAATGCTGAACGGAATGATAAGTAACCATAATGTCCAGAAACAGAGCGCTGTACCTATTGCACTGAGTCGATGTTTTGAAAATATACCAATACAAACTGCAATGCTTGAAAATATCAGTATCATAATAAAAGAGAGTGCTAAAAAGATAATATTCATATAAACACCAATTATCATTCCAATGCCGATACTGATAGCTAGCATTAATGTATATAGAAGTACAATTGTAATATAATGACTCAAGATATATGTTCTATAACGCATTGGATATGTCTTAAGCAGTTTCAACCATCCTGTTTCATTATGATGGGCTACCGTCATACTGCCTATGGAAAGGATAAATAACGGGACAATGAGCAGTTCAATACTCAGTGCATAGTTCATTTGAAACATATTAGAGTGGTCTTTACCCGTCTGAAATAGACTTGCTAATGTAAAAGTAATGATATAGATGATTGCTGTGACATAATATACTGGATTACGCAGACTCTGTTTAATTTCCATCCAGATCATTGATGAATGCCCCATTTAAATGTTTTTAAGTCTTCAAATTTAAGTGCTTTACTACCCGGATATTTTTTCATAAACTTGTCTCTCGCATCTTTTTCTTTAAAAGCCGCAACTCCATAGTTCATCGGAGTCCATATTTTTTTGTGATAGATGTAATAAGCTTTCTTAGCATTAATCCATTCGTCTTGCCTGTGGTCTTTAACATACATCATGCCAATGTCTTTTTTATTTTCTTTATTGTAATATTCCATCATACAACCTATATCATCAAAAATCGCATGATCTTCATTGTTGTATACCATTTGTGCCGCTTGTTCCGGATGGTCTATCATCATATTACACACGACACATTTATCCGTTTTCTGATTAATTTCTCTTGGACTCAGATCTTTATTTCCACAACCAGCAAGTATCATTGCTGCAATTAATATTGTAATGATTTGTTTCATCGCGTCCTCCTTTTGAACAGCATTATTAGGAAAATAGTAATTATAGTAATGGGCCACAACATATTAAGTTGTAGCTGTCTCCTGATTACTGTTGGATGCATATCCTGGTATCCCGTTTCAAAGGTGATACTTTTATTTTCAATCCACTGCAAAATAATATGCAACGGTCCATTCTGAAAGAAATTTATTGTTGTATCTTTCACCATCGTTTCACCTAACAAATTACTAAAACGTTTCGGTTGATCACCTATACCATCACCATTCATATCCATAATGGATGGATCATCATAGAGATTGTATGCGAACTGTGGTTGCTGCTTATCGATATTTGCTATCGTTATATTATTGCTAAATTGATTGTGCTGTATGGGAATATCAGATTTAAAGATTTCTAACGCTGTTAAATTATTTTCAAATGTATTATTGGTAACTTCACTTCTCTTCATACCTTGTACACTTAAAGCAGTACTATTCTTATAAAATGTATTATTATGTAATTTTATATCTGTACTATTAAATAAAGTCATACCCGTCGCATTAAGTGTCAACTGCTCAGCAATACTATTTTGTTTAATTGCGATATTATTAGAAACCATAAGCATAATACCGGTAATATTATCACTTACCTTACTATGTGTTAACTCCCCATCTGTCACATACATAAAATGAATGCCATATCGATTCCCGGTCGACTGGATTTGATTCATCTGAATTTTATCAACATGTTCAAGATATACGCCATCTTTTGCTTTTGATACCGTTACATTATTCATTTTAATATTTGAAGAATAGTCAATATGTATACCGTTAGCGGCGTTTGATCCAATAACTTTAACATTTTCAAGTGTGATGTCTTTGCTATCTGTAATCGTTAGAGGCGCAGAATCACCTGAATATTTTATCGTCAAATTCTTTACAGAAAGGTGCGATCCTTTAATAACTAGTGGCTCAGTTAACACTTGATGGTTATAATCTTGTGCATAAACATCAGGTTTAGCTATAAATAAAAAACCAACAAAGAGACAAATAAATATTATTTGTCTCATCTGTCTTCTATTATTCATGATGTGTTTCATGTTTCTCATCAGACTTTTTCATATCTTTCATCTGTTTTTGTTTCTCCATAAAACGCATCATCGCTTTTTTATCGATATCTTTAAGCGCTTCAACTTTAGTATCGTGCTGATGTGCAAATTTCTGAGCATCCTCTTCAGCTTTAAAGCTCGCAATTCCTACATTCATAGGTGTCTTTATTTCGCCTTTAACAAATTTGGCATCACTGACGTTTATCCATTCTAAAGTTTTATAATCACGTACAAACTTTGCTTTCATCTTTTTGCCCGATTTACGTTCATAATTCAATAAACAAAACAAATCATCAAAGAAGTAGTTTTTACCATCTTCACCAATGGCTTGTGCAGAATACTTACCTAATGCATCAGACTTTTGATATACCTTCATATTACAGGCAGCACATTTTGTATCTTCCTGTGGTTCTTTTAAAGTATATCCATCCACTTTTACTGTTTGCTGATCAACTTTCACTTGTTCCGTCTTTACTCCGTCGTTGCTCTTTTGCCCATTAGATTGTTTCGATGTTTCGTTGCCCCCACAAGCAGTGAGTATAATAGCCGTGCTTAATAAAATAGATACTCTTTTCAATGTATCTTCCCCCTATAAATTAAATTCAACTATTATTTTATAGGATGTGTTAAACATATTTTATGTATATATATGAAGAAATAATGTTTAAAAAAGGACAGAATTTTGAAATTTAATGTTAATTAATATATATTCACATTTTATCTATGGACATTTGCAATTCTTAGAACTACACTAAGAATTGCAGTTAATGAAATGATATGACATAAAAGAAACCTCACGAAAGTGAGGTTTCTAACATTAATCCATCCATAATATCGAATTCGGATTTTGATTTTAGTACTCAATTTTTACAGAATATAACATGAGTATTAGGTAAAGGCTTCATGTACTACGTTAATATATTAACTAAGTCAACATATCCAATACTATTGGAATTCTTGATGCTCTTTCAGTTAAATATTTAGCAACTTTAATATATTTTTAGTTGTCTTTTACGTATCATCCTTTATTATACTCATCATATTTCCTCCAATAAAGTCTATTGAATTATTTCTATTTCTTTCATTTTGTTTATTACGTTGATAGAACAAAAAGAACAACACCCCTCAAGATGTTGTCCTCAATACTATTACTTATATTCCGCAAAGAATTCTTGCGTCAATTGCTTAACCTGTGGACTTAACAACAATACTGCTATAACGTTTGGTATTAGAATCGTCGCTAACGCTAAATCTAACAACTTCCACAACTCTGTTCCATACCCCACTGAGCCAATTGTCATTGATACGATATACACTGCTTTCATAATATTCCCCATCATCTCACCAAATAAGAACTCCGCCATTCGTGATCCATAATATATAACTACGATTACAGTAGATAATACGAAGAAGATAAGTGATATTGAAATCAATGCACTGCCAAATGTACCAAACGCATTTTCATACGCTCTTGCCGTTAACGCACCTGGATTCGCTTTCGCATCTTTATGCAAATGCACATCCGACACTAATACAACAAACGCTGTTGTTGAACAGATAATAATTGTATCCACTACAATCTCAGATATACTCCAAAAAGCTTGTCTCACAGGATGATCAGTCTTCGAAGCTGCGTGCGCAATTGGTGATGTCCCCAGTCCTGCTTCATTAGAATACACACCTCGTGCAAATCCCCAGCGTACTGTCGTTGCAATTGCTGCTGCAAATCCTCCACCTGCTGCCGCTTCTGGTTTAAATGCTTTCTCTAAGACTAACATAATCACACTAGGTACATGCGTAATATTCATACCGATAATAATAAATCCAAACAATAAATACAATCCTACCATAAATGGCACTAACTTCTCAGTAACAGTCGCAATACGTTGAATCCCACCAAACACTACGATTGCGGTAATCACTGACATGATAATTCCTGTTATCCATGGATTAATTTGAAACGTATCATGCATAGAAGTTGCAACTGAATTCCCTTGTACCATGACACTAGGAATCAATTCTATCATCAGCATGAATGCAAAGATAACAGCAAATATCATCCCAATCTTTTTATTTTTAAATCCTTTCTTCATATAGAATGTTGGTCCCCCAACAAACTCACCTGCTTTATTCTTCTCACGGTAATGCATACCTAATACATTTTCGCTATATTTCAACGCCATCGCTAAGAATGCAATGACTAACATCCAGAATACTGCTCCGGGTCCACCCATAATGATTGCTGTTGGCACCCCTACAATATTCGCAGCACCTACTGTTGATGATAGTGCTGATGTCAATGCTTGTCGTGGTGTAATCGTTCCTTCGCCTTTTGGTTCTTTATTTATACTTCCAAATGTCTGCTTCATGATGTAAGGAAAGTGTCTAAATTGAATAAATCCTAAATAGATGGTTAAAAACAAACTTGCACAAAAAAGTAACGTAATAATTGGATAACCCCATAGCCATTCTGAAAACTTCACAATATAATCCATAATACACTCCTTTTATTTGATATATCTTTAATTTACAGTAGTTGCAAAGTCATTTCAAATATTTATCAGAATTTTCAGTTTTAAATATGCATGAATAATCCCTTATCATCAACTATGATAAGGAATTGATATGATTCATTTAATTGAGATTATAAATAGAAAAAGACGAGCGTCTGCTCATCTTCTAATCTTCTAATCGATTTCTATTCCTTCACCAACGAATATCTGATACGCCTGATACATTCTACCTGGCACACCACTTTCAGCACTGTTATAACGGTTAAAATTCTTATCGTTTACGACGTCTGTAATCATTCCAACCGTTTCATCACTTCTAGGATCGATAATCTTCTTATCCGATAACTCTTCAGCAATCACAAACAATCTCACTAAATACCTTGTATATGAATCATCTTTATCAACCGGAATCTTGAGTTCATCTGTCATTTCTTTACTCGTTTCAACAAAACATCTAAAATCCTCAAAGAAATCTCCAAATCTAATCAACACATGTCGATAATGTTCATCCGATAATTTCATATATCTAAATGTCAATGTCTAACCCCGCCTTAATTTTTAGTCACTTCTAGTGTAACATTTTTGTAAGCGCTTGAGAATGGTGTAATTTTTCCTGATTTCATCATAAAAGTATAATAAAAATAATCGCTAAACATGAACTGTTTAGCGATTAACATAGTTACAAACGGCATTTTCAATAACGAATCCCTTAAAATTTAAAATAGCCGCTCTATAAAATCCCTAATCCACTTGATTGGATATCTTTGGCGAAGCCTTTCACCGTATCTACTGCTAATTCATCGATATCGCGACCGATATTTGGAATCTTCTTCACAACGTCTGCTGGACATGTAATAATATCACAACCAATTTCATCTGCTTGAATCACGTTGTATAACTCACGGCATGATGCCCAAAGTAATTTCACGCCTTCTTTTTCGTGACATACTTTAACAGCTGCACGCATTAATGGCATTGGATCTACACCCGTGTCTGCTATACGGCCTGCAAAGACAGATACGTAAGTTTCAACACCTGGTTTAATCGCTTTAACGATATCTGTAACTTGTTCAATCGTATACACTGCAGTTACGTTTAATTTAATATCTTGCTCTGATAATTTTTTAATTAATGGAATCATTGATTCGCCTTTTGTATTTACAACAGGAATCTTAACGAAGACATTTTCACCGAATGACTGGATGATCGCCGCTTCTTTCTCCATCGTCTCCATATCATCACCGAATACTTCAAAAGAAATAGATGCATCAGGAATCGCTTTGACTGCATCTTCAGCAAATGCTTTATAATCTTTCACGCCAGCTTTCGCCATTAATGATGGGTTCGTTGTAAATCCATCTACTGTCTGGTTCGCATAAGCCGTTTTCATTTGTTCGATGTCTGCACCATCTGCAAAGACTTGCACATTTAAATTTTTCATTTTTTATTCCTCCAAATTGTTGATTACTTCTTCTTATTATAATCATATAATCCTTTTTATTGCTACTGACTTGAATGGCTTCTTATCATTTTTTAATGGATTTCAAACTTTTTGAGAAAGTCATTCTATTCTTATCGTACGATATGTTAAAATAAAATGATTAATGAATGGAGGGCCATCATGAAAGCAAATCAATATGTCTATTTATCACTATTTTTTGTTGTGTTGAGTATATTCTGTAATGGGTATAATCCTATACTTTCTATATTATTTGGTTCCATTACTTCAATAATATTATTTACAGGTTTAATGAGTTGTATATTGCTTATCCTGAGTATTGTTTGTATTGATAAAGCATTAAAACAATCTGCACAATTGTCACCTGG
The DNA here is from genome assembly GCF_021366795.1 of Macrococcoides caseolyticum. GTDB lineage: Bacteria > Bacillota > Bacilli > Staphylococcales > Staphylococcaceae > Macrococcoides > Macrococcoides caseolyticus_A. Next base: position 18,800 of record NZ_JAHCPS010000015.1, on the reverse strand, counting down.
TTATTATAAGTTTGCCAAAGTATGGCCGTTTATCATTTTATTAGTTATTATTGCACAATTAATTAGTATTTTATTGAGATTTGGGATTATTTAAGGATTGATTGCGTCAATCCTTTTTATTTTGGAGGTTAAAATGGTTTATATCGTAATTGCACTCTTTAGTATAATAGGCGCGTGTAGTAGATTTCTTGTCAGCCTCTTCGTCGATGCACCATTTTATACGGTGATTGTCAATTTAATCGGTGCTTATGCGCTAGGGTTTTGTACGACGCATTTGCCGAAACACAACTTCCCTTTCGCTATAAAGACGGGGATAACCACTGGTTTCCTGGGGAGTTTTACGACATTTTCTGCACTAAGTAAAGATACGGTTGATTTATACTTATCAGGAAATGTTGTATTATTCGTCGCATATCTATTAATCACGATATTGGGTGGATTATGCTGCACGTACTTTGGGATGAAACGAGGTGAACAGTCATAGTATTCGTCGCACTTGGTGCCCCGTTCGGCGCACTATTACGATTTCTGATCAGCAAATTATTGAATGGCCATTTACCTATCGGAACACTACTGATTAATTTAAGTGGTGCATTTTTACTAGGATGCGCCGCTCATTTTAGTGAGACATATCTATTACTTTTTGGTACTGGATTTTTAGGAAGCTTTACGACGTTTTCTACTTTTAATGTTGAGGTACTTCAAATGATGAAACGTGACTGGCGTACAGCACTAGTATATTTCGTTGTGACCTACTGCTTCGGTCCACTCCTCTTTTTCATAGCATACACGTATCATTTTTAAACTATTGTAAATTTTACGTAATTTTTTAATAAAATATCTCGTAAAAATATTTTTTACTTTATTATTATAATGTAATACTAAAAATGATATGGAGGGAATACCGTGAAACGTATTGCAACGCTTACTTTATTGTTTACTTTATTATTCGCTACATGCTTTCAAAGTCCAAATGCATTTGCTGCATTGACAACGGAAGCACCAACGACTGAATTACCCACTACAGAGGTGCCAACCACTGAATTAGCTACAACAGAAGCACCGACTTCAGAAGTACCAACAACGGAAGCATCAACAGCGGAAACAACAACTGAGGCACCGACAACTGAAGCACCGACAACTGAAGCACCAACAACTGAAGCACCGACAACAGAAGCACCAACAACTGAAGCAGTGAATCCTAATGAAGTTAAAATTCTACATACCAATGATATTCACGGGCGTTTAGATGCTGAAGATGGACGTGTCATTGGTATGGCAAAGTTAAAAACAATTAAAGACACTGAACAACCAACGTTTATGTTCGATTCTGGAGATGCATTCCAGGGGTTACCATTATCTAACTTCTCTAAAGGGGCAGATATGGCTAAGGCAATGAACGCTGTCGGCTATGATGCTATGACAGTGGGTAACCATGAATTTGATTTCGGTTTCGAAACTGCGATGAACTATAAACAATTATTAAACTTCCCAATCATTAGTTCAAACGTATACAAAGACGGTAAAACAGTATTTGTACCATCAACGATTATTGAGAAGAATGGCAAGAAATTTGGTGTCATCGGTGTAACAACACCAGAAACAGCAACAAAGACACACCCGAATAATATTATCGGCGTTACATTCATGGATCCGTTAACATCTGTTACGAATGAAATGAAGAAGTTACAAGGACAAGTCGATGCATTTATCATTTTAAGTCATTTAGGGATTGATACAACTACAAAAGAAGCATGGCGTGGTGATTATTTAGCTTCTCAACTTGCTACAAATCAAGATTTCAGAAACAATGCAATCATTATTTTGGATGGTCATTCTCATTCTGTTATTGAGAACGGTGAATTAAAGAATACGGTATTACTTGCGCAAACAGGTACAGCTTTAGCAAACATTGGTAAAATCACATTCAACTTACAAGATCAAGTTGCAACAGACTTTAACGCTACAATGATTAAAGAAGCAGATACAAAGGAAGTCTTACAGGATACTGCTGTTAAAGCAATTGTTGATACAGCAAAAGAGAACTTTGGCAAAGCAACATCTGAAGTCGTATTTTATAATCCGGTTCAATTAATGGGTGAACGTGCAGATGTACGTACACGTGAAACGAACTTAGGGAATGCAATCGCTGATGCGATGGAAACGTATAGTGAAACAGGATTTGATAGTGTCGGTGATTTTGCCGTGACGAATGGTGGCGGGATTAGAGCATCAATCGACGGCAATAAAGATGTGACGGTTGGTGATATTATTAAAGTGTTACCATTTGGTAATACCATTACACAAATAGATGTATTAGGGTCAGACGTAAAAGCGATGTTTGAACATGCATTAAGTGCACCAACAGTTGAACAAAACGGCACAATTGGTTTAGATGCAAACGGTGCATTCCTTCATATTTCTAAATCTATTCGTGTTCATTATGATTTAACGAAGCCAGCTGGTGAACGCGTGTACGCCATTGAAGTCCTTAATAAAGCAACAGGTGAATTTGAACCGTTAGATATGAATAAAACATATAAAGTGGTAACCAACGACTTCCTTGCAGTAGGTGGAGACGGTTATACAATGCTTGGCGGACCACGAGAAGAAGGACCATCGTTAGATACAGTAGTTCGCAATTACTTCAAGTCAGCTGATATGACGGCATATCAATCAACAGAATTACAACGTATCTTAGCAGGCACTGCAAATGAAAATGTGCCAGGTGAAGTAACAACTGAAACACCTACAACGGAAGTGCCGACAGTTGAAGCTACAACTGAAACACCTACAACAGAAGCGCCAACTGATGAAGCTACGATGGAAGAAGATACAATTGAATCTGTCACTACGGAACAACCGACTAGCATGCAAGACACACCTGCAGCGTTTCTTGAAGTGAAACATGATAACGTCATACCATTTGATCAAGCTGTTAAACAAAAAGATAAATCTCAACACGACGCTAAAGCACAAACAGATAAAGAGACAGCACATCAATTGCCGATTACTGGTGAAGCAGCAGGTACGGGTGCAGCTGCCATCGGATTATTTGGATTAGGACTATACTTAATCAAACGTAAATCAGCTTAATTCAAAGGCCATAAAAAATAGCCGAGCGATATGCATCGCTCGGCTTATTATTATGGATTTAAATGTTCAATTCTATCCATAATATTTTCTAATTCTTCAACTTTATACTGGAATCTGCCGTGGAATACAAACTTCTCAAAGAACATCTGTAACTCCTCTTCTCCCACAATCACTTTTACACTATTGTCACGTGAATAATTAGTGAAGTGCTCACTACCAACACCTTCTGCATTATAATAAGCAATTGGTGTCACTGGATATGGCAATTCAAACACTTTCTCTAAACGCTCAGCTTTTAGCTTTAACGTTTCTAAAGTATGATGATACGATCTAAATTCAGCATTACCCTCTTTATTCTTATCCAGGACGATGGTTTGTTCTGAATGCGGATCTAATCCTAATAGATTAAATACGCCTTCTAACATCGGTTCACCATCAAACTGCATTTCGCTCACACCGTGATAAATATGACCTGTCCAGTAGTTTGAATCAATTAAATAAATACCCGTACGTGTTAAAACAACGTGGTCTAACTTATCTGTACTCTTTACACGTTTACCAGGGATATAAATATTAGCAAGTACATGCATATCTTCCGGTCGAATACGCTCATCATGAATGAATTGTTCTTTTATTTGAATAAGCGTCAAGTCCGTTAAATATTCCCCCTTATCCTTAGAGAACATTTTTAACGATTCAATTTGTAACGCTTTTTCGTCAATTTCTTTTTGCAGCGTCTCTTTTTGTTCTGTTAATTCTTTCTTGTAAGATAAACGAGATTTCTCACTTTCTTCGTGATAGCGATCTGCTTTTTCTTTCTGTTCCTTACGAAAAGCCTCTTCCTGACGTGCGATCGCTTTCTTCTTGCTTGATAAAGAGAGCATCCATAACACAAAGAATATTAAGGCAAGTACACCTAATCCGATTAATCCATATAATAATGTATTTCCATCTAAACCTGACATTTTATTCACCTTTCTAACTGTATTTCTTTTATTATAATGAAATTTCAATCTTTCTTCATCGATTATACCAAAGTTATTTGTGCAACTTTACTCTTATTTATAAAATTAACGCTACGTTAATAAACTGAACAATAATTTACAAAAATTAATGAAATATAAATTTCAAATTAATATTGATATGAAATAATTTAATTGTCCTAAAATAATTTTGGACCAAATTAAATTTCTCGGAGGATGATACCATGGCAATGTATAAACGTTTATTATTAGCAGGTACTTTCGCATCAGCATTATTATTAGGTGCTTGTGGCGGCGAAGAGGAAAAGAAAGAAGACGCAAAAACAGAAGACGCAGCAACAACTGAAGAAGAGACTACTGAAGAGGAAACTACTGAAGAAACTGAAGAGGAAACTACTGAAGAAACTGAAGAAACTGAAGAAGAAACAACTGAAGAAGAAACTGAAGAAGCTTAATAAATGTTTACATAGCCGTCCCAAGGTGGGGCGGTTTTTGTTATAAAAAAAGAATCTAAGCACAGTCGCTTAGATCTTTTTAAGATTATTTTAAATTTTCTTTTAATGCATCGATCTTATCTGTTGCTTCCCATGGTAAATCTACATCTGTTCTACCGAAGTGGCCATAAGCCGCTGTTTGTTTGTAGATTGGACGACGTAAATCTAACATTTGGATGATACCTGCTGGTCGTAAATCAAATGTTTTACGTACTGCATCCACTAATTGTTGTTCTGTGTACTCAGAAGTACCATACGTTTCAACTGAGATAGAAACAGGTTGTGCTACCCCAATTGCATATGCTAATTGAACTTCACATTTGTCAGCAAGTCCTGCTGCGACGATGTTTTTCGCTACATAACGTGCAGCATAAGCACCACTACGGTCTACTTTTGTTGCATCTTTACCAGAGAATGCACCACCACCGTGACGTGCATAACCACCGTAAGTATCTACGATAATCTTACGACCTGTAAGACCTGCATCCCCTTGAGGACCTCCGATAACGAAACGGCCAGTTGGGTTGATGAAGTATTTTGTTTCTTCGTCGATTAATTCAACTGGTACAACTGGTTTAATCACGTGTTCTTTAATGTCCGCTTGAATTTGTTCTAATTCAATCTTCTCATGGTGTTGACTTGAAATAACAATTGTATCAATACGTAATGGTTTACCATTCTCATCATATTCAACTGTAACTTGTGTTTTACCATCTGGACGTAAGTAATCTAATGTACCATTTTTACGTACTTCTGTTAAGCGACGTGCTAATTCATGAGATAATGAAATTGGTAATGGCATCAAGCTTTCAGTTTCATTACATGCGAAACCAAACATTAAACCTTGGTCACCTGCACCGATTGACTCGATATCTGAATCAGATAGGTTACCACGGTCTTCTAACGCACGGTCAACCCCTTGTGCGATATCCGGTGATTGCTCATCAATTGCAGTAAGTACTGCCATCGTTTGATAGTCATAACCAAACTTCGCACGTGTATAACCGATTTCTTTAACCGTCTCACGAACCACTTTAGGAATATCAACATATGTTGAAGTCGTGATTTCACCAGCGATTAATGCCATACCTGTCGTTACTGAAGTTTCACACGCAACACGTGCTTTTGGATCTCCTGTTAGAATTGCATCTAAAATTGCATCTGAAATTTGGTCAGCAATTTTATCCGGATGCCCTTCTGTTACTGATTCTGATGTAAATAATTTACGATCTGTCATGTATAAACACTCCTAATTATATATATTTTTACGGTCCAAGCTACAAAATTAAAAATAGCCCTCTCTCCTTTAAGAGAGAAGGCTAATAAACATACTTAGTCCATTCTACTCTTATCGTTCAGACAGCTGTCTGCAAACGGTTTGGCACCTTACTTAACCTCTATGTTAAGGGTTGCTGGGCTTCACAGGGTCCATGTCCCTCCACCACTCTGGATAAGAGAATCCGCAAGTTAGATAATACTAAACTTTTTGTAAGCTGTCAACTTTTCTAAATGAAGCCTAAATTTTCTGAATAATTGTGTGCTGTTAAAATTTTTTTGATATTTAATGTAACACCAGTTGCCTTGTGTTATACTATTTCATGAAACTGCTTACATTAGCAGAAAATATAAACTTGGGGGACCTTGAAATGAGCGAACAAATCTTTGCTAAATTAGACAGCTTATTAAAGAGCGACACTGTATTAAACCAATTATCAAGAACACAATTGATTAATGAAATTCTTGCAAACCGAGAAGGTGTTCTTACAGAGTCTGGCGCTGTGAGAACAGAAACTGGTAAATATACAGGACGATCACCTAAAGATAAATTTATCGTTGAAGAAGAAGACACAAAAGATGTGATTGACTGGGGCACAATTAACCAACCTATCTCAGAAGACATCTTCTTAAAACTATTAGACCGCGTATTAGACTACTTAGGGACAAAAGAAAAAGTCTATGAATTCAACGGATACGCAGGTGCAGATCCTGCGACACAATTAAAATTACGTGTGATTAACGAATTAGCATGGCACAATTTATTCGCACGTACAATGTTCATCCGTCCAGAAACATATAATGAAGGTATCTTAATTGACCCGGACTTCACAATCATCTCTGCACCACACTTTAAAGCAGATCCAAAAATCGATGGTACAAAATCAGAAACATTCATTATGACAAGCTTTAAACACAAAATCATCTTAATCGGTGGTACGGAATATGCTGGAGAAATGAAAAAAGGTATCTTCGGTGTTATGAACTACTTATTACCGAAACAAGGTGTTATGAGTATGCACTGTTCAGCAAACGTTGGTGAGAATAAAGACGTTGCATTATTCTTCGGATTATCAGGAACAGGTAAGACGACTTTATCAGCGGATCCACATCGTAAATTAATCGGTGACGATGAGCACGGCTGGAATGATAACGGTGTATTCAATATCGAAGGTGGATGCTATGCAAAAACAATCGATTTATCACGTGAGAAAGAACCACAAATTTATGATGCAATTCGATATGGTGCCATCTTAGAAAATGTTAAAGTAGACGAAAAAGGATTCCCTGATTATACAGATAAATCATTAACAGAAAATACACGTGCTGCTTACCCAATTGAAAATATTGATAACATCGTATTACCATCGATTGCAGGACACGCAAAGACAATTATTTTCTTAACAGCAGATGCGTTTGGTGTATTACCTCCAATTTCTAAATTAACGAAAGAACAAGCAATGTATCACTTCTTAAGTGGATTTACATCTAAATTAGCAGGAACTGAACGTGGCGTAACAAGCCCACAACCAGTATTCTCTACATGCTTTGGATCACCATTCTTACCGTTACACGCAACAGTGTATGCGAACATGTTAGGTGATTTAATTGACAAACACGGTTCAGATGTATACTTAGTAAACACTGGATGGACTGGTGGAGAGTACGGAGTTGGTAGCCGTATGAACTTAACACATACACGCTCTATGATTCGTCGTGCCATTAGTGGAGAAATTAAGAACGCTGAGTTTACACAAGATCCTATTTTCGGATTATATGTTCCGAATTCAGTAGCAGGTGTGCCGAAAGAAATCTTAATGCCACGTAATGCGTGGGTTTCTCAAGATGCGTATGACGAGAAAGCGAAAGATTTAGCATTACGTTTCCAGGAGAACTTTAAGAAGTTTGGTGAGAAATCAGCTGATATTGAAGCAAAAGGCGGATTTATTTTTAGAGGATAAACTAATACAACACACTAGCAAAATTTGTTAGTGTGTTGTATTATTGTATTTTGAAATTGATTCTGTATATATCTCACTCTACTTTAGCAGGTCTTTTCTTCGATAATAGATTTAAATTGTAAACAATATCACACGACCTATTGTTTAGTCTTTTCAGTCTGCTGTATAAATCGCTCAATTTCCTTTAATATCGCCGTTAACGCTGCGGGTTGAAATACATGCGCTTCATGTTCTACTCTATGCATTTCATGTTCTACACCTAAAGTTTCAAGGCGCTCTTGCAACATATATGCATGGCGTATGCCTACGTTCTTATCTTCTGTTCCGTGTATTATCATAATGGGTGGTGCCTGTGCCGTAATTAATTGTACTGCTTCACGTTTGTCATACTGCTTCTTATCCGCAACAGGATCTCCTACAAGTTTATGTAGTAATCCTCTTAAGTCCTTTCGTTCTTCATACATATAATAGATACTTGAGACACCTGCCCAGCATGTGAGAGAGGTGACTTGTTCTTGTGTACACGTAAGTAAGCCTTGCAAACCACCACGTGAAAAGCCGATAAGATGTATTGGAATCTGTGCATACATTCCCTTGAGTAATCGAATTAATTCAATCACATCAGCCAAATCACTTCCACCAAATTCATCACGTCCATTGCCTTCATATCCTCTATAATAGGGCGCAATGACCAATGTATCTTTAAATGTAAACTGCATGAGTCGTTCTGTTCTGATTTGTCCGACATTCCCTTTTCCACCGCGTAAATACATAATAATTCTTTTTACTTGCTTTGGTTCATACATTAATGCTTTCACTTTCAATGTATCGGAGGGATAGGTGACTTTATAAAACTTCTCTCCAGTTTTTTCATCAATCCATCCTTGTTTCCTAATAAACAATGTATCACCTACTTTAATAAATCTACGAGATATAATATACAAGGGTCTTTGAGTAAGTTACTTTTCAATTCGTCTTTAATTTCATCGAGTGTATCGACGCATACTGGACCTTCTGTTTCCAGATAATGTGCTTGTGGCAGGAGGTTTTCTATTTCCACTTGAAAGACGTCTTTTTCAAATGGTATTTCACGCCATACGGTATATGCACCAATATAGCGATAAGCTTTAGCGATGCCGCCTGTTTCTTCCATCAATTCTCGGTGCATGCCTTCGATGGTTGTTTCGTTTGGTTCCACTTTCCCCCCAGGAAATTCATAGCCACGAATTTTATGCTTTGTCAGTACATATTGTCCCTGATATGTTGTAATCATCAGCACATGTCGTGCATCTGGTATATTTTTTTCTAAATTGAGCACCACTTCATTCTGCTCTAAATCAGTAAATCTCATTTAGTATTTCTCCTTATGTGTGGTAAACTGATTTCATAATATGATCAATCAAGAGGATACTATGAAAAAATTATATGTATTAATTGCTATTTTAACATTAATGTTAAGTGCTTGTTCACAAAAACAATCGCCACCACTTTCTAAAGATGAATTGATAGAACGGATGCAACAGTCAGTTAAAGCGACGAATAGTGCCACACTTCACGCTCAAAATGATTTAATGATTACCTTTGATAAAAATACCATTAAGTTTGAAACGGCGGTCGATAGTCAGTATGATACTGTGAATATGAGTGCGTTAGCCGTGCGTCCTGTTTCTAATGATATGAAATATCCTGTAAAGCCTTTTATCTATAATTTAATGGATGGTAAGGAAGAGATTATTCCTAAGCCTTCCTATATTAATTATCGCGCCGAACATGCAGATCGTGATTATCTTCAGCGTTTACAATCTGAGATGTTTAATATGACAAACATAGTTCAAAATGTCATCAAAAAGGATAGGGATGACTTAAAGATCACAGGGAATGAAGTGCATTATTCTGGTCAGGCGAAGCATCTCATAAAGTTATTTGATTACGGTTTTAATTTCTCAGGTGCGCATCAATTGAAACTGTTTAATCAAATGACGGATGTTAAAGTGGATAAGGGCCACTATGTATTGTACTTATCACCTGAAAAAAAGTATATGAAATCGATTGTGTTTGATATGACTGTTTCAGGTAAGATTGACAACAAGCCTGTTACAATGCATTTAAAGCAGCATACAGATTTCTCGCATTTTAATAAGACAAACGTTACGCCTTATACTGCAAACGATATAGAAATGTAGGTGAAAATAATGAAACAACTCTTAATTGCAGGGATTACATTTTACAGAAAGTTTATCTCACCGTTGACACCACCAACTTGCCGGTTTACACCGACGTGTTCTCAATATGGTCTTGAAGCGATTGAGACCCATGGCGCGATTAAAGGAAGTTATTTAACCGTTAAGCGTATTTTAAAGTGCCATCCTTTCCATCCGGGTGGCTTTGATCCTGTGCCACATAAAGAAAACAAAAATCATTGATGGATAAAACACCGAACGCTATTTTAAATTCGTTCGGTGTTTTTATTATTGATATGAGGCTATCTGTTCTAGTGCTGTACGATTCACTTTCGGCACATCTATTGTGAGTAGGCCATGCTGATTCGTTTCATGATAGTGACTATAATCACTTATAAAATAAGTACCTTGTGGTGTAACGTCTGGTACTGTTTGAAAGATTTGTCCTAGTAATGCTGTAAAGTACTTACTTAAACCAAATTCATACATCCCACCGGCAACGAGCCTTATATCCGTTAATGTTTCTTTTAATTGTAATGCTTGATGGATACCGCCAATACGACTATATTTAATGACTGCAGTATGTACACCTGATGCATGATACTGCTTAATTTGCTCAACACTTGTGGCACTTTCATCAATGGCAAGTGGTATCTCACGATATATTTGATGTAGCGCCTGATAATGCTTCAACTCAGAAAAGGGTTCTTCAAAGTAAAGTATATCGTACTGATTCAGTGTATAGAGTAAATGAAAGTGTCGTTCGTCTAACTGGCCGTTTGCATCAATGACAATAGGTACATCACTATTCGTACGAATGGCCTGCACTTGCTTTAAGATGTCTTGATGCATCTTTAGTTTAACGCGCGCAGCATCCGGCCTAACTTGCGTATCAAAGTGATGCATCGTCTGGCCAATTGGGACACTGACTTGTGATAAGTCATTTTGATATTGATACATTATTATGTCATAACAGCTACGCGCATTCGGACCGATTGTCTGAAGGTATGACTGCATGTTTTCAGGCATTGCTTTTATCTGGTGAAAGACGTGCACAACTTCTCTTGCGACAGACGATATCGTTTCGTAATGATACCATGGCGTTTCAAAGCTATTCGCTTCTGCAAAATATTCTATCCCGTCTATTACTAAGCCGACGACCAGGACTTTTCGTGTCTTCAGTGTAATGATATTAGTTTGAATGGGTGTGTTAAAGGGTGCCTCAAAATGATAGAGATTCAGTTGGCTGATATTCATGGATAAACCACTCCTTACACAAATGTCTGGAGATTTTCCCGTTGGATGTACGTATTAATTTATCCACTTGATAATACGCTTTCGGATGTTTATATTTCGCTAACATGTCATTTAATAATGATTTCATCTCAAGTGTCATATCATCCTCTGCTTCATACAAGCAAATGGGTATACTCCCCCACCTTACATCCTCAATGCCAATAATAGCGACTGCCGATACATCCGTATGACTTAAAAGAACTTGTTCGATTTCAGATGGATAAATATTTTCACCACCAGAAATGATCAAATCTTTTCGACGATCCAATATATATAAATAACCGTTATCGATATAACCAATATCGCCCGTTAAAAAGAAACCATCTTTGAATGCTTCATCGTTAGCATTATCCGGAAATATATAACCTGTCATCACGTTTTCACCTTTAACCCCGATTTCACCAATGCCATTTTGCGCATGAAAGATTTGAATCGCGTTGTTAATGCGACCTACACTTTTGGGATATTGTTTTATATCATCTGGTGTTGCCGTAATCATTTGCGAACATGTTTCAGTCATACCAAACGAGGTATAAATCGGTAAACCCACTGTACGTGCTTCATTCAATAAACGTTCGTCAAGTTTTGCGCCTCCAATCAATATACCTTCCAGTGCGTATTGGGCATTCAAACCTTGGCTTAATAAGCGTTCTAGTGTTTGAGGAACGAGAGATATGTGCGTAATATTTTTTTCCTGGATATCCTGAATAATCTGTTGTGCGTCAAACTTTTCATGCAGGACAACTGTACATCCATCCATAACTGCACGCAGGAGTATACTTAAGCCACTAATATGAAAGAGTGGCAATACGTCTAACCAAACTGAATCATGATGATATGTCAATGTCTCTTTACAGTTCTCAGCACTAGTGAAATGATTAATATAGCGCTGAGGTACTGCTTTTTGTACACCCGTAGTACCGGATGTGAACATAATCGACAGTATATCATCAGGTTGATTTATAATAGGTGAATTTATTTGTTCGGATAAATCCGTCATAATGAGTGTTTTTGATATGGGTTTTAGGTTATCAAATTTATCATTTGAAATCAGTAATTCAGTATTAACCGAGTTCATTTGTCTTGTTATTTCTTTTTCAGTTAAATGTTTGTTGATCATCACCAATTCAATGCCTGCAAGTATCGCACCATGAATAATCAAACAATCATTTAATGTATTTTCCGCCTGAAGTGCAACCCGCTTTTGCTGCAAAGTCTTTAGCTTCAAAGCGACTTGTAGCGCTTTTTCATATAATGCATGATATGTCAGTGACTGATCGTTACATTCTATCGCTATTTTTGAAGGGTACTTTTCTGCTGCTTCCTTTAACCATTGCATACGTTCACGTCCTAATAGATGATTACTCTTATCATATCAAAAAATTTATTGATGATGTGATGAAATACTTTGATTTCTAATGGTTTTGCCGGATACGTTGCGTATCCGGCAATAACGAACACAATTTACATTTTCTCCATAATAAATGAGATAAGACATAAGCCTTTGACCTCTTACGATTAACAGCCTAAACGGCGGAACAGAAGTTGTCACTACGACAAAAAACCGAACGAAAACGATAAATCAAAGTACGATTTATGAGTTTCGTTCGGTTTCTTTATGCGCAGAGCACGTCGTCCCCGCCTCATTATTGCTTATGGGAATTTAGGGAACTGATCGAAGTCTGGCTCGCGTTTTTCTTTAAATGCGTCGCGACCTTCTTTCGCTTCATCACTTGTGTAATAAAGTAACGTTGCATCACCTGCGAATTGTTGCAGGCCTGCTAATCCATCTGTATCTGCATTCATTGCAGCTTTTAAGAAGCGTAAAGCTGTTGGTGAGTGTTGTAACATTTCTTTACACCATTTTACAGTTTCATCTTCTACTTGGTCTAATGGTACGACAGTGTTAACTAAGCCCATCTCTAATGCTTCCTGCGCATCGTATTGACGGCATAAGTACCAGATTTCACGTGCTTTCTTATGTCCAACGATACGTGCTAAGTAGCCTGAACCGTATCCCGCATCAAATGAACCTACTTTTGGACCTGTTTGACCAAATCGCGCATTGTCAGCAGCGATGGTTAAGTCACATACAACATGTAGCACATGTCCGCCACCAATTGCATAACCACGTACCATTGCAACAACCGGTTTAGGAATAACACGGATTAAACGTTGTAAGTCTAATACGTTAAGACGTGGAATATTATCATCACCAACGTAACCACCATGGCCACGTACTTTCTGGTCGCCACCTGAACAGAAGGCAAGATCTCCTTCACCTGTTAAGATGATCGCACCGATTCTTTGGTCATCGCGTGCACGAGAGAAAGCATCAATCATTTCCATTACAGTGTTCGGTGTAAATGCATTACGTACTTCTGGACGATTGATTGTAATTTTAGCGATACCTTCAAAAAATTCGTATTTAATTTCTTTGTATTCTTTTAATGTTTCCCAGACTCTAGTCATGATTTTCCTCCTTGATAAACGATACTATTATTGTATCAAATATTTCTAAATTCTCCACATGAATTGTATGACCGGCATCAATCACTTCATGTCTGACATAAGGTAACAACTGCGTCATTTTTTCTGCGATGTGCTCAAACTTTGAATCCAGTCGTCCTGTAAGTAAAAGGACCGGGATACGTAAGTTTTTAAGTAGTGGCCATAAATTAGGCTGCCTACCGGTACCATACTCTCGTAATGATTTTGCTATCCATGTTGGGTTATGGTGCATACGGATCTCATGTTGTCTTCGCTCAATTGCTTTGGGTAGCGCTTGACTTGTTTTAAATAAAGGCAGCATTTCCCATGCTCTGATAAACGCAGCATAATTTGTTTCAATTTGGCGCGCACGTTCTTCATCTTGTGCAATGCGCTCCAATCGTAATGATTCACTTTCTATGCCTGGCGTAGCACTTTCAATTATTAAATGTGAGAGCACCTGTGGATAATGTAGCGCTGTATAAAGTGCGATACGTCCGCCCATTGAATAACCATAGAGCGCAATGGACTGATAATGTTGCTTTAATGTTTGAAGGTGCTGATTGAGAGATGCTGCAATGGCCTGGAACGTCCATGATTCCTCTCCATTTGCCTGCATTCCATGACCAGGACACTCAACAAGCAATACATCAAAGTGACGAATCAATCTGTCTTTAGCCATTTTAAATGTTTCAATACTGCCAAGAAAGCCATGAATCATCACAATCAGCTGGTCATTTTGATTTTGATAATGTTCAAACTTAAGCATTGAGCTTTTCCTTTAAGCCATCAATCAGTTTGCGGTGCGCGACTAAATTCTCTTCTCTATCTGAAGTGATTTCGATAATATAACCATTTTCCTTAGGTAATGTAATCTCATCAAATACATTAAATTTCTTGTATTTAAAGTGATACAGCTTTGCTGTATGTTCAAAGTCAAGATCTAGCGGTGTACCAAATAGGCGTTCAAAATGCGCTTTATCCTCGTATTGCGGTAAGTAACTAAAGATACCGCCACCATTATTATTCATTACGATAATGTTAATCCTATGATGATGTTCAAAATCTTTGATGAGACGTTCCATAATTAATCCGTTCATATCATGGTAAAAAGATATATCTCCAATTATCAAAGTCACCTTCTTATGGCGTGCCATACCTAAAGCTGTACTGACAACACCATCTATACCATTCGCACCACGATTACAATAGGGTTTACCTTCAAAATGCGTAAAGAATGTATCGCAATCCCTAATCGGCATACTGTTACCTAAAAAAATGACTTCATCTTTATTGATTTGTTTAAAGAGCTGATAAATCGCACTACCTTCATCACTAACTGTTTGTGTATGTTGCATAATATGATTGATGACCAAATCATTTAACGTTTGCCAGAATTTTAGCCATGATTGGTTAGCAGGTGGCTTTTCTTCTGCAATTTGTCTAAAGAAATCATTGGCTGTAATTTCTACAAAGACATCCGGCACCTTAGGGAAAGTATTCGGCTGTACGCGTGGTTGTACGAGTATTTGGGGCACATCTATCTGCTTCAGCCATTGATTAATTGCTTTAGAAACGACTGCATTTCCTACTCTAATGATGTAGCCTGGTGTTATATTCTCTACCACCTTGAAAATACTATCACCCGTTGTGACAATGTTCGGATGCTTGATATCGCGAATTTGACTCAATGGATCAGCAATAATTGGCACGTTGTGGATTGTTGAGAATATGAGCATCTGTGTTAAATCTTCATTCTGACAATCGCCAGCAATAATTACACCACGCTCACGAGTAATCAGATGCTTCACTGTTAATACATCAAACAGCTTCTGATAACTAATGATTGCTTTCGGTTCAACAGTCATCAAGTCCATGCTATCCACGTTTGGCATTAAAGGTTCTCTAAACGGTAAATTAAAATGCACTGGCCCTTTCATCGGTCCACTGAAATAACAACGCGCTTGCATCATAACAGCATCCGTAAATGCTTTAACTTCGTTTGAGCTGTCCGCTACCGGAAAGTCTCGTTCATAATGTACAAAATTACGATACATGCCAACCTGATTGATTGCTTGAGGTGCGCCGACATTTCTGAGTTCATGCGGGCGGTCGCTTGTTATTACAACAAGCGGCATATTGCTGATAAAACATTCAGACACTGCAGGGACATAATTACTTGCTGCTGTACCTGAAGTACATAATATCGCAACAGGTTGTTTCGTTGCTTTCATCAGTCCCAAAGCATAAAATCCAGCACTTCGCTCATCTGGATGAATATAGGTCTTCATTAACGGATGCAGTTCACAAGCAATGGCAACCGGTGTCGAGCGTGACCCTGGTGAGATTACAATTTCTTTCACCCCATAATCATATAATGATTTCACAAAATGAAATACTTGCTCTGTTAACGCTTCATTCATTTAAATTACCCCTAACATTTCCAGCATCGGTTTAAATTTTATTTCTGTTTCGTGTACTTCACTCTCTACAATGCTCGATTTCACAATACCGCAACCCGCATAGAGTACAGCACGATTATCTTCTATTACCATAGAACGAATGGCGACAATAAATTCACCTTCCTGTGCTATATCCATATAACCAAGCGGTGCACCATATAACCCTCTACCTTCACTTGCTTGCGTTAAGAAGTCCATGGCAATAGCTTTAGGATACCCACCAAGTGCAGGTGTCGGATGTAAACTCTCTGTTACCTCTAACAACCCACCTGTTGATAGCTCTGCTTGAATCGGTGTATATAAATGATAAAAGAATTGATTGTCTAAAATATCCGGTGCATCTTTAAGTATGACTTTATTCGTATATGGTGCCAAATCAGCTTGTATACTTTCAACAACAATTTGATGCTCATATAAATTCTTAGTATCTTCACTTAATTTAACTTTTGCATCTTTAATATCTTTTCCCATCGTTCCTGCAATTGCGTTCGTATGAATCATGCCGTCCTCTACACGAACGAGCTGTTCAGGTGTCTTAGTAACAAACGTATGCTCACCTGATTCCATTAATGCAAAGTAACTTAACTCACGACTTTGTTCAGCATGGGTGATTAAACTTAATGTATCTATCGAATGCTGCATTGTGATTTTACGTTTACGAGATAATACAACCTTTTTGAGTTCTCCCTGTTGCATCATCATAATCGCCTTGTTTGCATTTGTCTTAAACAATTCTAAATCAATGTCTGTTGCATCCATCAAAGTGTTCTTGTCGACATGATGTTTGAATTGCTGCATATGTGCGACTAATGCATCGATATCCAGCGCATAATCTACCGCGAGCACTACAAGCTCACCAGACATTTCAATCAATTGAATATAAGGGAGCACAAAGTGACTCTTATGGAAACTTGAAAAATTCGGACTCTCATTCTCATCAAAATGAAAACCACCAAACAACTTCAGACGTTTTAATATATCTTCACTGACAGAAGATTGCTTTAAATGCGCAATAAATTCCTTTTCAATGTACGCCGGATTGATATTCTCATCAACAAATAATGAATGATGGCCAATTCCCACGAGCTTAAACGATTGATCTTTATTCATAAAGACGTAGCGTTCGCCTTTAAATGATTTGAAATAATCCATTACCGCTGCAATGTTCAATGGATGTTTAATATGATATTGCTTAATATGACGTAGTGGTTGTATTAATTGACGCTTAGACCCTTGATACATCGGCACATTCTACACTTCTTTCACTTCAAAATAATATACTTATTATTTTAACACTATTCACGGATAAAGGGATAAATTATGCTAGATTTGTTGACGGTATCTCATATTAAATATAAAATTTATACATTAAGAATAAACGAGGTAAAATTATGTCTGAACATTTGAAACAACACAATGGTATTGCAAAATATTATCACTTAATGCGACCGCACACGTTAACCGCAAGTTTTGTACCAGTTCTTGTCGGGACAGCATGCGCAAAATACTTTACAGATATTCGTATTGATTTATTAATCATTATGCTTATTGCATGTTTGTTAATTCAAGCTGCAACCAATATGTTTAACGAATACTTTGATTTTAAACGTGGCCTGGACGATCATACTTCTGTGGGGATTGGTGGCGCGATTGTACGTAATGGCATGCAACCATCACATGTATACCGATTAGCTGTCATCTTCTATATTATTGCTGCGATGCTTGGCATCTACATTTGTTCACAATCTTCATGGCTGATATTACTTGTCGGACTTGTATGTATGGCGGTTGGATACTTTTATACAGGTGGTCCTGTTCCGATATCATGGACACCCTTCGGAGAAATATTTGCCGGATTCTTTATGGGCTTTGTGATCATTATGATTACATTCTATATTCAAGTAGGTCATTTAGAAATGTACCCAGCAATCATGAGTATCCCTGTATCCATCAATATCGGTATGATTAATATGGCGAACAATATTCGTGACCGCGTGAAAGATAAAATAAGCGGCAGAAAGACTTATGTTATATTAGTCGGTAAAAACATTGCAATTATGACAATGGCGCTCTTGTATTTTGTGAGCTTTTTAATCGTCTTATATACGGTCTTCTTTAAACCTTATGGCTCACTATTTTTACTTTTAGTTTTGCTGAGCTTTAATTTACCGATTAAAGCTGTAAATCGTTTCTTTAAAGGCGATACTCCGATAGAATTAATGCCGGCGATGAAAGTCACAGGTCAGTTCAATACGATATTTGGCTTCTTATTTGCTTTAGGGTTATATTTAGCAGCATTAACCGCAATTTAATTTTTATATCATTTCCGTTTCTTTTTATGCACATACAAAATAAAGCACCGGGCTACCGGTGCTTTTATTTTAGGTTCTATAATAAAACGGACTGATGAAAAGATACAAATCTTTTCTTCAGCCCGTTTTTTGATTTTTTGGATATAAAAAGGACGCAATTATCTCTATAATTACAAGTGACCAAACCAATAACTAAGGAGATAATGCGTCTATGAATCATTTTATATCAAAAACATTAGGAATTAAAGATG
>NZ_JAHCPS010000014.1 GCF_021366795.1 Macrococcoides caseolyticum | reverse complement strand
ATAAAGCTCTTTGATTGCTTATGGCAATCACTCTTGGGAGTGAACTCAGTTCACTCAAATTATTGGAATTAACGTTGACATATTGTCATTCAGTTTTCAATGTTCATTTAATAAATAATGGTGGAGACTAGCGGGATCGAACCGCTGACCTCCTGCGTGCAAAGCAGGCGCTCTCCCAGCTGAGCTAAGCCCCCATAAAGTATTTAGTAAGTCGGGAAGACAGGATTCGAACCTGCGACCCCTTGGTCCCAAACCAAGTGCTCTACCAAGCTGAGCTACTTCCCGTTTATTAAAACGCGCCCGAGAGGAGTCGAACCCCTAACCTTTTGATCCGTAGTCAAACGCTCTATCCAATTGAGCTACGGGCGCAAAAAAAATAAAAATTAAATGGTGCCGAGGACCGGAATCGAACCGGTACGGTAATCACTTACCGCAGGATTTTAAGTCCTGTGCGTCTGCCAGTTCCGCCACCCCGGCATTTAATTTTCTTAATGGAGCGAAAGACGGGATTCGAACCCGCGACCCCAACCTTGGCAAGGTTGTATTCTACCACTGAACTACTTTCGCATTATTAAGTTTTATATTCAAATAATGGTGAGCCATAGAGGATTCGAACCTCTGACCCTTTGATTAAAAGTCAAATGCTCTACCAACTGAGCTAATGGCTCTAAAATGGTGCCGGAAAAAGGACTTGAACCCTCAACCTACTGATTACAAGTCAGTTGCTCTACCAATTGAGCTATTCCGGCATAATAATAAATGGTGGAGGATGACGGGATCGAACCGCCGACCCTCTGCTTGTAAGGCAGATGCTCTCCCAGCTGAGCTAATCCTCCTGGGTATATCTGCCCGGCAACGTCCTACTCTCGCAGATCGTAAGACCAACTACCATCGGCGCTAGAGAGCTTAACTTCTGTGTTCGGTATGGGAACAGGTGTGACCTCTCTGCTATCGTCACCAGACAATTTTCAATACTTATATAAGTATAACAGCTTCGAAGATTATTTCAATAGTAAATTTTACACTGCGTTCATGAACTTTACAATTGATTAACTTTCTTAATGTGTCGACTTGTTACAAGCGACTTTTTAATAATACGCAATTCAACTTATAAAGTCAACAATTTTTTATAACTTTTTTTCATTTTTTTAAAGTTAATAAATTCTGATAATTCTATGTAAAAAAAACGTCACGAAAGCCTTTGAAATCAGCTTTCATGACGGTTATCAAAATAACTATTTATGTCTCATGTATGGGAATAATAATACGTCACGAATTGAAGCACTGTTTGTCAGTAACATAACTAAACGATCGATACCGATACCTAATCCACCTGTTGGCGGCATACCATACTCTAATGCTTCAATATAATCCTCATCCATTTCATGTGCTTCATCGTTACCAGCAGCTTTTTCTTCCATTTGTGCTAAGAAACGTTGTTTTTGATCAATTGGATCATTTAACTCAGTGAACGCGTTCGCATGCTCACGGCGTACGATAAATAATTCAAAGCGATCTGTAAAGCGTGGGTCCTCTGGATTTTGTTTTGCAAGCGGTGACACTTCCACTGGGTGTCCATAAATAAATGTCGGTTGCACTAAATGTTCTTCTACCTTTTGCTCGAAAAATTCATTCAATACATGACCATATTTCATTCCAGGTTTCACTTCTACACCATGTTCTTTTGCAAGATTATGTGCTTCTTCGTCTGATTTCACTTCATAGAAATCAACACCTGTATATTCTTTAACAGCATCAACCATATGCCATCTTCTCCATTTTGGCGCTAATTCTATTGATTCCCCAGCATAGTCTACTGTCGTTGAACCCGTAACTTTCTCAGCAATATGCGCAACCATTTCTTCTGTTAAATCCATAATATCGTTATAGTCAGCATATGCCTCGTATAATTCAATCATTGTAAACTCAGGGTTGTGACGTGTTGAAATACCTTCATTACGGAATACACGACCTATTTCATATACTTTCTCTAAGCCACCTACGATTAAACGTTTTAAATGTAGCTCAATTGCAATACGCATATATAATTCCATATCTAACGCGTTATGATGTGTCACGAATGGGCGTGCAGCAGCACCACCAGCGATTGTGTGCATCATCGGTGTTTCTACTTCTAAGAAACCTTTCGCGTTTAAGTAGCTACGCATTTCCTGAATAATCTTGCTACGTGTAATGAATGTTTGTGTTGATTCTTCACTCGTAATTAGGTCTAAGTAACGTTGACGGTAACGTTGTTCAACGTCTTGTAAACCGTGGAATTTATCCGGTAATGGACGAAGTGCTTTTGATAACATTGTAAACGACTTTGCTTTAACAGATAATTCTCCAGTGTTTGTTTTAAACATTACACCTTCGATACCCACGATATCGCCTAAATCTGCGTTGTTCCATAATTCGAACTGGTCATCGCCAACTGCATCTTTACGTACATAAATTTGAATTTGTCCATCTAAATCTTTAACATGCGCAAATCCTGCTTTACCTTTCCCGCGTTTAGTCATAATTCGACCCGCAAAAGAAACATGAGATTCTTCTTTATCATGTAATTCTTCTTTCGAAAATTGATCCCACTCAGCTTTTAACGATGCCGATGTTGCAGTTCTAACAAATTTTTGACCGAATGGATCAATTCCTTGGTCTAATAAGTCTTGCATTTTTTGACGACGTACCAACATTTGGTCGTTTAATTCTTCTGTCATTTGATTACACTCCTTCAGCAATTTTCATTTCTTGATTTTTCTCTTCTTCTATTACATATTCCTCGAATGATTTAAGTATATCAACTAATTCGTCGCGTGTCTCAGCCTGGTTAATCAGTTTACGCGCTTTACCATTACCTCTAATCCCTTTTAAGTACCAAGAAGCATGTTTACGCATTTCCATAACCGCTACTTTTTCACCTTTTAATGTGATTAATCGGTCTAGGTGAAGCGTTGCAACTTTCATCTTCTCTGAAATATGTGGTTCAGGCATTAACTCACCTGTTTCAAGATAGTGGACTGTTCGGTATATCATCCATGGATTACCTAGTGCTTCTCGTCCTATCATCACAGCGTCTACACCCGTCTCATCAAGCATTTTCTTGGCAAGTTCAGGGCTCGTTACGTCACCATTACCAATGACTGGTATATTTACCGCTTCTTTAACTTGGCGAATAACATCCCAATCCGCATGTCCTTCATACATTTGAACGCGTGTTCTACCGTGTACTGCAATTGCCGCAGCTCCAGCTTTCTCAATCATCTTCGCGTTTTCTACAGCAAAGATATGTTCATCATCCCAACCGATACGCATCTTGACAGTCACTGGTTTCTCTACAGCTTCTACAACAGCTGATACCATTTCATAAACTTTCTCAGGATTGAGTAACCACTTCGCACCAGCTTCACATTTAATGATTTTTGATACTGGGCAGCCCATATTAATATCAATAATATCTGCTGTTGTGTTTTGATCAACATATTTAGCAGCTTCAACTAATGTTTCTTTCTCACCACCAAATATTTGCAGAGATAAAGGGCGTTCATTCTCATCAATGTAAAGCATTTTCATTGTCTTCTCATTATTGAAAAGAATCGCTTTATCACTGACCATTTCAGCACAAACTAATCCTGCTCCAAATTCTTTAACGGTTAATCTGAAAGCCGCATTACAAACCCCTGCCATAGGTGCAAGAACGACTTTATTTTTTATTTCAATATCTCCAATTTTCCACATATATTTTACCCTCACTTATAAATTCTTACATCCGGGTCCAAAGTTACTAATTCATTAATTTCTTTATTTAATACTGGATGAACTGCGTCTGGTGCTATTTCATTCAATGGAATCAATACAAAACTACGTTCATGCATATAGGGGTGCGGCACTTTTAAACGTTCATTATCAATTACCTGATCATCATATAAAATAATATCCAAATCAATCGTTCTCGGCCCCCAATGCACTTCTCTTTTTCGGCCTAATTTCAACTCGATTGACTGAATCTCATTCAACAATGCTATAGGTGTTAATGTTGTCATAACTTCCACTACACCATTTAAAAAATCATCTTGTGCTACTCCACCAACAGGTGCAGTTTCATATAACGACGATACTCGTGTTATAACAGTATCAGAAATGTTATCCAGCATTTTTAATGCGTTATTTATCTGCTGCGCTCTATCGCCTATGTTACTCCCAAAACTAATATAAACTATTGACATCATTACCTCGATCTATAAATCTCAATACCTACACCATCGTATACACCTGGTATCGGCGGATTCATTTTTGTAATCTTAACTTTTAAGGCCATTATCTGATTATAGTGATTGAAGAGTATTTTTGCAATACGTTCAGCTACATGTTCTAATAAATTTGACTGTATTGCCATTTCTGACTTAATATCTTCATACACGAGTCCGTAATTTACTGTCTGTTCTAAATCATCAGTTTCACCGGCAAGCTTTAAATCGACATCAAGCTCAACATCAACAACAAAAATTTGTCCGATTTGATTTTCAGCTTCAAATACACCATGATAGGCATAAAATTGCATACCTTTTAAGAATATTTTATCCATTGATTGCTCCTTTTAACTGGTCCATCACTTTTATAAAACGTGCATTCATCAAAACATTGTGCACACGAACAGCATCAACACCAAAATCAATCCCTATAGCCGTTGTAGCAAGTGTGCCTTCATCACGCTCTGTAGGTGTTGTATCGCCACCTAATAATTCTTTAACCATGCGTTTACGACTCGTTGCTAATAATACTTTATAGCCCAATGCAGTTAATTCATCTAATCGTTTCATCACTTCAACTTCCTGTTCACGAGATTTAGCAAAGCCAATCCCAGGATCTAACCAAATCTTATCTTTAGAAATCCCCGCTTGCTCAGCCAAAGTGGCCTGCGTACAAAGATCTGTAATCATATGTTCCATGATGTCACCAGCAATGGGTTCATTATGATTATGCATTAATATTATTTCAGCATCGTATTTTTTTACAACATTAAATATTTTATCATCATATTTACCTGCCCATTGATCATTAATGATGTGCGCACCATTTAGTAGTGCTGCCTCTGCTACTTCACTTCTAAATGTATCGACTGAAATGCGCACATCTAAATCACGAATAGCCTGTAATACTGGAATCACACGATTTATTTCTTCTTCAACAGTAATTTCACTGTATCCTGGTCGCGTCGAATAGCCGCCAACATCGACAATATCTACACCTTCCTGAATCATCTCATTAATGCGATTCACTGCACGTTCAACATCATTATATTTACCACCGTCAGAAAAAGAGTCCGGTGTCACATTTAATATTCCCATAACTAATGTCTTTTTCATCTATAATACCCCCACCATATTTCATTCTATTATATCAAAAATGATTCAATAAAAATAAGACTGAGACTTATGCCGTCTCAGTCCGTTGGAAAATTGATTAATCTGCTAGGTTAGCAAATAAAGGTGTTGATAAATAGCGCTCACCATTACTTGGTAGAATCGCAACTACATTCTTACCACTGCCTAATTCTACAGCTTTATCAATCGCTGCTTTAATTGCAGCACCTGATGAAATACCAGCTAAAATGCCTTCCTCACGTGCAACAAGGCGACTCGTTTCCATCGCTTCATCATTAGTAATTTGACGAATACTTGTGTAAACGTCTGTATCTAAAGTTTTCGGAACAAAACCAGCACCAATACCTTGAATTTTATGTGGTCCAGGTTGTCCACCACTTAATACCGGTGAATCTACTGGCTCAACAGCAATAATTTCGATATCTTTATTATGTGCTTTCAATACTGAACCTGCTCCCGATAAAGTGCCACCTGTCCCTACACCAGAAATGAATGCATCAATCGATAAACCTTCCATCGCTTTAATAATCTCAGGACCAGTTGTTAGTTTATGCACTTCAGGGTTAGACATATTTTCAAATTGTTGTGGCATGAAATAACCATATTCATCCTTCAATTCATTCGCTTTCGCGATTGCACCCTTCATACCTTCAGCACCAGGCGTTAAAACTAAAGTTGCACCATATGCTTTAAGTAAAGTACGACGTTCCTGACTCATCGTATCTGGCATAACTAAAGTTGCTTTATAACCTTTCGCTGCAGCAACCATTGCTAAACCAATCCCTGTATTACCAGAAGTAGGTTCCACAATATTATCTCCCGGTTTGATGATTCCTTCTTTTTCTGCCGCTTCAATCATCGCTAGTGCAATTCTATCTTTAACTGAACTGCCAGGATTTTGATATTCTAACTTTACGTAGACATCTGCAGCACCTTCCGGAACAACATTATTCAACTTTACTAATGGTGTATTACCTATTAAATCTGTTACGCGTTCTACTCTTAAACTCATACTAAGTTCCTCCAGATTGTAAAATTATTCTTACTTGTTTTATCGGAATAATTATAACAAAATTTCTTGAATAATAACAATAATTAGTTTAGTCGATAACACTACGCAATTCTTCAGGGGTAAAGTGATATTTAGTACGGCAGAAGTGACACTCTACTTCAGCGCCACCATCATCTTCAATCATTGATTCAATCTCAGCTTCACCTAACCCTTTAATTGCAGTTAAAAATTTCTCTTTACCACAGTTACACTTAAATTCCACGGGCATCGTATCAATTATACGTAAGTTATCTTCACCTAATATTTCTTCTAAAATTTGTTCCGGCGAAAGACCTTTATTAATTAAATTAGAAATGGGTTCCATGTTAGCAATACGCTCTTCTAAGAAAGAAATTGTTTCTTCACTTGCAAAAGGTAATAACTGTATAATAAAACCACCAGCTGCCTGCGTTAATTCTTCTGGTGTACATAATACACCTAACCCAACAGCAGCAGGTACTTGTTCACTTGTTGCAAAATAGTACGCAAAGTCTTCAGCAATTTCACCATTATGAATTTCTGTAGAACCAGTGAAGTAATCACGCATACCAATATCTTTTACCACATTGATATAACCACTACGACCAACAGCTTCACCAACATCCATTTTACCTGGACGAATCGATTCAACTTGAACATGAGGATTTTGTACGTAACCACGCACCTCTCCTTTCGCATTCGCATCAACAACGATTTGTCCTAACGGGCCACCACCGTTTATGGTGATTGTTAATTTCTCTTCATTTTTCAACATTGCACCCATCATTGTACCAACTGTTAGTGTACGACCAAGCGCAGCAGTCCCTACACGCCATGTATCATGTTTTTCACGTGCTGTTTCTACGAGATGAGTTGTTCTTACACTAAACGCCCTTACCTCATCATTAAAAGCTAAAGCTCTTACTAAATAATCTTTAGTCATTATTTTTCTCCTTTTAAAAAGAGGCGGAGTCGAAGCAACGCTCCTCATCCAGCCTCATTTAATTAAAATTTATCTTTGTCTAATTTATCAACTTTTGGTTGTGGTTCAGATTTCGTTTCATCTACAGGCGTATCAGGATTTTGTAATTGCTCTTTTACCTCTTCATAAGAAGAGCCTGCGTCCGTTGAATCATCTTCGACATCCTTAACAGTAACACGTGAATCTTCTGTATTATCTGTCACACTTTCTTTTTCTTTCATATGGTACAAATGTGAATCATCATAATTTACTTCAGGCAACGTACCTTTGGTAAATAATTCATTAATTTGATTTGCAACCAATGTTTCTTCAGTTAACAATGTCTTCGCAATTAAATCAAGTTTATCCTGATGTTTTAGAAGGATTTCCTTACATCTTGCGTAACTTTCTTTAATAATACGTTGAACTTCTAAATCAATTTCATATGCAATTTGATCTGAATAGTTTGGTTCATGGCCCATATCGCGTCCTAAGAACACTTCACCTTGCGCCTGACCGAATTGCAATGGCCCAAGTTTATCACTCATACCATATTCAGTCACCATCTTACGCGCGATACCTGTTGCACGCTGGAAGTCATTATGCGCCCCTGTTGATACTTCACCGAAAGTGATTTCTTCTGCAACACGACCACCTAATAATCCAACAATCTTATCTAATAATTCTGGTTTTGTCATGAAATAACGGTCTTGCTTCGGTAACATCATCGCATAACCACCCGCTTGACCACGTGGTACGATTGTAACTTTATGAACCATCTCTGCTTCATCTAAGACACAACCAATAATCGTATGACCCGCTTCGTGCCATGCAACAATATTACGTTCTTTCTCAGAAATAACACGTGATTTCTTAGCTGGTCCAGCAATCACACGGTCTGTCGCTTCATCAATATCACGCATATCAATCTTAGTCTTACCTTGACGGGCAGCCACAAGTGCCGCTTCATTTAATAAGTTTTCTAAATCTGCACCACTAAATCCTGGTGTACGTTGACTTAACGCTTTTAAGTCAACTGTTTCATCTAAAGGTTTGTTCTTTGCGTGCACACGTAACACAGCCTCGCGACCTTTAACATCCGGCGCGCCCACTTGAATTTGTCGGTCAAAACGTCCAGGACGAAGTAACGCAGGGTCTAAAATATCCGGTCTATTTGTAGCGGCAATCATGATAATACCTTCATTCTCACCAAATCCATCCATCTCAACAAGTAACTGGTTTAATGTTTGTTCACGTTCATCATGTCCACCACCAACACCAGCACCACGTTGACGTCCCACTGCATCAATTTCATCGATAAAGATAATACATGGCGCATTTTTCTTAGCATTTTCGAACAAGTCACGTACACGACTCGCACCGACACCGACGAACATTTCAACGAAGTCTGATCCACTGATTGAGAAGAATGGAACGCCTGCTTCACCTGCAACGGCACGTGCAATCAAAGTTTTACCTGTCCCTGGAGGCCCAACTAAAAGTACACCTTTAGGGATTCGTGCACCCATTTTTATAAATTTACGGTTATCTTTAAGAAAATCAACAATTTCAATTAATTCAGCTTTTTCTTCATCCGCTCCGGCAACATCTTTAAAGCGGACTTTTTTCTTTTTATCATCATAGAGCTTCGCTTTAGATTTACCAAAATTCATAACACGGCCGCCACCGCCACCGCCTTGCGATTGAGATAAGAAGAAAATAAAGAAAAATGCTAATAACAGCAGTGGTATCAATGTACTAAGCATTCCTAAAAATACATTTTCTTTATCTGCTGGTTTTATATCAAATTTTAAATCACCATCTTGCTCTTCTGCTATTTTAGTGATTTTATCCAAATCTTTTTGATTGTTATACATCAATACTGACGTAAACGTTTCATTCGGTTTAGAACCTTTTAATTTCCCCTTGACTAAATATACATCTTGTCCTGGCTGGATTGTCATTTCTTCAACATTGCCTTTTTCCAGCTGTGACATTAGTTTCGTGTATGTCATCTGTTTTGGCATCGAACCCGTGCCATTTATCATTGAAAACACACCGAATAAGACAATACCTATTAGTGTTACCATCAATATACTACGAAAGGCTTTTTGCATTCACGTTGTCCTCCTACCTATTTGTAAAGCTAAAAAAGATTTTATCATACTAAATGATATACAATCTACTAATTGAGCTTATGCACTTCATGCATCGTTAAAATTAACTTAAGTGTAATTATTTACTATAAACTTCTTCTTTCAATAAACCGATATACGGCAAGTTACGATATTTTTCCTGATAGTCTAATCCGTAACCTACTACGAAATCATCGGGAATTTTTTCACCGACATATTTTGCTTCAATATCAACTTTGCGACGCATTGGTTTATCAAGTAAAGTAACAATTTCAATTGATTTTGCTTTACGATATTTCAATAAATCAATGATCGCATTGAGTGTCGTACCTGTTTCTAAAATATCTTCAATTATAATGATATCTCTTCCTTCAACGGATACATCTAAATCTTTAAGAATTTTAACTTCACCCGTTGATTCTGTTCCGCCATGATAAGAAGAAACATCCATGAATTCAATTTCTACATGTGTATCAATATGTTTAATTAGATCTGCCATGAATAAAATAGACCCTTTTAAAATACCTACACATAACGGGAACTTCCCATCGTAATCTTTAGTAATTTCTTTACCTAATCGTTCACACGCAGCCTCAATTTGTTCTTTTGTAAGTACAACACTTTCAATATCGTTATGCATTATTAATATCTCCTTTTTTAATTATAATATCTTTATTGAATGGGTGATGATTTTTCTTATAATTTCCGACAGCTATTACTTCATTGTTTGTACAGATAATAGGTACTCTAGGTCGATCGTAAACTGGAATTTTCAGATCTTTTAAAATACGTGAGACTTTTTGATGATCACCATTAATTTTAATACGGTCTCCTGCTTGTCTAGCCCTAATAAGAATGGGTTCATCGACTCGATTTATTTCAATCAAATACTCATTAAAGTAATATTTCCCGGGTGAAGTTATTTCGATATATTCATCAATCATTTTATTTTTATTACGTACTATCAATTTATCATAAGCAATTTGAATATGCCAACCTGGAGTGATTTCAAATGAAGCATGTGGCGTATGACTGTGAAGTACACGAATGATTTCATCTAGCATACTATAGCTCTGGGCATAGTTGCCTAAATGAATATTAAGTAGCTCTGATAACACGCGCTGTATAACAAGGCGATTTTCTTTCAGTAATTCACTTCTAGACAATTCACCGTTATTGATTTGTGATTTAAACTTTAATAGATGTCCATTTATTAATTCATTCACATCTGTCATATAATTTGCTAATTCTAATAAATTTTCTTTTTCTAAAGGTGAGGCATCTAGACGTTTAAAGACATCATTGCGTATAAAATTTCGCACATATTTATTTTCAAAATTTGATTCATCATCCATATAAGGAACGTCATACTTTTTAGCATATGCTATCACCTCAGATTTATTTCTATGAAGTAGTGGTCGTATTATTTGATAGCGTCGCTTATCCACAACCGCTTGAATATCTATAGGTTGCAAGTAATATCGTTTCGTCAAAAGTCTAAAGAAAATTGTCTCAATCTGATCATCTTTATGATGGGCAGTAAGCAAACAGTCAATACCTCGTTCAAAAATAATTGATTCAAAAAATTGATATCTTATGATACGCGCTTCTTCCTGAATACTTCTAGAGAGATCAAAATGGTCCTTTGGAATTGTATGAACAATCAATTCAATATCGTGAGCTTTACAGTAGTTTTCTATCATCTGTGCCTCTTCTAAAGAAGCATCACGTAATTGATGGTTAACGTGCAATGCATAAAGTTTTCGGAAATGTTGTGTATGCCTAACCTTATCCAGTAACACCATACTATCTACGCCACCAGATACAGCTACAGCCACACTTGCTTCAGCATTCCAAAGTACGTCCAATGCCTCGTCCTCCTTAACAAAATAAGAGCTCAGGGACGCTGCCCTAGCTCTTGATGTATTTGGAAATCACGTATTAACGTTTAGATCCTCTACCGCCACGACGTGATTCAGTTTGACGTTTAATTGAAGTTAGTCGATCTTCACTGTCTTTTAAGAAATTAGATAATTTCTTTTCAAAGTCTTCAGGCTTTTTCTCAACTTTTGGCGGCACAGGCTTTCTTGGACGCTCTTTTGCTTTCTTAATTGAAAGACTGATTTTACCGTCATCTCCAATTGTTAATACTTTAACTTCTACTTCATCGCCCACTTTTAAATGTTCCGCAATATTCTCAACATAACTATCAGCGACTTCACTGATGTGAACTAATCCGCTTTTGCCTTCAGGTAACTCAACGAACGCACCGAAATTTTTAATGCCTGTAACTTTACCTTTTAATTTGTTTCCAACTTCAATTGCCATAAGTTCAATAAATCCTCCCGATATAATTCTTCATAATATATCATTATATGCTTGATTCCCTCTTTTTACAACTTGATAAATCAAATTATCTGTGAAATCTGAATTCACTCTGTACTTCCCTTCTCTTTATCTTTTTCAGGGATTTTAAAGATGACTTCACCATCATTACTTAAAAAATATTCGCTACGTGCAATTTTTTCAATATATTCTTTACTATTTAATTGTTTCAGACGTTCTTTAAGTGCAATTTCTTTGTCCTTAAGACGTTCTAGTTCTGCCGTTTGTTTTTCCTGTTCTTGCTTTAATTCTCTATTCGTATTCATCTGAAATAGTAACAGCATCGTCAAGAATAGAAGAATTGCTAGTAGAATACCACCAAATACTGTGATTCGTTTTCTTACTATCTTACTACTTTTTATATTAACACGATGTTTTCTCGCCTGTTCTCTAGTATATTCATTATCAATCTTTTGTACTGTTTTGGCCATAAGATACACCTCTATTCAAAAGACTGTTCTATTTTTTCTTCTTTTAGCACGTCGAACATACCTTTTGCATTGTCTTTTGTTGCATGTTCTTTTAAATCGGTCACTATAACTGTAATAATGCGTTGACCTAAGCGAATTTCTAATTGATCGTTAACCGCTACTGTACTTGATGCTTTTGCTATATTACCATTTATTTTAATTCTTCCTTGATCACTGACTTCTTTTGCTAATGTACGTCTTTTAATTAATCGTGACACTTTTAAATATTTATCGAGTCTCATTCTTTTCACCTGCTATTTCTTTCAAAGCATCTTCTAAAGATATGCCTTGAGATTTATTCAAATCATATAACTTTAAGAAGATATCTGCAAAAATTTTCTCTTGTTTTACTGTTCTTTCTGTTTTACCTTCTTTTGCTTTTGCATTATTCCATACTACGTTTAATTCTTCAATCGTTGATATTGATGCATCACCGAATACATGAGGGTGACGACGAATCATCTTCTCTGTAATAATTTTAACCACTTCACGTACATCAAACATATAATCTTTCTTTGCAATAGCCGCATGAAACACAACTTGCAATAGAATATCACCTAATTCTTCAATCATATGATCAATATCATCATTATCTATTGCTTCAAATAATTCATACGATTCCTCAAGTAAGTATCGCTTTAAAGTATGATGTGTTTGCTTCTTATCCCACGGGCATCCGTTTTCACTAACAAGTGTATCCATCACTTCTGTGAAATAGTCGAAATCACCTGATAACGCATCTACTGGGAGTGGCGGAATAAATAATGACGTTAAATTCGACAAAGCAAAGTCATGATCCATTTCATGTAATGCTCGCCATGTTACTTCTGCACTTTCACCACGTGCACCTGTTACTATAGCAACGTTATGCTCTGCCGGATAAATGTCTAACAACGATATTTTAACATCACTTGCAATCAGTTGATCATAGACCTGAGTAATAATAATTCCATTACGCGGATTAATCGCTGCTTGATTTAAAAGCGTGCCATCAATCATCTGGAAGCCATTGTTCGGGTCAAACTGTACCGCTTGAAATAAGTCATCAATAAAGCTTTTACCGCCTAATATTTCAATTTTTATACTTTCATCTGCAAGCAGGCGTTCTGTCGTAGATTCTGCCACCATAGGATGACCCGGTACTGCATATATGATATCTTCTGTTTCAGCAAATTGCTTTAGCCGTCTCACTATCTCTTCATAAACATTATCAAAGCTATCATTATCCTCGTAAACGTCATCAAAACTAATCCACTCAATATCTTCTAAATCTTCAACTACTGGATGACTTAATGTTCTTACATAGACTTTATCTGCTTTATTTAAAAAGCGATAAATGCCAAAAGGTAACTCATCTAAACCATAGTTCCCTAACCCTACTACTGTTATCTTCTTCATCCAATCACTCTTTCATTAATTTATTCATCATATTGCCAAACGGTAAATGAAGCCATTCATCCCGACTGATTATTTTCAACTTAATCATAGCATAAACAACTACAAAGACACCTAAGAATACCCCTAAAAGCGCGACGCAAAGTGCACTTAGTCGTGAATCAAATTTAATCAGATTCACACATTGAAGTAATCCACTCATGATTAGAAGTGTCCCAATCCACTTGATTAAAAACGAAGAAAAATCAATAGCATAAATTCGTACAACACCTATATGCAAAACTATCGCATATATCAATAAGCCCAACACCGAGGCCAGTGCCGCACCTTTAATATCAAATAGTGGAATAAGCATACTATTGAGAATCATTTTAAATGCTAAGCCTAATACAACACCCCATAACTGTATACGATAAGATTCAAATATTTGTAACATTGCAGTGTACATAATAATAAGCGACACAAAAATAATAGCAAGCATATAAATAAACAATGCCTCATAACCCGTCACCGACTTAAATAAGAACATGTTAAACGGCTTGATTAAATTCATTAATCCTATTGCCGCTGCACTACTAAATACTACCGTAATCTTTAATGCACTATTTGCATAGCTGTTCATTTGCTTTAGTTGACCGTTATGAATGCATTCCGACAACAATGGGATGAGCACTAATGAAAATGATGTTGTTACAATTAAGCCCATTTGAATAAGAGATCCACCACGATCATAAATCCCCTTCAATGTCCTTGCCTCATTTAAAGGCATTATAGACTTAAGTTGATTAATCACTGTAAAGCTATCGACAAGTTGCCATAATATCATAATCAAATAACTCAAACTGTAAAATAATATCAGCATCACAAAGTTCCGATAAGTTCCTGAATTATTTCCTCGGTAATACACCGGACTTCTCTTATTACTCCATATTAAATAAAGACACGCACCATTCATCCCTATAAACGAACCGAATACACTTATTGCCCCACTTTCGTAAACTGATAAATCCAGCCA
This sequence comes from Macrococcoides caseolyticum, assembly GCF_021366795.1. Classification (GTDB taxonomy): domain Bacteria; phylum Bacillota; class Bacilli; order Staphylococcales; family Staphylococcaceae; genus Macrococcoides; species Macrococcoides caseolyticus_A. The sequence goes on along the minus strand of NZ_JAHCPS010000014.1, from coordinate 22,650 downwards.
TACAAACAATGCAATCGCAATTAATATAATCGATACACGTAAAATTTGATCGATTACTTGAGAATAGGCAATCTGTTTCATTTCATGATTGAGTTGTAATTTGCCACGTATCATTGCAACTGTCGGAAAAGGAAGTAACACAAGACTTGAAATACGTAACATAGTACTAAGCATCGCATCACCCATGAATTGCGCTAACAAATCACTAAAAATAAATATCAGCATCAAAATAATAATACTCATCCAGGTCATTTTTTTATATAATTTTTCTAAAAATGCACTTTTATAATGTGATTGACTAATAACAGATGGTATTGCATTAAGCGATAAAACCGAAACGATAGCGATAATAGGATACACTTGCTGGTAAGCATATAGCCCTGTATCACCTAATACATTTTGATAAGGTACTCTATAAATCGCACTTAATATTTTTACAATAAGCATCGTAATCGTTAGTACAATCACACTATTAAATGCCGGACTTTTATTCTCCATCGATTTCTATTCCTTCTTGAATTTGACGCGTCAATTGCACTAAAGTACTCAACCAATTTGCACTTTTCTTGAGCGTGAACATTATTGTATTATCTTTGTATTCTATTTTCAAATCTCGTCCGAAATTTTCAGTTGCTTTAAATAAACGTTCTCCATTGATTTTATTTGTCGTTGCAACACTTGTTTCAAGTTCAATTGCTTTACCGTTATCCTTAACATTTACAATGCCAAAAGCAATTGCATTGACTCGTATTTCAACAACCTTCATCAGCTGGTCAACCGCTTCCGGATATTCTCCATATCGATCAGTCATCTCATCCTGAATATCCATAAGCTCGGACTCCGACGTTACACTTCGTAATTTCTTATAGAATTCAATCTTAGCTTGTTCCTCCCGAATATAATCGGCCGGAATATAAGCATCTACTTCTACATCTATTTCAAGTTGTGGTACTTCTTCTTCTTGCTTAATGCCACGTTTTTCGTTCACTGCTTGTTGTAGCATTTCAGAGTATAAATCATAGCCTACAGAATCAATAAAACCATGTTGTTGTCGCCCAAGTAGGTTTCCGGCACCTCGAATATTTAAATCGCGCATCGCAATCTTAAATCCTGATCCGAGCTCAGTAAATTCTTTGATTGCTTGTAACCGTTGTTCTGCAACTTCAGTTAACACTTTATTAGGTGCATGTAAGAAATAGGCGTAACTAATACGATTACTTCGTCCGACTCGTCCACGTAATTGGTAAAGTTGGCTTAAACCAAAACGATCTGCATCCTCGATAATTAAAGTGTTCGCATTCGGAACATCGACGCCGGTTTCAATAATGGTCGTTGTTACTAATATATCGTATTCACCATTAATAAAGCCAAGCATTGTCTCTTCTAGTACACGTTCAGATAGCTGTCCATGTGCTACAGCAATACGCGCATCAGGCATCATCATTTCAAGCTGTTCAGCCTTCTGATAGATGCTCGCAACACGATTATATAGATAGAACACTTGCCCATTACGCGACAATTCACGTTCCATCGCTTCTTTAATAAAATTATGTTGGTACTCCAAAACATACGTTTGTACTGGAAATCTGTTTTCTGGTGGTGTCTCTATTACAGATAAATCACGTACACCAAGTAAACTCATATGTAATGTCCTTGGAATAGGCGTAGCGGTAAGCGTTAGAACATCTACATTGGTCTTCAATGCTTTTATTTTCTCTTTATGCGTTACACCAAAGCGTTGTTCCTCGTCCACAATCAATAACCCTAAATCTTTATAAACGATATCTTTACTGAGTAATTTATGTGTCCCTACTACGATATCTACAAAACCTGATTTTAATCCTTTTTTCGTTTCATCAACTTCCTTTTTTGTTTTAAAGCGACTCATCAATTGAATTTCAACAGGGTAATCCTGCATTCGTTCAATTAACGTTTCGTAATGTTGTTGTGCTAATATGGTTGTTGGTACTAAAAATGCAACTTGCTTGCCGTCCATCACAGCTTTAAACGCAGCACGCACTGCAACTTCCGTTTTTCCGTAACCCACATCTCCGCACAACAATCTATCCATCGGTTTACACTTTTCCATATCCTGCTTAATCTCTATCAAACTTTGCACCTGATCGACTGTTGGTTCATAAGGGAAGTCCATTTCAAATGTTTCCTGGGCTTCAGTATCTGGACCAAATTGATAACCTTCTACACGTTCACGTTCTTGATATAACTTTAATAACTCTTCAGCAATATCCTCTACACTTTGTTGAACACGTGCCTTTGTCTTCTTCCACTCAGTACCACTGAGTTTATTCAATTTGGGTTCTTTATCTTCTGAACCAACAAACTTCTGTACATAATTCATTTGATCGACTGGAACGAATAGTTGATCTGTACCTTTATATTGAATTTTTATATAATCCTTATGCATCTTATTAACAAGCAGTGTTTCAACGCCCATATAGCGTCCTACCCCATGATGCACATGAACGATGTAGTCACCTACATTTAATTCCTGATAAGATTTAATTTTCTCGGCATTCGATAACTTCTTCGTTCGTTTCGGCTTTTCTTTACGCAGTTTGAAGAGTTCGTGTTCAGTCACAACAACAAGCTTCATGTAAGGTAACTCGAAACCTTCAGATAAATCCCCTTCAACAATCGTATTTACCCCACCCTTACTTTCACGAACATCAAGCGTCACCGACAAATTCATATCCGCAAGCATTGATTTAATTTTTTCTTTACGGGTATGATTACTAGCAAGTACTACTACGTTAAAGTCATTTTTTCTGAAACGGTCGAACTCAGAAAACATTAAATCATACTGTCCATAAAACTGTTGCAATGGTTTACATGAAAACTTAAAGATATTTTGAATTGCGACAGGCATGGAAGCAGTAAACAACGTAAAATAAGCCACATTAAATTGATTCATGAGTGATTCTAAACTATCTTCTTTAATAAAAGTCTGTCCAATAAAACCTCGACCAGACTCAATTAAAGACTGTTGAAATTCACTAGCTTCACGAATACTTGATTCTATCGCCTCATTCACTCTGTTGATTTCATCAACAACAATGATGGCATCTGATTTAAAATAGTCTGCAATCGTCGTTTGACTTGCATATGCAAAACGAACAACACGCCTTAATATATTATGGTTAAGTAACTCACCCATGTTTACTTTTATCGTTTGATACGTGTCACGTAAGTCATCACGGACATTTGTAGCGATTTTTTGGCGTGTTTTCTCGAATGCATCTGCCAAATTATGTTCGAGGAGCTGAATGTCATCCTTACTAAATATAAATTCACTTGCTGTAGAAATTTCAACTGAATCAATATTATTTAAAGAGCGCTGGCTATCTGCATCAAAGTATCGAATTGAATCTACTTCCGTATCAAATAGCTCGATTCGAACAGGTTCACCAATCATTGGATAAATATCTATCAATCCACCACGAACTGAAAATTCACCTAACGTTGTAACACGCTCACTTTTTTGATAGCCCATATCAATTAAATCTTGTTGCAGTCCTGTTAAATCAATATCTTCTCCTAAACTAATTTCCCTATAATAATTTGTAAATAAGTCCTTGCGACTCACAAGTTTTTGCAGACCATTTATCGGAACGAGAAATAGCCCAACATGGCCATTTGCCAGGTGGGTTAACGTACGTATACGTTCTCTCATCAAATCAGGACTTTTTGTCGAGAATTCTTCAATCATTATATCTTGAACAGGAAATTTAAATAACTCATCCTCATCAATCAGTTGTGCTAAATCATTTTCTAACTTTTCAGCCTGAAATAAATTACTCGTTATAACAATCATTTGCTTTCTATGCTTTAAGTAACTTTCAGCTAATATTACTGCTTTTGCACTCGGATTCAAACCTGTAACTAAAATATTCTCTTTCCCTATGCGACTATTAAATTCATTAAAACGTTCATCATTATTTAATAACGTATCAATTATTTGTCTCATACATCACCATTATATTGATTCATAACATTCTCGAACTTCTCTCCAGCAATATATGCTTCAAGCGCCTCGATAGTATGATCAATCACCTTTTGCATCGTTATCATTTCATCATCACTAAATTTTTGTAGTACATAATCGACGACGGGTTTACGGCCCTCCGGACGGCCTATACCCAGTCTAATACGTTTAAAATCCTGCGTACCTAAATGTTGAATGATTGAACGCATTCCATTTTGACCACCTGCAGAACCTTTTTGACGTAAACGTACTCTCCCTTGCGGCATATCTAAATCATCATAAAGTACGACTAAATCTTCAATTTCCACTTTATAATAGTCCATTAACGGACGCACCGCTTCACCAGATAAATTCATATATGTCATTGGCTCAATAAGCAAAACTTTCTCCCCATTAATAACAGCAACAGTATAATTACCTTTATACTTTTGCTTATCTAACGCTATATTGTGTTTTTTTATCCATTCATCAATCACCATAAAACCAATATTATGTCTTGTATTTTCATATTTCTTTCCGATATTACCAAGCCCTACGATACACTTCATGTTCCAATCCTCCGAATAATCATTAATACCATTATAATATAAAAAAAGAGACATACCAATGTATGCCTCTTTCATAGTTGTATTATTCAGCTTTTTCTTCAGTAGCTTCTTCGCCTTCTTGCGCTGCTGGTGTTTCTTCAGCACCTTCCGCTGTTTCACCTTCAGCACCTTCAGCTTCTTCTTCACCTTCAGCAGGTTCCTCAACAGTCGGAGGTACAACAGATACAATCGCTTCATCATCTTCGTTGTTGATTGTGTAAGCTTTATCTGCTTTTAAGTCACCAACTGTAATTGAATCCCCAACATTTAATTCTGTAACGTCAACTTCGATGCTTTCAGGGATATCGTCTGGTGTTGCTGTAACTGATAATTGGAATAAAGGTTGTTGAACGACGCCACCTTCTTTAGCACCGATTGCTTCTCCTACTAAGTTAACAACAACATCAACTGTTAATTCAGCTTTCATGTTAATTGCTAAAAAGTCAATATGCGTAATTTTATTTTTGATTGGGTTAATTTGATAATCTGAAACCATAACTTTAATTGTGTTTGAACCTACGCCTAATTCAATAACACCATTTCGTCCTACTTCACGAATCACTTTAATGAATTCTACTTCTTCTACTTTAACAGAAGTATTTTTTGCGCCGTATCCATAAACGACCGCTGGAATAAATCCACTTTCTCTTACTTTGTTTAAGCTTGAACGTGTTTGTTTACCTTGTCTAATAATCGCTTTTAATTTAGTCATAATAATATTACTCCTTTTGTGCGCATTCTTATGCGCTCCTACACTTACCCATCAGTTGTGTTAACCTGCTTGCAAGTGTTTATTTGTCTTAAATGCTTTTCACATAATTTATATATACCCACCTTTCATTCGTATAAACATTTTTAATAGATTATTTTTTAAATAAATAAAAAACAGATTAAATGCGGCTTTCACCACATTTAATCTGTCCATATTTATAATTAATCAAATAAAATACTTACTGATTCTTGTTCATACACTCGAACGATAGCTTGTGCCAATAATTCACCAACTGATAATTGTTTGATTTTTGCTGGTTTATTTTCTTCAGGTAATAAAATTGAATTTGTAACAACTAATTCTTTAATTGCTGAATTTTCAATTCTTTCGTATGCAGGACCTGATAAAACAGGATGTGTACAACATGCATAAACTTCTTTTGCACCTTTATCAATTAAAGCTTGAGCTGCCAATGTGATTGTACCTGCTGTATCGATAATGTCATCAATAATAATGGCAGTTTTCCCGTTAATATCTCCCACAATATTCATAACTTCCGAAACGTTTGGTCTCGGGCGACGTTTATCAATAATGGCGATTGGTGCTTTTAAGCGATCAGCCATTTTGCGCGCACGCGTCACTCCACCGTGGTCTGGTGAGACGATAACTAAAGCATCTTTATCAATATCTTCTTTCGCCTCAAAGTAATCAGATAGAATCGGCACACCCATCAAGTGATCGATTGGTAAATCAAAGAACCCTTGAATTTGTGGTGCATGTAAATCTAAAGCAATCACACGATCTGCTCCTGCTTTTTCAATCATATCTGCTACTAACTTCGCTGTAATCGGCTCACGGCTACGCGCTTTACGGTCTTGACGGGCATAACCATAGTAAGGCATTACCACGTTAATTGTTACTGCAGAAGCACGTTTTAATGCATCAATCATAATTAATAATTCCATTAAATGTTCGTTCACAGGATTTGACGTTGGCTGTACGATAAATACATCGCAACCACGAATACTTTCTTCGATATTGATTTGTACCTCACCATCACTGAAGCGTTTAACACTACATTTGCCTAACGGAATACCTACTTCTTTAGCAATTTCTTCTGCTAATGGAAGATTGGCATTTAAAGAGAATATCTTTAGTGTCGTATTTCTGTACTCATTGTTCATCATCATTGTGTGTTGCCCCCATTTAGATTTTATATGATAAATTATCAGCTCTGTATACTAACCCTTAATATTATACCTTACTATTCTTTATCGTAGTACCCTTCTTTTGTTGTTTGTCTTGCACGTCCTAACGCAAGACTTTTGTTTGGTACATCATCAGTAATTGTTGATCCTGCTGCAATGAACGATTCATCACCAACATGTACTGGCGCTACTAAGTTAGAGTTACATCCAATAAACGAGTCTTTACCTACAACTGTTTTAAATTTATTCTTACCATCGTAATTAACTGTAATTGCGCCACATCCTACATTCGTACGTGCGCCAATTTCAGCATCACCAATATAACTTAAGTGAGAGACTTTAGCTTCATCTTCAAGCTTTGATTTTTTGATTTCTACAAAGTTACCAATTTTCACTTCTTTACCAACATCACTTCCTGGGCGAAGTTGAGCAAATGGTCCAATTGCTGTTCCCTCATCAACAAACGATTCTGAAATATATGATTGTTTTACTGTAACATTATCTTTAATTTCACTATTTTCAATTGTAGTGTGGGCGGTAATAAGCACACCTTCACCAATCTTAGTATTGCCTTTTAGTAATACCCCCGGCTCGATAACTGTATCAGCGCCAATAATGACATCTTTATCGATATATGTTGAAAGCGGGTCAATAATAGTTACACCATTCATCATATGCATTTTGTTAATTCGTAATCGAAGTGTTTGTTCTGCAATAGATAAATTGTATCGATCATTTATACCTAGTGTTTCACTGAAATCTTCAGTGACAAATGCTTCTACACGTTCATCTTGTGCACGCAATAATTTAATCACATCAGGTAAATAATATTCTCCTTGTGCGTTATCATTATCCACTTTTTTAAGTAACTCAAATAACAGTTGGTTATCGAAACAAAATGTACCTGAACTAATTTCATTAACTAATTTTTCTTCAATGTTAGCGTCCTTTTCTTCAACGATTCGTTCTACACTACCATGTTCGTCACGAATAATACGTCCGTAGCCGAAAGGCGTATTCGTTTTAGCAGACAGAATCGTCGCTTTTGCACCTGTTGTTTCATGATGTTCAACAAAACCTTTAATTGTTTCTTCTGAAATTAATGGTGTATCCCCACATATAACAATCGTTGTGCCTTCTTTATTTGCTAAATGCTCTTCTGCCATTTGTACTGCATGCGCTGTACCTAATTGTTCTGTTTGCATGCTAAATTTTGATTGATCGCTTAACGCACGTTTAACGTCTTCAGCACCATAACCAACAATGGTTACAATATCTGTTACACCTGCTGCTTTTATATTATCAATAACATGTTGCACCATAGGTTTTCCACAAACAGGATGTAACACTTTATGAAGTTTCGATTTCATGCGTGTCCCTTTACCTGCAGCTAAAATTACAGCTTGTCTTGTCATTTTATTTCCTCCATCAATTAAATAATGTATTAAACGCTCAACTCAGGAAAAGTTGTGTTCAGTTAATTTTATTTTAACATAATATAATACTTTTACGAAAAACAAAAAAGAGCGAAAGACATTTTCAGTCCCTCGCTCTGTTCATTCGATTATTTTAAATCTTCTTCAACTGATGTTTCAGAATCAGATTCTACTAAGTTAGGTGATGCCTCACTTGTCGCATCTTCAGCAGTGTCAACGCTACCTTGTTTACCTAACTCGCTCGGATCAATCGCTTCAGTTTCATCGTAAACTTTCATGACAGCTGCCTGAATTTCCTGACGCATCTCACTATTAATTGGATGTGCGATATCTCGAAATTCTCCGTCTGCTGTACGTTTACTAGGCATTGCAACAAATAAACCATTATTTCCTTCGATTACACGCAAATCATGTATAACAAATGCTTCGTCTAGGGTAATTGATACTAAAGCTTTCATTCTACTGTCCGTAGCTAATTTTCTCATTCTAACATCTGTGACTTTCATCTTAGATAGCCTCCTAATTAAATGTAAGTTAAAAATCTACTTATCTTTCAGAGCTACCGCTTCAATCTCCACTTTCACATCTTTAGGTAAACGACTTACTTCTACACAGCTTCTTGCTGGTAATTGTTCATTGAAGTATTCGCCATAAACTTCATTGATGACTGGAAAATCATTCATGTCACTAATAAAAATCGTTGTTTTTACAACTGAATTTAAATTTGAACCACTTTCTTCTAATACAGCTGATAAGTTGTCTAACACTTGTTTTGTTTGCGCCTGAACGTCATCACTTACAAGGTCACCATTAACTGTTAACGGAATTTGACCGCTTGTATAAACCATATTATTAACAACTACTGCATGACTATATGGTCCGATTGCTGCTGGTGCATTTTTTGTGAAAATAGATTTCATGATGATATCTCCTTTTTATTTAGAAAATTTGTCTAAGCAATTACCCTTTTCAACTGTAAAAGACTGATTATATTCATCAACGTCAGATAATTTCACTAAAGAGGTGTAGTCTTGAATCAAGCGATTTTTAACTTCTTTTGATTCTACTAAGACTGTTACCCCTTTCACGGTTGCTTTAAACTCATTCATCAAATTCATCACACCCGTAATGGATCCTCCTGCACGCATGAAGTCATCTACAACCAGTACCCTCGAGCCTTCAGGTAATGTCCTTTTTGATAATACCATGGTTTCGATTTTTCGTGAAGAACCTGAAACATAGTTTATAGAAACTGTCGAGCCTTCAGTTACTTTATTATCTTTACGAATAACAACTACCGGTAAATTCAAAATGTTAGCAACTGCATTAGCTAGTGAAATACCTTTTGTAGCAATGGTTACAACCGCATCTAATTCTTCATCCATATACATTGTTGCGATTAATTTCCCTACTTGGTTGAGTAGCCTCGGAGAACCAACTAAATCAGACATAAATAAATAGCCACCTGGCAATAAGCGTTCTTTTTCCTGAAGCATTTCACAAAGTTGCGTAATCAATTGGTCTGCCTCTTTGTAAAACATCTTATGTTTGAACGTTACACCACCACTTGCGCCTGCTGTCGTCGTAATGGTACCTATTTCTTCTTTTATGAATGTATCTTTTATAATCTGTACATCTTCACTAATAGAAGATTTCGCTTGTCCAAATTTATCAACAAAGTACGTTAATGGTACTAATTCATTAGGGTGACTTAACAGATAACTCGTCATATAAACGATTCTTTCACTTCTTTTAAATTTCATAAACATCCCTCTTTACGCATATTATATGTTAAATATAACACAAACGTTCGGATTATTAAATCACCCAAGCATTCTAACCATATAAACTTCTTTACAGCAACCTTTCAAAGCGTTAACGATGCTTTTAGCCTGGCGCTCTTTAGCAGCTAACCCATATACAGTCGGGCCACTCCCACTCATCATTGCAACATCAGCTCCCGCTTTCATCATCGTATCTTTTAAGGTTTGAATAATCGGATGCATTTCTATAGTGACACGCTCTAATCGATTACCAAGATGTTGAATCATCTCACTATAATTTCCTTCTTCAATCGCTTTAGCACATGCCTTACTATTAATTGCTTTATGTGGTTTTGTTAAGTCTAGCGCAGTGTAAACTTCCTGAGTCGACACACTGATATCCGGCTTAGCTAAAACAACCCAACATGCAGGAGGTTTGGGCAAATGTTCAAGCTTCTCTCCTCGCCCAGTACAGAGGCTCGTTTTACCATGAACACAAAACGATATGTCCGAACCAATTTCAGCTGCATGTTCAGCAAGTGTATCAAGGGATAACCCTAAATCAAAAAGGCGATTCATACCTCGGAAAGTTGCTGCTGCATCACTTGAACCACCTGCAAGACCTGCTGCAATTGGAATTGTTTTATCCAAAGTAATCGTTACACCACATGGCAGATTATATTTATCAATCATCATCTTCGCTGCTTTATAAGCTAAATTTCGATGATCGCTAGGGACATATAAATGCTCGATTTTTAGAACAACTTGTTTATCCTCACGCTTTTCTAAAGTTAAACGATCATATAAATCCACTGTCGTCATAATCATCTCAACTTCATGGTAACCATCTTCACGTTTATACAAAGTATCCAACGTCAAATTAATTTTTGCAGAAGCATTTTCATAAATCATAATAATTCCTCACTAAAAAAAGATTTAATTTCATTTTATCACAAGTCATACGTGACACTTTGAGAAAATATAAAATAACATATAAAAATTAAAGACCTACTCCTTTTAGGAATAGGTCTTATAAATTATTGTACAAGAAATTCTTCTTGCTGATCATTTACAAATGTTACTTGCACGTTTTCGGTCAATACGTCGGTATATGTATATGACACACGTTCAAAATTATGTTTATCCTGGTCTAACTCGACCACGAAAACTGATGGATAAGTTTCTTTAAGCACTCCACGGCGCTCAATTAACTTTTTACGTCCTCCATTAGCTCTTAGTACAATCTGATTTCCTAACTGACAATCAAGAATTTTTTTGATGTCTACTAATGTTTTTGGCATAGAAACCCACCTCACTATGCCTTAAATTATAGCACTTTGCATATAAATAGTCAATAAAATTTTTAATTTTATCAATTTAAATTACGCTTGTCAATATTTTAAATCACTATTTCCGGGTAATTTTTTATATTATTTGCAAGTTGTGCAAATTCCTCTAAAGACAGACTCTCCCCACGTCTCGTTGGGGAAACATTACTACTCTCGAGCCATTCAACAATTGTTTCCTTATAATTTTTACTATTTGGAAATAGGCTCATATAATTATTTAAAATTGTTTTTCGACGCTGAACAAATGCACCTCGTGTTAATTTAAAATAAACTTTCTCGTCGTCCACTTTCACACGTGGTTCTGGTAAAGTTGTTAACTTTACAACTAATGAATCGACATTTGGAGGTGGCATAAATACACCTTTCGGCACAACCATAACGCGTGATACATCTGTATAATATTGAATGGCTATCGATAAAGAACCATATGATTTAGTTGATGGAATCGCAGTTAAACGCTCACCGACTTCTTTTTGCATCATAACAACATAACTATTAATATTTAAATGTTGTTCTAATAATCCCATTAATATAGGTGTCGTAATATAATAGGGTAAATTAGCCACTACAAAAATCTCATTGCAGTCTGATAGGTGGTTATCAATCGCTTCCTGAACGTTTGCCTTTAAAATATCTTCATTGATTACTGTAACATTATCATATGGACTTAAAGTATCTGCAAGTATCGGTATTAAACGTTGATCAATTTCGAAAGCTAACACATGCTTAGCTTTACGCGCTAATTGTTCAGTTAAAGAACCCATACCAGGGCCTATTTCAATTACACCACAAGTTTTATCGATTCCTGCAGCATCGATGATATTACGAATAATATTGGGATCGACCAGGAAATTCTGTCCCAAACTTTTTTTAAATTTAAATCCATATTTATTTAATAATGCTTTTGTTCGCGTTGGCGTTGCAATATCGTTAATATCCATCATTTTTCTCCTTATATTCTAAATTCATAGCATTTAAAACATCCGATTCCGTAATCCCAAATGCGTTAAGTCTATGGAATAATTGTTTGCCGTTACAATAGCCAATCCTTAAATTCTTGCATAATGCTTTACGTTTTGAAGCAGCGTGGGCACCCATAATCAATCCTAAATCTACTAACAACGCTTTAGACACTGTTTCTGTTTCATGATCGAATGGAGAAGATACACATAATAATGCATCTCTAATTGCTTCTACTGGAGCATGTTCAATACCAACTTTCCCTTTTTTATTGCATGCAATTTCTGCGTCAATAAAAGCATGCTTCACAACCGGGACACGTTGTTCAATGATTTTACGAATTTTATTTCCTGGGTAATCTGGATCTGTTAATACGATTACACCTCGAACTTCTGCTGCATGTGCTATCATTTCAATCGTATCGTCATTAATAGCAGAACCATTCGTTTCAATCGTATCACATTCCACAGCCATTTTTATGCGGGTCGTATCATCTTTACCTTCTACGACAATTATTTCATTAATCTTCATATCAATCTTTCCTTTTAGCTTATATATACAATATTACAATTATACTTGATATTTTTAAAATGGATAGGGTTATTTTTAGATAAAAAATAAGCAGAGACAAAAGTCTCTACTTATTTTCCTAACCCACCAAATAACAATTCTGCATTTTTCGTGGTTTGTATGGCGACTTCTTCATGAGTAATACCTCGAAGTTTCGCAATCTCTTCGGCAACAAGTTTAACATGCATTGGTTCATTACGTTTCCCACGAAATGGATGCGGCGTTAAATAGGGTGCATCTGTTTCAATAATCAATTTATCTAAGGGCACATGTTTGGCAACTTCTTTCGGTTGTTTAGCATTTTTAAACGTTACTGGACCACCAAGTGAAATCATAAAGTTTAATTTCAAGACTTCATCACATGTTTCAGGACTTCCACTGAAACTATGCATTACGCCACCCACTTCAGCTGCACCTTCAGATTTTAAGATGTCAATCACATCTGCAGTTGCTTCTCGATTATGGATTACAATGGGTAAATCCACTTCTTTAGCGAGCTTAATTTGACGCTTAAACACTTCTTTTTGAATTGCTTTTGGCGACTTATCCCAATGATAATCAAGTCCCATTTCACCTATTGCTACAATTTTAGGGTGCTTAGACAGTTCTTTTATCCATTCATAATACTCATCATTAAAATCAATGGCATCAACTGGATGCCATCCTATCACACCATACACAAAATCGTATGCATCAATGAGCTTCATCGTGCGGTTAATCGTTATTTCGTCAAAGCCTACAACTATCATACGATCAACCCCATTAGCACGAGCTCTATCAATCACTTCTTGTAAATCTTCTTCATATTGGTCTGCATTTAAATGGGCGTGTGTATCGATTAACACAAAATCACTCCTTATGCATGGTTTATTTTACAATCGAACCATTCTCAATCGCATTTGGTACTGTCACTAATGTTAATGCATCATCTTTTTCTGCTGAAAGAATCATACCTTCAGATTTTTCACCACGTAATTCTACCGGTTTTAAGTTAGTCACCACAACGACCTTCTTACCAATAATATCTTCTGGCTTATAGAACTCAGCAATTCCTGATACGATTTGACGTTGTTCTGTACCTAAATCTACTTGAATTTTTAATAACTTTTTCGCCTTTTTAACATAGTCTGCATCGATAATCGTTGCAGTTTTAAGCTCTACTTCGTTGAAAGTATCAATTGTAATTTCAGGTTTACCTGGAACTTCCTCTCTCTCTTCTTCCGCTTTTGCTGGCGGTTGCATTGTATTCTTAATAAATTCAACCTCAGCTACCGTATCTAATCGAGGGAAGATTGGTGTAGCTTTCTCTACTACCTTTAATTCATTGATTTTGCCGTATGTCTCAAGACTTGCCAATTCAAACAATGTCGGATCCTGGATATTTAATTGGTTAAAAATCTTAGTAGGTGCTTCAGTTAAGAATGGACGTAATAACACGCTCGCAAAACGAATATTCTCAACTAAGTGGTACATAACACTTTCCAGCAATTCTTTTTGATTTTCATCCTTAATTAAAATCCACGGTGTTGTTTCATCGATATATTTATTAGTTCTTGAAATTAATTTCCATACTTCTTGTAACGCAACAGAGTATTGCAGGTTTTCCATTGCCGCATCGTATTTCTCTTTCGTTTCAACTGCTAATGCTTCAATTTCAGCATCTACTTCATGCATTTGACCTTTGTAACCTGTTAAATTGCCATCGAAATATTTATTAATCATTGCGATTGTACGATTCACTAGGTTGCCTAAATCATTTGCTAAATCGAAGTTTGTTCGGTCAACAAATGCTTCAGGAGTAAATACACCATCTGAACCAAATGGTAATTCACGCATTAAATAATAGCGAACCGCATCTAAACCGTAACGGTCGATTAAAATATGTGGATCTACAACATTTCCTTTAGATTTACTCATCTTACCGTCTTTCATTAATATCCATCCATGTGCAAATACTTTCTTCGGTAAAGGTAAATCAAGTGCCATTAAGAGGATTGGCCAGATAATTGTATGGAAACGCACAATTTCTTTTGCCATGATGTGTACATCTGCTGGCCAGTATTTTTTGAAATCTGTGTCATCTTCTGAAAGATAACCTAGCGCTGAAATATAGTTTGTTAATGCATCAATCCATACATATACAACATGTTTAGGATTAGAAGGCACTTTTATACCCCAATCAAATGAAGTACGTGATACCGCTAAATCTTCTAATCCTGGTTGAATAAAGTTATTTAACATTTCATTCTTACGCGATACAGGTTGAATAAACTCTGGATGTTCTTCATAATATTTAACTAAACGATCTGCATACTTACTTAGTTTAAAGAAATAGCTTTCTTCTTTTACGAGTTGGACAGGATGCCCTGAATCGGGACTCTTACCACCAACTATTTTGCCATCTTCCATTATTGGATTGATAAGCTGTGTTTCTGTGTAGAAAGTTTCATCCGGTACAGAGTACCAACCTTCATACTCCCCTAAGTAAATATCACCTTGAGCTAATAATTTTTCAAATACTTTTTCTACTACAAGTTTATGGCGTTCCTCTGTTGTTCTGATAAAATCATCATTTGAAATATCAAGCTTCTTCCAAAGTGCTTGAATATCTTCAATTATCTCATCTAAATATTCAATTTCTGACTTACCTGCAGCAAGTGCTTTTTCCTGAATTTTTTGACCATGCTCATCTGTACCTGTTAAGTACTTCACATCGAAGCCTTGCATTCTTTTGTAACGTGCAATGGCGTCTGCTGCTACTGTTGAATAAGCATGTCCAATGTGTAACTTTCCGCTTGGATAATATATGGGTGTAGTAATATAAAAAGTATTGTTCGTCATGTTAGTCCTCCTCGTCATATCTATCTTTTAAATATACAGAAGTTTTAGTGATTTTTCAATATGACTAATCTTTACAATTCGACAAGTAAAATAATTTATTAAATGTAAAAACAAGTAAACATGTGGAAATCAAAATATTACATTACATTACTAAACCATTACAAATCAAGAATTTGAGGATATATTGTTGACAATGTAAAATTACGGTAGTACACTCTTATTAAGACAAATGTCGAAAACAAAATCCGGAATTGTCGAATTTACTAAAATTACAAATAATCTATTTTTGGAGGAAATATAATTATGAAATCTACTGGTATCGTAAGAAAAGTTGATGAATTAGGACGTGTAGTTATTCCAATCGAATTACGTCGTATTTTAGATATCGCTGAAAAAGATGCTTTAGAAATTTATACAGATGCAGATAAAATTATCTTAAAAAAATATAAACCTAGTATGACTTGTGCTGTAACAGGTGACGTTTCTGAAGATAACTATTTATTAGCAGGCGGAAAATTAGTATTATCTAAAGAAGGTATCGAACAAATCTTAAAAGAAATCGAAGCAAAAGAAAAATAAAATTCCACGAATAACAATATGGACCTAAGGTATCACTTCCATACCTTAGGTCCATATTGTTATTCTACGTGGTAAATTTGATATACTTCATTTTTCTTCATATGACGATCAAGTGCGACTTGTTTAATGGCCTCTTTATTGCGTAATCCTTCTTTTACATAATGATTCACATGCGCTTCAATCGTCAGCTCTGACCACCAATTGACAGAATTATCTCCAGTATTTCCTTCAATAACAATGACAAACTCACCTTTTAGATTAATATCTTTATCCAGTCTTTCTCGTATGTTATTAACGGAATCTGTCTCAACTTGCTCAAATTTTTTCGTCAGCTCTCGAGCAACTGAGATTCTACGCTTACCATCAATTTTTTCAATCACTTCCAGCGTGTGTTTCACGCGAAACGGGGATTCATAAATAATTAATGTATGTGGTAGTGCCATCAGTTCTATTAATCGTTCTTTTTTTTCACTATCTTTTCTCGGTAAAAATCCATCAAATAAGAATGAATATGAGCTAATACCGCTTGTCATTAAAGCTGTCAGAGCTGCGTTGGCACCAGGTACCGTTTCAACTTTTAATCCTTTATCTCGTGCTACCACGACTAATTCGTACCCGGGATCACTAATGAGCGGAAGGCCCGCATCGGATACGAGTGCGATATTCTGTCCCTCTTCTAACATCCCAATAATATGGTCAGTGACTTGCGCTTGATTGTGCTCATGATAACTTTTTAACGGCGTATTAATTTCATAATGCATCACAAGTTTCTTAGTAACACGTGTATCTTCACATAAGATTATGTCTGCTTCTTTTAATGTTCTTACTGCTCTAAATGTTATATCCTCAAGGTTGCCAATTGGCGTACCGACTAAATACAGTGTTCCACTCATATGCTACCTCCCTGAATTAATTTAATTTTTTGCTGACGCGACAGTTTCTTAAGTGCATATTCACGTTGCATCGCTTCCCTTTTCGTCTCATAAACTTCTTCATACACTCTTCTCACAGGTAATCGCATTCTTGTATATTTAGCGCCTTTACCTGCATTATGTTTTTCTAATCTCTTATCTAAATCATTTGTATACCCTGTATAAAGCGTACCATCATTACACTCTAATATATATATATAGTGATTATCCATAGTACACCTCTTGCATTTCCTGAGAGTACTCATGATTGATATCATAAATGTAAAATGGCGACATTACTTTCACATCTGGTTTTCCACCCTTAATGCCCTCAACAATAACAGTTATAGCCTGTGATTTTTTCGGTGATGAATAAACCGGATAAATCACTTTGGGTTCTATCCCTTTTAATCTCATCGCATATAACACATCAACTAATCGATCCGCTCGCTGAACGACGACCATTTTACCACCTTGTTTTAACAGATGATTTGCTGCCGCTACACAATCTTCGAATGTACACATTAGTTCAGTTCGTGCTATGCGATGTGCTTCTTTTAAATGTTGATAATTCTGATTTGCTCTAAAGTAGGGCGGATTACATGTCACCACATTAAACTGACTTGGCGTAAAATGTTGTTTCACATCTTTAATGTCCATTTCATGTATACAAATTTGTTCTTCTCGTTTGTTATATTGAACAGAACGTCTAGCCATATCTACCAACTTTGATTGTATTTCGATCGCTTCGATTGGCATGGTTGTTTTATGTGATAATAATAATGGAATAATACCATTACCAGAGCAAATATCCATCACTTTATCTGATCGTCTTAATGACGTAAAGTGTGCGAGTAACAAAGCATCTGTTGAAAAAGAAAATACATCATCATTTTGTATTATTGACAATGATTCTTTAATTAATAGATCTAACCTTTCATTTTCCAATAACATTATTATTCCTCCAATAAAAAAAGGCTTTCGCCTCTTTTTATTCTTTATCTGAAAGTAAGCTTAAGCAAAAGATACAATCTCCGCCACCACGATGCTTACCAAATAAATCAGTCGGGCAAATATGAAAGCCTTCTGCATAGAGCATGGCAAGATTATCTTTACTTTGCAATACTTTATTATTTTTTTTAGGTTCTTCTTCTTTTGGTCCTTGAATAAAACGCTGTAAATTATCGTTTTCAAGCTTTAATGCAACATTTTCTTCAACAAGTGCCACTGTCAATTCCTTGAGTGATTCAAAACTTTCGTTAGCACTATTCAATTGTTTTTCAAGCTTTGTCAACGCATTAAATAATTCGTCTCGGTTCATCATAAACCTCCTAAACTTGTACCTCATCAATATGGTAAACAACCGGCGTTTCCATACCTTTTAACTTCACTTGCATCGTTACATCTAATATATTTAAACCGATTACGCGACCTAAGCCTTCAGGTGTTTCTATCTCTTCCCCGATATCCGGAAGTTTTTTTCTTGTTTCTTCATAATAATCATTTTCATATTTTAAGCAACACATTAAACGGCCACATGCACCAGATATTTTCGTCGGATTCAATGAAAGATTCTGGTCTTTCGCCATCTTAATTGATACAGGTTCAAAATCCCCAAGATATGTGGCACAGCATAAGCTTCTCCCACATGGTCCAATTCCACCTAGGATTTTCGCCTCATCTCTTACACCGATTTGACGTAATTCAATTCGTGTTTTTAAATCATACGCTAAACTTTTTACAAGTTCACGGAAATCAACACGTTCATTAGCTGTAAAATTAAAAATAATTTTTGCTTTATCCAGTGTATATGTTGCATTCACAAGCCTCATATCAAGTTTGTGATTTTTGATGTGTTGTTTACATAGTTCTAAAGCTTTATCTGCATCTAACATATTTTGCTCATATTTTAATATATCTTTTTCTGTTGCTCTTCTGCTAATCAAGGGTACTGGCATAACGACATCTTCTTCTGAGACTTCCTTATTTGGAATAATAACACGTGCTAGCTCGACACCACGTTTTTTATTATCTATTACAACTAGTTCATTTACTGCAAATTGCTCATCACCAGGTTGATAATATTCCGTTCGACCTGATTTTTGAAATTTAACACCTATTACTTCTATCATTATTTCACCTCATCCAGCATTTCAATCGCCATTTCTTCATACACTAGTGTTACGTTAACATACTGTAACAATCTCTGCTTAGCTTGCAATGTATGATCTATCATATTGACGCATTGTTGAACAGTCAAATTGTTCGCCTGCTGTTGTATTAACTGTGCACTTTCTGGAAAACTTACTACTTCATTTCCTACCAATGCATACATTAAGTCCTGTAAATACAATTGCATCAAATCGATTCCTAATAATTGTTTATCACGATTATCAAGTAAATCAAGCACATTAACAATTTGAATTAATCCCATTGTATCACTGTTAAGTAGCATTTGACACCACTTAATTATAACAGACTTTATCTCTTTAAAATCGTGCACAGTGTGCCATTCAACTGCTTCTTCCTGACTAAAATTTAATGCATTCATTGTCGCAAGTAATGATTTTGGAATATTGATATTATGTTCAAACAAGTTATTTTGCATAGCTTGAACAAATATATGCTGACAACGGGAATGAATCGTTGGTAATATCAATTTAGGTGACGTTGTAACTAAAATAGCAATCGTATTTTCAGGTGGTTCTTCTAAAAATTTTAATATACTATTTTCACCTTGCGCTGTTACTTTATCAAAATCCATAATAATATAAACTTTATATGTACCTTCTATAGGTTTTTGATTCATTCTATGCAAAACATTTTCAATCATTTCCTTTTTTATTGTGGCTTCAGATGTTTCCAGCAACAAAAAATCAGAATGATTTAATTGTTCAACTTTACTTCTACACACTTCATTATCCTTACATAATATCGCTTTTGCAAAATTCATCGCTTCTTCTTTTAATTGGCTTCTGTTCTGACCATCCAATAAATAAGCATGACTTAATTTGTTACTTTCTACTAGATATTGAAGCTGGGTATGCATTTAACCTACTCCTTTATATATTCAAAAAGCTGCACAAGGCAGCTTTGTGTTAATACTGATGAAACTGTTCAATTGGCATTACGAATACTGTCGCGCCACCCACTTCGACTTCAACAGGATACGGGATATATGCATCTGCATTGCCGCCCATTGGTGTAACTGGTGTGACAACCTGTTCTCTATTACCACAAGTACTACTAATCAGAGATAACAATTCATCTACACGTTCATTTTCTACGCCACATAAAAATGTAGTATTTCCTGCACGTAAGAAACCACCAGTTGATGCTAATTTCGTTGTTCTAAAGTCGTGTTTAGTCAATGTGTCCGATAAACTTTGACTATCCTGATCTTGTACAATCGCTATTACCATTTTCATAATAAACACCTCTTTAACCTATATGATAAATTATAACACAAACTAACGAATGCATTGATAAATTGTCTGCAAGCACTGTTCTAATACATCTTCAACAGACTGTGAAGCATCAATCAATTTGATACGCTCAGGATGAAGCGCTAGTAACGCATCATATCCATCCACTACACGTTGATGAAAATCAATTTTTTCTTTGTCTAAACGATTCATTTCACGTGCATTTTCAGAAATGCGTGCTAATCCTATTTCAGGTTCAACACGTAAGTACAATGTTAAATCTGGATATTTACCTTCAATGGCGAACTCATTGATCTCACGAATCTCTTTAACTTCAATACCACGTGCATATCCTTGATACGCTAGAGAGCTATCTATAAAACGATCACAAACAACAATTGTCCCTTGATTTAATGCTGGCAAAACTTTTTCTACAAGATGCTGTCTACGACTTGCTGCAAATAATAATGCCTCAGTTCGATAGTCCATAGTATTTGCGTCATCTAACAATATACTGCGAATATCTTCACTAATTTTAATGCCACCAGGTTCTCTGGTAGTCATTACTTTAAAGTCTTTACTTAATGATGATTCAATCGCTTTTACAATTGTACTTTTACCTGAACCCTCAGGTCCTTCTACTGTAATAAAATAACTCATTTTAGACTCCTATTCAACCACTCGTATTTTTAAATTATCTACACCATGTACAATACCACCAGATGCAATAAATGAGGTAATATGCGCTATTTGCTGACTATTAATTGCTTCGCCTGCTAATATATAAGGAATACCTGGTGGATATGGAACGATATGCTCTGCACTGATTCGTCCAAGGCACTGATGGATATCTAGCAAAATCGTATTCACTTTTTCCTGGGAAATGAATACACCATCTTGTTGATTATATAATAATTCATCCCTATCCATACTTTTCATTATACGTGGTTCCATATTTAATGTCTCAATTCTATTCAATAATGTATCAAATAAATAATCATCACCAACATGCCATAGTGGTAATACACATAGTGTAAACCGATCATTAGATAATTCAGTAAATATACTTTTTTCTTCTAGACATTCAGATATTTCATATCCACTATAGCCATCAATAGATAACATTATCTTCAATGGATCATCTACTTCAATTACGTCAAATATTGAACTTAATTTATCAATTAATTGATTTCTTCTCACAAAGAATAAACGATCATCATAATGCAAATAAAATTGATGCGCACTTTCTAGTCCTAACATAAGCATATATGAAGGACTTGATGACTGTAACATTGATAAATTTCTTTGAACATTTAATATATCATTATCACATGTCTTTTCATGAATATGTAAAACAGAACTCATAGTAAATGTAGGTAACGTTTTATGATAGGATTGGACAATATAATCTGCACCGTAATTTAATGCGCTTTTAGGAAACTGATTGCTAATATCAAAATGAGCACCATGTGCTTCATCTATTAGTACAGGTATATGATGTTGATGGAAAAATTCAATCACCTTTTGAACATCGTATGTTTCCCCATAGTAATTGGGATAGGTTAATACTGCCAATTTGATTGATGATAGCATTGATAAATCAATTTCATCCAGAAGAATATCGCTGAACTCCTTTGTCACTTGAGAAATAGCGGTAGGTAAAATATATGCACTTCCTTTCCCTAAAGAAATTGCATTGTAAATTGATTTATGTGCATTTCTCATTATCGCTATACTCGGCGTTTGAGATGCATTTACATAAGCCATTATAACAGCTAGTAAACCAACCGTTGTTCCATTGACAAGAAAACGTGACTGATAACCTTGCTTATTTAATAGATGCTCACTATCTTTTATTACACCTTCAGCGTGATGATAATCATCCATCCCTGTAATTTCAGTAACATCATATTTAATAGGTATATCTTTAAGATGGCCGATCGTCTGATAATGATGACCAGGAACATGTAATGAAATAGGATTATTATTAAAATGCGCTAACATTGCATTATACATCATGAACTATACTCCTTTATCTTTAGATACTACAGAACGATTCTTAATCTTTATTTTAACAATAATCTAGTCCCTTGTATCTCTAAGTCTATCATCACTTAAAAAAATGCAAAAAAAAGAGACCTAACAGGTCACTCGTTTGCGGCTCATCGCATCCATTTAAAGTATTACTATAAATCTGCCCGGCAACGTCCTACTCTCGCAGATCGTAAGACCAACTACCATCGGCGCTAGAGAGCTTAACTTCTGTGTTCGGTATGGGAACAGGTGTGACCTCTCTGCCATCGTCA
>NZ_JAHCPS010000013.1 GCF_021366795.1 Macrococcoides caseolyticum | reverse complement strand
CGATGGCAGAGAGGTCACACCTGTTCCCATACCGAACACAGAAGTTAAGCTCTCTAGCGCCGATGGTAGTTGGTCTTACGATCTGCGAGAGTAGGACGTTGCCGGGCAATTCATAAGAGATCCTTTTGGGGTCTTTTTTTTGTTTATAAATATATAAATGGTTAGTGAGTGAGCGAAATACATACTAATTCGCTCACTGAACGTGGTTAAATATATAAATAATAAAATGAGTGAGCGAAATATATGGTAATTCGCCCACTCATAATCATTTATCAACAAATTTATATTTAGCATTTTTAGTGCTTCCGATTTTTGTACAGTATTTACTCAAGTATCTTTTCAAAGTAGCTTGGTTTACCCCAGTATATTCCTGTAACTCCTTTCTTGTAAAACTTCCATTCTTAAACAAACTCACATCTTCTATTGCTTCAATAATATACGCTTTCTTTTTTACTTCATGTCCACATATACACTACATCGTTCGCTGTGATTTTTCGAAAAACATTCCAAACATATCACACTGCACACAACGTACACCTTTCTCCATACGCTCGTATTTATAATAAAATACTCGATTATATTCTTTCTCTATATGATTATCCACTAGTATTAAACCTAGTTTTAAATCCGCCTCATTTGAGACTAAACTCTTTAAATATGAGAGGACATCTGACATTTGATTATAGAATACAATTTGTTCATTGCTGTTATACCTCTGTAACTTAAATTCAGGATTAACAAATAATATACGGCTGCTTACTTTATAGTCAAATTTGTGATGGGCTATAAATTGTTCTAATTTTCTATGCGCACGATCTAATTGACTTAAAAGTCCCTGGTGAACATAACCTTTCTGGCTAATAAAGTTTCCGTTATCAAAACGGTATAACCCTGAATAATTCTTAACATCAATATGAATAACAGTATCATTTGCTACAAATAAAAAATCATATTGCGCTGTTCCGAATACATCTAGTGTTAAATCCCATATACGTACTAACTGATCAAAATCTTTAATATGCTCAAAAATGCATATTCACCGTCAAAGCCTCTTAAATAATTTTTGAGGTTTTGATAGTCTATATCTTCTAATACAATACGACCATTTACTTTACATAGATAATGATAATAGAATGATCTTTGATGTCGTTTGAGCAGCACGTTATCCTCCTAATGATTCAAGAGTTCTTTAATAATCGTGTCTATTTTATCATCTTCAAAACTTCCAAAGCCAATGATATATTGATAACGGTATTTTGGATTCGTGCCTTCATAGTAATCTTGAATCGTGTTAATCTCTATATCCTTTAAATTCAGTTTATTTATAGTCTCCAGAACAAAATGCATCCCGGCATCACTACCATATATATTGTATTCCTCTAAATATTTCTCTATTGCCTCTAGTGACATTTCTAATTTTTTCTTATAAATTTTACGCATTCTGTTAATATTGCGTTCGAATTCTCCATCCTTTAAAAAAGCTGTAATCATAAATTGAATATGTTTAGGTACCGTATTGTTAGGTTTATTTTCTAGAGTAAAATAATTATCTAATAAATTTTTTGGCAATACCATATACGCTACACGAATACTTGGGAATATTGACTTTGAAAAGGTACTCATATATATTACGCGGTCATTACTACTCATTCCCTGCAATGCTTTCAATGGTCGTCCTTTATAACGAAACTCACTATCATAGTCATCTTCAATGATGTATCGATCACCCTCATCGGCCCACTTTAATATTTCAGTGCGGCGCTTTGCACTCAAGACCACACCAGTAGGAAATTGATGGCTTGGTGTCACATGGACAACACTACCCTCATTATTTAATGTATCCGCCATCAATCCATCCTTATCAACGGATACATTAATATAATCTTTATTTTCATATCGTAGTACTTTCTTAATTAAAGGATATCCTGGATTTTCTATATAATATTTTCGTTTACCTAATATTCGAGTAAGTAGTGTAAATAGTTGTTCAGTCGAACTACCTACTATAATCTGTTCATTGTTGCAATTAACACCACGTGAATGATATAAGTACCTACGTATTTCGTTGCGTAAAGATAATTCACCCTGTATATTACCTCGTTCTAGTAATTCAAACTGTTCAGCTTCAAAAGCATCACGAGCATATTTTCGGAATTTCTGAAAAGGGAATGTCTTAATATGACTATCCTCTATTTTAAAAGAAGTTTTATCTCTTTGGATTTCTTTTTTAACGATTTCCGTAGAGGAGCCTGGCACTAAATTAATCGTCTGAATATCTTCGACAAAATAACCAACTTTGGACTTTGAATAGATATACCCTTCATCTAGTAATTGCTGATAAGCAATCTCTACTGTCGTTAAGCTTAAGTTCAAGTGGCGACTTAGCTTTCTTTTAGAAGGTAGTTTCTCATTAAACAAAAGTTTACCACTTAAAATGTCTTCTTTAATAAAACGATATAATTGTGTATATAAAAATTCACTTTCCTCAAAGCGATAGGTAAGCATCTCCATATGTATCTGACCCCTTAAAATTATTAAAAACTGACACTTTTATAATACCAAAATTTACGATACATTAGTTCATGTAAACAAAAATTCAGACGATTCAGGGGTGTAATCATGAGTAAAATTTTAGGATCAGATAAAGTAAAACGTGGAATGGCAGAAATGCAAAAAGGCGGCGTTATTATGGACGTTGTTAATGCTGAGCAAGCAAAAATTGCAGAAGCTGCAGGTGCAGTTGCAGTTATGGCATTAGAGCGTGTACCAAGTGATATTCGTGCAGCAGGTGGGGTTGCGCGTATGGCAGACCCACGTATTGTTGAAGAAGTAATGAATGCAGTATCTATACCAGTTATGGCGAAAGGTCGTATCGGTCATATTACTGAAGCACGTGTCTTAGAAGCGATGGGTGTTGACTATATTGATGAGTCAGAAGTTTTAACACCAGCGGATGAAGAATTCCACTTAAAGAAAGATGAATTTACAGTACCGTTTGTTTGTGGTTGTCGTGATTTAGGTGAAGCTGCACGTCGTATCGGTGAAGGTGCAGCAATGTTACGTACAAAAGGTGAACCAGGTACAGGGAATATCGTTGAAGCAGTACGTCACTTACGTAAAGTGAATGCTCAAGTACGTAAATTATCAGTGATGAATGACGATGAGATTATGACTGAAGCTAAAATCTTAGGAGCACCTTACGAAGTATTAAAAGAAATTAAAGCGTTAGGTAAATTACCAGTTGTTAACTTCGCAGCAGGTGGTGTTGCAACTCCAGCAGATGCAGCATTAATGATGGAATTGGGCGCTGACGGTGTATTCGTAGGTTCTGGTATCTTTAAATCTGATAATCCAGAAAAATTCGCAAAAGCTATCGTTCAAGCGACGACCCACTATCAAGATTACAAATTAATCGGTGAGTTATCAAAAGAATTAGGTGCAGCGATGAAAGGTTTAGACATTAATAAACTTTCTTTAGAAGAAAGAATGCAAGAGCGTGGCTGGTAATATGAATATCGGTATTTTAGCATTACAAGGTGCGGTCAGGGAACACGCACGCCATATTGAACGATGTGGACATAAACCAAAACTCATTAAACGCGTTGAAGAGCTTGAAGATATTGAAGGTTTAGTATTACCGGGTGGCGAATCAACTACTATGCGCCGACTAATGAATCTATACGGATTCACTGAAGTACTCCGCAAAAGTGACTTACCGATGTACGGAACATGTGCAGGGCTTATTCTGCTCGCTGAAAATATTGTCGGCTACGAAGAAGGTCATTTAAAGAAAATGAATATTACCGTTGAACGTAACTCATTCGGACGACAAGTGGATAGCTTTGAAGCAGACTTAAGTGTTAAAGGTATAGAAGACCATGTCAACGCCGTATTCATTCGTGCGCCACATATCGTTTCTGTAGGAGAAAATGTCGAAGTACTGAGCGAAGTAGAAGGCAAAATGGTTGCTGTAAGACAGGATAATTATCTAGGTATCTCATTCCATCCGGAACTAACGGATGATATTAAGATTATGAAATACTTTATAGAAGAGATGGTTGCTAAATAATTTAAAAGTGTATGAGCTTATCTTTTTCATAACAGAAATTAATATGATATATTGCTCTCAAAAACAGAGGTGTAATCAGTGAAAAATTTAAGTTTAATAGAAGCAATTAATACGCGTCAGTCTGTAAAGGGATTTGATCCTAACGTCAAGATTCCACATGAAACAATGGAAGAAATGATTCAACTTGCTACAAAAGCACCATCATCAATTAATTTACAACCATGGCGTTTTGTTATTGTTGAATCAGTTGAAGCTAAAGCAGCAATTAAAGACCTCGTAAGATTTAATACGCACCAGCTAGAAACAAGTGCAGCATTTATTCTTGTATTATCGGATAACCATCATACACAAGATGTTGAAAAAATCATGAAGAAAAATGTTGAATTAGGTTATATGCCTAAAGAAGTGGAAGAACAAAATACAGCGATTATAAAACAATTAGTTTCTAGTGCTCCGGAATCTTATTTCGTGCAACAAGGTATCATGGATGCGAATCTTGCTGCAATGCAACTCATGCTTGTAGCCAAAGAATACGGTTATGATACGAATCCTATTGGTGGTTTTGAACGTCAGGAAGTAATGGAAGCATTAAATATTGATAGTAATCGCTATGTCCCTGTTATGTTTATCGCGATGGGTAAAGGTGTTAAAGCACCGCATGACTCTAGCAGGCATGAAGTGAAAGAAATTATAAGTTATGATATTTTAAATAATGGTGTTATAGGGGAATAAAAAACAAAGCACTCCAATGCAATTTGCATTGGAGTGCTTTCCTTATATTAGATAAAGAATCCAGCGATTGTCGCTGAGATAAATGATACTAAAGTTGCACCATATAATAATTTTAGACCAAAACGTGCAACGACGTCACCTTGTTTATCATTTAATGATTTAATCGCACCAGCGATAATACCAATAGATGAGAAGTTAGCGAACGAAACTAAGAATATAGAGACGATACCAATCGCACGTTCTGATAATTCTCCTGTGTTTCCTTTAACAATTGATTGAACGTCTAACATTGCAACGAACTCATTCGATACAAGCTTTGTTGCCATTATTGAACCAGCACGTACAGCGTCATCCCATGCGATACCTGTTAAGAATGCAAGTGGTGCAAATACATAACCTAATATAGTCTGGAAGTTAACATCACCTGGTGTAAATGCATCAACGATACCGTTAAGCATTGCAATTAATGCAATATAGCCAATTAACATGGCTGCGACGATGACAGCAACTTTAAATCCATCAAGAATATATTCTCCAAGCATTTCAAAGAATGATTGTTTCTTTTCTTCTGATTGTGTTCCCATAATAACAGCATTTTCTTCTTCAGCTGTAACTACATATGGATTGATGATTGAAGCAATGATGAATCCACCAAATAAGTTTAAGATAATAGCTGTTACAACATATTTTGGTTCAATCATCGTAAAGTATGCCCCTACGATAGATAATGATACAGTACTCATTGCTGATGCTGTTAACGTGTATAAACGATGCTTTGGAATGAATGGTAATTGTTTTTTTATAGAAATGAAAACTTCTGATTGTCCTAGAATTGCAGCAGCTACAGCATTAAATGATTCTAATTTCCCCATACCATTTACTTTAGAAATTAACCAACCTAAATATTTAATGATTAACGGTAGAATCTTTAAGTATTGTAATATACCAATTAATGCTGAGATGAACGTAATTGGTAATAATACATCTAGGAAGAATGTTGAAGCTTGAGGTACTTTACCAACGGCTGGATTTTCAAGCCCGGCAAATACGAAATTAACCCCTTGTTCAGCATATTTTAATAAATAACCGAATCCTGTAGCCAACCACTCTACTAATTTAATACCTCCTGATGTCTTAAGTAATAAGAAGGCTAGAACAAATTGAATGACTAACATTAAGCCGACATACTGCCATCTTACACCTTTTTTATCTGAACTCATAATCCATGCGAGCAACAAGAAGACAATTAGACCAATGATACCGATAATATAATTCATGAAATCTCTCCTTTAATTTATTATTTTTATACTATAGATATCATACTACACAAAGAATGAAAGCGCTAAACATTTTTTCAACAAAACTATGAACATTTGTTCACACGATGGTGCAAACATATTGTTTGCTTAAAAAAGATCAATTAAATATAATAAAGTCAAAGAAGGTCAAAGGTGGGTGATGTCATGCACAATATGTCAGATATTATTGAGCAATATTTAAAGCAATTATTAGATGAGGCACAAGATGATGTTGTTGTAATAAAACGTGCACATATTGCTGAGAAGTTTGATTGCGTTCCATCACAGCTAAATTATGTGATCAAAACGCGATTTACAAATGAACATGGTTACCAAATTGAAAGTAAACGTGGCGGTGGTGGATATATTCGCATCACAAAGATTGAATCGAACAATAAAGCAGCATTTATAGAACATTTAATTGAATTAACAGGTAAGCAAATTACGCAGCAAAATGCTGAGCGAATCATAGATGGTCTATATCAAAATGAATTGATATCTGAGCGTGAGAAGAAAATATTATTATCTGCAATTCATCGTGATGTTTTAATTGTAGATGTACCTTATCGCGATTATATTCGAGCGAACATTTTACGTAATGTGTTAAATATCATTCATTACAACTAAAGGAGAGATTGTATGCAATACGAAGAAGAATTTTCAATGAATCAGTTACTCAAACACTTACTGAATAGTGGTGAGTTTCATGCAACACAGACACCGGATAAATGTCCGAACTGTGGGTTGTCACTCCGAGAAGCATTACATATCGGTAAATTTGGTTGTCATGAATGCTATAACACATTTAGTGATTACGTGCCTCAAGTGATAGAGCGCGTACAAGCAGGTAATTTACAGCATATAGGTGTAACGCCTCATAAATCTCAGGAAAAAATCGCGCTTAAGAAAAGAATAGAAGCGTTAGAGAATAAATTACAATCTTTAGTAGAAGCACAGGCGTTCGAAGAAGCGGTGATTGTTCGTGATGAAATTCGCGCTTTGAAAGAAGGTGGGTTATAAATGTTAAATGAGCATCTTCAGAATATTTTAAGTGATTGGATGCAACAAGCAGATGAACCTGCTGTGATATTAAGTTCTCGTATTCGACTTGCGCGAAATCTTGAGAATTATGTTCATCCTATGATGTACACAGAGGGTGTTGCAGAACAGGTGATAGAAGAAGTTTCAGGTGTATTATCCAAGGATTATGAATTGATTAAAATGTCGGAAACACCTATGAAAGAACGTCAAATGCTCGTTGTGAAACATTTGATGAGCAAAGAACTAATGGAAACAAAACATGGTGCAGTATTTATCAATGAAGATGAATCAGAAAGTATCATGGTTAATGAAGAGGATCATATACGTATTCAAGTACTTGGCAATGATTTATCCCTCCATCACTTATATGAGCGTGCACGCATGATAGACAAAAAACTTGATGAAAAGTTAATGATTTCTTATGATGAGCACTATGGTTATTTAACAACGTGCCCTACGAATATCGGAACCGGACTTCGTGCAAGTGTAATGCTTCATTTGCCGGGATTATCGATTATGAAGCGAATGACCCGTATTGCGCAAACCATAAATCGATTTGGCTTTACAATTCGCGGCATATATGGTGAAGGCTCTCAAGCGCTTGGACATGTCTTCCAGGTATCGAATCAATTGACTTTAGGTAAATCAGAAGAGAGTATTATCGATGATTTGTCGCAAGTTGTAGAGCAGATTATTGAAGAAGAAATCAATATGCGCAAACGAATGAATAATTATGATCATATTGAAACAATCGATAGAATATATAGAAGTTTAGGTATTTTAAAGTATAGTCATAAAATATCTGTCGAAGAAGCGAGTTTAAGATTAAGTGAGATTAAACTGGGCATAGATATGGGTATTATAAAAGACACACCGTTTAGGTTTAATGAGTTAATGGTAGCGATTCAAGCGCCATTTATTGATAAATTGTATCCCGAAAATCGAAATATAGATGAAAAAAGAGCACAAATGCTAAGAGCGCATTTGTAAGGAGGAAAAAATATGTTTGGAAGATTAACTGAAAGAGCACAGCGTGTATTAGCGCATGCACAAGAAGAAGCAATTCGTTTAAATCATAATAATATTGGGACAGAGCACTTATTATTAGGACTTGTTAAAGAACCAGATGGGATTGCAGCAAAAGTATTAGCAGCTTATAACATTACAGAAGAAAAAGTAGTACAAGAGGTTGAACAATTAATTGGACATGGTACAGATATGGGTGGTGTCATTCAATATACACCACGTGCAAAAAAGGTTATTGAATTATCATTAGATGAAGCGCGTAAGCTCAATCATAATTTTGTTGGAACAGAACATATTCTTTTAGGATTAATTCGTGAAAATGAAGGTGTGGCAGCACGTGTTCTTGCAAATTTAGATTTAAATATTACTAAGGCGCGTTCTCAAGTTGTAAAACTTTTAGGAAGCCCTGAAATGGATGCCAAGAGTTCAAGTGAATCTAAAGCACAGGGTACACCAACACTTGACGGACTAGCACGCGATTTAACGGTGATTGCTAAAGATGGTACGTTAGATCCTGTAATTGGTCGTGCTGCTGAAGTGACACGTATCATTGAAGTATTAAGTCGTCGTACAAAGAACAACCCTGTACTAATTGGTGAACCAGGGGTTGGTAAAACTGCCATTGTAGAAGGCTTGGCACAAGCTATTGTAAATAATGAAGTACCTGAAACATTAAAAGGAAAACGTGTAATGAGCTTAGATATGGGTACGGTAGTCGCAGGAACGAAATATCGCGGTGAATTTGAAGAACGCTTGAAAAAAGTAATGGATGAAATTCAGGCTGCCGGTAATATCATTTTATTTATCGATGAGTTACACACATTAATTGGTGCAGGTGGTGCTGAAGGTGCTATTGATGCATCAAACATATTAAAACCAGCACTTGCCCGTGGTGAATTACAATGTATCGGCGCAACAACATTAGAAGAGTATCGTAAATATATCGAGAAAGATGCAGCATTAGAACGTCGTTTCCAACCTGTTCAAGTAGATGAGCCGAATGTTGAAGACGCGATTGAAATTCTGCGTGGTTTACGTGATCGATATGAAGCACATCACCGTATTCAAATATCTGATGAAGCAATTGTTGCAGCTGTAAAAATGAGTGATCGCTACATTTCTGACCGTTTCTTACCGGATAAAGCAATAGACTTAATCGATGAAGCAAGTTCTAAAGTACGTCTTCGTAATTATACAACGCCACCAAGTTTAAAAGAGCTTGAAGCTGAGCTGGAAAAAGTAAAAAATGAAAAAGATGCAGCGGTACACTCTCAGGAATTCGAGCAGGCAGCAGCATTACGTGATAAACAATCACAACTTGAAAAGCAATTAGATGAAACGAAAAAAGAATGGCAAAAAACACAAGGTTCGAATAATACATCAGTGACACCTGATGATATCGCGATTGTTGTTGCAAACTGGACAGGTATTCCATTAAACAAAATCGCAGAAACAGAATCACAAAAATTATTAAATTTAGAAGAAATTTTGCATGACCGTGTTGTAGGTCAACACGATGCAGTTGTTTCTATTTCTAAAGCGGTGCGTCGTGCACGTGCAGGACTTAAAGATCCGAAACGTCCAATTGGAAGCTTTATCTTCTTAGGTCCAACAGGTGTAGGTAAAACTGAGCTTGCAAGAGCATTAGCTGAAGCGATGTTCGGTGAAGAAGATGCAATGATTCGCGTTGATATGAGCGAATTTATGGAGAAACATAGCGTGTCTCGTTTAGTAGGATCTCCTCCAGGATATGTAGGCTTTGAAGAAGGTGGACAATTAACTGAGAAAGTGCGTCGTAAACCGTATTCAGTCATCCTCTTTGATGAGATTGAAAAAGCACATCCAGATGTGTTCAACATGTTATTACAAGTGTTAGACGACGGGCGTTTAACAGATTCTAAAGGGCGCACTGTTGACTTTAGAAACACTGTTATCATCATGACAAGTAACGTCGGTGCTCAAGAATTAAAAGATAATAAGTTCGTAGGATTTGGTGGCAATGATGCTGCACAAGATTATGAAACGATTAGAAAAACAATGATGGATGAGTTAAAGAAACAATTCCGTCCTGAGTTCTTAAACCGTATCGATGACATTATCGTGTTCCATAAGTTAGAGAAAGAACAATTAAAAGAAATCGTTACATTTATGGTGAATGGCTTAACAAAACGCTTAAAAGAGCAGGATATCTTTATTACATTAACAGAAGCGGCGAAAGAAAAAGTCGCAGAAGACGGATATGATCCAGAATATGGTGCGCGTCCTTTAACGCGTTCAATTCAAAAGAATATTGAAGATAAACTCTCTGAAGAATTATTAAAAGGTGAAGAGTTAGCGGGTCATGAAGTAACGATTGATTATAAAGACGGAGAATTTGTAATTACGAAAGAGAAAAAATAAAATTAAATAAACGTGAATATCACTGTCGGAATATAGCAATCACTACACATATATTCCGACAGTTTTTTATTAATTTAAATTTATAAGGTATTGTAAGGGTCTAACGTTGTCTAAATATATAAAAAGTTTTAAAATAAATACATATTAAAATAGGGGGAATTGTGTTGGCTAAAGCGAAATCAACTTTTGAATGTATGGCCTGTGGATATCAGTCCCCGAAATGGATGGGGAAGTGTCCAAACTGTGGTGCCTGGAATCAGATGGAAGAGGTTATAGAACACAAACAAAAAGGCCCAAAAACAGCGATACATCAACAAGATTCAAATTCCAAAGTAGAAAAATTAAAAAATATTACGAAAGAAAGTGTCCCTCGTGATCACACACAAATGGGCGAACTTGACCGTGTCCTTGGCGGAGGTATTGTACCAGGATCGCTTGTATTAATCGGTGGAGATCCAGGGATAGGGAAATCAACATTACTTCTTCAAGTGTGTGCTATGCTATCACAACGTCATCCCGTGTTATACATATCTGGTGAGGAATCTGTAAGACAAACAAAACTTCGAGCGGATCGTTTAAAAGAAGATGCTGGAGAGTTGGATGTTTATGCAGAGACAAATCTACAAATCATTCATGAAACAGTTAAGAAAATGCAACCTAGGTTCTTGGTCATTGACTCAATTCAAACGATATTTCACCCAGAAGTCACGAGTGCACCCGGATCAGTGTCCCAAGTACGAGAATGTACGCAGGAACTCATGCGTATTGCCAAACAAATGAATATTGCAACATTCATTGTAGGACACGTTACGAAAGAAGGTCAAATTGCAGGACCAAGATTACTCGAACATATGGTAGATACAGTGCTTTATTTCGAAGGAGATACGCATCATAGTTACCGTATTTTACGTGCTGTAAAAAACCGTTTTGGTTCAACGAATGAAATGGGTATTTTCGAAATGCGCAATACAGGATTAACGGAAGTACTTAATCCAAGTGAAATGTTTTTAGAAGAACGTACAAAGAATGTGGCAGGGTCAACGATTGTTGCAACGATGGAAGGAACAAGACCTTTACTCGTTGAAGTGCAGTCACTTGTGTCACCAACGTCATTTCATAATCCAAGACGTATGGCGACAGGTATTGACCATAATCGTTTAACTTTACTTATGGCTGTACTTGAGAAGAAACAAGGGTATTTACTCCAACAACAAGATGCTTATGTTAAAGTTGCTGGTGGGGTGAAACTTGATGAGCCTGCAGTCGATTTAAGTATTATTATTAGTATCGCATCAAGTTACAACGATAAACCAACGCGTGGTGATGATTGTTTTATTGGGGAAGTCGGATTAACAGGCGAAGTGAGACGTGTTGCACGTATTGAGCAACGTGTTCAGGAAGCGGAGAAATTAGGTTTTAAACGTGTGATTATTCCAAAGAACAATATCGGTGGTTGGGATTTCCCAGGTAATATAGAAGTGATTGGTGTTTCCAATATTAGCGAAGCATTGAAACTTGCATTTTAAGGAGGTGAAAAGATGTTAAAGAAATTAGTAACATTAATATTTGTTGTTGTTGGTGCGAGTTTAGGGATTTTTGCAATACCAGAACTTATTCGTTTATTTCATTTGAACGTTCCTGATATTCTGAAAAATCCATATGTTGATGGTGCGATAGGGATTATTGTCTTTTTTATATTATTTTATTGGTTGATTGATCGCGTTGTTAACCTCATTATTAAAGGTGAGAAGTCATTATTAAACATCAATTTCATAGAACTAATATTTGCAACGCTTGGTATGATATTAGGTTTGATGATTGCTTCAATGATTAGTTTAATATTTAATTTCATGGGCTTTACATTACTGAAAAATACGGTACCAGTTATTCTGGCGGTAGTACTAGGTTATTTAGGTTTCCAGGTTGGACTTAAGAAACGTGACGAAATACAAAGCTTTCTTCCGGAGCGCTTTCAAAGTAACACAAATAAGCGACGCGTACTAGATAATACGAAATTATTAGATACCTCAGCGATTATCGATGGACGTATTTTATCAATTGTAGAGTGTGGCTTCCTTGATGGAACGATTATTGTACCACAAGGTGTATTGGATGAATTACAACTCATCGCTGACTCAACAGATGGCATGAAGCGTGATAAAGGACAAAGAGGATTAGATATTTTAAGTGAATTACAAGCAACAGGTTACCCAGTGAAAATTGTTCCTGGTATTAAAAATATTAAAGAAGTGGATCAATTACTAATTGCAATGGCGAAAGAGACGAATTCAAGTGTGATTACAACGGACTTTAATTTAAATAAAGTGTGTCAAGTACAAGGGATTAAAGTATTAAATGTAAATGATCTATCTGAAGCAATTAAACCGATAGTTGCGCAAGGGGATAAATTTATGCTGACCGTGACGAAAGCTGGTAAAGAAGAAAATCAAGGTGTCGGCTACTTAGAAGATGGCACGATGGTTGTTGTGGAAAACGGTAAGCATTTAATCAACAAACAAGTGAATGTTGAAGTGCAATCCGTACTTCAAACTGCATCAGGCAGAATTATATTTACAAAGAAAGTGAATGACTAATATGTATGACGTAATCATTCCGGCAGCAGGTATGGGAAAACGCATGCAAGCTGATAAAAATAAAATACTTTTGACTATCAATGACAAGTCCATTCTTGAACATACTGTTTCTGCATTTCAAAATGACGATAATTGTCGTGCGATTCATTTAGCGGCACAACGTGATGAAATCGAAATGATGCAAGTAATGCTACAAGTATACGACAAAATCGGTGTTATTACTGAAGGTGGTAGTGAGCGTCAATACAGCATCTATAATGTATTGAAAGCAATTGAACCGTGTGACTATGTATTTGTACATGATGCGGCGCGACCGTTTGTTACACGCGAAACATTGAATAAATTATATACTTCAGTACAAATCAATAAAAGTGTCATTGCCGGCGTTAAAGTGAAAGATACGATTAAACGTGTGCAAGACAACAAAGTTATTGAAACGTTAAAGCGTGAAGAACTATGGCAAATTCAAACACCACAAGCATTTGACTACAACTTGTTGCTAGATGCGTACAATAAAGCAGATGTTGATGGTTTCCTGGGAACAGACGATGCTTCACTTGTTGAACGTATTTCAGAAGTGCATATCGTAGAAAGTGATTATGATAATATTAAAATCACAACGCCGGAAGATATGTTCTTTGCTGAAGCAATATTGAAGAAAAGAGGGTTATGATGAGAATTGGATATGGTTATGACGTACACCAATTAGTTGAAGGTAGACCGTTAATCATCGGTGGGATTGAGCTTGAACACGATAAAGGCTTACTCGGACATAGTGATGCTGACGTGTTATTACATGCAATTACAGATGCGATTTTAGGTGCGGTGTCACTTGGTGACATTGGTAAGTTCTTCCCGGATGATGATCCGAAATACAAGGGTGCAGATTCTAAAATTCTGCTGAAAGATGCATATCAACACGTCATTGATTTAGGGTATGAAATTGGGAATCTAGATGCAACAATCATTGCAGAAAAGCCGAAATTCAGACCGCATATTGATGCAATGCGTGAATCAATTGCAAACGTCTTAAAAACAGACATCTTCAACGTGAACGTTAAAGCAACGACAAATGAGAAAATGGGCTATTTAGGCCGACAAGAAGGAATACAAGCGCAAGCTGTGGTATTATTATTAAAGAAAATGAATTAATGGAGTGAATATAATGAGTAAAGTAAGAGTAAGATATGCACCTAGTCCGACTGGTTTCTTACACATCGGTAATGCACGTACTGCATTATTTAACTATTTATACGCAAGACATAACGGAGGAGATTTCATTATCCGTATTGAAGATACTGACACTGCACGTAACGTTGAAGGCGGCGAAGCAAGTCAATTAAAATTCTTAAAATGGTTAGGCATGGACTGGGATGAGTCAATCGATAAAGATGGTGGCTATGGTCCTTACCGTCAATCTGAACGTGCTGAAATCTACAACCCTATTATCGAAAAGTTATTAGCTGAAGATAAAGCATACCGTTGTTACATGACATCTGAAGAATTAGAAGCAGAGCGTGAAGCACAACTTGCACGTGGTGAAATGCCGAGATATGGTGGTAAACATGCGCATCTTACAAAAGAAGAAGAAGAGGCATTGATTGCTGAAGGTAGACAACCTTCTATCCGTATCCGCGTACCGAAAGATAAAACATATACTTTTAACGACATGGTAAAAGGTGAAGTATCATTTGATTCAAATGGTATTGGTGACTGGGTTATTGTTAAAAAAGATGGTATTCCAACATACAACTTTGCCGTAGCAATTGATGATCACTTCATGGAAATTACACATGTTATTCGTGGTGATGACCATATTTCTAACACACCGAAACAAATGATGGTATACGAAGCGTTAGGGTATGATATTCCAACTTTCGGCCATATGACGTTAATCGTTAACGAAGAACGTAAAAAATTATCAAAACGTGATGGCTCAATCATTCAATTTATTGAGCAATATCATGATTTAGGTTACTTACCGGAAGCATTATTCAACTTTATCGGCTTACTGGGCTGGTCTCCAGAAGGGGAAGAAGAAATCTTCACTAAAGAGCAATTTATCGAAATGTTTGATGAGAAACGTTTAAGTAAATCACCAGCTTTCTTTGATAAGCAAAAGCTTGCATGGATTAACAACCAATATATGAAAACGAAAGATTTAGATACAGTATTTGAAATGACTTTACCGCACATGGAAAAAGCAGGTCTTATCTCAAATAACCCAACAGAAGCAGAACTTGATTGGGCAAAATCTTTAGTAAGTTTATATCAACAACAAATGAGCTATGCGGGTGAAATCGTTGAATTATCTGAGTTATTCTTTAAAGACGAATTAACTTTAGATGAAGAAGCAACAGAAGTTGTCAACGGTGATCAAGTACCTGAGTTAGTAAAATCTTTAACTGCTCAACTTGAAGGATTAGAAACATTTGATGCAGCAAGTATTAAAGCTGCAATCAAAGCAGTACAGAAAGAAACAGGTATTAAAGGTAAAAACTTATTCATGCCAATTCGTGTGATGGTTTCAGGCCAAACACATGGTCCAGAATTACCGAATACTATGGAATTACTTGGTAAAGACAAAGTAATCAAACGCTTAAGCATCTATGCTTAATGTTTAAAATTTATTCGAATTTATATGTTTGAAATTTATTTGTTATCGATTATAATCAAATTATGAGAATAAGTAGGGGATTAAATTATCTGAAGAGAGCATACGGTTGGTGCAAGTATGTGATGAGTTAATCGTTGAATGCATCTCATAGTGAAGATGAACTGAATACTATTAAAGTGAGTAGATTGTATCTACTAATCAGAGTGGAACCGTGCAGAAGCACCTCTTATTTATAAGAGGTGCTTCTTTTAATATATTTGGAGGTGGAGAAATGATTTCTAGAATTAAAGATGACATTAACATGGTATTTGAGCAGGATCCGGCAGCAAGAAGTAGTTTGGAAGTATTTTTAACATACTCAGGATTACATGCAGTATGGTGGCATTTAATTGCGCATTGGTTCTTTAATCATAAAATGTATTTTACTGCCCGTGCAATTAGCCAAATTTCAAGATTCTTCTCAGGTGTTGAAATTCATCCTGGAGCGAAAATAGGTAAACGACTATTTATTGACCATGGTATGGGTATTGTTATTGGTGAGACATGTACTATTGGGGATAATGTAACAATTTACCAAGGTGTTACACTAGGTGGAACAGGGAAAGAAAGTGGTAAACGTCATCCTGATATCGGTGATAACGTGTTGATTGCAGCTGGTGCTAAAGTATTAGGTAATATCCAAATTGGTAATAATGTTAATATTGGTGCTAACTCAGTTGTATTAAAGTGTGTTCCGGATTATTCTACAGTTGTCGGTATCCCTGGTCATATTGTTAAGCAAAACGGTGTCAGAGTGGGTAAAAGTTTCGATCATACGAATTTACCAGATCCGATATATGAAAAGTTAAAAGAATTAGAACGACATATTGAAGCAACAAAAAAGGGAGAGATAATTGATGATTACGTTATATAACACATTAAGTCGTAAAAAAGAAAAGTTTGTACCTTTAGAAGAAGGTAAAGTGAAAATGTATGTGTGTGGTCCAACAGTTTACAATTATATTCACATTGGTAATGCTCGACCAGCCATCAGTTTTGATGTGGTGAGACGTTACTTCGAATATCGTGGATATGAAGTAAATTATGTTTCTAATTTTACAGATGTTGATGATAAATTGATTAAGGCGGCGAATGAACTCAATTCAACTGTACCAGAGGTGGCCGATCGTTTTATTGCGGCATACTTTGAAGATACGGGTGCATTAAATTGTAAACATGCAACACATCATCCACGTGTGATGGATCATATGGATGATATTATTGAATTTATCGAAGAACTCATCAAAAAAGATTATGCTTACGAAAGCAGTGGCGATGTATACTTTAGAACACGTAAATTTGAAGGATACGGTAAATTGAGTCACCAATCTATTGATGAATTAAAGGTCGGCGCGCGTATTGCAGCCGGAGAATTAAAAGATGATGCATTAGACTTTGCATTATGGAAAAGTGCAAAACCAGGCGAAATTAGCTGGGATTCACCGTGGGGGAAAGGTCGTCCAGGTTGGCATATTGAGTGCTCGGTCATGGCCAAGAAACATTTGGGTGACTCAATCGATATTCATGCAGGCGGATCTGACTTAGCATTCCCACATCATGAGAATGAAATCGCACAATCTGAAGCACATAATGATACGACCTTTGCGAACTACTGGATGCATAATGGGTTTATTAATATTGATAACGAAAAAATGAGTAAATCATTAGGGAACTTTATTTTAGTACATGACATTATTAAGGAAATAAACCCAAATGTATTGCGATTTTTTATGATTAGCGTTCATTATAGAAATCCTATCAACTATAATATTGAATTAGTGACAAGTGCTAAAGCTGGTTTAGAACGTATTCAAAATGCTTATGCAACGCTTAAAGAACGCCAGGTAATTTCTGTAGATATCGTCGACCATAGTGACATGATTAAAACAGTAGATAATATTTTATCACAGTTTGAAACTGCAATGGATGATGACTTCAATACGGCAAATGCTATCACAGCTTGGTATGAACTTGCTAAACAAGCGAATATATACAATCAGAATGATTCAACAGATCTGAAAGTTATTGAACGTTTCTTAGAAGTGTTTGAAATTATTAGTGAGGTTTTAGGTGTAAAACTTGTTGAGGAAGTAGAATTACTAGATGAAGATATTGAAGCGCTTATTGCTGAACGTGAAGCTGCACGTAAAGAAAGAAATTTTGCTCGTGCAGATGAAATTCGTGACATGTTAAAAAATCAAAACATCATTTTAGAAGATACGGCACAAGGTGTGAGATTTAAACGTGGTTAATGAAGCGAGTCTATATAATCCTTTGACGCTGGCGTACCTGGGTGATGCGGTGCTCGACTTACATGTCAGAAGTTATATTGTACGTAAGAAAAACAAAAAGCCAAACGAACTGCATCGTCAGTCAACATTTTTTGTTTCCGCTAAAAGTCAGGCGCAAACATTTGATACATTAGTTGAAGCCCATTATTTTACGGATCAGGAGTTAGAGATATTAATGCGTGGACGTAATGCCAAAAGTCATACACGTGCTAAAAATACAGATGTGATTTCTTATAAAAAAAGTACAGCACTTGAAGCGGTTATTGGTTACTTACATTTGAACGACGAAAATGAAAGATTATACGAATTATTAGAAGAAATTATAGCGCTGTGTGAAGAGAGGGGAAAAAATGAGCAAACAAGTAAATGATGAAGTGATTGTAGGGCGTCACGCAGTTAAAAGTGCGATTGAATCAGATCATGAAATTAACAAAGTTTTTATTCAGGAAGGGATTAATAAATCTCAAATTTCAAGTATCTTAAATCTTTGTAAAGCGCGTAAGATTATTGTACAAACTGTTCCGAAATCAAAGTTGGATCATTTGTCTGATGTTCCGCATCAAGGTATTATGGCCATGATTTCGCCATATGAATATGTTGAACTAGATGATTTTTTGAGCCAACGCGATAAAGAGAAATTGAGTACGGTGATGATATTAGATGGTTTGGAAGATCCTCATAATCTAGGTTCTATACTAAGAACTGCTGATGCTATAGGTGTTGATGGTATCATGATTCCTAAACGACGTTCAGTGAGTTTAAATCAAACGGTTGTCAAAGCTTCTACAGGTGCGATTGAACATGTTCCGGTAATGCGTGTGACAAATATTAGTCAGGCAATTGATAAGCTGAAAGAAAACGGATACTGGGTTGCAGGAACAGATGCCAAAAAGTCAGTAGATTATCGCAAGATGGATGCATCAATGAACTTAGCGATTGTCATCGGTTCAGAAGGTGAAGGGATGAGTCGTCTTGTAAAAGATAAGTGTGACTTTTTAATTCACTTACCTATGGTGGGGCATGTGAATAGTTTGAATGCTTCTGTTGCGGCGAGTTTACTCATGTATGAAGTTTATCGTAAAAGGAACCCGATTGATTAATGATTAAAAAATATACAATCATAGATGGGTATAACGTTATTGGACAGAGTACCAGGTTAAAAGCACTTGCCCAAACCTCACTGGAAGAAGCACGTATTCAGTTACTTCTTGAGATTGCTAACTATAATGCACGTATCACTGATGAGATGATTGTGGTTTTTGATGCCTATGATGTGAAAACGCATGAACGCGAGGAAGTATTTCACGGTATTCGTGTCGTATATTCTCGTGAAAAAGAAACTGCAGATGCAGTAATTGAAAGACTCGTTCATGAAATGTTCGAAAAACATATTACAACCATAAAAGTAGTAACAAGCGACCTATCTGAGCAGCATACGATTTTTGGTAGTGGTGCACTTAGAATACCATCTAGAGAATTTATTAATCATCTTCATGAAGAACAACAAAATCTAGCGAATGATATGAAGCGAATGGATAATAATAAACCTAGAACGCGTATTGAAATTGACGAAGCTACGAAAGAGAGATTAGAAAAGTTGCGTAGAGGCGAATATTAATTTGAGTAATTTTTATTGTTTGAGATATATCGATATAACATATAATCTAAAAGAAAAACACCACGAGGATAAAACAAATGTTTAAAACGTATACGCAAATGATTTGTGAAGAACAGACATTCTATCACTTACACCCGATTGAACAAATTGTACATGAGATTCAAAATGGCAATTTAGATGCATTTGAAAGTCTTGTGGCACGATTACGTAATGGTATAGAAGTGCATATCAGAAGATTGACTTTCAAAGACCATGAGGCATTATATCAGGAAAGTCTTATTACTTTATATCAAGCTGTACGTGTGTATGATCCAGTGAAGAGTGATGATTTTCAACGATTTTATTTTTATCATTTAAAATATGCGCTATTAGATTATGTACGTGGTATTCAAAAAGAAAGGCGTCGTCCGATTATTAGTTTTGAATCATCTTTATATGAAGATGAATTATCGTTAGATGAATATATTCAAGATATGAATGCTTCAAATCCACGCATCGAAAGTGAGCTTTACGATTTAAAGAAACGAATGACACCTATCGCGCTTCAGTTAAGTCCTATCGAGTATCGCGTACTTGAATATTTAAAGGAACAAATGCCGCCAAAAGCAATGGCTGCAATTGAAAACGAATCTTTGAAAACAATCCATAATACGATTGCACGATTAAAATCAAAGGTTAAAACGTTCATACAAGGCACATCTTAGTTTGACAAAAAGCTATTTCACCGTTATATTAAACTAGGATTAGAATGAATTAAAGTGGTGTAGAAAAACGTCAATCGCATAGATAAAAAATAAGTATCGAATATTATATTCGGTCTATTTTTTATCAATTTAAAACATGATGGAGGCAAACTCATGGAACGCAAAGAAAACTTCTTTCAAGGTGTCATTTCTGAAATGAAAAAAACTTCATGGCCAACGGGTCAGGAAGTTGTTAGAGATACAACAATTGTAGTATTAACAGTAATATTCTTTATTATTTTCTTTTACGCAATCGATTTAGGCATTTCTGAGCTCATTCGATTAATTAACTAAGGAGGCATATCATGTCTGAGGAAAGCAAAAAACACTGGTACGCGGTTCATACGTACTCAGGTTATGAAAATAAAGTTAAAGACAATTTAGAGAAACGTCTTGAATCTATGAATATGCAAGATCAAATCTTTAGAGTTGTTATTCCGGAAGAAGAGGAAACAACAATAAAAGATGGCAAAGCCAAAACTTCAGTTAAAAAAACATTCCCGGGATACGTACTTGTTGAATTAATCATGACAGATGAATCTTGGTATGTTGTACGTAACACACCAGGCGTTACAGGTTTTGTAGGCTCTGCTGGTGCAGGTTCAAAGCCTAATCCACTATTACCTGAAGAAGCGAAGTTCATCCTAAAATCAATGGGTATGAATGAAAAAACAATCGATGTTGAGATTGAAATCGGCGAACAAGTGCGTGTTACAAGTGGCCCATTTACGAATCAAGTGGGAGAAGTCAAAGAAATCGATATTGAAAAATACAAACTTACAGTATTAGTAGATATGTTTGGTCGTGAAACGCCAGTTGAAGTTGAGTTTGACCAAATCGAAAAATTATAATAAAAAATATAAATAAAATGTAAATTTTCACTTGCAATTCATCTTTGGAAGTGGTAATATTTTATAGTCGTGCTAATTAGTACGGTTGATGAGTGGGAGGGTAAATATCATACCCTGTGACCACATCACGATATTATAGGAGGTGCACATCGTGGCTAAAAAAGTAATCAAAGTTGTTAAATTACAAATCCCAGCAGGGAAAGCGAATCCAGCGCCACCAGTTGGTCCA
Source organism: Macrococcoides caseolyticum (assembly GCF_021366795.1). GTDB lineage: Bacteria > Bacillota > Bacilli > Staphylococcales > Staphylococcaceae > Macrococcoides > Macrococcoides caseolyticus_A. The sequence goes on along the minus strand of NZ_JAHCPS010000013.1, from coordinate 29,655 downwards.
GCATTAGGTCAAGCAGGTGTTAACATTATGGGATTCTGTAAAGAATTTAACGCGCGTACACAAGAACAAGCAGGTTTAATTATTCCAGTTGAAATTTCTGTATTTGAAGACCGTTCATTTACATTTATCACTAAAACACCACCTGCAGCAGTTTTACTTAAAAAAGCAGCTAAAATCGAAAAAGGTTCAGGTGAACCTAACAAGACTAAAGTTGCAACAGTAACTGAAGATCAAGTACGTGAAATCGCTGAAGCAAAAATGGAAGACTTAAATGCAGCAAGCGTAGAAGCGGCAATGAGAATTATTGCTGGTACTGCTCGTAGTATGGGTGTAGAAATTAAATAGTAAGGCATTGAGATTTAACAGCAGACTTATTTAAGTCTGCTCTTGCACTGTTATAGGTGCCCGTGGGAGGACATTCCGCTAAAACCACTATAAGGAGGAAATAAAAAATGGCTAAAAAAGGTAAAAAGTATCAAGAAGCCGCTCAAAAAGTTGATAGCACAAAATTCTACTCAGTAGAAGAAGCAATCAAACTTGCGCAAGAAACAAGCACAGTTAACTTTGACGCTTCTGTTGAAGTTGCATTCCGTTTAGGAATCGATGTACGTAAAAATGACCAACAAATCCGTGGAGCAGTCGTATTACCAAACGGAACTGGTAAAACACAACGTGTATTAGTATTCGCTAAAGGTGAAAAATTAAAAGAAGCTGAAGCTGCAGGTGCTGACTACGTTGGCGATGCAGAATACATCAACAAAATCAACCAAGGTTGGTTCGAATTTGATGTAATCGTTGCGACACCAGATATGATGGGTGAAGTTGGTAAATTAGGTCGTGTACTTGGACCAAAAGGTTTAATGCCAAACCCTAAAACTGGTACAGTAACAATGGACGTAACAAAAGCTGTTCAAGAAATCAAAGCAGGTAAAGTAGAATACCGCGCTGAGAAATCAGGTATCGTTCATGCTTCAATCGGTAAAGTATCATTCGATACAGCTAAATTAGTTGAAAACTTTAACACTTTAAAAGATGTTTTAGCTAAAGCTAAACCAGCTTCATCAAAAGGTACTTACTTCAAATCTGTTTCTGTAACTTCAACAATGGGCCCTGGTATCAAAGTTGACCCAGCAGAAGTAAGAAACTAATTTTTAAAAACAATTTGACAAGATTCAAATTTCACGTTATAGTGTAATTTGTATTTTATAAATAACCTAAGACAGTAGGGGCGTAAGCTTAATCATCCTACCGAGGTGAAATTTGACTTGAGACTATTCAAGCACTTTTTACCATGGGTGAAAAGTGCTTTTTTAATATCATTATTAGAAAAGCACGAAAATCTTAATGGAGGTGTCATAATGAGTACAAAAGCTATCGAAATCAAACAACAAAAAGCTGATTTGATTACTGAACAATTAAAAAATTCAGTATCTACTATCATCGTTGACTACCGTGGTTTAACAGTTGCGCAAGTAACTGAACTACGTAAACAACTTCGTGAAGCTGGTGTTGAGTTCAAAGTTTACAAAAATACTTTAGTACGTCGTTCTGCAGTTGCTGCAGGTATCGAAGGTATCGAAGAATTTTTAACTGGACCTAACGCGATTGCGTTCTCAAACGAAGAAGTTGTAGCACCAGCAAAAATTATTGCTGACTTTGCTAAAGAAAACGAAAAGTTAGAAATCAAAGCAGGTATCATCGAAGGTAAAGTGACTAGTGCTGAGGATATCAAAGCTATCGCATCATTACCATCAAAAGAAGGACTTATCTCAATGGTTCTTTCTGTATTACAAGCGCCAATGCGTAACTTTGCATATGCAGTTAAAGCTGTTGGAGAGCAAAAAGAAGGCGGAGAAGAAACTGCTCCTGCTGAAGAAGCATAATTCACTTAGCCAAAAACGATTAGTATCATAAAAAACTTAAATTAAATGGAGGATTACAATCATGTCAAACGAAAAAATTATCGAAATGATTAAAGAAATGTCAGTTTTAGAATTAAACGATTTAGTTAAAGCAATCGAAGAAGAATTTGGTGTAACTGCTGCTGCTCCTGTAGCTGTAGCTGGTGCTGCTGGTGGCGAAGGTGCTGCTGCAGAAAAAACTGAATTCGACGTAGAATTAGTATCTGCTGGATCTTCAAAAATCAAAGTTGTTAAAGCTGTTAAAGAAGCAACTGGCTTAGGATTAAAAGACGCTAAAGACTTAGTTGATGGCGCTCCTAAATTAGTTAAAGAAGGCGTATCTAAAGAAGAAGCTGAAGAATTAAAAGCTAAATTAGAAGAAGCTGGAGCAACTGTAGAAGTTAAATAATTTCTCTTTTGTTTTAAAACCCGTTATGTATATAACGGGTTTTTCTTGCTTTATATTGGTATAATTTCAACTGAGTGCGTATAGCGCCAAGTAGAAATAAGTGAGGTGTCAAATGAGTCATTATTACAGTGAAAAGCAGACAGTGGAAAGTAATGAAAGTACAATTGGATTTAATATGGGGAATCACACTTTGAAACTTACAACAGATGCCGGTGTGTTTTCTAAAGGTGGGATTGATTTTGGATCAAACTTACTCGTTAAAGTCTTTTTAGAAGATGCACATCCTAAGCGAATCCTTGATGTTGGTTGTGGATATGGAACAATGGGATTGATGGTTGCTAAACATTTTCCGGAATCAACTATACATATGGTGGACGTGAATGAACGTGCATTAGCGCTTTCTGAGAGAAATAGAGAGGCTAATTCAATTCAGAATGCTTTAATTTATAAAAGTGATGGTTTAAATGAAGTGACTGAAACATTTGATGCAGTAATTACAAATCCGCCAATTCGTGCAGGAAAGGATGTTGTACATCGTATTTTAGAAGATAGTACAAAAGTTCTTGAAGAAAATGGTGCTTTGTATGTTGTCATTCAAAAGAAACAAGGTATGCCATCCGCTAAAAAGAAAATGGAAGCAGACTTTGGAAATGTCACTGTACTAAAAAAAGACAAAGGCTATTATATTTTAAAGAGTGTAAAAGGTTGACCTTCTTTAATAGGTCTGTTATAGTAATAGAATGTAAAAATTTAAATGAATAAGTGTGCACTTTTCTATCTAGTACTAGGAGAAATGAGTTTAAAATAAAATGTGAAAATGGAGTTATGTGATTCCGTTTTCTTTTTGTCTTATTACTTCTGTTTAGGTAAAAGGCACCACAATTTTTGAGGGGTGAATCTGTTGACAGGTCAACTTATCCAATACGGAAGGCATCGTCAGCGTAGAAGTTACGCAAGAATTTCCGAGATTTTAGAATTACCTAACTTAATAGAAATTCAAACAAAATCTTATGAATGGTTCTTAGAAGAAGGTTTAATCGAAATGTTTAGAGACATCTCGCCGATTGAAGACTTCACTGGAAATCTTTCATTAGAATTTGTTGATTACAAATTAGGTGAACCAAAGTATGATTTAGATGAAGCAAAGAACCGTGATGCTACTTACTCTGCGCCACTTCGAGTAAAAGTGCGATTAATTATTAAAGAAACAGGCGAAGTTAAAGAACAAGAAGTATTTATGGGTGATTTCCCATTAATGACTGATACTGGTACGTTCGTTATCAATGGTGCTGAACGTGTTATCGTGTCTCAATTAGTACGTTCACCGTCTGTATACTTCAATGATAAAGTCGACAAGAATGGTAAAGTAAGCTTTGGAGCGACTGTTATCCCTAACCGTGGTGCGTGGCTTGAATATGAAACTGATGCGAAAGATGTAGTCTTTGTTCGTATTGACCGTACACGTAAATTACCGATTACTGTACTTTTACGTGCATTAGGTTTCTCTAGTGATCAGGAAATTATTGATTTGTTAGGTGACAATGAGTACTTACGTAATGCATTAGATAAAGATAATACTGAGTCAACTGAAGCTGCATTACTTGAAATATATGAGCGTTTACGTCCTGGTGAACCACCAACAGTTGAGAATGCGAAGAGTTTATTATACTCTCGTTTCTTTGACCCAAAACGCTATGATTTAGCAAGCGTTGGACGTTATAAAATGAATAAAAAGTTACATTTAAAACACCGTTTATTTAACCAAACATTAGCGGAACCTATCGTTGATGTTGAAACGGGTGAAATTGTAGCTGAAGAAGGTACATTATTAGATCGTCGTAATTTAGATCAAATTTTAGATGTACTTGAGAACAATGCCAACCAAAAAGTATTCACTTTAGAGAATGGTTTATTAGACGAGCCGATTGAAATTCAATCTGTTAAAGTTTACGTTCCTGGAGATGAAGAAAAGCGTACGACGACAATTATCGGGAATGCATTCCCTGATGATGAAGTGAAATGTATCACACCTGCAGATATCTTATCTTCTATTAGTTATTTCTTTAACTTATTAGCTGGTGTAGGTTTCACAGATGATATTGACCACTTAGGAAACCGTCGTTTACGTTCAGTTGGTGAATTATTACAAAACCAATTCCGAATCGGTTTAAGCCGTATGGAACGTGTTGTACGTGAACGTATGAGTTTACAAGATACTGAATCTGTTACACCTCAACAATTAATTAACATTCGACCAGTAATTGCGTCTATTAAAGAATTCTTTGGTAGCTCACAATTATCTCAGTTCATGGACCAAGCTAACCCATTAGCTGAGCTGACACATAAACGTCGTTTATCTGCTTTAGGACCTGGTGGTTTAACAAGAGAACGTGCTGGTATGGAAGTTCGAGACGTTCACTATTCTCACTACGGTCGTATGTGTCCGATTGAAACACCAGAGGGACCAAACATTGGATTAATCAACTCACTTTCAAGTTATGCACGTGTCAATGAATTTGGTTTCATTGAGACACCATACAGAAAAGTTGATATCGAAACAAATACAGTAACATCACAAATCGATTATTTAACAGCTGATGAAGAAGATGCTTATGTTGTTGCCCAAGCGAACGCACGCTTAGACGATAATGGTAAGTTCTTAGATGATGAAGTTGTTTGTCGTTTCCGTGGAGATAACACAGTAATGGCACGTGAACGTATGGATTACATGGACGTTTCACCGAAGCAGGTTGTTTCTGCTGCCACAGCGTGTATCCCGTTCTTAGAAAACGATGACTCGAACCGTGCATTAATGGGTGCGAACATGCAACGTCAAGCAGTACCTTTAATGAATCCAGAAGCACCATTCGTTGGTACTGGAATGGAGCACGTTGCTGCACGTGACTCTGGAGCAGCTGTTGTTGCGAAATACAAAGGTCGTGTTGAACACGTAGAAGCACGTCAAATCAAAGTACGCCGTATCGTTGAAGAAGGCGGCAAAGAAATTGAAACTGATTTAGATGTTTATAAATTAGCGAAATTTGCGCGTTCAAACTCAGGTACGTGTTACAACCAACGCCCAATCGTTGAAGTAGGGAACATCGTAACGAAAGGTGAAATCTTAGCTGACGGTCCTTCAATGGAACTTGGTGAGATGGCACTTGGTCGTAACGTTGTTGTTGGATTTATGACTTGGGATGGTTACAACTATGAGGATGCTGTAATCATGAGTGAACGTCTTGTTAAAGATGACGTTTATACTTCTATCCATATCGAAGAATATGAATCAGAAGCGCGTGATACAAAATTAGGACCTGAAGAAATCACACGCGATATTCCTAACGTTTCTGATAACGCACTTAAGAACTTAGATGATCGTGGTATCATTTTCGTCGGAGCGGAAGTACGCGATGGCGACATCTTAGTAGGGAAAGTAACACCTAAAGGGGTTACTGAATTAACAGCTGAAGAGCGTCTTCTACATGCAATCTTCGGTGAAAAGGCACGTGAAGTACGTGATACTTCATTACGTGTGCCACATGGTGCAGACGGTATCGTATTAGACGTTAAAGTTTTCAATCGTGAAGATGGCGATGAGTTACCACCTGGCGTTAATCAATTAGTACGTGTATACATCGTTCAAAAACGTAAAATTCACGTAGGAGACAAAATGTGTGGTCGTCACGGTAACAAAGGGGTTATCTCACGTATCTTACCGGAAGAAGATATGCCATTCATGCCTGATGGAACACCAATCGACATCATGTTAAACCCACTTGGGGTACCTTCTCGTATGAACATTGGACAAGTATTAGAGTTACACTTAGGTATGGCTGCTAAAAACTTAGGTCTGCATGTTGCATCTCCAGTATTCGATGGCGCGAATGATGAAGACGTTTGGTCTACAATCGAAGAAGCTGGTATGGCACGTGATGGTAAGACAGTACTTTATGATGGACGTACTGGTGAACCATTTGATAACCGTGTTTCTGTAGGTGTAATGTACATGCTTAAATTAGCTCACATGGTTGATGATAAATTACATGCTCGTTCTACAGGACCTTACTCATTAGTTACACAACAACCACTTGGTGGTAAAGCGCAATTTGGTGGACAACGTTTTGGTGAGATGGAGGTATGGGCACTTGAAGCATATGGTGCAGCATACACATTACAAGAAATCTTAACGTATAAATCAGATGATACTGTAGGTCGTGTGAAGACTTACGAAGCAATCGTTAAAGGCGAAAATATTCCTCGCCCAGGCGTTCCAGAATCATTCCGCGTATTAATGAAAGAGCTACAAAGTTTAGGGCTAGACGTAAAAGTAATGGATAATAAAGATGAAGAAATTGAAATGCGTGATTTAGAAGATGACGATTTCATTGATTCAAAAATAAACATTACCAAAACACCAGAACCAGAAGCTGAGATCACTGAATAATCACTGTCTCAACGCAACAATTTAATTGTTTAATCGTCAAGTAGTCTTCTACTTGACTGTTAAACAAATCGTTTGATAAATCTTGATAAAATTTTTAATACACTAAGGAGGTAGGGCTTTGATTGATGTAAATAACTTTCATTACATGAAGATAGGTCTCGCTTCACCTGAAAAAATCCGTTCATGGAGTTTTGGTGAAGTTAAAAAGCCAGAAACAATTAACTACCGTACATTAAAACCTGAAAGAGACGGTTTATTCTGTGAGAAAATTTTCGGTCCAACAAAGGACTGGGAATGTAGCTGTGGTAAGTATAAACGTGTACGTTACAAAGGTATGGTCTGTGACCGTTGTGGCGTAGAAGTAACGAAATCAAAAGTACGTCGTGAACGTATGGGACACATTGAATTAGCAGCACCTGTATCACATATCTGGTACTTCAAAGGTATTCCATCACGCATGGGATTATTATTAGATATGTCACCACGTTCTTTAGAAGAAGTCATTTACTTTGCTTCTTATGCAGTCATCGATCCAGGGCCAACAGGTTTAGAGAAAAAATCTTTACTTTCAGAAAGAGAATACCGTGAGTATTATGATAAATTCCCAGGGCAATTTACTGCTAAAATGGGTGCTGAAGCGATTAAAGATTTATTAATGGATATCGATTTAGATGGTGAATTAAAAGCTTTACGTGAGGAATTAGAAACAGCAACAGGTCAGCGTTTAACGCGAGCAATCAAACGTTTAGAAGTTGTTGAATCATTCCGTAATTCAGGAAATGACCCATCATGGATGATTTTAGATGTATTGCCGATTATTCCACCTGAAATTCGCCCGATGGTTCAATTAGATGGTGGTCGTTTTGCGACTTCTGACTTAAACGATTTATATCGTCGCGTTATTAACCGTAATAACCGTTTAAAACGTTTATTGGACTTAGGAGCACCTGGTATTATCGTACAAAACGAAAAACGTATGTTACAAGAAGCGGTAGATGCTTTAATTGATAATGGTCGTCGTGGCCGTCCAGTCACTGGGCCGGGTAACCGTCCATTAAAATCTTTATCGCATATGTTAAAAGGGAAACAAGGTCGTTTCCGTCAAAACTTACTTGGTAAACGTGTAGACTATTCTGGTCGTTCAGTTATCGTAGTAGGACCTAACTTAAAAATGTATCAATGTGGTCTTCCAAAAGAAATGGCGCTTGAATTATTCAAACCATTTGTTATGAAAGAACTTGTTGAACGCGAAATTGCAACAAACATTAAGAATGCCAAAGGTAAAATTGAGCGTATGGAACCAGAAATCTGGGATGTTTTAGAAGATGTTATTCGTGAACATCCAGTATTACTTAACCGTGCACCAACACTTCACCGTTTAGGTATTCAAGCATTTGAACCAACACTTGTAGAAGGTCGTGCGATTCGCTTACATCCTCTTGTTACAACAGCTTATAACGCCGATTTCGATGGTGACCAAATGGCCGTTCACGTCCCATTATCAAAAGAAGCACAAGCTGAAGCGCGTATGTTAATGTTAGCTGCACAAAATATCTTAAACCCGAAAGATGGTAAACCAGTTGTTACACCATCTCAGGATATGGTATTAGGTAACTATTACTTAACATTAGAGCGTAAGGGGACAATCGGAGAAGGTCGAATCTTCAAGGATGCAAACGAAGTAATTATGGCTTATGTCAATGGTTATGTTCATTTACATGCACGTATTGCAGTACTTGCAGGATCATTTAATAACCCTACATTTACAGATAAGCAGAATGGACAGTTACTTGTAACATCTGTAGGTAAAGTTATCTTTAATGAAATTATGCCGGAATCATTCCCATTCATTAATGAACCGACATTATCTAACTTAGAAACAGTAACACCGGGTAAATATTTCATCGATGCAACGGATTTAACTGAAGAAGGTTTATTAAAATATTTAGAAGAACTACCCCTTGTAAAACCATTTAATAAGAAATTCTTAGGACAAATCATTGCTGAAGTATTCAACAGATTCCATATTACAGATACTTCTATGATGTTAGATAGAATGAAAGACTTAGGCTTTAAGTATTCATCACGTGCTGGTATTACAGTAGGTGTATCTGATATCGTGGTATTACCAGATAAACAAGATATTATTAGTCTTGCAGAAGAAAAAGTTGATAAAGTAACGAAGCAATTCACACGAGGTTTAATTACTGAAAGTGAACGTTATGCAGCTGTTATTGAAATCTGGACGAAAGCCAAAGATGAAATTCAAGCGAAATTAATGAACTCTTTAGATGACTTAAATCCAATCTTTATGATGAGTGACTCGGGTGCCCGTGGTAACGCGTCTAACTTTACACAGTTAGCCGGTATGCGTGGACTGATGGCCAACCCTGCTGGACGTATCATCGAGTTACCAATCAAGTCTTCATTCCGTGAAGGTTTAACGGTATTAGAATACTTTATCTCAACACATGGTGCGCGTAAAGGTCTTGCCGATACAGCACTTAAGACAGCCGATTCAGGTTACTTAACGCGTCGTTTAGTTGACGTAGCACAAGACGTTATCGTTCGTGAACCTGATTGTGGAACTGACCGTGGATTACTTGTTTCAGCAATCCGTGAAGGTTCTGAGTTAATCGAACCATTCATCGAGCGTTTAGAAGGACGTTATTCTCGTGAAACAGTAAGACACCCTGAAACAAAAGAAATTCTTGTTAAAGTAAACGAGCTTATCACACCTGAAATCGCGAAACAAATCGTTGATGCAGGTATCGAAGAAATGCATATCCGTTCAGCATTTACATGTAACTCACGTCACGGGGTTTGTGAAAAATGTTATGGTAAAAACTTAGCAACAGGTGAAAAAGTAGAAGTTGGTGAAGCAGTGGGTACAATCGCTGCCCAATCTATCGGTGAGCCTGGTACTCAGTTAACAATGCGTACATTCCATACAGGTGGGGTTGCCGGTGCCGATATCACGCAAGGTTTACCTCGTATCCAGGAGTTATTCGAGGCGCGTAATCCGAAAGGTCAAGCTGTAATCTCTGAGATTAACGGTGAGATTATCGAATTAAACGTTGTAAAAGATCGTATGCAAGAAATTAAAGTTAAAGGTGAAAACGAAGTACGTACGTACTTAGCACCTGGTACAGCAAGACTTAAAGTAGAAGTAGGGCAAAAAATCGCGCGTGGTGAAGTAATGACTGAAGGTTCTATCGAGCCTAAGCAATTATTAGCTGTAGCGGGACTTAATGCGACTCAAAGCTACCTATTAAAAGAAGTTCAAAAAGTATACCGTATGCAAGGGGTAGAAATCTCTGATAAACACGTAGAGGTAATGGTTCGTCAAATGTTACGTAAAGTTCGTATTATTGAAGCGGGTGACACAAAATTATTACCAGGTGCATTAGTAGATATTCATACATTCACTGATGCGAACCGTGAAGTGTTTAAACAAAGAAAACACCCAGCGACAGCAAAACCTGTATTGCTTGGTATTACGAAAGCATCACTTGAAACAGAAAGTTTCTTATCTGCAGCATCATTCCAGGAAACAACACGTGTGTTAACTGATGCAGCGATTAAAGGTAAACGTGATGACTTACTAGGACTTAAAGAAAACGTAATTATTGGTAAGTTAATCCCAGCAGGTACTGGTATGAGACGCTATAGCGGTGTTGAATATGAAAAAGATACACCTGCGTTAGAACAAGAAGAAACAGTTGTAACTGAATAATGATAAATGTGCACCCAGATCTATTCATTGATTTGGGTGCGCATTTATTATGATGAAAAGGAGGCAAATATTAATGCATACAAATATAAAGAAATTAGTCGTAATGATATTAGGACTAGTAGAAATTATTGCGGGATTTGCACTCTATGAAAATTCAACATTAGGTGGTATAATTTTTATATTGCTTGGATTTTCATTTTTAGCGATTATGTTCATTATCGAGCGTAATGATTTTAAAAGTAAGCACTATCACATAAAATGATGCAAATTAGGGAATAAGTAATTATAGCTGTATAATGAATGATATAATTGTTGTTGTACATTATATCGTTCTGGTGTAAAATTATATTCACTGATGTGCGAGAAAATAAAAGGGGACATAAAACAAAAATATGTCTCCTTTTATTTTGTGTTTTTAATAGAGAACAGTTAAAGTGTAATGGAGTACAACGATTTTATGATATGATAATTTTTAAATATAATTAATTAATAAATTGTGTGACGCTAAAGTTGGTATAAAAATAAATTCTGGAAAAGGTGTAATCATGCAAAATTATAAAAAGATTAAAAAGATAACGGTTATAGCAACCACAAGTGTACTAGGGGTAGTGGGTATTCTTAATCATTCTGTAGCAGTACATGCAGACGAATTAAATTTTACGCAAACACAACTAATGAGCAAACAAATCCAGTCACTCCGAGGCCCTGCCTTACGATTTTTAGAAGGTGTAGCCTATTATGATGAGAATAATGATGGCGTAAGTGAATCATTAGTCGTTAACACAGATGTTGATTTAATTGGCGAAGATGGAAGTGTAATCAGTGGCAGAACAGATGATAATGGTAATTTCTATTTCGAAGGGATGTTATTAGGCGACTTTACACTGAGATTTTATTTAAATGTAGTCGATGAAAATGGTGTAGCATCAATTGATGTCATTGATACACCAATTTCAATAGTGAAGAATATTGCTAACAGAATTCAAGTAACGATTGCACCAACACCTGATACACCAACGACAGAAACACCAACAACAGAAGTGCCAACAACGGAAACACCGACGACAGAAACACCAACAACAGAATTACCAACGACGGAAATACCAACAACAGAATTACCAACAACAGAATTACCAACGACGGAAATACCAACAATAGAGTTACCAACAACGGAATTACTAACAACAGAATTACCAACGACGGAAATACCAACAATAGAGTTACCAACAACGGAATTACCAACAACAGAATTACCAACAACAGAAATACCAACAATAGAGTTACCAACAATAGAGTTACCAACAATGGAAATACCAACACCAGAAGAACCAATAGTGGGTCTTCCTTCAGTAGAATTACCAACGGCAGAAATACCAACAACAGAAACGCCTGTCATAATGGTACCTTCTACCCAATCACCTATTGAAAATCCTGTGATACAATTACCTCTTCCGAATCAAATAGAGTTGGGTGATGTTGAGGAAAGTGTCATTTTTGTTGAACCACCAGCTACTATTGGCAATTTACCTAATCCGTATCATGATTCATTAAATCCTAAAGATGAATTAAACAATGGTGATATTCGTTTAGAATCTATTTTTTTACCGATTCAATTGCCGGATCAAAAGACGATCGTTGATAAACCAATTAATAATCAAGAAGAAAAGAAAACGGCAGTAAACAATGAACAAGAAGACGACCTTGAAGTTGCAAAATCAAAAAAACAAGATAATAAGCAGTCCAACCCTAAAATACATGACATTGATAATGGCATTATCGCGCAAATTGATGATTCAACAGATGTATCTCTAGTTGCTATGCCAACGTTCATTTCAGGTTTAGGCGGGTTTAATGATTAGTAATTAAGAAAGGAGAACTGAAATAGTGAGCGTAGATGATAAATTACTAAGGCTGTATATTTTTATGAAAAATAATTCTTTTTCACGCGAAGCTGTTTCAGATTTCCTTGAAATTTCGTCTAGACAACTTTCGCGTCTTTTGAATAAATGGAGCGAAGATGGTTTTATAGCCTTTAATAGTGGGGTTGGCAGAGGTAATGCAACCCAGGTTGACTTTCTAAAAAATATTGAAGCAGAATATATTAACGAAGTAATCCATGGATTAGAAAACTATAATATTATAGAGTTGCAAAAGATGATGTCACTTGATATGTCAGAGAGCTCGAAACGTATACTAAGGTTATGTATTGAAGAGGTACTTTTTCGTCGTCGTGATTTTTCTGTTAAACATTCTAAATATGTGGATTATTTATATCGCATCCCGGAAGTAATTCACCCATTAGAATATTTAGATATTGCGCTAGCTACTGTACTTGAAAATGTCGGAGAGCGTTTGTATATTATGGATGATAATAATATAGTTAATCATTTAGTTGCTTATGATGAATGGATAGGCAATGATTTAATTATACATATTCATAGAGATGTTCATTTTTCTAATGGGGAGTTGTTATTTGCTGATAATATTGTACAAGTACTTTTAAATTTAGTGAAAAAGTATAGGGATTTTCCAGGTTTTAATGACATTATCAATATTGAAGTGCTGGCTATTTTCAAATTTAAAATTACAATGAGTAGACCAACTGATTTAATTAAATTGATGCTCAGTCAGCCATTCGCAACAATATACAAAAGTAAGGGTAAAAATATTTACTATACTGGACCATATATGATTTATTTCACTAGTCCAGAGGTAATAAAATTAAGAATAAACCCATATTTCACTGAAAACATTCCTGATTTAACTGATATTTGGTTAGTGAAAGATGCGGATTATTACCATGATTTTGTGCGTAATAATGACTTGAGAGCTGATGATTTAAAAGATAGTTATAGCATAAACTTTTTATTGTTTCATCCGAATTACCAACTTCCAGTTTCAGAGAGGAAACGTTTGGAAGAAATTATCCACACAGAGGCAATGACAGATGCATTTATTGATGATATGAAGCTTCTTATAATAAAAAGTTCTAGATCTCGTATTGAAGAAACGCTTGAAAAGATTAGTAAATGTGTGAAAGTGTTTGAAATAGTTGAAGTGACGGTAGAAGAGTACGTCAAAAAAAACTTAAATGAATTTGATGTCGATGCTGTTGTTATGAATGAGTTTTTGGATATGGATAGAAGATATTTTGAATTGCTATTGAGTAATAAGTTTTCTGATTGGATGAAAGATTATCAGGAAAGTAAGAATTTAAATTATATTTACCGAAATAAGTCAGTAGATTATTGGCCGTATGCAGAATATAATTATGAACAATTTCTTTTAAAAAATGGTCTAATGATTAATATTGCCTATTATAAAAAAATGTTACCTAAGGTAGAAAGTTTTAAAGAATACGAATTAAGTGCATATGGTATTCCAAAATATAATACAATTATATCTGTGGAAGAGGGGAATTTATGATTGATCAACGCATAATTGAACTTGAACATTATATAAATCATATTGAAGACTTCACACTTGATATTATTGCTGACAAGATGATGATCTCTAAAAAACAGCTTACTCGACTTTTAAAAAAGTGGGATGATGAAGGTGTTATAGAGTATGTTCCTGGACGTGGCCGTGGTAATAAAGTCACGATTAAAATGAAACGCGATGTGCAAATAGAATTGATTGACGCCATTAAAAACGATATCAAAGATATGAGTGTATTAGACTTACAACGTCTCTTGCAGCAACCATGGCATCATCATTCTTTTCTCAAACTTCAGACGATTGTTGATGAGAAAATTAATGAACCTGAAGTTAGTGAGAACAATGAGTTTACGGAATGGGTAAGAGCGATACCTGAGCATTTTCATCCGGCACATATTAACGATTATTTAGGTGCTCAGTTAAGTCATCAATTATTTGATACATTATATAGAGTTTCTGGAACTGGGGAGATTATCCGTAGTCTGGTGAGTTATGATGAATGGATTGAGGATAACTTTCATATTCATCTAAAAAAACAAGTTAAATTTTCAGATGGTACAATTTTAACAGCGAGAGAGGTTAAGGCAAGTCTAGATTACTGTCGAAGTGCAGAATGTCCTTATTTTGCTTTATTTAGTTTGATTGAAGCGGTTGAAGTTATAAATGATTTTTATGTTGAAGTAAAGTTTAGTAAACGACCGAAATACTTCGAATATCTTTTAACACAAAAATACAGCGCCATTTATAAGCGTGTCGATCCTCACACAATTATTGGAAGCGGTCCATATCAGCTTGATCAGCTGAGCAATGAGCGACTAACAATACGCTACAATCTGTTTTATAGAGGACACTTACCGGATATAGAAAAAATTAAATATTTAAATAAATCTAGCAAGATCAATGATTTCGAATCATATAAGAAAGATAATAATGCAGTAGTATATATTACAACTGGAGAAGAATTTCTTTTATTTAACCCGCATAAGGATTTGTCTTTAAAGCAGCGTGCCTTTATTAGTCATTTATTTAAAGAGACATTAGATGACTTCGTCGGTGTTGATGAACGTGTCAATATACAAACAATAGACATATTAACAGAGGACGAACAAATCAATCGTCCGCTCAATGCTGTAGTGAATCAACAAACAAAACCTTTCTATGATGTGTTTAAAGCAACGTTATCAATGCATGATATACAATTACAATATATCGAAATTGATCCAATTGATTATATTAATACGCACCTTATGACTATCAATGCTGATTTTATCTGGATGTATGAGAACTATCATTCTATGCAGCCTTTTAAAACGATTGATTTATTAAGACAATGTAAGTTCCAGGAATGGTATGGTGATTTGACAGAAAGCTATAAATTGATGAATGATCATAACTATAGAAAAAATGATGCGTTGATTAATGTTGGGCATCAATATTTTAAACGCTTAAATCGACTGCAGTTGTTCGTACCGATACGTAGAGTGAAACGTAAAATATATGTATCTGAGCAAACTAAAAATGTGGATGAATTGCCATATGGTATCGTGAACTATATTGATGTGATTATTGATGATTGAATCGAAAATGATAACAATTGAAATTTTAATAAAAATAATTGACTTATATCTTAAATAATGATAATATTGTTTAGGTTGATGAGTAGCACTTAATAGCTTTGGAGGATTGCAATGTCTAATGAAAAAGTTATGCACTCTAGTCAATATGTTGTGGGACTTAAGGAGTCTGTAAAGGCACTTAAGAAGGATCGTGTAGCATCTCTTGAGATTGCGCGTGATACGCAAATCCACTTATTAACTACCGTGCTATTACTAGCATACCAAAAGCAATTACCTATTGAATTCAGTGAGTCGAAAGAAGCACTGGGTAAACAATATGGTATTCAAGTGAGAGCAACAGTTGTTGCACATTTGAAACCCGCTTTGTAAGGCGGTATACTTACAAATCTTTTTTTACTTTAAAAATGAACCACCTGGATGTGTGGAATTAAACAAGAGAGAGGAGGACATTCAAAATGCCAACGATTAACCAATTAGTTAAAAAACCAAGAAGTTCAAAAGTTAAAAAATCAACTGCGCCTGCATTAAACAAAGGTTATAACAGTCATAAGAAAAAAGCTACTGATATCGCATCTCCACAAAAACGTGGTGTATGTACTCGTGTAGGAACTATGACACCTAAAAAACCTAACTCAGCGTTACGTAAATATGCACGTGTGCGTTTATCAAATAATATTGAAGTTAATGCTTACATTCCTGGTATCGGACACAACTTACAAGAACACAGTGTAGTACTTATTCGTGGAGGTCGTGTAAAAGATTTACCGGGGGTACGTTACCATATCGTACGTGGAGCATTAGATACTTCAGGTGTTGACGGCCGTATGCAAGGACGTTCTTTATACGGAGCTAAAAAACCTAAAGCTAAAAAATAATTCATAATGTGATTATGAATTGAATAGAATATTTCATTTTTGTAAATGTAGTGTTCTCACTAGACATCGAAAAATAAAAAAAATATACTGAGGAAGGAGGATATTAATATGCCTCGTAAAGGACCTGTTGCTAAAAGAGACGTATTACCGGATCCAATTCATAATTCTAAATTAGTTACTAAATTAATCAACAAAATTATGATCGACGGAAAACGTGGTACAGCTCAAAAGATTTTATATAACGCTTTTGAATTAGTTCAAGAACGTTCTGGTCGTGATTCTATGGAAGTATTTGAAGAAGCGATCAACAATATCATGCCTGTATTAGAAGTTAAAGCTCGCCGTGTTGGGGGATCTAACTACCAAGTACCTGTAGAAGTACGCGCAGAGCGTCGTACAACTTTAGGTTTACGTTGGTTAGTAAACTATGCACGTCTTCGTGGTGAAAAAACTATGGAAGAGCGTTTAGCTAACGAAATCTTAGATGCGGCTAACAACACTGGTGGTGCTGTTAAGAAACGCGAAGATACACACAAAATGGCTGAAGCAAACAAAGCATTTGCTCATTACCGTTGGTAAGATTAAAGTTAACCCTTTAGTAATTGTATACAGCTTGCTGTCATCAATTTACTTGAGGGCTACTTTCTTAAAATAAACCAATCCTGGAAGGAGAAAGAATACCCATGGCAAGAGAATTCTCTTTGAAGAACACGCGTAATATCGGTATCATGGCTCACATCGATGCTGGTAAGACGACGACTACTGAACGTATTCTTTATTATACTGGTCGTATCCATAAAATTGGTGAAACGCACGAAGGTGCTTCACAAATGGACTGGATGGAACAAGAACAAGAACGTGGTATCACAATCACTTCAGCTGCTACAACAGCTCAGTGGAAAGGTACACGTATCAACATCATTGATACACCTGGACACGTAGACTTCACTGTTGAAGTTGAACGTTCATTACGTGTACTTGATGGAGCAGTTACAGTACTTGATGCTCAATCAGGTGTTGAGCCACAAACTGAAACTGTATGGCGTCAAGCTACTACATACGGAGTTCCTCGTATCGTATTCATTAACAAAATGGATAAAACAGGTGCGGATTTCCAATACTCTGTAGGTACTTTACACGAAAGATTACAAGCAAATGCACACCCAATTCAAATGCCAATCGGTGCTGAAGATCAATTCAACGCAATCGTAGATTTAGTTGAAATGAAATTACACACTTATACAAATGATGTAGGTACTGACATTGAAGTAACTGACGTTCCTGAAGAGTACTTAGCAGATGCACAAGCAATGCGTGAACAATTAATTGAAGCCGTTGCTGATGTAAACGAAGATTTAATGGAAAAATATTTAGGTGGAGAAGAAATTTCAGTTGAAGAATTGAAAGCTGCTATCCGCCAAGCAACATGTGATGTTGAATTCTACCCAGTATTAGCTGGTACTGCATTCAAAAACAAAGGTGTTCAATTAATGTTAGACGCTGCAATTGAATACTTACCATCACCATTAGATGTTAAACCAATCGTAGGTCACGAAGTTGACGATAAAGATGCTGAAATCATCGCTAAACCTGATGATAACGAGCCATTTGCGGCATTAGCATTCAAAGTTATGACTGACCCATTCGTAGGTAAATTAACATTCTTCCGTGTGTACTCTGGTACTTTACAATCAGGTTCATACGTACAAAACGCTACTAAAGGTAAACGTGAACGTGTAGGACGTATTTTACAAATGCACGCGAACTCACGTGAAGAAATCTCTGAAGTGTATGCTGGAGATATCGCTGCTGCGGTAGGTTTAAAAGATACAACAACTGGGGACACTTTATGTGATGAAAAGGTTCAAGTAATCTTAGAATCTATGGAATTCCCAGAGCCAGTTATTCACTTATCTGTTGAGCCAAAATCAAAAGCTGACCAAGATAAAATGACTAACGCTTTAGTTAAATTACAAGAAGAAGATCCAACATTCCATGCACACACTGATCCTGAAACTGGACAAGTTATCATCGGTGGTATGGGTGAGCTTCACTTAGATATCTTAGTTGACCGTATGAAGCGTGAATTTAAAGTTGAATGTACAGTTGGTGCGCCAATGGTATCTTACCGTGAAACGTTCAAAACAGCTGCTGCAGTTCAAGGTAAATTCTCTCGTCAATCTGGTGGACGTGGACAATACGGTGACGTTCATATCGAATTCACACCTAATGAAACAGGTGCTGGTTTCGAATTTGAAAACGCTATCGTCGGTGGGGTAGTTCCTCGTGAATATATCCCTTCAGTAGAAGCTGGATTAAAAGATGCAATGGAAAACGGTGTATTAGCTGGTTATCCATTAATCGATGTAAAAGCTAAATTATTTGATGGTTCATACCATGATGTCGATTCATCTGAGATGGCCTTCAAAGTTGCTGCTTCATTAGCATTAAAAGAAGCTGCTAAAAAATGTGATCCTGTTATCTTAGAACCTATGATGAAGGTAGAAATCGTTATGCCTGAAGAATACATGGGAGATATCATGGGTGACGTAACAAGCCGTCGTGGACGTGTTGAAGGTATGGAAGCCCGCGGTAACGCTCAAGTTGTTCGCGCATTCGTACCATTAGCTGAAATGTTCGGTTATGCAACAAACTTACGTTCTAATACACAAGGTCGCGGAACTTACTCAATGGTGTTCGATCACTATGAAGAAGTACCAAAATCAGTATCAGAAGAAATCATCAAGAAAAATAAAGGTCAATAATTTGTTGTAGCTTGAGCGGTGCACAGCTCAATATATTGCAATTTATGGCTAAATGATTTATAAATGAGATATGTATTTCCTCATGAGGGTGAGAATCCCTCATGAGTAATATTAAAAAATTAACTTAAATTTAAGGAGAGATTTCGAAATGGCTAAAGAAAAATTTGATCGCTCGAAAACACATGCCAATATTGGTACTATCGGTCACGTTGACCACGGTAAAACAACTTTAACAGCTGCTATCGCAACTGTATTATCTAAAAAAGGTGGCGGTGAAGCTCGTTCATACGACCAAATCGATAACGCACCTGAAGAAAAAGAACGTGGTATCACAATCAATACTTCACACATCGAGTATGAAACTGAAAAACGTCACTACGCTCACGTTGACTGCCCAGGACACGCTGACTATGTTAAAAACATGATCACTGGTGCTGCTCAAATGGACGGTGGTATCTTAGTAGTATCTGCTGCTGACGGTCCAATGCCTCAAACTCGTGAACACATCCTTTTATCACGTAACGTAGGTGTACCTGCATTAGTAGTATTCTTAAACAAAGTTGACATGGTTGACGATGAAGAATTATTAGAATTAGTTGAAATGGAAGTTCGTGACTTATTATCTGAATACGGTTTCCCTGGCGACGACATTCCAGTAATCGCTGGTTCAGCATTAAAAGCTTTAGAAGGCGAAGAGCAATATGAAGACAAAATCATGGAATTAATGAACGCGGTTGATGAGTACATCCCTACTCCAGAACGTGATTCAGACAAACCATTCATGATGCCAGTTGAGGACGTATTCTCAATTACTGGTCGTGGTACAGTTGCTACTGGACGTGTTGAACGTGGACAAGTTAAAGTTGGTGAAGAAGTTGAAATCATCGGTTTAACTGAAGAGCCATCTAAAACAACTGTAACAGGTGTTGAAATGTTCCGTAAATTATTAGATTACGCTGAAGCTGGTGACAACATCGGTGCATTATTACGTGGGGTTTCACGTGACGATGTTCAACGTGGTCAAGTATTAGCTAAACCAGGAACTATCACTCCTCATACTAAGTTCAAAGCTGAAGTATACGTATTATCAAAAGAAGAGGGTGGACGTCATACTCCATTCTTCACTAACTACCGCCCACAGTTCTACTTCCGTACAACTGACGTAACTGGTGTAGTTAACTTACCTGAAGGTACTGAAATGGTTATGCCTGGGGACAACGTTGAAATGAACGTTGAATTAATTTCTCCAATCGCGATTGAAGACGGAACTCGTTTCTCAATTCGTGAAGGTGGACGTACTGTAGGATCAGGCGTTGTAACTGTAATCGAAAAATAATATCACTTTTGTGATTTTTAAAACCCACGAGGGACGCCTCGCGGGTTTTATTTTTTAATCTTTATTTAATTCATCCATATGCTCAATGAGATGTATAAATACACGCACGCCATTAAGTAAACCATTTTCATCCATATCAAATTTAGGATGGTGATGGGGAAAGTCTGCTTTAAGATGCTCATTTCTTACGCCAGTATTAAAATAACACCCTGGACGTTCCAGTAAAAAGTATGCAAAATCTTCGCCACCTAAGGATGGCGTACCATCTTCAATGAACTGTATGTCATCAATCGTCTCACTTAAATTTTTGAGCCACTGTGTTTCTCTTTCACTGTTAATAAGTGCAGGGTAACCATCCGTATAGTTGAGTTTAATCTGTGCATTATATGCTTTTTCTATACCTTCTATTATTTCTTTCATTCGTTTTATCATGTGATGCTTTATTTCCGGATGATATGTACGTAGTGTCCCACTCAAATAGGCTGTTTCTGCAATAACATTAAAAGCATCTCCACTGTTAAATTCACCTATCGTTAGTACACCGGTTTCAATCGGGTCTACACTTCGCGATACAATCGTCTGTAATTGAGTGATTAAAAAGCTCGCTGCAATGATGGCATCATGTGTAGTATGCGGTGCAGCACCATGCCCGCCAAGCCCTTTAATATCTATTGTAAATGCATCAGCAAAGGCATAGGCAGGACCGGCCGTGAAGCTTACAGCGTTACTGTTCAAATTGCTTGATGTATGGGTACCAAATACATAATCAACACCATCTAGAATACCTGCATTGATCATAGATTGTGCGCCACCAGGTAATACTTCTTCAGCGTGTTGATGACAAAGAATGACTTTTCCTTTGAGCTGTTCTTTATGGTTCATTAATATTTTAGCAGTAATCAGTAGCATTGCAGTATGTCCATCATGACCACAAGCATGCATGACACCAGGCGTTTGAGATTTGTATGGCACATCTTTTTCGTCCTGAATTGGAAGAGCATCAAAATCGGCACGTAATAATACTGTAGGACCCGGTAGTGCCCCTTCTAAAATACCATATAAGCCATTACCTCCAATATTTTTAAAGACTGGTATATTGATTGATTCAAGATAATTTGCAATATACTTTGCCGTATTCGTTTCTTTAAATGAGAGTTCTGGATGCATATGAAGATATCTTCTGATTTCTATTAGTTCTTCTTTATATTGATCGACTTCTTTGTACCATGGCATTTATATTCCTCCTTCATTAAAGAAATCTTCAGTTGCTTGAACAAATACTTTTACAGCATTAAGTAATCCCTTCTCATCTATATCAAATTTAGGATGATGATGTGGGAAGTCCGCTTTAAAGTTTACATTTCGTGTTCCAGTATAAAAGAATGAACCAGGGACGCGCTGTAAATAATAGGAGAAGTCTTCGCCACCTAAAGAAGGTTCTAATTCTACAAGTTCTTCCACACTTTCTATTTTACGCGCTGCCCCGACAATTAAATCTGTTTCATGTGTTGTGTTTACAACAGGTGGATACCCTTTTAAATATTTTAATTCATATGTAATGCCCATGGTTGTTACTAAACCTTCCAGACATTTTTTAAGTTCTTCATACATTAAGTTTTGAGTATCAGCATCAAACGTTCGTATTGTACCCGCAATTCTAGCAGTATCAGGAATCACGTTATTTTGATCACCCGCATCAAGTTGTGTAATTGAAAGTACTGCCGGTGTTGTTGGATTCGTTTTACGTGAAACAATGTACTGTAGATCATTACATAAACGAATGGTTGCTGCCACAGGATCGATTGTGGTATTGGGGTGTGCAGCATGTCCGCCTTTCCCTTGAATCGTAATCCAGAAGTCATCAGGGATACCTGTAGCAGTTCCATATTTATAGCCAATCTTACCAACATCAAGTGAACTTGAAACATGTTGACCAATAATTGCATCAACACCCTTTAAACAATTATCTGCAATCATTTGAATAGCACCACCAGGATCTACTTCTTCAGCATGTTGATGGATAAAGACTAAATTACCATTAATATGATCAAAATTTTCAGCAAGAATTTTAGCAGTAATAAGTAATACTGCGGTATGGGCATCATGTCCACAAGCATGCATGACACCAGGGACTTTTGACTTGTAAGGAACCTCTTTCTCATCTTGTATCGGAAGGGCATCAAAGTCAGCACGTATCGCAAGGGTTGGGCGTTGGTCATCTTTAATAAGGCGACCGACTACACCGCGACCACCTACACCTGTTTCTACGGTTATACCTAAATCTGATAAGTACTGAGCGATAAATTGCGGTGTTTTTGTTTCCTGGAAGGATAATTCGGGATACATATGAAAGTGGCGACGCAGCGCAACAAGTTCATCATAATATTGTTCAACTTGATTTATCATAAAACACCTTCCTCAACTAAAATATTTAAAAATACTTTTAAGGCATCATTCATTGCACTTTCATCAAAATCAAATAATGGATGATGATGCGGAGCTGTAATACCTTTATCAGTATTACCTGCTGCAGTAAAGAAGAATGCACCAGGTTGATGCTGTAAGTAATATGAAAAGTCTTCACCAATCATGACTTGGCGCATCTCTTGATAAGGTAAATTTGAACGTTGAACTGCACGACGGATGACATCGACACATTCATTATGGTTGATAACAGCAGGATACCCATCGACGTAATCTAAAGTATATGTAATGCCTTTAGATATAGATAGGCCAATTAATTCATTATCTATCTTTCTTTTTATTAATGCTTTTATTTCTGGGTCAAAAGTACGAACAGTACCAGTACAAAAAGCTGAATCACTTATAATATTAAATGCATTACCTGCAACAACTTTGCCAATTGTTAATACAGCTTCACTTGTGGGTGGAACACTTCTCGATACAATGGTTTGAAGATTCGTGATGAATGTCGCCATCGCTACAATCGCATCTATAGCAGTATCGGGATGGGCACCGTGTCCGCCTTTTCCTTGAATCGTTATGCTAAACATATCTGGACTAGCGAGTAACGCATCATATTTACTATGAACGGCACCTACTTCAAATGGCGACCATAAATGATTACCATAAACGCGGTCGACACCTTTTAAAGCACCGTCATTTGTCATTGGTTCAGCGCCGCCGGGGGCTAATTCTTCACCAAATTGAAATATAAGAACAACGGTACCATTAATCGCATCATAATGTTGATTTAACACGCGTGCAACACCTAGCAGGATGGATGTATGCCCATCATGACCACAAGCGTGCATAACGCCTTTATTTTGTGATTGATAAGGCACATCCTTTTGATCTTGAATCGGTAATGCATCAAAATCTGCACGAAAAGCAATGGATGGCCCATTATTGTGTTGAATGGTAGCGACGATACCTTTCTCACCGACATGTTCACGAATGGTAAAATGCTCAAGTTGCTGTAATTGTTCTAAAATAAATTGATAAGTGTGTATTTCCTGGAAAGATAATTCGGGATGCATGTGTAGATATCTACGGATATTGATGAGTTCTTCTGTTTCATGTGCAATGATTTGGTGTATGTCCATAGACTCACTCCTTTAATATAGTGCTTTAAGTGTATCAAAGATATTAGAATATTTAAACTTCTTGGTTTTTCAGAAACCGTTTCCTTATTCGATAGCAGTTCATATTTCTTTATGATATGATGTATTTGAAAATCACAATTAAGGGGTGTTATATCAATGTCAAAAGTATTAGAGTCATTCTTAAAAGAAAATTTAGACTACCTAAAAGATAATGGTCTATATAATGAAATTAATGTAGTAGAAGGTGCAAATGGTCCGAAGATTAAAATTAAAGGTAAAGAATTAATTAACCTTTCTTCTAATAACTATTTAGGTTTAGCAACAAATGATCGTTTAAAGCAAGTTGCAAAAGAAGCAATCGATTCTCATGGTGTAGGTGCAGGTGCTGTACGTACAATTAATGGTACATTAGATTTACACGTACAATTAGAAGAGAAACTTGCTGAATTTAAAGGAACTGAAGCTGCAGTAGCCTTCCAATCTGGATTTAACTGTAACATGGCAGCAATTAGTGCTGTAATGAATAAAGAAGATGCGATTCTTTCAGATGAATTAAACCACGCATCAATTATTGATGGTTGTCGATTATCTAAAGCGAAAATTATCCGTGTTAAACATTCAGACATGGAAGATTTACGCGCGAAAGCGAAAGAAGCAGTAGAATCAGGTTTATACAAAAAGGTAATGTATATTACAGATGGTGTATTCTCTATGGATGGTGACGTTGCGAAGTTACCTGAAATTGTTGAAATTGCTGAAGAGTTTGGATTAATCACATATGTGGATGATGCACATGGTTCAGGTGTAATGGGTAAAGGTGCAGGAACAGTTAAACATTTCGGTTTACAAGACAAAATCGACTTCCAAATCGGTACTTTATCAAAAGCAATCGGTGTAGTAGGGGGTTATGTTGCAGGTTCTAAAGATTTAATTGACTGGTTAAAAGTAGCTGGACGTCCGTTCTTATTCTCAACGTCTTTAACACCAGGAGATACACGCGCGATTACTGAAGCAATTGATATCTTAATGGAATCAACAGAATTACATGATAAGTTATGGGAAAACGGTAACTATTTAAAAGACGGTCTTAAAAAATTAGGTTTTGATATCGGGCATTCTGAAACACCAATTACACCTTGTATTATTGGTGATGAGAAAACAACACAAGAATTCTCTAAGCGCTTAATGGAAGAGGGCGTATACGCGAAATCAATCGTCTTCCCAACGGTACCAAAGGGAACAGGTCGTGTACGTAATATGCCAACTGCAGCACATACAAAAGAAATGCTAGATGAAGCATTAGCAATTTACGAACGTGTAGGAAAAGAATTAAATATTATTAAATAATGATAAAATCATCAGGGGTAGTAAAAACGCCTGATGATTTTTATGTTTATCCCTAATGGACATGTAAACGTTTTTATTGTAAGATGAATGAAGAAATAAATATCAATATAACTAATTGTACACACTAGGAGTACAATTGTATAAAGGGAGTTTTCACAATGAAAAGAATTATGATCACAGGTGCGTTAGGCCAAATTGGTACAGAATTAACGTTAAAATTACGTGAAATTTATGGTGTTGAGAATGTATTAGCGACGGACTTACGTCGTCCTGAAGAAGGCGCTAAAGTATTAGAAGGTCCATTCGAAGCATTAGATGTTACTGATGCAGAAAAAATGGATAAATTAGCAGGAGAATTTAAAGCAGATACAATTATGCATATGGCAGCATTATTATCAGCGACTGCGGAAAAGAACCCAGTCTTCGCATGGAACTTAAATATGGGTGGTCTATTAAACGCTTTAGAAGTTGCACGAAAATACAATATGCAATTCTTTACGCCATCATCAATCGGCGCATTTGGACCAAGCACACCAGCAGATAATACGCCACAAGTGACGATTCAACGTCCTACGACTATGTATGGTGTGAACAAAGTATCAGGTGAATTACTGTGTGATTACTACTTCCACAAATTTGGTGTAGATACTCGTGGTGTTCGTTTCCCTGGACTTATTTCTCACGTTAAAGAACCGGGCGGCGGAACGACTGATTATGCAGTTGAAATCTACTTTAAAGCTGTACGTGAAGGCAAGTATACTTCATATATTGGAAAAGATACTTTCATGGATATGATGTTTATGGACGATGCAATTGATGCAATCATCAAGTTAATGGAAGCGCCAGCGGAGAATTTAAAAGACCGTAACGCATTTAACGTTACAGCAATGAGTATCGATCCTGAAATGGTAGCAGCAAGTATTCGTAAACAGATTCCGGATTTCGAGTTAGATTATGATGTAGATCCAGTACGTCAAGGGATTGCTGAAAGCTGGCCAAATTCAATTGATGCAACAGAAGCGAAAAAACAATGGGGCTTTGATCCTAAGTTTGACTTAGATAAGATGACTGAAGAAATGCTTACAGCAATCAAAGCGAAAGAAAATAAATAATTATATATAATAATTACTTAAGCAGATCTTTACAGATCTGCTTTTTTTAATTTTATGAAAATTAATTTAAATAAATTTAAAAATTCTGAAAATTAATTGAAATGTATATTTTTTTTGTTATACTTAAATTTATTAAATTATTGGAGGGATAATATGGTACAAATCAAATTTGAGAAATGCGAGCAACTGAAGCAAAAACCAGACCAAAGTCAATTAGGATTTGGTCGATATTTTACGGATTATATGTTTAGTATGGATTACACAGAAGACAAAGGTTGGCATGATGCAAAGATTACGCCTTATCAAACTATAGAAATGTCACCAGCATCACAAAGTATTCATTATGGTCAGTCTGTATTTGAAGGGTTGAAAGCATATCGCACAGATGGAGGTATCCAGTTATTCCGTCCAGATCAAAACTTTAAACGTTTGAATCAGTCACTTGCACGACTTGATATGCCTCAAATTGATGAAGCGGTAGCACTTGATGGTTTAAAAGAACTCGTAAAGTTAGAACAGGAGTGGGTGCCTTCAGAGCCGGGCCAATCACTTTATATCCGTCCGGTTGTTTTTGCGACGGAACCATTTTTAGGTGTTCGACCTGCCAATCAATATAAATTCCTAATCATTTTATCTCCAGTTGGTGCATATTATGGCGACGGTCAACTACTACCGACGAAGATTTACGTAGAAGATGAATATGTTCGTGCAGTACGTGGTGGCGTTGGATTCGCTAAAGTTGCCGGCAACTATGCAGCGAGTTTACTAGCACAGTCTAAAGCATCGAAGCTCGGATATGATCAAGTATTATGGCTTGATGGTGTTGAACAACAATTTGTCGAAGAAGTAGGGAGTATGAATATCTTCTTTGTGTATGGCAATAAGCTTGTGACACCTGCACTTAATGGTAGTATCTTACCAGGTATTACACGCAAGTCTATTTTAGAACTAGCACAGCGTTTAGGATATGAAGTTGAAGAACGTAAGATTGCAATTGAAGAAGTATTTAATGCTGCGAAAAATGGTGACATCACTGAAATCTTTGGTTCAGGTACTGCCGTTGTCGTGTCTCCTGTAGGTGAAATTAAATATAAAGAAGAAATAGCGGTAATTAATCACTTTAAAACAGGCGCAGTTACAAATAGATTGTACGAAGCATATACTTCAATTCAAAATGGGACGTCAGAAGATACATTTGGATGGACAGTAAAAGTAACGCAATAAGGAGGAATGTCTATGGTAAGTACAACCAGTGAAAAATCATATTGGATGGATAGGATGGAAAAGGGTGCAGGAGGTATTTCAGCAGCCATTCTTGTGTCTTTAGGGGTAGGATTGTTATTAAAATCGGTCGGTGGATTGCTACATATCGATTTACTCGTTATGATTGGAACGATTGCAACATATTTAATGACACCTGCACTTGGAGGAGCAATTGCAGTTAGTCTAGGTGCAAATGGATTAACAATTGTTGCAAGTATGATTAGTGCGGCTGTCGGTGGTAATGCAATTACTAAAGTGGATGATGCATATAACATCGTTACTGGAGAGCCCATTGGTGCTATTATAGCAGCCATCATTGCAACATTTGTTGGTAAGAAAGTGACGGGTAAGACATTTCTTGATTTAATGGCGGTACCGCTATCAAGCATACTTGCCGGCAGTATTGCAGGTTTTTACTTGTCTAAGGTGATTTCGCCAACATTAGTTACTATTTCTAAATGGATTACATCAACGGTGAGTCATCAACCCTTGCTAGCGTCTATCGTTATCGCTATTGTATTTGCTGTACTCGTAATGACGCCTGCCTCAAGTGCAGCATTAGCTGTCGCACTCCAACTTGATCCACATGCATCTAGTGCAGCACTTGTTGGTATCTCAGCACAATTTGTCGGGTATACCGTAATGAGTTTTAGGGAAAATGATTTAGGTGGATTTCTTGCTCAATCTATCTGTACGCCAAAAGTTCAATTTCCGAATATCGTTAAGAATCCACGCGTAACGATTGCGCCACTCATTGCTGCTGCAGTTGCTGGACCGGTTGCCGTTCTCATATTTAATATGAAACTACCTTTTGAAATCGCAGGACTTGGATTATGTGCTCTTATTGCGCCAATCCAAATACTCAATGCACAAGGTGTGGGCGTATTGCTACAGTTTATTGCGGCTGGGATTTTTGTTCCATTAGTCGTAACGTTGCTTGTACACCATTTAGTCATGAGACCAAGACAATGGGTGAAACCAGGGGATCTGCATTTAGAAGTGAATTAATAGAGCACTTCATTATATAATATAGAAAAACATGAATGGAGTGTCTCAGTTGGTAAAATTAATCGTGTTTGACAAAGATGGTACATTAATGGAACTTGGCTCTCATATGGTGAAACTTGCCGATGATTTAATTAATGAATTCTCTGTAAGAACAAATATAAATGTTCCGAAGTCGGAGATTAAAGATGCATTTGGTATTGTGGATGATAAGATTGATAAAGTGATCGGAGCCAAATCTACAAGGACTGTAGTTGAAAGTATAGAGAAATTACCGAATGGTGATGCGATGGCCAGCTGGTTACTTCAGAAGATTGAACATTTAACATCAGACAACGAAGCGGCAAGTATAACAATAATCGAAGGTGTACTAGAGACGTTGAAGCAATTGCATGACAAAGGATATAAACTTGCGATTGTTTCAGCAGATGATACTGCATCTATGGATTTATTTGTCGATAAATATAATATCCGTACGTATTTTGACTTAATTGTGACGAGTGATTCTTCTAAGTATCACAAACCACAAAAAGAATTATTACAGGAAATTATGACACACTTTAAAGTTGATGCTGCTGACACGATGATGGTTGGAGACACTGAAATGGACGTACAACTTGGCCGAAATGGTGAAGCGGGTAAAGTTGTCGGTGTATTATCAGGGTCAGGTGATGCACAAGATTTGCGTAATGCGGATATCGTTTTAAATAGTGTAGACGAGATGATTGGTAAATTAGGTTTATAATAAAAAAATGGCACCGTTTCTATGGTGCTGAACCCTTAATTTGAGACATAACAAAAAAGCATCTCAATTAGGCTGCTTGTTTTCGATATTCTATCGGAGATAAGTAGCCTAATTTTTGTTGAATTCTATTTTC
>NZ_JAHCPS010000012.1 GCF_021366795.1 Macrococcoides caseolyticum | reverse complement strand
ACAAAGGCGAAAAATCGCTGTTTGATTTTGAAGGATTTGTCGAAGTTTAACCAGCGTCTGTCCGAGAGATGCCGTAAATAAAAGAGGCTATCGAAAGGACGTTAAGACGCAAATAAACTGGAGACAAAGGCAATCCCCCTGCAAACTATGAGGTGCAGGGGGATTGTAGTTGAATGATTTATTTAACGGTGTACTTAAAGTGGTTCATTTCGTTGATTTTTTTGAAACCTATTGCTTCATAGAATGCGATATTCTTCTCGCGTTTACTCTTAACAGAGATTTGAATCCGTTGGGCATGGTGTTTATGGAAGGCATGATTAACTGCGAATGAAACCAATTCATGACCGATGCCTTTATTGCGATATTGAGGATGAGTGGCAAGATATTCAATATTACACACATCTTCATCGTTAATCTGTATCCATATATAAGCTTTTGCTAAACCCTCATTGATATAAAGGTAAAGTTCATGAGTAAGGCCAACTGTCGATAATATTTTATTACGCATAGTTTTGTAATCCGTTTGTAAGTCTTTCATCAGTTGTGTAAAGCTTTTCTTATAGATTGGTTTGTATTTGATGATTTGTGGTGCAATGTTACTTGTTTTATTTTCGGTTGCTTCCATCGTATAAGTTGTGCCTAAATATTGCGTTCTTAGATGTTTCATTACTTTTTGACCAAATCGATGTGCCTCGTGAAAGCTGAAATAATATGTTGTGATATCTGGATGGTCACGTAGAAAATCCTGCCACATAACCTGAATCATATTTAGCGCTTCTGAGTCAGTCTTGGTTGTAATCGGTCCTAATATAAAGGCTTCATTTTCATTGATGTGTTCAATTCCGAAAGCCGCAATAATCTGACCATTATCTGTAATTTGTAACATATCTTTTGGTTGAATATTATGGAGTTGCTCTATGATGCTTTGTTTAGTTAGACGTATATAGCCGACGTGGTGTTTATTATCCTGATTCAGCTGATATAAAAATTCAGCTAATGCAGGAATATCATTCATATAAGAAATATGCAAGTTCTTCACTCCTCAAAGTAATGCATTAATGATTCTAATATCCCTTTATTGTAAGAAGAAACAGTATGATGTTGGTATAATGACTTAGCTTCAGGTGTGGCATTACTTACTAAATACCCATGTTTAACTTCTTTCAACATTAATATGTCATTACCACTGTCCCCGAATGCAAATGTATTGTCGTAAGGTATATTAAATTGTTGCATTAAGTATTTTACGACTGCATGTTTTCCTGCAATGTCAGGGTAAAAATCTACATCGTAATGGTCTTCTGGATCTCCGATAAGAGGGTTACAACGACTGACGTTAACATTGAAATGATGGGCCCTGCCTAGAGATTTAATCTTTTCGATATTCTGCTGGTCGATATTACCTAAACTTTTGTAATAATAATTACGTGAGAATGGAGCATTTTCAAATGGTAATTGAGTGATCAGTTGAATATTATCGTCTTTAAGTTGTTGTTCGATATCGAGTATGACTGATTTATTGAAATTTAATTGTTTAAACTTTTCATGATAGACTTCATCCCTTATAAATTTCCCGTTCTGCATGTAATAAATTTCTGTACCTGAATTGGTTGAAATAAAGTGTGGGTAGTAGTCGTAATGACCTATTTTTAGACAGGCTTCAATCATTTCTTTAGTACTGGCTGAAATAATACCAAAGAGTATGCCTTTTTGCTCAGCATTACGTGCCAAAAACTGATCGAGCGCTTTAACATCTGATGGGTTACTTAATTGATGTGCAAAGTATGTTTCATCAAAGTCGGAGCACACTAAATATTGAATATTTTTTGGGAAATTGAGTGTCTTCATACGAACGCCTCCTTTGTTATTTTAAGCATAACGGAGAGTTATAGAAATAACAATTGTAATAGCTATAAAAGTAATCAGTTATAAAAATCTGTTATAATTTAATAAATCAATTGAGAATAGGACGGATAATATGAAATCAGTAGTTCTTGCTGAAAAGCCATCAGTCGCACGTGATATTGCGCGTGTGCTGAATTGTAATCAAAAGAAAAATGGATATATGGAAAATCATCAGTATATTGTAACCTGGGCGCTTGGACACTTAGTAACCAATGCAGACCCAGAACAGTACGATAGCAAGTATAAAGCTTGGGATATGAAAGATTTGCCGATTTTACCTAAACGTATGAAATCCGTTGTAATTGGTAAAACAAGAAAACAATTTAATACGGTTAAATCGCAAATTGAACGCCAGGATGTCAATGAAGTAATCATTGCGACAGATGCAGGACGTGAAGGAGAGCTTGTTGCGCGTTTAATATTAGAGAAATGTAAAGGGAATAAACCTGTTAAACGTTTATGGATTTCATCAGTTACAGATGGAGCAATCCGTGAAGGATTTAAAAAGCTAAAGCCTGGAAGTGCATATCACGGTTTATATCAAGCTGCACTTGCGCGTAGTGAAGCAGACTGGATTGTTGGCATTAATGCAACACGTGCTTTGACGACGAAATATGATGCGCAACTTTCAACTGGACGTGTACAAACGCCTACATTACAAATGGTGAAAATCAGACAAGATGCTATCAATCAGTTTCAACCAAGAAAATATTATGGCTTAAATATTGTTGTTGATGGTGTGACTTTTAACTGGCAGTCACCAAATCGAATCTTTGATGAAACAGTTGTAGATGCGCTTATTAAAGCATTGCAAACCGAAAAAGCAGTTATAAGCGATGTTGTAACGAACGAGAAGAAACGATATCCAGGTAAGCTATATGATTTAACTTCTTTGCAGCAAGACGCATATCGCAGATTTAAATATTCTGCTAAAGAAACATTAAGCACGATGCAAAATTTATATGAATCACATAAACTTGTGACTTATCCACGTACTGATTCAAATTATTTAACCACTGATATGCTAAGTACGTTAAAAGATCGTGTAGCTTCACTCTCAACAACTGAATATCGTGAACAAGTTGTTGAATTGTTGAAGACACCAATCAAAGGTAGCAGCCATTTTATCAATGACGTTAAAGTAAGTGATCATCATGCGATAGTACCGACCGAAGTACGTGTAAATCTTGATAGCTTAAGTGGACGAGAGCAAAATATCTATCTATTAATTGCAGAACGTTTTTTAAGTAATTTATTACCACCAAATGTCTATGCAGAACAAAAAGTTACTGTAAATATTGGTGAATCTATTTTTGTAGCGAAACAGGAACAAACTGTAACATTAGGATTTAAGGCATTAAATCATCAGGCGTCTACTGATAAACATCATCGTTTTGTAAAAGGAAAGACTTTAGAAAACATTAAAATTAATAAAACAACGCATGAAACTGAGCCACCCCCATATTTAAATGAAGGTACGTTATTAAAAGCGATGGAAAATCCAAGCAGTATATTTGAGATTGATAAGACAGCACAATCAACGCTCAAATCCGCTGGTGGTATTGGTACTGTTGCGACGCGTGCTGATATTATTGAAAAACTTTATAACTTAAATGCGATAGAGAACTTTAATGGCAATATTAAAGTGACGAATAAAGGGCGACAATTGTTAGAACTTGCACCGAATGCGTTGAAATCACCAGAACTTACGGCTGATTGGGAGCATAAACTCACATTAATCGAAAAAAATAAATATGACAAAAATAAATTTATAGATGAGATGCGCAAATTCACGAAAGAGATTATCGATGAGATTAAATCGAGTGAAGATAAATTTAAACACGATAATATGACGACAACAGAATGTCCAACGTGTGGTAAATTCATGCTGGAGAAAAAGACACGCAATGGTAAGATGCTCGTATGTCAAGATCCAACATGTGGCACGAAAAAGAATGTGCAACGCAAAACAAATGCACGCTGTCCTGAATGTAAAAAGAAATTAACGTTACATGGTAAAGGTCCGAAAGCGATGTACAGTTGTACTTGTGGTTTCCGTGAAACGCAGGAACAAATGGATAAACGATTTAAATCACGTAAAACTGGTAAAGTATCGAAAAATGAAATGAAGAAGTATATGAAAAAAGAGGAAGAACCGATTAACAATCCATTTGCAGACGCCTTAAAAAATTTAAATCTTTAGTAGATTTTGTGAACATGATACAATTGGATTGAATAAAGTTAAGGGGGCTTCTACTATGGAAGAAGTTAAAAAGAAGTTGAATTTAAAGCCATATTGGATTATTTTAAGTTTTATCGTCTTAATTGCTATCATATTACTACCGACACCAACAGATTTGCCGATTATGGCTAAAATGGCACTTGCTATTTTAGCATTTGCAGTGATTATGTGGGTTACAGAAGCGGTAAGTTATCCTGTTTCAAGTACGATGATAGTAGCATTGATTATCATGCTGATAGGTTTTAGTCCGATTCAAAAATTAGGTGCAGCTATGGGTAACCCAATGGTAGCAGGGAAACCGTTAGCTGAAGATGCGATGTTCGGTACGCAAAATGCATTGAAAATAGCATTTAGTGGATTCTCGAGTTCTGCAGTAGCACTTGTTGCAGCAGCGTTATTCTTAGCAACTGCAATGCAGGTAACCAATTTGCATAAACGTCTGGCGTTACTTGTCTTATCTGTAGTTGGAAACAAAACAAATGCGGTTGTAGCAGGTTCAATCATTGTTTCAATTATACTGGCATTCTTTGTGCCTTCAGCTACAGCAAGAGCAGGTGCTGTAGTACCAATTTTATTAGGTATGGTTACAGCATTTGGTGCAAAAAAAGAATCACGACTCGCAGCGTTACTTGTTATTACTGCTGTTCAGGCTGTCTCTATATGGAACGTTGGTATAAAGACTGGTGCAGCACAAAATATGGTCGCTATGGGATTTATCAATAAACAATTTAACCAGGATGTATCCTGGGGTGAGTGGTTTATGTATGCAGCACCATGGTCAATATTAATGTCAATTGCCTTATATTTCATTATGATCACAGTTATTAAGCCTGAAACGAAAGAAATTGAAGGCGGTAAAGAGCTAGTGAAGAAACAACTTGCTGAACTTGGTCCGGTTACTGCAAGAGAATGGCGACTCATCGCTATTTCAGTAGCATTATTATTTTTCTGGGCAACAGAAGCGAAGTTACACCCAATTGATTCTTCTTCTATTACGCTAGTAGCATTAGCGATTATGTTAACACCTAAAGTCGGTGTATTTACGTGGAAAGATGTTGAAAAGTTAATTCCATGGGGAACGATCATTGTATTTGCGATTGGTATCTCTCTAGGAAATTTATTACTGCAAACAACAGCAGCCCAATGGCTAAGTGATAAAACGTTTGGATTAATGGGGTTAGAACATATGCCGCTACTTGCAACAATTGCTTTAATTACTTTGTTCAACATTATCATTCACTTAGGCTTTGCAAGTGCGACTAGTTTAGCGAGCGCCTTAATTCCTGTGTTTATTGCTTTAACAACTACGCTCGGATTAAAAGATAATGCTATTGGCTTTGTACTGATTCAGCAATTTGTCATCAGCTTTGGCTTCTTATTACCAGTATCAGCACCACAAAACATGTTGGCATATGGTACAGGTACATTTACGGTAAAAGACTTCTTAAAAACAGGTATCGCATTAACAATTATCGGTTACTTACTTATCCTGTTATTTAGTGCGACGTATTGGCAGTGGATAGGATTGTTATAAAAAATATAATGAACAAGAGCACAGTGAAAAATTCACTGTGCTCTTGTTGTGTTATGCATCTTTAGATAAAATTTTCATATCTTTCGCATCAAGTTCAAATTCTTTTGTTTTACCATCTTGCCCTTTTAATTCAACATTATATTTAAATTTACCATCATCATGATCAAGTGACCATTCTTTAATATCGCCATTGTAAACTTTTTGTGCAGCTTTTATGATTTTATCAGCGGGAATAAATTTACCGTAATCAAAAGTCTTTACGTTATCTTCATCATCTTCTACTTGAGTAGAGATGATTTTGTTTTGTTCAGCATTTACTTTAATTTCATGTGTCTTCTTATTTGTATCGATTAATGAAATGGCATAAACCCATTGTCCCATATCATTGTCGAATGAAATACTTTCTAAGTCACCAGGAATTTTTTTCTGTGCAGTTTTAATTGCATCTTCTGGTAATACTTTAATATCATCTAATTTAATAGAAGCTTCATTTTTATCATTATCATCATCTGCTTCAGTAGCTTCATCTTTGTTATCTACATCATCATCTTCTTCTACACTGCTTTCGCCTTCTTGTTTCGCATCGTTTTCTTCATCAGTATTGTCGCCTTTGTCATTTGTATCCGTTGCTTTTGTATCCGTTTTTTCTGTTTGTTGTTCTTGTTTAGTTTCGTCTTTTGGAGATTTTTCAATATCTTTCGCGTCATTATTACATGCTGCAAGCGCAAGTGCCGAAGATAGAATTAAACTTAATATTTTAAATTTCATAATAATAATTCCTCCTTTGTTATTTATATTTCGTATTCCCTAAATATAGACAAAAAAAACATTCAAATGATTTTATATCAGCGTTATAAAAAAAAAATTCCAATATTAATATGAGAGGCATTAAAATTATATTGATTTTTCCGAACGTTGAGATTAGACTATACAGGTATAAAAATTAAAAAAGGGAAGTGCACAATGAGAAATTATTTTAAATTTGATGAATTAGGCACGAATTATAAGAGAGAGATACTTGGCGGATTAACGACGTTCTTATCTATGGCTTATATTTTAGCGGTTAACCCGGCGATGTTATCTTTAGCAGGTGTTAAAGGTATTCCTGAGAGTATGCGTATGGATGCGGGTGCAGTTTTCGTTGCTACTATTTTAGCTTCAATTGTCGGATGTTTATTTATGGGGCTTATTGCGAACTATCCGATTGCTTTAGCACCAGGTATGGGACTTAATGCATTCTTCGCATTCACGGTTGTATTACAGTATAATATTCCATGGCAAACTGGATTAACAGGTGTATTATTCTCTGGTATATTCTTTGCATTGCTTACAATTACTGGTCTTCGTGAAACAATTATCAATGCAATTCCATTTGAACTTAAAATGGCAGTGTCAGCAGGTATCGGTTTGTTTATTACATTCGTTGGTTTGAAAGGTGCCGGTATCGTTCAGGCAAATGAAGCGACGTTAGTATCTTTAGGGAACTTACATGATCCTCATGTATTGCTTGCTGTCGCAGGTATCGTATTAACAATTATTTTAATGGCTAAACGTATACCGGGTAGTATCTTTATTGGAATGATCATTACTGCTATTGCAGGTATGTTGTTCGGATTGATCGATGCACCGAAACAAATCATCGGTGCTGTGCCAAGTATTGAACCGACTTTCGGAAAGGTATTCGATTCATTTAGTAATCCGTCTGAATTATTAAACTGGAAGTTCATTTCGGTAGTACTTACATTTTTATTCATTGACTTCTTTGATACAGCAGGAACATTAGTTGCTGTTGCAACACAAGCAGGATTAGTAAAGGATAACAAATTACCAAGAGCAGGACGCTCATTGTTTGCAGATTCGTTAGCTACAATTACCGGCGCAATATTCGGGACATCTACTACAACATCTTATATCGAATCATCTGCAGGTGTGGCAGTAGGAGCACGTACTGGGTTTGCTAGTGTTGTTACAGCAATCTGTTTCGCATTGGCGTTATTCTTCTCACCATTAATGTCTGTTGTTACAAGTGCAGTAACAGCACCTGCGCTAGTCATCGTCGGCGTATTAATGGTTAGCAACTTAAATAAAATTGAATGGCCGAAGTTTGAAGTTGCAGTACCGGCGTTCTTAACGATTATTATGATGCCTTTAACGTATTCAATCGCTACAGGTATTGCATGTGGATTTATCTTCTATCCTATTACAATGGTTATGGCGAAACGTCATAAAGAAGTACATCCTATTATGTACTTCATGGCAGTAATTTTTATTTGCTATTTTGCTTTCGTACAACATTCATAAAAAAATTGCGGATTCTAAAATTAGAATCCGCAATTTTTTATTTTCTATATTCTCTTACAGTTTCACCAGCGCGACGTCTATCGTAGTGTGTTGTATTCCCACGATATTCACGAGTATTTAAAACGATAAAAATATAGACAAGCATTAAAATAGCCATCAACCAATGCATGAACATGCCGACAATAGGGATGAAGGCGATTATATTAGCAAACATGCCCACAGCAGCTATAGTACTTAATGCGCTTCTTGATTCATTTGAACGATCAAGAATAGTGATTAAGAACATGACAAAATACATTGTAATATTACTACCTAACGGTGCCCAACCTAATGACAAAATGTACGAACCACCTAAAAAGGGTAGACCCATAAATCCTTCAGCAAACAACATAATGAAAGCAAGTATTAACAATATGATACGTATTGGACTTTTCATAATTTATTTCCTCCAAAAATATAAAGTAACAAATGAAACTTTTTCTTTGTATGTACATTATATCATGGTATAATCTAATCCTATGCAAAAACGCTCAGATTAGACATTTTAGAGTTTCTTCTATAATAAATATAACCACATGAATACGATATTTACACATTATTCATAAAGATTTAGACTATCTTTAAAATAAATTAATAAATATCACCAAAACTATTGCTTTATCTATAGAATTCATGTATTATATCTACTGTTGGACTTTAAAAAGCGATGAAGCGAGAGGTTACTGACACACCCGGCCGCTTTGCCATGGCGATGTGTTTGACAATTTTCGTGGAGAAGTCTATCAAACCAAAATAGACGTTACAAGAGGAGGTAAAATTATGGCAAAACAAAAAATTCGTATTCGTTTGAAAGCGTATGATCACCGCGTGATCGATCAATCAGCTGAGAAAATCGTAGAAACTGCAAAACGTTCAGGTGCAGAAGTATCAGGACCAATTCCGTTACCAACGGAAAAAACAGTTTATACAATTATCCGTGCCGTTCACAAGTACAAAGACTCTCGTGAACAGTTTGAACAACGCACACACAAACGTTTAATCGACATTGTTAACCCAACACCAAAAACAGTTGATGCTCTTATGGGCTTAAACTTACCATCAGGTGTAGACATCGAAATCAAATTATAATTAAAAAGTAGGAGGTGCGACTTTCGATGACCAAAGGAATCTTAGGAAGAAAAGTTGGAATGACACAAGTATTCGCTGAAAACGGTGAATTAATTCCAGTAACAGTAGTAGAAGCAGCACAAAACGTAGTATTACAAAAGAAAACTGAAGAAGTTGATGGTTATTCATCAATCCAAATCGGTTTTGAAGACAAACAAGCTTACAAAGCAACGCGTAAATCAAACAAATTTGCGACGAAACCAGCTGAAGGCCATGCTAAAAAAGCAGGCACAGCACCTAAGCGCTTCATTCGTGAGTTCAGAAACGTAGACGTTGATGCTTACGAAGTAGGTCAAGAAGTCACTGTGGACGCGTTCCAAGCTGGTGACATCGTTGACGTAACAGGAGTTTCTAAAGGTAAAGGTTTCCAAGGGGCTATTAAACGTCACGGTCAATCACGTGGACCAATGAGTCACGGTTCTCGTTACCACAGACGCCCAGGTTCAATGGGTATGGCATCTGACGCTTCTAAAGTATTTAAAGGTAAAGCATTACCAGGCCGTATGGGTGGTAATACAGTTACTATGCAAAACTTAGAAATCGTTAAAGTAGACGCTGAAGCGAACGTTATCTTAGTAAAAGGTAATGTACCAGGACCTAAAAAAGGTTTAGTGAAAATCCAAACTTCAATCAAAAAAGGTAATAAATAAGTAACCACGAAAGGAGGAAACAAACATAATGGCAAATTATGATGTATTAAAAGTAGATGGAACAAAAGCTGGTTCAATCGAATTAAACGAAAGTGTATTCGGAATCGAACCTAATCAACATGTATTATTCGAAGCAATCAACTTACAAAGAGCTTCTATGCGTCAAGGTACTCACGCAGTTAAAAACCGTTCAGCAGTACGCGGTGGCGGACGTAAACCTTGGAAACAAAAAGGTACTGGTCGTGCACGTCAAGGTACAATCCGTGCGCCACAATGGCGTGGTGGTGGTATCGTATTCGGACCAACACCAAGAAGTTACTCTTACAAAATGCCTAAAAAAATGCGTCGCTTAGCTTTACGTTCAGCGCTATCAGCTAAAGTGAAAGAAAATGCATTTACAGTTTTAGAATCATTAACATTTGATGCACCTAAAACAAAAGAATTCAAAAACATGACAACAACTTTAGAATTACCAAGAAAAGTATTGTTCATCGTTGAAGCTGAAGATGTAAACGTAGCATTATCAGCACGTAACATCCCAGGCGTAACAGTTATTACAGCTACTGGCTTAAACGTATTAGATATCGTTCATGCTAACCAAGTAGTAATGACTAAAGCTGCAGTTGAAAAAGTAGAGGAGGTGCTTGGTTAATGGAAAATCGCGATATCATTAAGCGCCCCGTTATCACAGAACGTTCATCTGAACAAATGGCACAAGATAAATACACATTTGATGTAGATACACGTGCGAACAAAACTCAAATCAAAATTGCTATCGAAGATATCTTCGATGTAAAAGTTGATAAAGTTAACGTTATGAACTACAAAGCGAAGAAAAAACGTGTTGGCCGTCACAGCGGTTACACAAACAAAAGAAGAAAAGCGATCGTTACGTTAAAAGACGGTTCAATCGATTTCTTCAGCTAAAAATAAACTAAAAATAAACATTTACCATTAAGGAGGTAAAACGACAATGGCAATTAAACATTATAAGCCAATAACAAACGGTCGTCGTAATATGACAGGTTCAGATTTCGCTGAAATTACGTCAACGTCACCTGAAAAGTCATTACTTGAGCCCCTTCCGAGAAAAGCGGGTCGTAATAACCAAGGTAAGTTAACAGTACGTCACAGAGGTGGCGGTCATAAACGTCAATACCGTGTAATTGATTTCAAACGTAACAAAGATGGTATCCCAGCGAAAGTGGCAACAATCGAATACGATCCAAACCGCTCAGCGAATATCGCTTTATTACATTACTTAGATGGTGAAAAACGCTACATTATCGCTCCTAAAGGATTAACAGTTGGTACAGAAGTATTCAACGGTCCTGAAGCTGATATTAAAGTAGGTAACGCATTACCATTAGCAAACATCCCAGTAGGTACAGTAATTCACAATATCGAATTAAAACCTGGTAAGGGTGGCCAATTAGTACGTTCAGCTGGAGCTTCAGCTCAAGTACTTGGTAAAGAAGGTAAATACGTATTAGTTCGTTTAAAATCTGGTGAAGTTCGTATGATCTTAGCTTCTTGCCGTGCTACAATCGGTCAAGTAGGTAACGAGCAACACGAATTAATCAACATCGGTAAAGCGGGTCGTTCTAGATGGAAAGGTATCCGCCCAACAGTTCGTGGTTCTGTAATGAACCCTAACGATCACCCACACGGTGGTGGTGAAGGTCGTACTTCAATCGGTCGTCCATCTCCAATGTCACCATGGGGTAAACCAACGCTTGGTAAGAAAACACGTAAGAAGAAAAACCGTTCTAACAAACTTATCGTTCGTGGACGTAAAAAATAAAAATAACTTACTTAAGTTAGCGGCATAGTCCGCTAACGAATGGTAAGACATGAGGGAGGCGCCATAATGGCTCGTAGTCTTAAAAAAGGACCTTTCATCGATGATCACTTAATGAAAAAAGTTGAAGCATTAGAGGAAGGCGGCAAAAAAACAGTAATTAAAACTTGGTCTCGTCGCTC
Source organism: Macrococcoides caseolyticum (assembly GCF_021366795.1). GTDB lineage: Bacteria > Bacillota > Bacilli > Staphylococcales > Staphylococcaceae > Macrococcoides > Macrococcoides caseolyticus_A. The sequence continues at coordinate 41,854 of NZ_JAHCPS010000012.1, read as the reverse complement.
TACAATTTTCCCGAATTTTATCGGACACACTATCGCAGTATACGATGGACGTAAACACGTACCTGTATACGTAACTGAAGATATGGTTGGACATAAATTAGGTGAATTCGCACCAACACGTACTTACAAAGGTCACGGTGCAGACGACAAGAAAACTAAACGCTAATTTCAAATAAGGAGGAATAATCATGGAAGCAAAAGCGGTCGCAAGAACAATCAGAATCGCACCTCGTAAAGTGAGATTAGTTTTAGATCTTATCAGAGGTAAAGAAGTAGCGGAAGCAATCGCTATTTTAAAATTAACAAACAAAGCATCATCACCAGTAGTTGAAAAGTTATTAATGTCAGCATTAGCTAATGCAGAACATAACTATGATATGAACATTGATACTTTAATCGTTAAAGAAGCTTATGCAAACGAAGGACCAACTTTAAAACGTTTCCGTCCACGTGCACAAGGTCGTGCAAGTGCGATTAACAAACGTACAAGCCACATCACAATCGTTGTTGGCGATAAAGAAGTTAAAACTTCAACTAAAGAAGTAACTAAAGAAGAAGCTAAATAATTACAATCTCATTAAGGAGGGAATACAGTGGGTCAAAAAATTAATCCTATCGGACTTCGTGTCGGAATCATTCGTGACTGGGATGCGAAATGGTATGCAGAAAAAGAATTCGCAACTTTATTACACGAAGACTTAAAAGTTCGTAAATATATCGCAGAAAACTTAAAAGACGCTTCTGTTTCTCGTGTAGAAATCGAACGCGCAGCGAACCGTGTAAACATCGCTATCCACACTGGTAAACCTGGTATGGTTATCGGTAAAGGCGGTTCAGAAATCGAAAAATTACGTAACGCTTTAAACAGCTTAACTGGTAAACGTGTACACATCAACGTTATTGAAATCAAGAAAGTTGATATGGACGCTACATTAGTTGCGGAAAACATTGCACGTCAATTAGAAAACCGTGTATCTTTCCGTCGTGCTCAAAAACAAGCGATCCAACGTGCTATGAAGTTAGGTGCTAAAGGTATCAAAACTCAAGTATCAGGTCGTTTAGGCGGCGCAGACATCGCGCGTGCTGAACAATATTCAGAAGGAACTGTTCCACTTCATACATTACGTGCTGACATCGATTACGCACATGCAGAAGCAGACACTACTTACGGTAAATTAGGTGTTAAAGTATGGATCTATCGTGGTGAAGTTCTTCCTACAAAGAAGTCTAGTGAAGGAGGAAAATAATAATGTTATTACCTAAACGTGTAAAATACCGTCGTCAACATAGACCAAAAACAACTGGTCGTTCAAAAGGCGGAAACGAAGTAACATTTGGTGAATTTGGTTTACAAGCAACAACAGCAGCTTGGATCACTTCTCGTCAAATTGAATCAGCCCGTATTGCAATGACTCGTTACATGAAACGTGGCGGGAAAGTTTGGATTAAAATCTTCCCTCACACACCATATACTAAAAAACCATTAGAAGTACGTATGGGTTCTGGTAAAGGTGCAGTTGAAGGATGGGTAGCAGTAGTAAAACCTGGACGTATTATGTTCGAAATCGCGGGTGTATCAGAAGAAGTAGCTCGTGAAGCATTACGTTTAGCATCTCACAAACTTCCAGTGAAAACTAAGTTTGTAAAACGTGAAGAATTGGGTGGTGACACAAATGAAAGCTAAGGAAATTAGAGATTTAACCACTTCTGAAATTGAAACTAAAGTAAAATCGCTTAAAGAGGAACTTTTCAACCTACGCTTTCAGTTAGCTACAGGTCAACTTGAAAATACAGCACGTATTCGCGAAGTGAAAAAATCAATCGCGCGTATGAAAACTGTTGTACGTGAAAGAGAAATCGAGCAACAAAAAACTGAACAAAAATAATTTTTAAGGAATAGGAGGGAACTCTTGTGAGCGAAAGAAACGACCGTAAAGTTTATACAGGTAAAGTAGTATCTGACAAAATGGATAAAACAATCACTGTATTAGTTGAAACTTACAAAACACATTCTTTATACGGTAAACGTGTAAAGTACTCAAAAAAATATAAAGCACATGATGAAAACAACACAGCGAAAATGGGCGACATCGTTAAGATTATGGAAACACGTCCTTTATCAGCTACAAAACGCTTCCGTTTAGTAGAAGTTGTTGAAGAATCAATTATCATTTAATAAGTAAATTAGATAAAGGAGGTAACTCGAATGATCCAACAAGAATCACGCTTAAAAGTAGCAGATAACTCTGGTGCTCGTGAAGTATTAACTATTAAAGTATTAGGCGGATCTGGTCGTAAAACAGCTAACATCGGTGATGTCATCGTATGTACAGTTAAAAATGCTACACCAGGTGGCGTTGTTAAAAAAGGTGACGTTGTTAAAGCTGTTATCGTTCGTACTAAATCTGGTGTTCGTCGTAATGACGGTTCATATATCAAATTTGACGAAAACGCTTGTGTTATCATCCGTGATGACAAAGGACCTCGTGGAACACGTATCTTCGGACCGGTTGCACGTGAATTACGTGAAGGTAACTTCATGAAAATCGTATCATTAGCACCTGAAGTATTATAATAAAACACAAAATCAAGAGGAGGTGTCTACGACATGCATATTAAAAAAGGCGACAAAGTTATCGTTATCACAGGTAAAGATAAAGGTAAAACAGGAACAGTAATTGAAGCTCTTCCTAAAAAAGATCGCGTAGTTGTTGAAGGTGTAAACATCGTTAAAAAACACCAAAAACCTACTCAAATGAATCCTGAAGGCGGCATCGTTGAATTTGAAGCTGCAATTCACGTTTCAAATGTTATGTTAATTGACCCAAAAACAAACAAACCAACACGTGTTGGTACAAAGATAGAAGATGGCAAGAAAGTACGTGTAGCTAAGAAATCTGGAGAAATCATTAAATAATCATCTGGAAGGAGGTTCTCACATTGACACAAACACGTTTAAAAGAAAAATTCATTAAAGAAATTTCACCTGAAATGATGAAGAAATTCAATTATTCATCAGTGATGGAAGTACCAAAAATCGAAAAAATCGTAGTGAACATGGGTATTGGTGATGCAGTTCAAAACTCTAAAGTCTTAGACTCAGCAGTTGAAGAATTACAAGCAATCACTGGTCAAAAACCAATGGTTACACGTGCTAAAAAATCAATCGCGACATTCCGTTTACGTGAAGGTATGCCTATTGGGGCTAAAGTTACTTTACGCGGAGAAAGAATGTACGAATTCTTTGATAAATTAGTAAACGTTTCATTACCTCGTGTACGTGACTTCCGTGGTATCTCAAACAAAGCGTTTGATGGCCGTGGTAACTACACATTAGGTGTAAAAGAACAATTAATTTTCCCTGAAATCGATTATGATAAAGTAAGTAAAACACGCGGAATGGATATCGTTATCGTAACAACTGCTAACACTGACGAGGAAGCTCGTGAATTGTTAACACAATTCGGTATGCCATTTCAAAAGTAATCTCTAATATAAAAGGAGGCTAAATTTAGTGGCTAAAAAATCAATGATCGCTAAACAACAGCGTAAACAAAAATTTAAAGTACAAGAATACACTCGTTGTGAACGTTGCGGACGTCCACATTCAGTTTTACGCAAATTTAAACTTTGCCGTATTTGTTTCCGTGAATTAGCTTATAAAGGTCAGATTCCTGGCGTTAAAAAAGCAAGCTGGTAAAATTTAAACCTGAAAGGAGGATATTTAAATGACTATGTCAGATCCAATCGCAGATATGCTAACTCGCGTACGTAACGCAAACATGGTACGTCACGAGAAATTAGAATTACCTGCATCAAACATCAAAAAAGAAATCGCTGAAATCCTTAAACGTGAAGGATTCGTTAAAAGTGTTGAATATATTGAAGATGATAAACAAGGTGTTATCCGTATGTTCTTAAAATACGGTGCTAACAACGAACGTGTTATCACTGGTTTAAAACGTATCTCAAAACCTGGTTTACGTGTTTACGCTAAAGCTGATGAATTACCAAAAGTATTAAATGGTTTAGGTATTGCATTAGTTTCAACTTCAGAAGGTGTATTAACTGATAAAGAAGCGCGTCAACGTAACATCGGTGGAGAAGTATTAGCTTACATCTGGTAAGAATTATTAAAGAAGGAGGTGCCGACTTATGAGTCGTGTTGGTAAGAAGATTATTGAAATCCCAGCTGGGGTTGAAATCAAAATCGACGGTAATACTGTAACAGTTAAAGGACCTAAAGGTGAATTAACTAATACATTTAACGAAGAAATGACATATAAATTAGAAGACAATACTTTAGAAGTAGTTCGTCCATCTGATTCTAAAGCTCACAAAACAATCCACGGAACAACGCGTGCTTTAATCGCTAACATGGTTGAAGGTGTTTCAAAAGGATTCGAAAAGAACTTAGAATTAATCGGGGTTGGTTACCGTGCTCAAATGCAAGGTAAAAACTTAATCTTAAACGTTGGATACTCTCACCCAATTGAAATCGTAGCTGAAGAAGGTATCACTTTATCAGTAGATAAAAATACGAAAGTAAAAGTTGAAGGTATTTCTAAAGAACGTGTTGGAGCAATTGCTTCAAACATCCGTGCAACGCGTCCTCCAGAGCCTTATAAAGGTAAAGGTGTACGTTACGAAGGCGAATATGTTCGCCGTAAAGAAGGTAAAACTGGTAAGTAATCTCTAAAATAAGAAAGGAGAATATTCATGATCACTAAAATCGACAAGAACAAAGTGCGTATGAAAAGACATGCTCGTGTACGTAGCAAATTAGCTGGTACTACAGAGCGTCCTCGTTTAAACGTATACCGTTCAAACAAACACATCTACGCACAAGTGATTGATGACGTTAAAGGTGTAACTTTAGCTCAAGCATCAACACAAGATAAAGGATTAGGCTTAGAAACGACTTCAAATGTTGAAGCAGCGGCTAAAGTCGGTGAAGCAGTTGCTAAATTAGCAGTAGAAAAAGGCGTTAAAGCAGTTGTATTCGACCGCGGAGGATATTTATTCCACGGACGTGTAAAAGCATTAGCTGATGCAGCACGCGAAAACGGTTTAGAATTTTAATAAAAGGAGGAACTCTTAATGCGTCGTGAAAAAGAAGTTAAAGAATTTGAAGAACGCGTAGTTACCATTAACCGAGTATCTAAAGTTGTTAAGGGTGGACGTCGTATGCGTTTCACTGCTTTAGTAGTCGTTGGTGACAAAAATGGTCGCGTTGGTTTCGGTACTGGTAAAGCTCAAGAAGTACCTGAAGCGATTAAAAAAGCAATCGAAGATGCTAAGAAAAACTTAATCACTGTTCCTCGTGTTAAAGGTACAACACCTCACGAAGTTACAGGTAGATTCGGAGCAGGAAGCGTATTAATCAAACCTGCAGCACCTGGTACAGGAGTTATCGCTGGTGGTCCAGTCCGTGCCGTGTTAGAATTAGCTGGTATTACAGATATCTTAAGTAAATCATTAGGTTCAAACACACCAATCAACATGGTTCGCGCTACTGTTGAAGGTTTAAAAGAACTTAAAGTTGCTGAAGATGTAGCTAAATTACGTGGTAAATCAGTCGAAGAATTATACAATTAAGGAGGGCATAAACAATGGCTAAAATTAAAATTACCCTCACTCGTAGTATTATCGGTCGTCCTGAAACACAACGTAAAACTGTTAAAGCTTTAGGGCTTAACAAAATGCATCAAACAGTTGAAGTTGATGACAACCCTGCGATTCGTGGGCAAATTAACAAAGTAAGTCACTTAGTGACAGTAACAGAAGCATAATATTTTTAAGAATAAGGAGGTGCCGAAATGAAATTACATGAAATGAAACCAGTTGAAGGCGCTCGTAAAGAACGTAACCGTGTTGGTCGCGGTATGGCTTCAGGTAATGGTAAAACAAGTGGACGTGGTCACAAAGGTCAAAAAGCACGTTCAGGTGGTGGAGTACGTTTAGGCTTTGAAGGTGGACAATTACCTTTATTCCGTCGTTTACCAAAACGCGGATTTACTAATATCAACCGCAAAGACTATGCGATTGTTAACTTAGATCAATTAAATCGCTTTGAAGATGGTACTGAAGTAACACCAGCTTTATTAATCGAAACAGGTGTAGTATCAAACGAAAAATCAGGTATCAAAATTCTTGGTAATGGTGAATTAACAGCAAAGTTAACAGTAAAAGCTCATAAATTTTCAGCTTCTGCTAAAGAAGCTATTGAAGGTAAGGGCGGAACAACTGAGGTGATCTAATGTTTGATACGCTTATTAGTTTCTTTAAAGTAAAAGAAATACGTAGCAAAATCATCTTTACACTCGCAATGTTAATTATCTTTAAGATCGGAACTTACATTCCGGTTCCAGGTGTGAATCCAGCAGCGTTTGAAAGTCAAAGTAATCGTGGTATTACTGACTTAATGAATACGTTTGGTGGAGGCGCACTCCAGAATTTTTCCATTCTCGCAATGGGGATTATGCCATACATTACTGCTTCAATCGTAGTTCAATTACTACAGATGGATGTTGTACCGAAGTTTACGGAATGGTCTAAACAAGGTGAAGTGGGTCGTAAAAAGCTAACGCAGTTTACGCGTTACTTCACAATTGTATTAGCATTCATTCAAGGATTTGGGATGAGTTATAGTTTCAATAATATGTTAGGTGGTCAATTGATCAAAAACACATCAATTGGTAACTTCATACTTATCGCAATCGTATTAACTGCTGGTACTGCATTTTTAATGTGGTTAGGCGAACTTATTACACAGCATGGTGTAGGTAATGGTATTTCGATTATCATCTTTGGTGGTATTCTTTCATCTATACCGCCATCGTTAATTCAGTTCTATCAACAAACATTTGTTGGTGCTGATGATACGACTATGGCGATATTAAAAGCTATTGGTATTGTTATAGGTATGATATTACTGACTGCATTTGCGGTATTCGTACTACAAGCAGTTCGTAAAATCCCAATTCAATATGCAAAACGTACAACAAGTAATCGTTTAGCACCTCAAGCAACATTTTTACCTTTAAAGGTTAATGCTGCCGGTGTTATTCCAGTTATCTTTGCAATGGCGTTTTTCATGCTGCCGAAGACGTTACAATTACTCTTCCCTAAAGCAGATTGGGCTAAAACTTTAGCAACACATTCTGATCCGGCCCAGCCGATTGGTATGCTTGTATATGTAATTTTAATTATTGCATTTGCTTACTTTTATGCATTTGTTCAAGTTAATCCTGAACAAATGGCTGACAACTTGAGAAAGCAAGGTAGTTATGTACCAGGAATTCGTCCTGGTAAAAACACTCAAAACTATATTACAAAAGTTCTTTATCGTTTAACTTTTGTTGGTTCTTTATTCTTAGCGGGTATTGCTGTGTTACCACTTATCGTGTCTGATTTCTTAAACTTACCTCAATCATTACGTATTGGTGGTACAAGTTTATTAATCGTCATCGGGGTAGCATTAGAAACAATCGCTCAGTTAAAGGCACAACTTGGTCAACGTGAATATAAAGGTTTTAAAAGACGTTAATGTCTGGAGGGCATTTTATGAATATCATTTTAATGGGCTTACCTGGTGCAGGTAAGGGTACTCAAGCGAGTGAAATTATTAAGAAATACCCGATTCCTCATATTTCTACTGGAGATATGTTCCGTGCAGCTATCAAAAATAATACTGAGCTTGGTCAAAAAGCAAAGTCATTTATGGATAACGGCGAACTTGTTCCAGATGAAGTGACAATTGGTATTGTTCGAGAAAGATTGTTGGAAGAAGATGCTAAGCGCGGATTTTTACTAGATGGTTTCCCACGTACAGTGGAACAAGCTGAGGCTTTAAACGAGATGTTAGCAGCTGTTGATCGCAAGATTGAAGGTGTTATTAACATTGATGTTCAGGAAGAAGAATTAATGAACCGTTTAACAGGGCGTCGCATTTGTGAAACTTGTGGAACAACATATCATTTAGTATTCAATCCACCAAAAGTTGAAGGTATCTGTGATATTGATGGTGGAAAGTTATATCAACGTGCAGATGATAATCCTGAAACAGTTCGCACACGTTTAGACGTAAACATTAAACAAACAAAACCACTACTTGATTTCTATACGAAACAAGGTGTGTTATACAATGTTGATGGTTCGAAAGACATTAAGGATGTTACAACTGAAGTTGAGAAAGTATTAAATCAGCTTTAATCGTTTACCAGGATTCACCTCTCTGGTGAGTTGCTTAAGTGGATGTGATCAGTTGAATCAAGTAAGTATTGGTCAAATTGTTACGAGTCATCGTGGCAAAGATAAAGGATTACCTGGAGTCATTATTGCTATTATCGATCAACGATTTGTACTTGTTGCAGACGGAGATAAACGGACTTATGAATATCCAAAAAAAAAGAACCTGTCGCATTTAATACTAAGTGATTGCTACTCACCTGAAATTAAATCGAGTATTTCTGAAGCAGGTTTTGTAACAGACGCTAAATTACGTTACGTTTTGCAAAAATATACCGCTCGAATTTCGGAATCTTGATAAAAAGGGGGAATTTGAAAATGGCTAAACAAGATGTAATTGAATTAGAAGGTACTGTATTAGATACTTTACCAAATGCAATGTTTAAAGTAGAATTAGAAAATGGTCATGAGATCTTAGCGCATGTTAGCGGTAAAATTCGTATGAACTACATCCGTATTCTACCTGGCGACAAAGTAACAGTTGAAATGAGTCCATATGATTTAACACGTGGACGCATTACGTATCGTTATAAATAATAAGAACTCCAATATTAAATTAGGAGGTAAGAAACATGAAAGTTAGACCATCAGTAAAACCCATTTGTGAAAAATGTAAAGTTATTCGCAGAAAAGGTAAAGTAATGGTAATTTGTGAAAATCCAAAACACAAACAAAAACAAGGATAAGAAAACAGGAGGTGCAATAATAATGGCACGTATCGCAGGTGTAGACGTACCACGTGAGAAACGCGTAGTTATCGCTTTAACTTACGTATATGGTATTGGTAGAACAACAGCTCAAAAAATCTTAGCAGCTGCTAATGTTAATGAAAGTACGCGTGTACGCGATTTAACAGAAGATGAATTAAACAGAATCCGTGAACAAGTTGATGGATACAAAGTTGAAGGTGACCTTCGTCGTGAAGTAAACTTAAACATCAAACGTTTAATGGAAATCGCATCATACAGAGGTATTCGTCACCGTCGTGGTTTACCAACACGTGGACAAAATACTAAGAACAATGCACGTACTCGTAAAGGTCCAGTTAAGACCGTTGCTAACAAGAAGAAATAAAAAGTAAAGGAGTGAGCTAAATGGCACGTAAACAAGTATCACGTAAACGTAGAGTTAAAAAGAATATTGAGTCTGGTGTTGCACACATCCGTTCAACATTCAACAATACAATCGTAACAATTACTGATGAATTCGGTAATGCTTTATCATGGTCATCTGCTGGTGCGTTAGGTTTCAGAGGTTCTCGTAAATCTACACCATTCGCAGCTCAAATGGCATCAGAAACTGCTTCTAAAGCAGCTATGGAACATGGTTTAAAAACTGTAGAAGTTACTGTAAAAGGACCTGGTCAAGGTCGTGAAGCAGCAATTCGTGCGTTACAATCAGCTGGTTTAGAAATTACAGCGATTAAAGACGTTACACCAGTACCACACAACGGTTGTCGTCCACCGAAACGTCGTCGCGTATAATTTTCAATTAGTATCAAAGACACTTATAATAGTATATGGAACTAAAATAAAATTATTCGACGTTGTTGAAGGAGGATTATTACATGATTGAAATCGAAAAACCTAGAATTGAGACAGTTGAAATTAGTGAAGATTCTAAATTCGGTAAATTCGTAGTTGAACCGTTAGAACGTGGTTATGGTACAACATTAGGAAACTCCTTACGTCGTATCCTATTATCTTCATTACCAGGTGCGGCTGTTAAGAATATTGAAATCGAAGGTGTCTTACATGAATTCTCAAGTGTTGAGAATGTCGTGGAAGATGTTACAACAATGATCATGAACATCAAAAAGCTTGCGCTTAAAATCTACTCTGATGAAGATAAAACGCTTGAAATTGATGTGAAAGATGAAGGCGTTGTTACTGCGAAAGATATTATGCATGACAGTGATGTTGAAATTTTAAATCCAGATTTAAAAATTGCAACAGTATCTAAAGGTGGACACTTAAAAATGCGTTTGGTTGCAAATGCAGGACGTGGTTACACTTTAGCTGAAGATAATAACACAAGTGATTTACCAATTGGCGTAATTCCAGTTGATTCAATCTATACACCAGTTGAGCGCGTGAACTACACTGTAGAAAACACACGTGTTGGTCAAAGTACAAACTTTGATAAATTAACTTTAGATGTTTGGACTGACGGATCATTAACACCACAAGAAGCAATTTCTTTAGGTGCGAAGATTATGACAGAACACTTAAATATCTTTGTTGACTTAACTGATGAAGCACAAAATGCTGAAATTATGATTGAAAAAGAAGAAGATCACAAAGAAAAAGTACTTGAAATGTCGATTGAAGAACTTGATTTATCAGTTCGTTCTTATAACTGTCTGAAACGTGCAGGTATTAATTCTGTTCAAGAATTAGCCGACAAATCAGAAGCTGATATGATGAAAGTTCGTAACTTAGGACGCAAGTCTTTAGAAGAAGTTAAATTTAAATTAGAAGACTTAGGTCTTGGATTAAGAAAAGAAGACTAGTTAAAGGAGGTTACGATTCATGGGTTACAGAAAATTAGGTCGTACATCAGATCAACGTAAAGCTATGTTACGCGATTTAGCAACTTCTTTAATCGTTAACGAGCGAATCGAAACGACTGAAGCACGCGCAAAAGAATTACGTAAAATCGTAGAAAAATTAATTACTTTAGGTAAACGTGGAGACTTACATGCTCGCCGTCAAGCAGCAGAAGTTTTACGTCGTATTGAAATCTTAAACGAAGATGAAACTACACAATTCGCAATTCAAAAATTATTCTCTGACATTGCTCCGCGTTACACAGAGCGTCAAGGTGGATACACTAGAATTATGAAAGTTGGACCACGTCGTGGAGACGGTTCAGAAATGGTTATCATCGAATTAGTATAATTATCATATTTATATAGGGATCACTTATCTTACACATACACACACATAAGCAAATGAGTGCAACGATAATGTTTGCCACACACAGATATTGTCTAGCTCAGAGTACTTCGCCATAATAGAATAACGTTTTGCGTGACCTCTAGGCGGAGTGCGCGCTTTTTTCATTATTAAACCTGGTAATCCGGGTTTTTTATTTATATACAGACATTTTGTCTTGTGTTAATGATTTATGGTATAAGTAATTAACAGAAGGTAAAATGAATTTATATGAGCGTGAGTAATCGATAAAGCATAAGTTTCGCTCGATTTCGTACGCGAGTGAGCCGTAAAGTGTTATTGCAGCTCACTTGACCCACAAAATGACCTTGAGTGAGCTGTAAAGACCGTTTAGAGCCCACTAAAAAACCAACGTCATAACTATAACGAAAGGTGACTGTATGGAACCAATTATTGAAGTCAACAACCTTACATTTACATATGATGGACAGTCAGTTCCTGCAATACGCAACCTTTCATTTACAATTAAGAAAGGTGAATGGATTTCAATCGTAGGCCATAATAGTTCAGGTAAATCCACCTTACTAAAATTGTTAGGAGCGATTGAACCGTCTCAAGTTGGAGAAATTATTATTGACAATATTCCACTGACAGAAGCAACAATCCAATCTGTCCATGAACGTTTAGGTATCGTTTTCCAAAATCCTGATAACCAATTTGTAGGTGCAACGGTAGAAGATGATATCGCTTTTGGATTAGAGAATTATGGTGTACCCCATCAGGAAATGCACAAGCGCGTTGAAGTTGCCTTACAAGCCGTTGAAATGACAGATATGAAACGACATGAGCCACACCATTTATCAGGTGGTCAGAAACAGCGTGTAGCTATTGCAGGTGTATTGGCACTGCAGCCTAAGATTATTATTTTAGATGAAGCAACATCTATGCTAGACCCTGAAGGACGGATTGAAATTTTGAACATCATCAGAAAGTTACAGGAAGTTCATGATCTTACCATTATTCATATTACACATCATTTAGAAGAAACTTTAGAGAGTGATCGTATATTTGTGATGAATAAAGGTGAATTGGTCATGGCAGACACGCCACAAGTAATATATCAGCATGCAGAAGCATTAATGGCGATAGGTCTTGATTTACCATTTGAAATGAAAGTGAACAACATTTTGTTTAACCATTTTGATTATATTACACAAGAGGAGTTGCTTAAGAAACTATGAAAATACAATTAAATCAAGTTGGCTTTCATTATTCTAAAGACACTCCTTTTGAAGTGAGAGCACTTCAACATATTAATATGCTGTTTGAAGCAAATAAGTTTTATGCAATTATCGGACGCACAGGTTCAGGTAAATCCACGGTTATTCAACATTTAAATGCATTGATTAAACCCACTGAAGGTCACATTGATATTGATGGTCAAAAGATTCACTATAAGACTAAGAACAAACATTTAAAGCCTATTCGAAAGAAGATAGGATTAGTTTTTCAGTTTGCTGAACAACAATTATTCGAAGAAACTGTATTAAAAGATATCATTTTTGGACCTATTAATTATGGCGTAGCTAAGGATGAGGCTGAGAAGCGTGCACACAACCTTGTTAAGCTATTTGGTATGGATGAGTCCATACTGAATAAAAGCCCGTTTGAACTCTCAGGAGGGCAAATGAGACGTATCGCAATCATGGGTGTACTGGCAATGGAACCTGATGTGCTTATTCTTGATGAGCCGACAGCAGGTCTCGATCCGCGAGGGCAACAAGAAATTATGACGTTCTTTCATCAATTACAAAAGGACTTAGGTATTACTGTAGTATTAGTCACACACCAGATGGATCAGGCAGCACAGGCAGACTATATATATGTTATGCATCACGGCACTTTAGTGGATGAAGGGATGCCTCAGGAAATATTTAATAAAGATCTAACAGCATACGACATCCTACCGCCTGAAATAACACAGCTACAAAAAAAGTTTGAACGTAAATATAATATTAAGTTGCCGCATATAGCGCTAACGATAGAGGACTTTAATCACATGTATCAGGAGTGGAGGACAAATCATGCTAGATAAAATGATACTGGGAAGGTACGTGCCCATCCACTCATTTGTACACAGTCTGGACCCTAGAGCAAAGTTACTATTCGTCTTTATCATGACGATACTCGTATTCTTCATGGACAATTGGTATAGTTATCTGTTTGGAATGATTGTCGTTTATCTCATTATAAAACTTTCTAATTTAAACTTTATGTTCGTGTTCAACGGTATAAAACCTATATTATTTTTAATTATCTTTACGTTTCTGATGCATGTTTTTTTGACGAAAGGTGGTGCCACACTGTTTGAATGGGGCATCTTTAATATTCAAACGAATGGTATCCTTATGGGGGTAATGATATCGTTTCGCTTTATTATCATCATTTTCATATCAACAGTTATGACACTTACAACAAGCCCTATTGCCTTAACTGATGCCATAGAAGCAATACTAAAACCATTCAAGAAAATAAAATTACCAGTACATGAAATAGCACTTATGATGTCTATTGCACTGAGATTTATTCCGACACTCATGGATGAAGCGCAGAAAGTTATGAAAGCACAGATGTCACGAGGAAGTGATTTATCAAGTGGAAACGCAATCGAAAGAATTAAAGCCATCGGACCACTATTAATACCTTTATTCGTATCAGCATTTAAACGTGCTGATGATCTTGCGATTGCGATGGAAGTGAGAGGTTATAAAGGTGACGAGGGTCGAACGAAATATAGAAAACTTAACTGGAAGACATCAGACACACTCCTATTATTTTCGTTGATACCGATAGGCATTATTATATTTATATTAAGGAGCATCACATAAATGGAACGCATCTTGTTACACATCTCATATAACGGTGCAGGATTTCAGGGATTTCAAATACAAAATGAAGGTCGCACTGTACAATATGAATTAGAACGCATATTAAAACGTATGCACAAAGACTTTATACGCATTCATCCGTCATCAAGAACAGATAAAGGCGTACATGCATTAATGCAATATGTTCATTTCGATACACCACTTAAATTAACGACAGACAAATGGCAACATGCATTTAACTCTGCATTACCGGATGATGTTTACGTTCACCAGGTGAAGAAGATTAATATGGACTTTCATTCACGCTATGACTGTGTCGGCAAAGCATATCGCTATAAAGTATATGTGGCACCTCACCGAGACGTGTTGAAAAAAGGATTGGAAACGCATATCTCTGAAACATTAGACATCGAAAAGATGAATGAAGCGGCACAGTACTTTTTAGGGACCCATGACTTTACATCATTTTGTTCAGCGAAGACAGAGATAGAGAACAAAGAACGTACGATATATAAATTTGAAGTATCAAAAACAGTGGCAGGCTATGACTTCTATGTTATCGGAAGCGGCTTTCTTTATAACATGGTACGCATAATGGTGCATTTTTTGATGGATGTTGGCCGTGGTAAGCGATTAGGAAGAGAAATACCTGAAATTATCGCAGCGAGCGATAGAACAAAAGCGGGGAAAACAGCACCAGCAGAAGGACTATATTTGGAGAAAATTTATCTTTCACCAAAGGAGATTGCTCAAGATATCCCTGATGGCACATCCATTACACTTAAACCAAAGTATAAGCAATATATACAACAAGATTAATTCCGTTGAAGCGAACACACCAAAAAATAATTAAAAAGAATTTGCTAATAGGATTGACAAACACCCCTGAAATGTTATAAGATAGACAACGGTATTGTTTAATATCAACCACTACAATAAGCCCCGGAAACTTATTGTGTTACAGATATATAAGCAGGATTTAGAGGGAATTTTTTTTATTTTAGGAGGAAAATATAATGCGTCAAACATTCATGGCAAACGAAGCAAACATTGACCGCAAGTGGTACGTAATTGATGCTGAAGGTAAGACAATGGGTCGCCTTTCATCAGAAGTTGCATCAATCTTACGCGGTAAACATAAAGCAACTTACACACCACACGTTGATTGTGGAGATCACGTTATCTTAATTAACGCTGAAAAAATCTACTTATCAGGTAACAAAGCAGCAGACAAAATGTATCACCGTCACTCAAATCACCCAGGTGGATTAAAATCTATCTCAGCTGGTGAATTACGTGAGAAAAACCCAGTTCGTTTAATGGAAACATCAATTAAAGGTATGTTACCAAAAGGACCTTTAGGCGACAAAATGTTTAGAAAATTACATGTATATGCTGGAGCAGAGCATCCACATGCAGCACAACAACCTGAAAACTACGAGTTACGTGGTTAATTAAGAGGAGGACAATACATTGGCACAAGTTGAATATAAAGGCACAGGCCGTCGTAAACATTCAGTAGCACGTGTTCGTTTAATTCCTGGTGAAGGAAACATCACAATCAATGGTCGTGACGTACGTGACTACTTACCATTCGAATCATTAATTTTAGACTTAAACCAACCATTCGATATTACTGAAACTAAAGGTAACTATGACGTTTTAGTAAACGTTAAAGGTGGCGGTTTAACTGGACAAGCACAAGCAATCCGTCATGGTATTTCTCGTGCATTATTAGAAGCAGATCCTGAGTACCGTGGTTCATTAAAACGCGCGGGCATGTTAACACGTGACCCACGTATGAAAGAACGTAAAAAACCAGGTCTTAAAGGCGCTCGTCGTTCACCACAGTTCTCAAAACGTTAATCGCAAGTTATATCAACGTTTACAGCACTTCTCGAAAATACTCGAGAGGTGCTTTTTTACATGTTTTTTGCATAGATGTTACCCCCTAAATACCCCTCGAATTAATTTCTTCTGTTTTTCTTCTTAAAATTTGATTTATTATTTGCTAATTTAGGGAACCTTTTTAGGCGATTCTTTCTTTTAAATATCATTATCTCCATATTTACTTCTCTTTTAACTTTCTTAAAAATAGGTACTTTCGCAGGATTTTTTTCAAGATAATCTTCTATATATTTTTGTATAGCAGTTTGACCCATAAAAATACCTCCAGATATTATTTAAAAATCAATATATTTATGAAAATCTTCAGCTAACTTTTCTCTAGATGATTGAGTAATATGAGTATAGATATCCATTGTTGTCTTTATATCACTATGTCCTAATCTTGATTGTACATCCTTTAATTTTGCACCAGCCTCAAATAATAGCGATGCATGAGTATGTCTGAAGCCATGAACGTGTATCTTGTGTAAATCCTTATGACGATTAAAGAATGCTTCTAATTTGTCGTTAGGAGTAGATACACGCATGTACTTCATTTGGTTAAGTCTAGTATGATAAGTTGCAAAAATAGGCTGATCTTTGTCGTTAGCCACTTCAAAACCATATTCTTTATATTGATTTACTTGTTCACGTTTCCATTCTTTTAATAATTGAATCGTCATTTCGTCAATATCTAACCATCTATATGACTCTCTTGTCTTTGGTGGTTGAAGAATATGTTTATTATTAACTTTCGCTAATGTCTTTTGTACATATAAATCTTTTGATTTGAAGTTAATGTCAGACCAATGTAAAGCTAGAACTTCTCCTTTACGCATACCTGTAAAAGCGAGTAGGCGAAATAGACAAGTAGCTTGTAATTTTTTTTCTTGATCTAAGTAATGCATAAATAATTTCAGTTCATCTTTTGTGAGAAAATTTCTTTCCTTTTCTATGAATACTTTATGCTCTTTTCGACTAGGTAAAGTAATGTACTCCATAGGATTACTATCAATTAACTCAAGCTTCATAGCATAGTTGAACACAAGTCTAGATTGTATAACATAGTCATTAAAAGCCTTCATTTCATTCGCCCATTCATTGACTACAGTTTGACAATATACACGAGAAATCTCTTTAATAGGCATTCTTCCGAACTTAGGTAGGATGCGTTTATTAAACTTACTTTCTTTACTAGCTAGTGTAGTACCTCTTATTTCATTTTTGTGGTTTTCTAGCCATAACAAATATACATCTTTATAAGTATATTTATTGATTGTCTGAGTAGCTTTCTCTAAACCCATTAACTGCAACTTGCGTAATTCTATTTGAGCCTCTCTTAACGTTTTATAACTTCTGCTAGTTCTTTTCTTCTTTCCAGTTACTTTGTCTACACCAAGGTAAACGTTAAATTTATAGCGAATTTCTCCACTTTTTAATGTTACTTTTTTAATATTTGTCATTTTTTAACCCTTCCTTATTTGCTGGCCGGCAGTAAGGGGATTATAGAGTGAAATATAATATTAAATTGCTATTTTCATTAATTTCAATATCAAAAAAAGAATAATGATAATTTATTAAAGGTATATTAGGGAAAATTTCGTATTTCCAATTTTCCAATTCATAATTATCAGCAAGACTACTATTTTTAAAATTTATTAGAGAAATTTCAAAAGTATCATCAAGCATATGACTTCTTACTTGATTAGAATAAAGTTCACTGTTCTCTATATTTAAGGATTTATAAAATTCTTTATAGTTTATATAAAACTTATCCTCTATCGAATAATAATTTTCAACAATAAGAAAATAGTTTGTTGTTAAAGTATAGGCTAAGGAATAGTAAAAATCATTGTATAACTTTAGCTGATAAAGAGTAAGTTCTTTGAAATTAATGGGACTGTCAGATGGAGTATCTATTGATTGAATATTAACAAAAACTTTTTTGTCTCCATTTCTACTTTCTAAAGTTTCGAAATAATAATTAATAGTCAAAGAATGAGTATCAATTTTTTCAAGTCCAATTTCAAATGCATCATTAGGGAGGTCTTTTTCATATTCTATAAATGAATTTAAATCTAGTTTGCATGTATATGAATCTGAACAACTATCATAGATTACTTGATCATAAGGTACTAAGTTAAAAATTATAGGCGATAGCTCTATAATCTCATGTATTTTAGCATCTAAAGCACGTGATATTTTTTCAAGCGTTCCATAATGTACACTTTCAGTTTTCTGATTCTGAAAAAAACTTAAAGTTTTTGGGTTTATATTTGTTAATTTACTTAATTCACTTAGAGTCATATTTCTTTCTTTTAATAATTCTTTTAATTTTACTTTTATCATATTAATCCTCCTTATACACTATAATAGAATGCTATTACAAATAAGTAAATACCAACTTGCTTTCAAATAAAATCATTTGACATTATAATTACTAACCATTATTATTACTATAAGGTAATATTAGATTATCTTAAAAATAAACAAATGGAGGTGATTGAATGAATAATCAACTTTATATACCACTAAAGTTAGAAGAGACTTCACTCAAATTATTGGAAGATATTTTTAAAAGTTTTGCTGAGAATATTATTCAACAAATAGAAGATGAAAAAAATATTCAAGTTTATATGAATAAAAAGCAAGCAGCTTCGTATTTGGGAGTAAGTTTTAATACTTTAAAAAAGTTTATCGAAGAAGGATTACCTGTGATTGATGTTAGTGGTATTCAAATGATTAGAAGACAAGATATAGATAATTTTTTAGAATCAAAAATAAAATAGTTGGCTGGCAGTAAGATTATAATTTTTAAAAAGGGGTTGAATAAAATAAAAAAAATCGAAATATTAAGAAGTTGGATTAATCTTATCTCAGGAAATGATAATTATATATTGGTTAACAAATTCTATATTGAATTCATGAGAGATTTACAAGGTGCTGTTTTTTTATCTCAATTAACGTTTTGGGCTGATAAAGGTAAGAATAGAGAAGGCTGGATTTATAAGACTCAAGAACAATGGTTTAATGAGACAGGCATAAAAAAATTTAAAATAACTCAAATAACAAAGGAATTAGAGAGTAGAGGAATTATAGAAACAAAAGTAATGAAAGTAGGTGGTAACCCTATCAAGCATTATCGTCTATTGTATGATAATTATCTAAAAGAAGTAGAAGTAGTACTAGAAAATAAGCAAAGGAATATTGATATTCTAAAAACAGAAAAACGAAAACCTGAAAACAGAAAAAGGAATAGTGAAAATCAGAAAAACGAAATTGTAAAAAAAGAAAAAGGTAAGTCTAAAAACGGTATTTCTTCTATTACAGAAGATACTTTAACAGAGATAACAAATACAGAGAAAACTACAGAAATATCATCAAATAGTTACGTTGATACTATTAGTCTAATAGCAATTAGTTATATAAATAGATTAACAAATCGTTCATATAAAGTTGATGATCAATACTATATAAAACTGATAACTGACTTAATGAATGAGAATTATAACATAATTGATTTGATTGAAGTAGTTGAAAAAAAATATTATGAGTGGAGAGATAATATAAAGTTTAATAAATACATTAGACCTGAGTCACTTTTTAAATATGAGAATTTCAAAAAATATGTTGAAGAAGACTTTTCGAATAATATTGAGGTCACACCAAAGTTTATTTTAATAGAAAAGAAAAAGAATCTTTGTGCGACAATAATAAACTTTATAACTGGATTAGAAAAAGAAATTGAATTAAAAGAAGACTACGAATTTGATCGGCTAAAATCAGAAATTCATAGTCTCTGTGATGAGTTATGAAATAACTCTATCTAAAATATTAACATAATAAATAATGAATTTGAAATTAGTGCTTAAATCACTAAAAATTTATTGCTATATTGATTTTTTAGAACATGAGCATAAGAGAAAGTGATATCACGTCGCCCTATGGGACGAATTTCGGCAGAGCCGAAACGTGATTAAACCGGCAGTGCCGGTTACTTTCTATATATATGAAATCTACATATATGGTGATATCACAATTTTACCTAATCATTTATATTTCACATATACATTTTATTACAACACGTATATATCACATATACACACCATGTATATTAAATATATGTGATATATACATTGAGTAATAATTATCGAAAAACATGGTATATGTGAAATCCACGTATAGAATGCATTTTTAAATAATTGAATATATGTGATATTCACATATATAAAGATTTTTAAACAAAAAATTTATTGATGAAATTAATATTTAAACATTAGATACAAATTATTTTATTAAAATTTTTGAAAGAATTACAAAGGCATAAGCACTTGTTACATTAATTAAAACAAAAAAATCTTAAAAAAGGAGATATGAATATGGAAAGAAGAGGAACTAACAAAACTTATTATCTAAATGATAGTATGCTAAATAAAATTGATGAGTTGAAAGAAGAAAAAGGATTTGCAAATATGAATCAAGTTTTGACTTATCTCTTTGAAAAAGAAGAACAAGCATTAGAAGGTAACTATAACTTAAAAAGTATAAATGATAGATTATCTACAATCGATAAAAAATCAGAAATGATTTTAGAAATTGTTTCGTGGAGTGCTGATAGACATGATCATATACCTGTTCTCTCTTTAAAAGAAGGACAAAATATTAGTTACAATAAAGCAAAAGAATTCGTTGAAGAAAACCAGAAGAAAGCACCAACCAAAAAGAAAAGTTCATTCTTTCTATAAACAATTTAATATGAAATTGGAAAGATGATTTTAAAAAGGAGAATATGATGAACTTTATTACGAATTATTTAAGAGGATTAAATATCTTTCGTCTCATCAAATCAGTTCTATTTGCTTTTTTGGTAAGTACGATTATATATATGTACCAACAAGCATATGGAGAAGTTGGACACAATACTGCAGGAATCATTATGAATACTTTACTATTACTGAGTCCATTTTCTTATTATGTAATGTTCGATATCAAAAGTGGTGCGAATACATTTACCGGTACTAGAGTTTATTATATTACTAGAGATACATTAGCTTTTTATGGATTGTTCAAGATCGTTGGAATTGTTATATGGGGAACAGTATTTTTATTCTTGTCGCCAATTTTTGCATACATTCATTTCAAAGATGTTAGTAAGTACGGTAAGTATAAATCGCAACATAAATGATAAAATAGTATTGATAATAATTTTTCAACTACTACTGAGGTCAAAAGTATGCAAAAGATAATTAGAATTATTGCACGCTGTAAAATTTGTGATGATGTAATTGAATCAAAGCATACACATGATTATATAATGTGCAAATGTGGAGCGATATTTTTAGATAGTGGTAAAGAGTATCAAAGATATGGATGGTTGCCTGAAAAAGTACAAGGAAGAAATCATGATGTAATAATTGATTTTAGTTTGTCAGAGTACGAGGAAGAAGAATCGCAAAATCAAAATTCTTTTAACATTGAAAAGGAGTCGACAAATATGATTCTTAAAGGAAGAACTATTAATGACTTCACACAAGAACAAAGAGATAAGATGACAGCTGATCAAAGAAGAGAACTAAGAGCAAATACAAGATTAATTATGAAACAAAATGGTTATTATGATGATGTCAGAAGGTTACGTAAAGACAATCCACTTCGTGAAGATGATAAAAAGGATTATTTTTTTGGTAAATCAATAGAAATATTTGAATAATAGATATTTAAGTTATGATTATCTAATTAACTAGGGTGTGATGATATGCTTGAAGTCGATAAAGAAAAAATTCAAAAAATGCTTGAAAGTGATTTGACTTCGGATGAAATAGCTGAATATTCAGGAATAGCGTATACTACTGCGAGAGAATTAAAAGATGGAATTACAAGTATTGATGAAGCATCATTTAGAACACAAGTTAAATTAACATATGGATATAAAATAGCATTTGAAGGGTATGTGTCTGAAGAAAAGAGTCTAGAAAAAAGAATATCTAATGTTGAGGTTGCTATAAATATTAATAAGATTGATGGAATAATGTTATCTGATGAATATATAGAAAAAATGTATGATATGGCACATGGAAGAATTAAAAGATCTGAATTTGCTGAATATGTTTTGCAAAGCACTAGAAATAAATCTGAATGAAAACTATACGACAATAATTAGCACCCTAAGGTTGAATTTTAATGGTCAACTTTAGGTGTGCAGTTCTGATGTGTTTTTTATATGATATTATGTGTTTTCTATAATATTACGAAGAGATACTTTATCAATAAAATATCTCTTCGTAATATTATTTAGCAGTTTGACAATTTAAATAATTATTTGCATTTTTGAGTAAATATTTAAAATAATGTGAAGGTTTTTTGAGTACTTGATGAGTAGTGTTTATCTCTTACAAAGAGAGTATTTGAAGTATGTTTTAACAGCAATCGCCATAATCTTCTCTCTTTTACCCATAGAATCATAAAGATTATTAATACCATTGACTAAATCTTCATCGCATTTACAAGAGAAGTAACCGTCTCTTCCATAACATTCATCATGACTCATACAAAGAGAATCAAGTTTATCTTGAGGGTTTCCTCCGCCGTGACCGGGTCCACACCAATTTCCCCATAGGGGAAGTCCTATAGAAGCATTATAGTTACTTCTGTAGTTATAGTTACTATTCTTAGATGTGTTGTTGTATTGACTTATTTTATTTATTTCATGACCAATATTTATTATATCTTCAGAAGCTTTATTTGCTTTTGCTTTCTCTATATTAAAATATAACTGCTCGTTTATTACTATAAGGTACTTTTCTACTTCTTTTTCTATTTGTTCTTGCGAGTTAAATTCAATATCCATACCTTTATTATCGTATGAAGCTGCATACGCTTGAGCACTATTAAACAATAGAGTAATAAGCAATACACTGAGAATCTTTATTACAGATTTGTACATATGTTTAACCTCCATAAAGAGCCTTTCATAATCAATTGATTGATTATGAAAGGTCATTAATGTTAAAATAATTATACTTAAAAGTCAATTGTGTGTGATTCTTAATTAGAACCAACCTGTATTTTGAGCGTCACACACATTTGTACCTACGATACAATCATGTTTACAAGTGCCTGTACATTTTCCATCTCTTGATTGAACGAATAAATCCATTTCTTCATCTGATAAATTAAGTAACTCTAACTCTTTCTCTAATAATAATTTTTCCATAACTATTACCTCCTAAGATTTAATTAGAACCAACCTGTATTTTGAGCATCACACACATTTGTACCTACAATACAATCATGTTTACAAGTGCCTGTACATTTTCCATCTCTTGATTGAACGAATAAGTCCATTTCTTCATCTGACAAATTAAGTAACTCTAACTCTTTCTCTAATAATAATTTTTCCATAACTATTACCTCCTAGGATTTAATTAGAACCAACCTGTGTTTTGAGCATCACATACATTTGTACCAACGATACAATCATGTTTACAAGAACCTGTACATTTTCCGTCTCTTGATTGAACGAATAAATCCATTTCTTCATCTGATAGATTTAAAACTTCTATAGCATCTAAGATTTTTTGATTTTCCATATTTATCACCTCCTTTAATTTATATCAAAGTGTGTATTTTAGACTCATTGATTACATCATTGTCATGTGATATAACAATAATCAAACAATTATTCTTTAGTTCATTCAAAATATTAAGCAATATATTTTTTCTAGAACTATCTAAATTTGAAGTTGGCTCATCGAGAATCATTATTTCCCTTTGCATAGATAAACAGCGTATGATAGATATTAGTTGTTGTTGACCACCGGAAAGATTTATATTTTGATCCACCACTCTATGTTTGTTCTCATCTACAAAATCAAAAAAATCAAATCTATTAATTAAATTATTTATATTATAGAAATCAAGATTACCTAGTGTAATATTATTAATTATTGTGTCGTGATATAAGTAAGGATTTTGATGACATATACTAAATTTACCTCTCCACTCAGCTTTATTTATATCGTTTATATGAATATTGTTATAGAAAATATCTCCTGAGAAATTAGAATAGTATTTTGTAAGAATATTAATTAATGTTGATTTTCCTTTCCCATTTGCTCCACAAATACAATTGATTTCACCTTTTTGTATTTGTAAATTCAACTTATCAAATACTACTTTTTTACCAAATGCATATTGTAATTGATTAATAGATATCACAAAATCATCTCTTTTCTATAATGCTTATACATCTACCTATTGATATTTTTACTTGTTGCCAACCACTGTAAAAATTTATTAGGTCATTAACAGGACTTGCTAGTCTATTAGAGTAAAAAATGAAGATTGTAAGAGTTCCAATAGTTAATTTATTATTTATAATTAGATAACATCCAATTCCGATAATAATGATAGAAGTGATGCTAATTATAAGTGAGGGTAGTATAGAAGAGATTGAGAAAATAACATTAAGATTCTTTCGTTCTATAAGATACTTATATTCATTATGTAAGTATCTATTTTTTATATAGTTATCATTGTCTATTGTTACTACTTTATTAATATTACTAATAATGTTTTTTATTTTTACGATAACTAAATCAAATTTGCTAATCATTTTTTTAGAGATAGATCTTATTTTTGGGTTTATCTTGCCCTGTATTAACACTACAAGAAATAAACTTATACATAGAATAAAGGTAAGTAATAATGACTTTAATAATAGTACGAATACTATAGTGATTAAATATAAACTACTAGTTATAACGTTCGACAAACCTTTTGAAACAAATGAATCTATGGTAGTACAGTCGCTGATAAAAAGTGAAAATAATTTTGGTTGAGCGCTATCTATTTCTTCTCCATCTATGTCATATAATGTAGATATCAAATTATTTTTAATATTGTAATTAACTAATAAACTAATTTTTGAAAAAATATATTCAGTTAAAAAAGTACATACGTGACTTGTTAAATACAAAAATACACAGATAATCACTAATATAACAATCTGTCTAATATCATTATTAGGCAATGATTTATCGACTATACTACCGATAATATTGGGGATATTGAAAATAATAATAATGTCTATTGCTTGTAGCAAAGATAAATAAAGAAATAATATTTTAGATTCACTTATCATGTTGATAATAAATTTTAACT
This sequence comes from Macrococcoides caseolyticum, assembly GCF_021366795.1. Classification (GTDB taxonomy): domain Bacteria; phylum Bacillota; class Bacilli; order Staphylococcales; family Staphylococcaceae; genus Macrococcoides; species Macrococcoides caseolyticus_A. Next base: position 16,770 of record NZ_JAHCPS010000012.1, on the reverse strand, counting down.
CTCTCATGTCAATCTCCTATGAATTGAGACAATTTACCTACAGTAGATACGTGGTCAAGACTTAAATAGCCATTGTTTCTCGTCTTAGTATTGAGTGACCATATTATATTCAAAAGCTCTTTAATATTTCCTTCATTGATTCCAATATTTTCATGATATATAGGCACATCATGAATCATATTTTGTGTGAAAATTATCTTTTTATTCGTTACTTCTTCTAATATTTCAATAGTTTTTTTAGTATTTACAATCTGATTAACATCTTCAGAAGTATATAAATTATAATTTTGTAAATTAGAATTAGGATATTCTTTATCTATAAAATATCGAGTGGCTAAAGAACATGCCTTACTGTTACCTGAGAAAAAAGTATACTCACCATTTTTCTTAAACACAGTTGGAGTATCATTAAAATACATCACCTCTCCAATTTCTTTAAAAAGTCGATCATCGCCAAAATTAATCCCTTTAATACCTTGAACTATCGAATATGAAGCAGGAAAAGATTCACCTTCAAAACCATTCATATAAGGTGCAATAATATTTATTCCATGATTTTTTAATTTATATAATTCTAAAAATAAATTTTCGTTATTTATTTTTGAGGATAAAGGTATGCAAATTAATTTTGTTTCTGTATCCGTTAAATTACGTAGTTCTGAGATTAAGATATGGTTATGAGTTCTTTTTTTATTATTTTTAGAACTTATATCTATTTTCTTAATCTTGTAGTGTTTTTGATTTTGAATAATTTTTAAGGAGCAATACCCATGACTTCTACTAACGCTATCTTCGGCAAAGACATCAATTAAAACTAAATCATACTTTGGTTTCATAGTTTTCTTTAGCATTTTTCACTACAAAAAATTGCTTTCTATGTAGACTACAGTAACTTGGACTTGGTTTATGAAAAGATCCAGTAGAAGCATAGTTTATATATTTACATCTATTACCTTCGCAGAATTGCATCAAGGAACACTTTTGACATTGCTGATTGTTTATTGAATATTCTTTTCTGAAGTTTTCTATTTTATTATTGTTCAAACCATTCTTAGCATTACCGATATTAAATTTTTCTTGTCCTACAACTAATGCACAAGGATAAATATCACCATGTGCTGAAATATGAAATGTATTAATACCTCCATCACAAATTTCTAATTTTTTAAAAATACAAATACTTAAATTATGAATATGATTATTAAAATCTCTTTCTGATTTACTATATAAATATTTGGATATTTTATTCATTTCAATTTCATAATTTTTTACTGATTCTTGATTCCACTCAGATGTTGTAGTATCAGGAACTGCTGTAATTCCTAGATATCCCATTTCATAAAAGTATTTATAGCTATCGAATAAGTTATTTACCGTTAGTGGGGTTATGGTCATTCGTATGCGGACATGATAATTCCTTTCCTTGAATAACTTCAAAGTTCCCATAGTTTTGTCAAAACTTCCTAATCCATTACTATATATTCTATTGGCATCGTGAATATCTTTTGTACCATCCACACTTAAACTGATATTAAAATTGTTATCTATCATAAAACTCATAATTTTTTTATTCATTACTGTTCCGTTAGTAGTAATGTAATATCTAATATGTAAATCATGTTGTTCTTTTAATTTTTTAAATCTATCAACAATTTTCTCAATTACTGAAAAGTTTAAAGTAGGTTCACCACCATGAAAATTAACATTAAAATACTTCTCATGACTGTTTTCAATTAGCTGTGTAAGAAATTGAAAAGTGCTATCTATATTTTCATTATTGAAATATTTAGCATTCTTACTTACATAACAATATTTACACCTTAGATTACAATCTTCTGTTATCCAAAAAGTCAAATTCAAATTTTTTCCCCCCAAACTTCTTTATATAATTTTTCTTTTTTGTAATCACAAAATTCTCCAAGTTTAGTGCTATTATTTTTTATTGCTTGAAATCTTGAAATACATTCCCAACAAAATAGATTAACCTTACAGTTTCTGCAATTATCATCATTTAATGGTCTTAAACTATCAATCTTATTAAAAATATAATCTAATTCCCCTTGTTTGCTCTTTAATTTACTTAATATATCTTCATCATTTAGTATATTTCCTATCTTCAAATCATCAGATATTAGATTATTACAAGGGTATATATCACCGTTATAACTAATAACAAATTCTCGATCACCGGGTTTGCAGTGATGACAACTATATTCTTCAAATAAAATATCAGTTGGTATTAAATCAGAATCATTAACTCCTTCGATCGCTCGACCGTCAGGATGAAATGGTCTTAGGATAGGTCTTACTTCAAGCTTTTCACATAGATTTATAAAATCTTTTCTATGTGAATAGTTATCTTTAGTTAATACCATAGAAAGACTAATACGTTTGAAATTCTCGTTTTTTAACCAACCAATCTTTTTATGTACTTGAGAAAATACTTTATTCCCTCTTATTTTTTTTACACTAGCGTCGTCGTATCCATCTAGACTTATGTCTAATGCATCAATATTTTCTTTAATAAAGGGGATATCTTTTTTATTAATTAATAATCCATTTGTCATAACAACGAGGTTGCCATCATAATACTTTCTTATATAACTAATTATGTTGAATAAATCTTTACGAACAAATGGTTCCCCTCCAGATATTATTAATGAGGTAGGAGAAGCTACAAGGACTCTATCAATAATTGTTTTTATTTGGTCAGTACTTAGTACATCAGGTGAATCGGGTGAAGAAGAAAGTACGCAGTGATTACAAGTCAAATTACATTTATGTGTAAATGTAATAGTGACGTGCAATGAATCTTTTTGATACTTATGTTCTAAAGAAACGTAGTAATCAATATCTAATAATTGATTAAATAACTCTTTTAAATTATTAAGCGCTTGATTATCTGAGTTATTAAATTCTAATAACGAATAGTTTCCGGAAGTAATGATTTTATCTAGAAGCTCAAAATACTTTACTGACGACCTTATCCAATTTCCGTTATCCATATTTACTAGGATTACCTTATTTCTGAAATATAATTCTTTAGAATTTTTGCTTTTTATGTACATCCAATCACCTCACTACGAAACTTATCTAAAAAATATCAATTTTTTATCAATTAAAATTCAATTTTGACAACGTTTTCACAAAAGACAAATATGTATAATTTGTGACCTTTACAATATTGATAATTAGTTGATATATATTTGATATCTTTGAAACAAAGGAGGAGTATACGATGAATAAAATAGTTATTAAAAATGTAAGTAAAATATATGATAACAAAAAGAAGGCATTGAACGACGTTAATTTAGTTATTGAAAATGGTATGTTTGGTATTCTTGGTCGAAATGGTTCAGGGAAGTCGACGTTGATGAAGATTATCGCAACTATTCTCAAAAAAAGTGAAGGGTCAGTTGTCATTAATGATATTCCACTAGAAAAGACCGAGAAAATACGAGAGTTGATAGGATACTTGCCGCAAGATTTTGATTTTTATCCTAATATGAAGGTTGAAGAGTGTCTTTACTACTTAGGAATATTATCAGGTATGGATAAAAATACAATAGATAGTAAGATAGAAGAAGTGTTGAAAAAAGTGAATTTATTCGAACATAAATCTAAAAAAGTAAAAGGATTATCAGGAGGGATGAAAAAGAGGTTAGGAATTGCACAAGCAATCATACACGACCCATCAGTAATTATAGTTGATGAACCGACTGCCGGTTTAGACCCTGAGGAAAGAGTTCGATTACGAAATCTATTATCGGGTTTGGCTGAAGATAAGATTGTTATTATATCTACGCATATTGTGAGTGACATTGAATCAATATGTAAAGATATCGCGATATTAGATAAGGGGAAAATTGAATATACCGGTAGTATAAGTGATTTGATTGAAAATGCCCATAATAAAGTTTATGACATCATTATCCCAAATAATGAACTCATCTCATTCAGAAAGGAAAATGTATTTATTACTAAAATAAATGAATATCAAGGACATTTGAAAGTTCGTTTTGTATCAGATGAAAAGATACAAGGATCTGAGATAGTTGCTCATGATTTTGAAGATGCCTATATGTACTTTTTACAAAAAATAGATAGAGGTGAGCGTGTATGAAACTTCTATGTCTAGAAATGAAAAAGATAGTGACTAGTAAAACATATATTTTTTATGTATTACTCATCTTAGTTTTTGGGTTCTTAAACTGCCAACAAATAATCGATTTTAACCTTAATTCTGATATTTACAAAGATGGCGAAATCGTTATGAACACAAATGATAAAAATATTATACGAAAGAATATTATTGATGATTTGGAAACAGAGATTAAAAGTAATGAATTTAAAACATATCAGTTCGGATTTTTGAAAATAAAAAACTTGAATAAAAAAGAATTAAGAGAAGTAAAAGACATATTCCTCAAAATGAAAAGCAGTAAAAACTATAACGATTTTAACAAATATAAAAATGCTATATCAGAATATATAGGCTCAGGATCGAATTATTCTGAAGATAATATACATTTATACTCGAAGAAAGCGATGAATAAGCAAGAACTCCAATCAGAGAAACAATCGATAAAAAACAAAGACCTTTATCTAGGTGCATATAGTCGTTATTATTCGGATGTAATGGGGATAGTTTTAGGGATTTTACCATTTTTTCTAGGTGCATATACTTTTTTATCAGATCGTAAGAGTAAAGCTTTTGAAAGCATCTATCCTAAAAAAATATCATCTTTGAAATTAATAAGTGTAAGATTTATCACTGTAATACTGTTGTCATTTTTACCGGTGCTACTATTTTCGATATATTTTGTTATAAATCTTGCGAGTGTTCATTCTATCTCGATTCAATCCCTCTTAATATTTTATAAAATACTTATCATATGGACTTTACCTATCATAACGCTTTCAAGTGCGATGGGTATGATGTTGACTATTTTATTTAGTTCATTTATAGGGTGTATTGTTCAAATTTTTATATGGTTCATCAATTTAAATATAGGTTCAAAAAGTATAGAAGGGATTTATGGTTCATTATATATCCCTAGACATAATACACTATTTAATTCAATTTATTTTTATAATAACTTTAATGATTTTATTATGAATAGATTTATCTATTTTATGATAAGCATAATCATTTTTATCATGAGTATATACTTATTTAGGATTAAAAGAAGGGGGGTCATTTCAGGTGGTAAAATTATTCGAAATAGACTTAAAGAATAATCTTTTAAACCTTTATATCGTTTGTTTCATCGTTGTTGTATTTAGTATGTTCTTAAATGGTATATCTAATTTAAATCATGATCGTGTTATACAATATTTAGAGTTATTCTTTTGTATTATGGGCATCGTTCTATTTCCAACGCTATTCTCAATCGAAAAAAATCATGATATCACGGAACTCATTAATACAAAAAAATATGATTATCAATATATTTTTGTATTTAGAACTGTAAGTACTTTAGTTGTAACTTTATTGTTATCTATCTTTGCTTATATTATGCTTATGATATTTAATTCTCAAGTTAGATTAACAGATATATTTATCGCATTTACAAGTACAATTTTTATTGGTTCAATTTGTTTATTAATAAGTATTTTAACCAATAATTTTTTAAATGGATACATGTTAGGATTAGTATATTTTCTAATTTGTTTAGGATTTAGAAATTTAGGATTTATGTTTCTATTTCCAGAAACATTCAATTTTCCATCTCATTTCAAAATATTGCAAATAATAATAAGTTTAATACTTTTAATTGTTATTGTTGTACTTTCAAAAAAAATAAAGGGGGCTAATATTAAAAGCTCCCTCTAATTACTGATTTATTTGAAGTAAGTCTTGTAATGTTGTTTTAGATCCTTCAAGTTTATTCTTTATTTGTTGATTTTCAATTTTTAAAAATGTTGGTGTGGAGTCGAATGACGCTTTCTCTATTAAAAACTTTTGAATCTTATCAATATCATCGGGAGAATTAATTTTTGAATTATTATTTAAATTAATATAATATATCGGCTTATTGGCATGTCTACTAAATTTTTTTAACACAGTAGAAAACTCTCTGCAAAATGGACAATCTGCATAACCGATATAAAGGTAATATGAGTCTTTTGAGTCTATTAAAGACACAGCTTCAGAGCTACTTAGTGAAATCAAATTTTTTATATTTTTTTCATATTTTTCTTTTGAAATATTTGTTTCACGTTTAGTTTCTTTTAAAACCTCAGTTGGATTTTCATTAGCATGTACATTTAGAGGACTAATCAAGGCTGAAGAAATAGCTAATGAAATAGATAATAAGAAAATTTTATTAAACATATGTTCCTCGCTCCTTTATATTAATTTACAATTTGTATTATACTATAATTGGATGATATTTAAATTATATTACGTAAATGTAAAAAAAAGTTCTTAAAGAGGTTAAAAAATGACATATAATATTATGATTGTAGATGATGAAGAGAATATAGTTTCTTTCATACAAGAAAGCTTATTTCTAGAAGGTTTTAATACAATAGTTGCATACAATGGAAGAGAAGCGATAGAAAAACTGAATAGTAGTATTAATCTAATAATATTAGATATTAAAATGCCTTATGTAGATGGTTTTACTGTTGCAGAGCAAATCTCATCTACAGACATTCCTATAATTTTTTTAACTGCAAAAGATAATTTAGATACACGTTTGAAATGTTTTTCATTAGGGGCAAAAGATTATATAGCTAAACCTTTTTATATGGAAGAGTTGGTGGTAAGGATTAAAAATATACTTAACCAACAAAGTGATATTAATCACATAAATAATATTAGAAGATATAAAGACTTAGTGATAGATTATGATGCTTTTGAAATATCAGTTAATGACAATCCTATTTATCTTACTAAAATTGAGTTTGAAATTATTAAGCTATTATCATTGAACTCAAATTACTATTTTAGTAAAGAACAAATATATGATTTAGTAAACTTAAATAAGCAAGGAAGTACACAAGTTATTTCGGAACATATCAGAAAAGTAAGAAAGAAGATTAGTAAGTTTAGTGAATATGAATATATTGATACCAAATGGGGTGTTGGTTATAAATGGTTAACGTAGAAAGTATAAAAAAAAAGATTCAAAAGTTGAATATATTAATAATACTGGTCAGTATTTTAACAATTTTTTTGTTACAAATCATATTGAACAGAATAGAATTTTCGAAAATAGGTCATTACCTTTATCCAGACTTTTGGGAAGAAACACACTATTTATTTATGATAACTAGTACTTTAATAAATATTTGCGTACCATTATTTTTTATATACTTCTTAACAAGATATTTTTATAAAAAAGAAATACTAAACAATATAATACACATGAATAATATTATACAAGGATTAAAAGATAAAGATCTTGACAAAAAGATTGAAAAAACGAATATTAAGGAATTCAACGATATTATATCTGAAATAGAAGAAATTCAAGATTTTTTACGAAGTAATATTAAGGAACAATTGACAATTCAAAATAATTTTAAGAGGAAATTAGAAGTTTTTGAGCATGATTTAAAGACGCCTTTGACTGTATTGCAAGGACATACGGAATTATTAAGAAAAATTAATGAATCTAAATTACCTGATGAAATTATTAGAGAAAAAATTAGTAAAGAAAGTGAAATTATAAGCAATTCTCTTTATCGAGTTAATGATCAAATAAAAATTCATATTAATAATATTAATATGCTACCTGAAAATACTGATTTGATAAGTATTAAAGATATAGTAGAAATTTTGAACAAAAATTATAATAATGAATATATTTTAAAATCAAAAGTATTGAATATAAACATGGATGATGAATTTCTTAGTAGTAAATATTTTATAAATAGTCAAATTCTATATCATGTAATAGATAACTTAATAAATAATGCCTTAAAGTACTCAGATAAAATAGTTTATGTAAAGCTTCAATACATTCCGACCAATTCTTTGAAGTTTTCTGTAATCAATGATGGAAAATTATTTAGTTCAGAAGAAATTAATTCTGCAAAAGAATGGGGTGTAAAAAGTAAGGAATCTAATGGCTCTGGAATTGGATTATATTTTGCAAGTGAGGTATTGAAACAGTTTGATAGTGATGTATTTATTAATAATGAAGATGGTAAAGCAGTAGTAAGTTTTGTGATTAATACAGAAGTTATAAAAACATAATTACCGCCGGCCAGTAGTTTATTTAGTTACCCTTTAGTTACCCCCAAGTCATATTTGATGCAATTCTAAGCAATCCTAAAAATCAAAAACCCTTTTATATCAAGGTGTACGATAGTCTATACAACTATACTAAATCCTAAAGTTTTTGAACGTAAAAAACCAAGTCTTAAAGGCGCTCGTCGTTCACCACAGTTCTCAAAACGTTAATATCGTTGTTATATCAACGTTTACAGCACTTCTCGAAAATATTCGAGAGGTGCTTTTTTGTATGGTTTTTGCATATATGTTACCCTTAGATAATAATTAATATTTAATTACCAGTTCTAACTAAATATTGTATATTTGTATTTAGGGAAAAATCGATTAATATAATATCAATTTATTGTTGCAACTGATTGGAATATTCTCATTAATTCTTGTATTTTTGGATTTTCGTTATTTCTTGAAAATAGTAAGTGTGTATGCAAATCTGGCCAACTGTAATCAAGTTGCACCTCATATAAATTTTTGTTTAAATCATTTTCAACTAAAAACTTAGGTAGTAGAGCAATACTAGGATGTTCATATAAATAATTTTTCAAGGCTTCTATACTAATCATTTCTATTTTATTTATTCTATTCATCTCGTTCACCCTCAAGAAATTTTCCAACTCTTCTCGATAGCTACATCCTTTTTCTGTCATAAGTATACGGTATTCATATAAATTTTTAATATGGCTGATTGATATTCTTTTATTTGAAACTAGTACTAATGGATCTTTAGTGAGTAATAGCCTATTCAGTGATGGGTTATATAGATTATTATCCGATAATATAGCAATATCTATTTCTCCGGAAGTCAGCTGATCCTTAAGAGAAAAACTAGAATGGGCAGTCTTAAAAATTACATTTATATCAGGATTGTTTTGAATCCAATCAAAAATTCTTTGTTGATATCTATATAGTAACTGACTTTCCTGTAATGCGATGATTATTTCTTTATTTACTGTAGTAGAATGAAGCTCATTTTTATATTCTTTTTCAATATTAGCAATACGTTCAGCATATTTAATAAATCTTTTACCTTCTTCAGTTAAAATGATTCCATGTTTCTTTCTGTAAAATAATGATAGGTTTAACTCATCTTCAAGTTTGTCAATATGAACAGAGACAGTTGATTGAGCACAATTTAATATTTCTGCTGCTTTAGAAAAATTATTTGTTTGGGCAACAGTTAAAAAAGTAGTAATATGTTTTGAATCCATAGATCCTCCAAGATATTTGAAATTTAAATATATGATATTTTATTTATCTTATTTTCGCATATCTTAACTTGAAATAAAATGGATATAAAAGGAGGAATAATAAATGATTACAATGTTATCTGGTAGTAGTAGAAAAAACGGTAATACTGAATATGTATTAGATCAGTTAACTAAAGCAACTGGGTATAAAAGATATTTTTTAAATAGCTTATGTATAGAAAGAGTAATTGATAGTAGGCATGATAATTCTGAGGTAATACACAATGATGATTATAAAATGATTTTAGATAGTGTAATAGATTCTGATATTGTTATTATGGCAACGCCGCTATATTGGTATTCCATGAGTGCTAGTCTGAAATTGTTTATTGATAGATGGACAGAGACACTAAGGGATTCAGATTATCCGGATTTTAAAGAGATTATGAGAAAAAAAGAATTTATAATAATTATTATTGGTGGAGATAATCCTGAGAAGAAAGCAATTCCATTACAAGATCAATTTAAATTGATTTTTGAATTTATGGAAATCGACAACTATAAATTTATTATTGGAAAAGGAAATAAACCGTTAGAAATTATTAATGATATTCAATTTATGCATAGTATAAAGAAGTTGAATGAGAGGGTACTGAATGATTATGAAGAAACTGAATAACGACGAAGCAATGGCACTTTGTATTTATGTTGTGGTCATAATATCCTCTATATCATTAATGATTAGTGATGTAATACACACATTTCTATTAGAAGGTTTAGCCTTTGTAGCAATGCTATTATTATTTATATTAAGTTTATTCTATATAATAAAGAATTATTTTAATCAATATTAAAATTTTTAAAGAGATAAAATTAAAGTACTGATGGTATTAAGAATAGATATAATATGGAATTTCAACGATAGTATCGCTAGCTAACTCAAGTGGGTAAATTTCAGTGAAATAAATTGGTAAAAGCGCAATACCTTTATTATCACGAACTAATTGTATGATACTCTCTAAAGAATTAATCTCTTGGATAATTTGATCATCAATTTGTTCTAAGGTGAATTGTCTAAAGGGACATTTCAAATCTGAGTTTATTAGATAAGATAAATCATAATTTTGACTATGGCCTCTTAAAAATGCTGCATTTATATAGTTCTTTGAAATTTTCGTACCTTTAAGTTGCAATTTATTAAAGGTAATAATTGTACTATCAAGTTGTTTAATTAAAACAATTTCTGAAGTCGATTTAATATTAAAGTTGTACTCATTCAATGAAAATAATTTTTCATATAAAACCAAGTAATTAAATAATATTTCTGAAATAATGATTTCACTTTTTAAATTAAGAGATTTTATTTTCTTTGTTTCGTTAATTACTAGGCTAGCATATTGATAAAAATGTTTCCCGTATTCTGTTGGTTGCAATCCTTGTGGCGAACGTATAAATAATGTGTTATTGAATTCATTTTCTAATGATTTAAGTCTCATACTTACATTTGATTGGGCATAATCAGATAATTGTGCTGTTTTGTTAATGGAAAGTGTTTCGTACATATGCATGAATAGTTCCAAGTCATTAGTATTCATGTTAACTCCTTATCATAAATTGTGATAACCTTACCATAATTAAATCATATGCGTATAAATTTTCACAAGTTATATTGTAAGTGGGAGGTGATTCATATCGTTGCAATGCAATATAAAATAAATTTGCCTGACGATTATGATATGGAATTAATAAGAAAACGTGTACGAGAAAATGGAGCTAAAACTGATGGATTTAAAAATCTATTATGTAAATTATATTTGATCCAGTCTATTGTTAAAGGAAATAAAGAAAACATTTATTGTCCATTATATATTTGGGAAAATGAAGAAGGAATGAACAAGTTTATATTTGATGATTATTACGATAATATAATTGAAACCTTTGGGAGACAGAACATCGAGATTGGTGTGGTTTATTCAACTAATTTTGAAATAGACAAATTAAATCGTTATCAATATTTAAATGAAGTTTATAGGACTATTGATAGTAGCCATTCAATAAAACATGTCATTGACAATAATATCAAAAATATTGAATATAGTTTTATAGTATATAACCCTGATAAATGGAAATATGCAATTTTAAAATTTGAAGAGACTTTTAAAGAAGACAGTTACGAGATTCTTCATATATCAACTTGTAAGTGAATAATAATATTTCGTATACTCCAATTTGGTCATAGACTGAATTGGGGTAAATTTTTTATTTTTTAAAGAAAAGTAACTTAAAAATCTATATAATTAAACTAAAGACATGTTAAGGGTGAAAAATATGATATTAAAGACTACAGATGAATTAATTAAGATAATTAAAAATGATCAATATATGATGGATATTCTTCAAATAGTTTCATTATTAAACTTGCCTGATTGGTGGATTAGTGCAGGTTTTGTTAGAAATAAAATATGGGATATAGTTCATGATTATAAGGATAGAACAGAGTATAACGACATTGACGTTATATACTTTGATCCGTCTAATCTTGAAGAAACGATTGAAAAAGAATATGAGAATCAATTAAAAAAATTGAGACCAGGAATATCATGGTCTGTTAAAAACCAAACGAGAATGCATTTAAGAAATGGAACGGCACCTTACGAGTCTTCTATAGATGCTGTGAATCATTATCCAGAATGTCCGACAGCTATTTGTATTAAGTTGTGTAATGACGAAGTTCTGTTGCATTATGATTATAATTTTGAAGAACTATTTGATGGGATAGTTAAGCCAACACCTTATTTTACAAAATTGTAAAGGAAAAATGTTTATCTAAAAAGGATAGGTGAAAAAGCCTGGCATCATAAATGTCCGAAGTTAAAGATTTATAAGTAAGATTAACACTCAAGTATGATTAATATGATGAAAAATAAAATAGAAAATTATCTGAGGAGTTTTAATATGAAAATATATAATACGAAGGATTATAATCTATAATAATCCTTCTTATAATTTGAAAAATGAAATGTTTTTTATAGGGATAGAAGATATAAAAAAATGAGCTGAAAATAACTATAATTATGATATAGAAATCAATATAGATTTGAAAAAGAAGAAATATATGTTTATTCGTTAATTATGACAATGAATTTAAGTAAGGAAGCTACTTTAGTACATAATCAAGCAGTGGAACTTTTAAAAGTTTCATTTAAGTATCGCAATTTAGCAAGTGAAAATCATCTAGAAAGGTATGTTAACAATTGGGATGCTGGGTTCTATCAAGTATTTAAATTGATTAATAAGTATAAAATTGGTGGAATTGAGGAATTCAAAAATTCATATAATGATTTAGAAAGAAAATTGAAAATCAGATATATAAATTAAAAATGTTACATAAATAATATTAGGAGAAATTAATGGAAGAATTAACGAGAGTAAATCTTTTTAAGTTCATGTTTGATTCTGAGCTAGATTTATTAGCTAGTTTACCTGAATCATTAATTGATTTATACAGACAGAATTATGAAATATTAAATAATATAGAGCAAAACTTTTATTATAGTAATTTAATAAAAGAGCAATTTACTATTAAAGAATCGGACTTCTTAAATGAAAAGGAATATTCAAAAATAATTAAAATTAAAAAGAGTAGTAATCAATTTAATTCATTATTAAAAATAATGATTGAAAAATCGGACAAAGTTTTTAAAAAAAATAAATTAGATATTTATATGAAAAACTTTGTCTTAAATAATGATTCAACTTACAATAAAGTTTTTTTGTCATACTCTTATGAAGATCATCTTTTCACTACTGCATTATTTTTTTATTTTTATTCAAAAAATATTTATTTATATATTGATTGGATGCATAATAATTACTTACCTAATGGTAATAAGATAAAAAAATCAATATTTGAAGAGATGAATAAATGCGACCAGCTACTATATTTACAACCTATCAACGTAGAATTAAATTTATCTGGTAATCAAGGGATAAAGCCATGGTGCGCTTGGGAGATAGGGAGTTTTTATCGAAAAAGTATTGGGAGCAATGGGACCCAAAAGTTTTTTTTAGACTTATATTTTAAAGACAAAAATAATATTTCTCCGCTACTTGAAGGTATAAATAAGTTGAGTTATATACAAAATGGAAAACTATATTAATAAAAAAATAGAATAAGGGTGAAATTTATGATAGAAAGAGAAAATTTTATTAAAGATTATTTGAAAGAAATGTTAAATGGAAGTGCCGCAATTTTTGGAGGTGCTGGTTTATCAATTCCATCAGGTTATATGGATTGGAAAACTTTAGTAGAACCGTTAGCGAAAGAAATTGGGTTAAATATTGAGAAAGAACATGATTTAATTACCGTTATGCAATATTATTCAAATGAAGTTAGTCGTCCTAAACTTGACGGAAATATTATGAATAGTTTTGAAGTTAAAGCTAAAGATAATGATAATTTAAATATAGTCTCAGAATTACCAATAAATACATTTTGGACAACTAATTATGATTCCTTAATTGAAGATACTTTAAAGAAACAAAATAAAATAGTTGACGTAAAAAGAAATCAAGAGTCTTTAGTTATTAATAAGAATAATAGAGATGCAGTAGTTTATAAAATGCATGGAGACATATTGTACCCAAGTGAGACAGTTATCACGAAAGATGATTATGATACTTATGGTATGAGTCGACCATTTTTTAGAACTACATTACAAAGTGATTTATTAACTAAAACCTTTCTTTTTATAGGTTTTAGTTTTGAAGATCCTAATTTAGATTATATACTTAGCCAGATAAAAATATTGTTGCATGGTTATACTCGTTCACATTATTGTTTTATGAAAAAGATTTCGGTGACAGAAGATGATTATGAATATCGAAAAATTAAACAAAAACTTAAGATAAATGATTTAAAACGATATAATATCTATACTATACTAGTTGATGAATATAGTGAAATTACTGATATACTAAATGATTTAAAAGAAAGAGTATATAGAAAAAATGTATTTATTTCAAGTGCTATAGAAAGTAATACAAATGAAGTATGGACATTAAAGAAAGCGAATGATTTTGGATATAAGCTTTCAAAAACATTAATTGAAAATAATTATAAAGTTGTCTCAGGTTATGGAAAGGGTATCAATTCTTCAATAATTACTGGAGCGTTAGAAATAATTTATAAAGATAAATTTAAACATACAGATGAATTTTTAAAAATTCGACCTTTTCCTTATCATGGAACGAAAGAAATGTGGACACGTTATAGAGAAGATACACTAAAAGAAGTTGGAATAACTATCTTTATTTTTGGAAACAAATATTCTGCTAATGATGAATTGGTAATATCTGATGGAATGAAAGAAGAATTTAACTTATCTATTAAACAGGGGGCTAAAGTTATTCCTGTTGGAAGTACAGGTGGAGCATCTAAGGAAATTTTTGATGAAGTGAAAGAAAATATAGAATCATTCAGTTATCTTGATGAATATTTGGAAATTTTAGAAAATAGTGAATCTGATGAAAAACTATTGAAAGTTATAATGGAGATTATAGAGAATTTACAGAAGTAAGGAGGATTATTGAAATGAAAAGAAAAGTTTTTTTTAGTTTTCACTATTCAAATGACAATTGGAGAGCTAGTCAAGTTAGGAACATGGGAAAGGTTTCAGGAGATTCGACTTTTTCGGACAATGATTGGGAATCTGTAAAAGAAAAAACAGATAAAAGAATTTCTGAATGGATTGAAGATCAATTACAAAATACTAGTTGTATTGTAGTGCTAATAGGTAGAAATACGGCTGATAGAAAATGGATTAACTATGAAATAAAAAGAGCCATAGAATTAAATAAAGGAATAGTAGGTATATACATTAACAGATTAAAAGATTCAAGGGGAAATCAAGATCTAGAAGGTGCTAACCCATTTGAGAATATATTATGTAATGGTGTTAGAGTTTCAAATTATGTTAAATGCTTTAAGTCTGACTATTTTACTAGTGAATATATTTATAGTGATATAAAAAATAATATGGAAAATTTAATAGAAAATGCAATAATTAATAAACCATCCACATGGTAAAATAGTAAAAAATATTATAGTTTTGAAAATGAAATAATTATAAATCCTTCTATTAATAGTTAAATATCTTGTTATAAATTAAACTTGGATGAAAGTATAATTAACCACCGGCCAACAGTTTATTTATTTACCCTTTAGTTACCCCCTGAGTAATATTTGATGCAATTCTATGCAATCGAAAAAATCAGAAATCCTTTAACGATATATTCAGATAGTGACAATGTCAAAAAACAAACAACACAAAATATTATGAACTTTAAAAAATTAGGATATTCTGCTGAACAGGCTAAACAAGCAATTGAATCACAAAATGCAAAATATAAAAAGAAGGTTAAAGGATATACATATAACGTAAAATATGATAAAGAAAAAGCAACTGAAACTCTTGCAGTAGATTTTAGAAATTTTGATTTTGAAAAAGGAAAAGATATTCTAGAAACTGAAGGAGATCCTAAAAAAGGTGTTAATTTAAAAACAACTAAGCAAATGCAAGAAGCTGCTGGATTTAAAGAAAGTAAAAATTAATAAAGTGAGTTTAATGATATATTTATAATGATTTACTAAAGAGTTTTTATAATTATCTTACCACCGGCCAGCAGTTTATTTAGTTACCCTTTAGTTACCCCTGAGTGATATTTGTTGCAATTCTATGCAATTGAAAAAATCAGAAATCCTTTAATATCAAGGCTTACGATAGTCTATACAACTGTACGAAAACCTAAAGTTTTTTGAACGTAAAAAACCAGGTCTTAAAGGCGCTCGTCGTTCACCACAGTTCTCAAAACGTTAATATCGCCAAAGCTGTTGCGAATTTATTCGCTTACAGATGGAGTTCGCAAATTGCGTCAGCAATTTGTGTTCAATTGAAATGTTTAAAGCACTCTTTGGATTATTCCAAAGGGTGCTTTTTTACGTTTTTATAATTTTGGTAAATACTATTTTGATATCCCGAAAGGAATTATTTTGTTTGAAACCTATTAAAAATTCAATGATATGAAATCATTTGAAATGACCTGGTTTTTCTCTATAAGTTATACGTATAAGAATAAAAACAGTATAATTGAGTTAATTGAAATAGGGATTTGATAATAATAGATAATGATGTATATATGTAGAAAATGTAGGGGGAGTAAAATGTCTGTAAATGGCGGTTATAAAATGTAGGAAAATGGCGAAATGAAAATGCTGTTTTTCCTACATTTTTTCTTTTTTAAAATATATAATCATGTCTTAACTCAATCTTCGATTGG
>NZ_JAHCPS010000011.1 GCF_021366795.1 Macrococcoides caseolyticum | reverse complement strand
TACCGGTGTCTCGTTACTATTCTGGATGCCGTCTCCGTTAGAGTCGATCCATACATAGTCACCTAACTCATATGTCGCTGGAACTGGTGTCGGTGTTACTTCTGGTGCCACGATCCCTAAATCTGCTGTGTAGTTGTTCGCATTGTTGATTGTCACAACTGATGTTAATCCGTTTGAATCTAATGCTGGATCGCCTACATTTGTCGCCGTTGGCGTGTAGCCTGCTGGCAAATCACTGAACGTTACTGTATAGTCTCCGTTCTCCAGGCCTGTGAATACATAGTGACCTGTCGCGTCTGTTGTTGTAGTAACTGTTGTGCCGTCAGGTTTCGTTAATGTTACCGTTACACCTGACACTACACCTTCACCCGAATTCTGTATGCCATCAGCATTATAGTCGTTCCACACATAATCACCTAATTCATACGTTACAGGTACAGGCTCATAGAAGGTTAAACCAGCATCAATTGACATATTATTCGCGTTATTAATAACTGCAGTAACTCTACTTCCATCTGTTGGTAAATCAGAATCTATCAAATCATTTCCTTGATTTGGTTGTACAATTTGCAATCCTTCGGGTACAACAAATTCTACTTGATACGTTCCATTCGTTAAATTATCAAATTGGTAATGACCATTATTATCAGTGGTTGTACTAGCAATAAACGTACCGGTAGAAGTGTATAAATTAACTGTCATTCCTTCGTATGGTCCTTCAGTAGCATCAGTCCCTTGAATACCATCAGCTACAGTAGTATTACCATCTATCCACACATAATCACCGAGACTATAGGTTGGTTGATAAATACCCAAATCTGCAGTTAAATTATCGGCACCTGTAATTTTAACTGTAGAAGTTAATCCATTTGAATCTAATGATGAATCTGTACCTGAATTTGAAGGACTCACAACATAACCTGTTGGGATATCAGTAAATTCTACTGTGTAATTTCCATCGGGCAAGTTATTAATAATATAACTACCTTGTGAGTTAGTAGTTGTTGTTCCAACCACTGTCCCCGCTGAATCCTTCACTGTTACTGTTACTCCAGGAACACCATATTCTCCAACATCTTGTATACCATCATGGTCTTTGTCATCCCACACTAAATTACCTAAAGAATACGTAGGTGTAACACCTGTTCCACCACTAACATTATTCGTGAACTGTAATGCATTACCCGATCCTTTATATGCTCCTGAATCATCTGACAGATAAGCCATTTGCACTAAAGATGGTGTTTCCGAAGTAGTTGGCTCGAGTTGTGAAGTAGCAACTACTATAAATGGCGTTGTTATATTTCCAAAATAAAACGTCGCTGTATCGGGAGAACTATAAGTCGGTAAGTAACTATTTGTAACATCAATTAATTGAGTAGGATCCACATAGTAACCTTGATTTAGAACTGTACCTTCAGGTACTTGATAAACTTTAAATGTAGATGCCGTTGGATTAATTTGTCCAATATTATCAGGGAAAGATGGATTATTAGCAACAACATCTAGTGTAACCCCATTTAAATTGTTATCTAAGGGGTTTACATATATTGTTTGTTCGTAATAACCTGGATCAACTAAGTCTCCAACATGTGATACAACCTCTGTAAAAGTAGAACCAACACTTATACTTCCATTAGATGGATAGGCTGGATAAGCTGCTGCTGTTGTTGTTGTCGTCGTTGTATTTCCTACAGTGATTGATAGAGGTACATTAGGTGAGCTTGTTGGTATTGAATCTGTATCTAAATACATAGAATAATCCATGCCCATTTGCACATTTTGAAATCTATCAACATAATCTGTAAATGTATAAGTTATCAAATTATTAGCTACATCATGTGAAGCAGTTGCAATAACTTCTTTACTAACTGGATCAATGATGTCTCCGATTAATTTAATATCTTCAGGATTAGCACCATAAACTTGTAATGTATCAGAATAGTTTATAGTGAAATAATCTCCTCCTTCTACTGCATCATTAACAGCTATACTTGATTGCCATCTCACATAGTCATTTAAAGGACTAATCGTTCCATCACCACTTGCATCTACAGGTGTTAAAGTTGTATTACTAGTAATTAAACTATTAACGTTTGAAGGGACTCCATTTAACGTCTGTAATGTCGATGTATCAATTTCTGCTAATGAGATTGACTTCATCATTTCTGTATTTGATGTAGTCGATACCGGTGTTGCAACAACTGTCCCAGCATTTTGCTGATCAGCGATGGCACCAAGTAACCCTGCCATTAATTCATCAGATGTTAATGTATTAACATCAAGGTTCATGCTTTCAACTGTTGCCTGCGCTTCTTCAGAAGTCACACCTAAATTATCTGCCACGTAATCAGTTAATACTGCAGTTTTATCTGCTTCTGTAGTAGCTGAAGTAATATCTGTAGCTACTGCATCTACTGATTCAGTCGTTGGGATAATTACCATATTATCAGTTGCAGGTGTTTCTGTAGTAACCTCTGTAGACGGTGCTTCTGTTGTCGGCTCTTGTACTGATGGTGCTTCTGTCGTTGCTGATTCTGTTGTTGGTTGTTCTGTTGTAACAGATTCTGTTGAAGAAGCATCTTTAGATGACTCAGTAGTTGGCACCTCTGTTGTCGGGGCTTCCGTTGTTGGGTCATCTGCTTTGGCTACACTATTTGCAGTAATTGTTGTTACGTCACTTTTAACATTATCCACATTAGCTACTGTCACTTCTACAACTTGACCACTTGCAATGTTAAGGTTCGTAAATTTAAATGTCCCATCAGCGTTTACTGTTGCTTTTTGTACTTGACCGTTAGCGTCAGTAAGTTCAACTGTATCGCCAGCTGTTGCTTTTCCTGTTAATTCTGTATTATCAGCGTTGAAATTTAAGTCTGTCGCTTTTTCAACATTTGTAGGTGCTTCTGTTGTAACTGTTTCTGTTGTTGGTTGTTCTGTCGTTGCTGCTTCTATAGTTGGTTGTTCTGTCGTTGCTGCTTCTATAGTTGGTTGTTTTGTTGTCGACGTAATTGTTTCTGTAGATGGTACTTCTGTAGTTGTCGTAGATGTAGGGTCTGTTGAGGCATTTGTAGTACTTGTCTGTTCAGTTGACGTCGTACTTACAGCGGCTTGAGCATCTTGACCTAGAAATAGTAAAGATCCAATTAAGATTGATGTAGTTCCTACTGTAAATTTTCTGATAGAATATTTGTTCAACTTATTTGGAATAAAGTCGTAACGTTTACCACTTGTGGTTTTCTTCATTTGGTTTCCCCCTGTTTATCGTGAACATATTACACAATAAAATCATTTTATATATTAACTGTAATGTCTTTTAATAAAATTAAAAAGGGACATTTTATTTTAAAATGTCCCCTTTTAATTAAATACTATATTATTAAAATTAATGTAATTATATTATTATTACATTCAATATTGCAATAATAACACGTTTATTTCTTTATCCCTTTACCACAGCACTACCATAATCAATGTATCCATAGTCATCAACGTCAATGTATTCAATATATGAAGGATAAAAATAATACTTATATTTTTTATATACATTTATACAATAATAATTTTTATTTAATTCTTCAATAAAACTAATTGCAGTTTTTTTTAATGCTTTTTTATTATTTAAGTCAAATGATTTTAAGAAATTTTTACAATATATATTTTTTTCATACCACTCTTTAAACTTACAATGTGTCAATAAATCATAAAGCTGATAGGGTTGTTCTTCTTTATAAGCTTCCATCATCCATACATAATCTACATCAAATTGATTAATATTATTATTTAAGTAATCGATATGTTTGATTGGTACGATGGTTACATCAATATTATTCTGAGCTTTCATTTTGATAAAGATTTTTTCGAATGCATGATGATTATATTCATCTACCAGGAATTTAATAGGCTTGGTAAATTCATATGTTGTATTATTAACCGCCGGAGTATGTGTTAGCCATTTAAGGTCCTGATTCTCTTCTTCCATCAATTGTTTGAAATAATAAAATAAGATATTTGAGAATATCGATCTTTCTTCCAGTGTTAGCTCCGTATCAGGGTTACACATAAGCAGTGCATTGGATACACAGAATTTCTTATAACGCCTTCCTTCTATTGACGGAAAAGCTTTGTCATAGCGTGTCTTACTTTTGACGATATATACCTGCTTCACTTGTGGTTGACGCTTTGGATAGGGATTTGCTCTTAATATAATCTGGTTATTGTCTTTACTATGAATATAATATTTACCTGTGCCGCGCATGTGCCCATCTTCCAGACGAATAATCGCTGTGAAAGGTTCAGCAAGTAATAGTTTGATGTGATCAGTTGTCTGCTTACAGTGAATCATAATTTCAAATGCGTTCGCCACTTCAACTTGTTCTATACTTTCAAAGTGATTCTCAAAATTTCCGCAAGAAATAATATTATCTAATGATGCTTTTACATGTTCAGCAGTCATCTGAATACCATCATCAAAGTAAATATCTTTATGTAAGTAAATATGTAATGTTGAGTCATTCCATTCATCATACTTCACAAGTTTTCTTTCTATTGAATGATTACGATATTGATACAGACAGTCTCCTATCTGTCCTATCACCTGAAAGCTTACTGCATCAATTGATTCACAAGGCGATATAACTTCTGGTATCGTGTATACGTAATCAAGTAATACATTTCCTTTTTGTACTTTACTATCAAACTCTTCCATAATGGATGTCACAATGATGGCATTGGTTTCTGTATTCCACGGCAGATTAATATATGACTGTAGTTCTTCTAAGGTCATCTGATGCGCATGTTCTATCGCATAAGAGAAGACTTCTTTCTCTGCATCTACAAGCAAGGTGATATCTGCTTTACGGCCACGTCCTAATCCAGCATTATACTGAATATATCCTTCATCCTGCCATTGATTTAACAATCGGGAGAGTTGGCGCTTGGATATATTCATATATTCATGTAATTCCATATGTAATGATTCTGATAGATAGTTCTGTAGATATACGAGTCTCTTATCTATCATGTGATTCACTCCACTACGATTATTTTGTTGTAGATCATAATACCATCGTTATTGATATGGATATTTTTATAGTCGATAGGTATTACTTTATTTTTAAATAAGTTCTTGATTGGATTGATCCAGTAATTTGATTCCAGATGTTCTTTATAGATTTCTTCTGTGGCTATCCAGTCTTTGCGTTGATTACGTGCAAAGTTAGATTGTTCAATGCCTTCACAGAAATATGGCTGTAGTTTCTTTATATTGGTCATTGTCAGAAGTGACACATAATACAATTGCTCAATATTCGTATATGACATCAAGCAGAAGTCACATGGTAACGTAGTTAATTCGTCTGAGAGTACTTTATCGAAGCTGATACACTCATACTTCACATTAAAACCTGTTTGATTTAAAAATTGAATAAGCTGCAGTTGTGTTTTATCTTTTAAACTGAATAGTCCCAGAATAACTTCATCATCAATTATCAGGCCATTGTAGTCACATATCGCTTCTTTTTTTGCATAACAATCGAAGAAGTGATGCACTGCATCGGCAATAATTTTACGCTTTTTAACATTTAACTTAGTAGAACATGGATGAAACATTAAATAACCACGTTGTAAGACCTGTTGTTTCTCCAGGTCTTTCGTCTCAACATTTTCATAGTTATCTAAGTATTGCTGATAATTCTTTACTAAATATATTTGTTGAATATCACCAAACTCGTGGTGTGCTGATCTACGCTGCTCCAGTTGAATAAAGCTCTCTTTCATTTGATGCAGCACATACGCACCAGTCCCTATAAAACGTTCTTCACGCACTCTATACAAACTTGCAGCACTTTGCGCAAGGATAAATTTAATGTAATCCGCGCTATAAGGTTCATCAAGCATGATAGTAACATTAAATAAGCCTTGTGCTGTAACACTACGCACACCTTTAAATTTATCAGCGTGGTCCGGATGTGTTCTGAATCTCTCCAGACAATCTACAACTTGCTGTGCACTTAGCATCGTTCCATCAGAGAATGTAATATCATGATGAAGATACATCGTAAACTGATTATCATGTATGGTTTCATGACTCACAATATTACTCGTAAATCTTAAATCATAATTGACTTCATAGAGTCTATCCATAATATTATAGATAATTGTATCTTTAGACATATCAGACTGAAGCAATGGATCTAAATCATCCGGAATGCGATAAATATAATCAACATACGTTGCTCCTTCATCAATTTCACCCTCATCATTATGCACAACTAACTGCGCATTAAACACAGAAGTGATCAGTTCTTTAGACACTTGATGCAACGGCATTGTTAATATCTCAGTGATTTCCTCAAAAGTATACTCTTTAATATGATTCACCGTATAATTAACAAATAAATGTTCAATATTCTTATCAAATTTTATTTCTGATAATACGCCTCTTCCAACACCTACTTGATAATGAAGCAAACCTTCCTGTTCCCATTGCTTCAATAATCGACTTAACTGACGTGGCGTTATTGCTAATAATGTCGCTACATCATCACGTATAAAGTCATGATTCTGTAAGTGTTTATATAATCGTAATAACTTCTCATCGACTTTTTGCATCACTTCACCCCTTGCATACAGTCTTAACAATATTATTTTAACATAATTTTTATAAAGTATTATTCCAATTTATTAAATAATGAGATAATTTTATAATTAACAGATTCGTTAAATTTTAAACAAAAAAATATCCAAACAATCTTACGCGTGGTATAATTACTATTATTTTTTTACTTTACACATTTCAAAGGAGTCCATTATGACTAAAAAATTCATTACACCAATACTTGCTTCACTCGTTGCATCAGCTACTTTTATGACACCTGTTTCTCATGCTGCTGAAGACACAAACGTTAAAGTTACTACGCCAACGCAAGCTATAGAAAGTCTAAAGTCTTTACCAAACGGTAAGAAAGCAAAGAAATTTGCGAAATATTATAATGTAACAGACGTAAAGAAAGACGCATTAGGTTACACGCATTACACACTTCAACCAAAAGTACATGGAAAACTTACAAACGCACTTTCAATCAAAGTGCATACTGATGCTAAAGGTAAAGTTGTCTTAATCAATGGTGATACTAATACAGCATTACCAGCACCTGTTAATACAGTGACACTATCAAAAGCTCAAGCTATCGATAATGCTTTTACTGCTATTCATACAACACAGGCAGAAGCGAAAAATATGACAGGTGATGTTGTTAAATCAGCAGAACTTACTATCGATACTAAAAAGAACCTTTATGTTTATAATGTTGAATTAATTACTACAACACCAGCAATCAATAACGTTGTTGTATCGATCAATGCTGAGAACGGTCTTATCGAGAACGTAACAAACAAAATGGAAAACATCGCAACAACTGGATTAGGATTAGGGGTTGTCGGAAGTTATAAATCAATTAATATCACAAATGAAAATAACGCTTATCTTTTAGTAGATACAACACATACTGGTCAAATCAGTACGTATGCATTTAACAATACAACAAAAATGGCAGACATCATTACTGATACAGATAAAACATTCAATGCAGCAGATCAACGTGCAGCAGTAGATGCTCACTACTATGCAGGACGTGTATACAATTACTATAAAAATGTTCATAACAGATATTCATACAATGATTTAGGATCACCAATCCCTTCAATCGTTCACGTTAACTCAATTAATACAACAAATGATTATCGTAACAATGCTGGATGGGCTGGAGATAAAATGATCTATGGTGACGGAGACGGTACAACATACCGTGCAACATCAGGTGCATTAGATGTTGTTGCACATGAAATTACACACGGTGTAACTGCAAGCAGTGCTAAACTTGAATACTCTGGTCAATCAGGCGCATTAAATGAAAGTATTTCAGATACATTCGGATACTTTAACGATCCAACAGATTGGTGGATTGGAGAAGATATCTATACACCTGCAATCGCTAATGATGGTGTGAGAAGTATCTCAAACCCTGAATTAAATGGTATGCCAACAAACATGAGCCAATATGTAAATACAACAGCAGACAATGGCGGTATCCATACAAATATGGGTATTCCAAACAAAGCAGCATACTATACAATCACTGCAATCGGTAAAGATAAAGCAGAAAAAGTATATTACCGTGCACTTACTACGTATTTAACAAGTAACGCAACATTTGCTGATGCGCGTGTATCATTAATTCAATCTGCACGTGATTTATATGATGAAACAACAGCAACACAAGTAGCGAATGCCTGGACTAAAGTCGGCGTGAACTAATCGCTTGTTAAATAGAAGTTGATACTGCGACAATAACCGTAAGAGACGCATAAATCAAAAATGATTTATGCGTCTCTTACGGTTTTTGTCGCAGAACCTATCTGTTCCAGCCTGTTTATTAATATACATAGAATTTCATATAAGGGTACATGTATGATGGATACTTTGCTTTAAAGTCATCTACAGATAAATGCGTAATACCAATGATTCTAAATGATTCATCTAACTGATATGTCGCATCTTCATGTAGACCAATCGTCGCACGCATAAGTTCATGTAATACAGGAAGCGCAACAGTTCTACCCTGTGCTGCATGCATTAATGGTTTTAATTGTTCTGGCGTAATATGATGAAAATTATCTACCATAACATCTTTACGAACGACGGCACTTAGTGCTTCTGTAATAATACCTTGGTGGAATAATACTGTGTCCTCTTCTCTCACATACTGTCCATATAAGTTCGCACTATGCCATGACTGATCTGCACTATAAATCGCCACATCACCAGGTGTTAATTGCATAAATTTCATTGCTGTATCTAGTCCATTAACTGATTCGGGTAGACTAAAAATGTGCAGACATTTCCAAGTCTTAGATTGTACGCTATCCGTATCTTCTAACTGCTTTAACGATTCAAACTTCTTTTGCGCTGCTTCTTTACGTGCACTGTATTGTGCTGTCTCAATCACTTGATGAATAGAAGGTTTAATGGGTTGTGCTTCTTCAGAAGGCGTTAAACAAGCATGGTACTGATTCTTTGTAATCTCAGTAACAGATTCATTCCATTTCTCTTCTAAGAAATATTGAGCGCGTAACATAGGTTCACGATCTAATTCATAGATGGTCCTCGGTGTAATATCCTGAATATATTGAATCGTAACAGCAGTGCTGTCTGTTCTTCCAGGAATTGGACTAAATTGACGCATGCCCTCTTTTACTTCAGCGATACCATATATCCCACGTTCAGGGTACGTCTTATATATAATAACTTTATCGCCTTCCTGCATTTGACCATAATGCACAAATCCATTCCGATTAACGCCATTGATATTTCGTACATAAATGGTATAAGTTTCACCTGCTTCAAAATCAATCGCTTCTTTCATCAGAAAATAGCGATTAATCTTCTCTTCATGACGACCAACACGGATAATTTTATTAAAACTATCTTCCGTCAGTGGATTTAATAACTGCTCTTTCATAGCAAGGATTTCAAGTTTAAGTTGTTCATCACGAACAAGATATTCTTTCGTAATCGGCGCGAGTTTTTCTTCGTATTTAAAGTGAATTTTTATTTGTCCACGGCGTGGTTCCTCAAGCTTCAATACACTGCCTGCACCGAGAATACCGATTTTATTTTGAACTTGATAGAAAATCACGCGATCCCCAGGTTGTGCACGCTTAAATGCGGCATAACCTTCATTAGGATTAAAATGAACAGTAGAATCAAATACTGAAACCTGTCCCATCAAATCCTCAAAATGATTAAACCTGTTGTAACCACAATTCAACCAAAAATAACTCACAAAATTGTCCTCCTGTATTGTCATTAAGTCTTATTCTATTGACGATTTAAACGTATTAATAAATCCATTTAATCCAATGTGATTAGCATGCATATGTTGTGCCTGGATTAATTCGTATCTCATTTCTTCTGTTAAATGATTGAGCTGCGTAATCAGTGCTTCAGAGGCATTCCCTTCAAATATATGACTAGGTAATGTCACGCCTACATTGTGCGCACGTTCCTTAAACGCATATATAATCATATTTGCATCGAAAGCTTTACGCACAGCATTATGCAATTCGTTACCTGCATTAATATCCAAATAAATATCACATTGATTAAAGAGCGAATTCAACTGATCCTTAGTAACTTTCGGATATAATAATACATTCGGATACTGATCGTATTGAATTAATGTATTTGACATTTCTGTGATGGCTACGATATGAAATTTATACGTTGGACACGCTTTAACAATCATTTCAAAATTTA
This sequence comes from Macrococcoides caseolyticum, assembly GCF_021366795.1. Classification (GTDB taxonomy): domain Bacteria; phylum Bacillota; class Bacilli; order Staphylococcales; family Staphylococcaceae; genus Macrococcoides; species Macrococcoides caseolyticus_A. The sequence goes on along the minus strand of NZ_JAHCPS010000011.1, from coordinate 53,672 downwards.
ATAACTGATCCGAATTGGTCGCAATTAATATATTATTCGTCATCTGATGCTTACGTTTAAATTGATAAACATAGCCAAATAATTGAACTTTATTATGTACAGATTCTGGTAGTAAATGCATTATTTTATCGTATTCTGTTTGATGTGGTATAAGCACACGGTAGTCCCTGTTTTTTTGCTCGAACAACATATTTTTCATATTTCCAGGTATTGCTTCATGAACATTTTCCTGCCAGATTAAATTTGTTTGTCCCTTACTTAAACCAATAGAAACAAAATACGGCACACCAAGAGAATTAATATTCAGTACACTATAATCAAGACCACTCTCTTTTAGATAGAACTGAACAAATTTAGTCTTCGAATCAAATATGTATTCTTTGCCTTGCCAATTTAATATGATTTGGTTGGTTACAATGTTTTCATAAATTATTTCATTATTGTTCTGGTCAAAAAATAACTTAAAAACGTGCTTGCCATCAGCATTATACACATCTTGTCTGAAACGATGGCCAAATCGATCATATACATCTATAAAGCGAATACGTTTATCTCTGTCTAACCATTCAACAGTATGCACTGATCTCAACTGAGGGTGAGAATGATATTTTATATTTGCACGGATTTCACCTAAATAATACACATGAGCCGATTGATTTGAGCCATGAATTTCCCAGAATTCTGGTATTTCAATTTCATTAAAGAATTTTGGTCTGGCGTTGTTTGAGATTTGATAATCTGCAAAGAATTGATATGGGCTTTTCATGCCTAATGGTAAGAAACCACTATCTTCTATTATTACCGTCACTGGATTCATTAAAGCATTTTTGAAGCTACTGTATATCTCAAGCGAGGATTTATCCAAAACATTGAATAAGTTAATCATGTCGCACCGCCTCAATTAAATTTTTCCATTTTTGTTCCGTTACTTCAGATAAAAATGCCTCAGCAATTTCGTATGACCTTTTTGAATAATTCATATCACTATTGAATAACGTGATAATTGCCTGACTCAATTTATCAATGACTTCATCCGAACTTTCATTATGATAATCGATTAATAGCCCATTATGATGTGCATCTATAAAGGTAGGATTACCATACTCTACATTTAGACCTATCATACCAAGCCCTGAACCAATTGCTTCCATCAACGTTAATCCAAATCCTTCACTCGTAGAACCTGAAATGAATGCTTCATACAGAGGATATATTTTTTCCAGATTAACATGGCCTTTCAGTTGTATGTAATCAGAAGCTTGATGTTTATGAATGAGTGCTTCAAGCATTTGACGTTGTGAGCCTTCCCCATATATATCAAACGATAACGCATGGATATGTGCTTTTGCTTTAACAACAGCTAGAATTAACCAATCGAGATGTTTCTCTTTTGCTAGACGTGAAGCTGTGATTAACGAATATGGCTTACGTTGATTGTTTTTCTGTAACGTCTTTAAACTCCCCACTGGTATAGTGTAAATCTTAGGCGAAACATCCAAATACTTTTTAAATTGTGCCATAAGTGTATTATTCTGACGCTCTGTCGCTGTAATAAAGAAATCTATATGACGATGATTGATAAACTGGTACTCATAAAAATTATTCCATAACACTACTTCATCTGTGGTGTTATTCGCACTGTAGTGCTCTGCATGAACGACGACACCTAATTTACTGTTACCTTTATTTTGAATCACTGCCTGGGCAATATTTTTTCCGCGGTCTAAAATCACAATATCATCCTGAGTCAACTTTAAGCATTGCATAAAATAGGCAACAAATTCCTGTTTAGAATATAATTTTACGTCGCCAATCTCGAACATACTATTATCACCATCTATATGTTCACGATAAGCAACGGTACCATTTTCATTATAATATTGACGCAGATAAAGTTTCGCTCCGTTATCCGGCGCATAATATTCAGAACAGAATTTAGTATAGGAATAGAAATCTTTGCGTATTACCTTCTGGTTAACGACGTACTCTACTCTATCCATTACATCTTGTTGTTCATCTTTTAAATAGCAACGTAAAAATGTATGATCACCATCTAAATAAAAGATTTTTACTTTACCTTTTTGAATAGAACGTAATTTATTGGCATTAAGTTGCTCCAGCAAATCATTCACTGTAAATGAAGTTCTGGCAATTTTAATATCTGTAAAATATTGATATAACCAGATGATTTCTTCATCCTTAAAGCCAATATTTTCGGTATACGTTTGAATATTTTCAGCATTGATAAAGTCCATAAAAATAAATTTGACTTCTTCATTTATATTACGTAACATCTGTGCACGATAAACTTGTGCATATTCAACGCCGCTACTTGCCCAACCAATACCTAAATTAATATTATATATTGTCACCCGACACACCCCTTTATGATTATCACCTTATCAATACTACGCTACTCCGCCTTCTTATCACTTCTAAATAGCATTGCAACAAATCCTACAACAAATGAGAAAATGACTTTCTTAATCACATCATCACTCCTACCATATATTAAACATCTTTTGCAGCACAAGACTTAATGCAGCAACCACACACCACACTATTCCACCTAGCAATACGGGCTTAAAGCCAATGTTAATGAATTTTTTAATATCAACAGTTAATCCTATGCCTGCCATTGCTATACTAATCATAAACGTTGAAATTATCTTTATATACAAAATAATATCCTCAGGTATGTTAAATATTGTCGTCAAGGCACTCGCCAGTATGAAATATAAAATAAACCATGGAAAGACTTTCTTAATGTTAAATACTGTTTTTTTGTGTCGTTTCATCTGAAGTATCAGAATGACTAAGCATACAGGGACAATCATCAATGCTCTCACTAGTTTTACAATCGTTGCCGTATCACCCGCGCGCACTGAATATGCATATCCTGCTGCAACGACACTACTCGTATCGTTAATCGCAGTCCCTGCAAAATGGCCGTAACCTTGATCACTTAATCCTAAAAAATGGCCCATTACCGGAAATATGAAAACTGCAATAATATTAAATAAAAAAATTGTTGATAATGAAAATGCAACTTCATCTTCTTTAGCTTTTATAATCGGACTTGTCGCAGCAATTGCAGAACCACCACATATTGCTGTACCTACACCGATTAAAGTTCTAATATTCTCAGGTATACCGAAAAATTTCCCGAGCAATAAACTCGTCAATAAAGCAGCACTTATCGTTAATAATGTTATCGGCAAAGAGGACAACCCTAACGCACTCACAACGCGTAGATTAAGAGTTAATCCCATCACAATAATGGCATACTGCAATATTTTCTTTGCTGAAAATTGAATACCTGGCTGAGTGTATGCAGGTAAATGACATAGGTTATTTAGAATAATGCCTATTATTATACTGAATATGATACCGCCGACTACTGGTATAAAATGTCCCAGAACGGTCGCAATGATTGCAATACTAAAACAGATTACTAATCCATATCGCTTCATCGTTTTGTCTCCGGATAATAAACAGTCAATAAACCTCGAACAGTACGATCACCTATATTAATCCATTCCTGAGTGATATCTGCCTCAAATCTAATTGCCATATCTTGCTCAATTTGATAGTCTTCATTTTGAATCTTAATGTTTAACATACCTTCATAAACCCATACATATGCTTCAGCACCTAATTGATACGGTTCAGCTGTATAAATACCGCCTTCATTTATTTCAAATTGATATACTTCAATTTGACGGTCGGCTTCGAATGTAAAATAAGGAAACAATCGATATCTACCATCATCACCCGTTATTTCCATTAACTCTGATTTCTTCTTTACTTCAATTCTTTGATCAGGTGATTTAATTAATGTAGAGATGTTAATCTTTAATCCGGTCGCTATCTTCCATACAATCGTTATAGACGGAATTGAATCACCTCGTTCAATTTGCGATAACATCGTTTTAGATACACCTGTTCGACGTGATACGTTATCTAATGTTAAGCCATAAGATTGGCGATAATGCTTCAAATTATATGCAACGATTTCATGTATCTCTTTCAACTCAATTCACCTCTTTAATACATTATAACGGACAATTAACACACGATAAAGAAAGAATCTATTATTGATTACGAACATACGTTTGTGTATAATAGAGTCATCTTTTTATAAATGAGGGTTAATTTTGATATTATCTACAATTGCACTAACAATAAATCTCAGTTTCTTTCAATCTGAAATGCCAAAGATGCATGCAACATTTGATCACGCTATAGATGGTGATACTATAGCAGTAAGAGTAAACAATAGAAAGAAAACCGTTCGACTTCTCTTAATCGATACACCAGAATCTAAAAAGCCAAATACCCCCGTTCAGCCATATGCAATCGAGGCAGCACGTTACACCGAATCCCTCGTAAAAACATGCGATTTGAGTATTCAATACGATTCAAAAGGACGTACTGACCGCTATGGCAGAGACTTAGTGTACCTCTATTGCGGGGATAAAATGATTAACGAGTTACTCGTCTTTCAAGGTTACGCGAGAGTGGGATATGTCTATCAGCAAAAAGATTATTTGGATCGCTTACTGAAAGCCGAAAAACAAGCGAAACAACAAAAACTAAGAATATGGTCTATCAAAGGTTATGTTAATGCCGATGGTGAAGGATTTAATTCAACAGAACAAGCACGTAATGACGAGAACGATTTCGGAAAATACTTACGTGAGATGTTACATCGCCTATTAGATGCGGCCATAGACGGACTCATCAAAGGCATAAAAAGCTTGTTTTAATACATTTGTCCTCTTGATAAATATACAAAATAAAACCGAACGCCACTCGATTGATTTCAGTAGGGTTCGGTTTTATTAATAAATATATTGAACTAGGCAATTCAATTAATGAATAAATTGATATCTGCTCATTTGTGCTAATGATAATGTTCTATAGCCCACTACACCTGATGGTGTTAAATAATTTGTTTCAGAAACAAGAATTGTGCCGTCAGCGTTAACACGCTCTACAAATGCCACGTGACCATAATAACCATCTGTTGTTGTAGCAATCGCACCAACTGATGGTGTACGGTTTACCGTATAACCATCTTTACGTGCGCCATTAGCCCAGTTATATGCATGCCACCAATAAGTTGAAATGCCTTTACCGATTGCAGCACGTTTATTAAATACATACCAAGTACATTGACCGTAATCATATAAATTCTGGTGAGAAAACACAGGTGTTGTTACTACAGGTGTAGCAACAGGCGTATTGACCACCTTTACTGGCGCTCTATACGATGATGTTGGTTGCGTTGTCACTTGTCGAGCTGCTTGACTCACAATAAGTCTTTGATTTGAATAAATAACATTTGAAGAGAGGTTATTCCAATCTTTGATATTTTGAATTGTTATACCATATTTAACTGCAATTTTGTATAAATAATCTCCAGGTTGAACGATGTGCGTCTTTGTGCCATTTGTTGATGTTCTCGCTGGTGTTGTATTCACTGTTGATCTTACTGGTGTACTTGGTGCACTATAAGTATTACCAGATACACGTAACTTTTGATTTGGGAAGATTAAGTAACTTGAAAGATTATTAAGTTTCATAATCTTACTAATAGATGTATTATACTTGCTTGCAATTAAATATAAACTTTCACCTGCTTGAACAGTATGAACAGAACCGCTGTTTGCATTAGTCATCGGGCGTCTAACAGTTGTTGTACTTGTTCTTCTAGGCGTTGTTACTTCACCCGATACTTTTAAAGTTTGATATGGAAAAATCAAATTTGATGAAAGTTGATTTAACGACTTTAACTGATCGATTGAAGTATTATATTTATTAGCGATTAACCATAATGATTCACCTGGTTGTACTGTGTGTTCTGCAGCTTCTGCTTGATGAGAATATGCAGCTACTGCAGCCGAAGCAGTTGTTGCCGCAAAAATTAATTTTTTCTTCAAAGTTCGTTCCTCCAATTCCTAACTTTTTTCAGTAACTATATTATTACACATTTCAATTCAATTTGATGTTACAGTTTCCTTTCAAATGTTGCCATATTAAAGAGTAATTATATTTACTCAAGAAATACGAACATAATTATAAAAATCACCTTTAAATTGAATGATATCAACATATCCAGGTGTTCGGTGTTTATTTTACATCGTTGCATTTTACACTAATTTTCGACAAATGTTTTAATAAAATTAACATTGATTTGTTCTTATAAAATATATATAAAAAGCCTTTACTTCAACGTTTACAAACACTTTGCATCTATATACACTGTATAAACATCGTTATATTTTAACAATGTAATATTCTTGTAATAATCCGCTGTAAATTTTTAATTTTCTGATTATTAATGTTGTATTTATATACACTTTAACTGTAAAATGCTTTCATTTTCTAAATATGATAAAATTAATTTATCTTATATTAAATGATAATTAAAGGAATGATTCGAATGAAACCAGAAGCACCCAGTTATAATTTTAGAGATATTAAAGAATTAAAATTTGGTGAAGAAGTTGGCAATTCAGTATCACATGGTGTACCAGCACTTCTTATATTATTGACATTGCCCTATTTTTCAATTAAGACCTATTTGAGTAATGGTACTTTATTTGCACTAGGCATTAGCATCTTCCTCATTAGCATTTTCCTAATGTTTCTCTCATCAGCAATTTATCATTTGATGCCACCGAAATCCATACATAAATATGTCATGCGTATCATTGATCATGCAATGATTTATATTGCAATCGCAGGGACATATACCCCTATCGCTTTAAGTCTTGTAGGTGGCACTCTAGGCATTAGTATTATGGTCATTGAATGGACAATAACAATTCTAGGTATTATTTATAAATCAACAGCCAAGCATGTCAATCCAAAAGTTAGTTTAGCTTTATATTTAGCTATGGGATGGCTGGGTGTTATCCTTTTTCCTGCATTAATAACAAAAGCAAGCTGGTTATTTATTTCATTCATCCTTCTCGGTGGTATCATGTATAGTGTCGGTGCTTGGTTTTACGCTCAAAAACATCGTCATTATTTTCATATGATTTGGCATTTCTTCATTTTAGCAGGTGCAGTCTGTCACTTTATCGCACTCTTATACTTTATTAATTAATTGATTTAACCACATATAAAAGCCTTACAAAACGATACTTCGCTTTGTAAGGCTTTTTATTAAGAAAATCAATTTGATAATAGGTTACTTATTCAGCAACAATCATCGCATTTTCAATATAAACTTTATATGTTTGCAATAATTCTTTTGATTTAATATCAACGGCCTTTACTTTATAATACTTACCACCAGAATCTTCTTGAATATCTGAACCATTAATGGGTTCTGCACCAACCATTGCAATATCTTTTTCAGGATAATATGCTTCTACTTTTTTGAGATATTGGTCCGTTGTCATTTGTACAGCCTGTGCCAAACTATTCACTGCAGCAGTAGGTACCTTGTTATCCTTTAATTGATAAGCTGCTTTGATTGTACAAGTAATACACCCATTATATTCTGCTTGTGGCAAAGCACCGCTTCTCACCATCTCATTATAAGTATTTAAGAGCGTTGCATCGCTAATGCCTTCACAGCTTGAAGCAAGTCTTGTTTGTATACACGTAGTCGCATCACCTTTAGCTTGAACGGGCACTTGAGCTTTTGAAGGTGTTGTTGCTTTATTTTCATCAAATATCGCTTTATCATTAAAATCATAAAGCTCCATTTTCTTCGATTTCTTATTATAGAAAAAATCAAATACGGTGATTACACGCTTTGACTGTCCGCCAGTAGCATTACTCGACATCACTCTTGTGACAATCGCATGCGCATATGAACCTTTCACTTCAACACGATCAACCTTGTAAGAATCAATTCGGTAATTATCAAAATTACCTGTTGGAAGTTGCGCCAGAATGTATTCTTCTGCTTTAGAGTCTGCCTTGATATATGGCTTAATTTTGCTGTAATTACGTTGGTTAAATGCACTTGGCATTGCTTTTAAATAAGCATTCATTGTTTGCATCGTGAGTTGTTTTAGATTTGCTTTAGCTTCTGAAGTACTCTTTTTTACTGTTGTTTTTTTCAGTTCTGTTGTTTTCTTTTTTTGATTAGCGCTTTTCGCTTGCTCTTTATCAGTCGTTTTTTCATTAGCATCTGATTTAACCTTTGATGTATTCGAAACTTTCGTTTCTTCAGTTGTTTTTTCACTGTCGCTGTTACAAGCGGTTAAAGTCAATGTTAATAATAATGCTAGAAATAATGTATATATGCGCATAAACAAGCACCTTCCATCTATTATTTTAATTTTATTTTAACATAACTTACATTAAAGACCCTATTAATAACACAGATGACATATTAGACAAAACAGATTAATTAAGTAAATCATATAGCGTGATGAGCCCGATTAACTGACCTTCTTTACTTCCTGTATCTGTTATCAGCACAGCTTCCAGCTTCTCATTACGTTCATTAAAAGATTTAAACATACTGACAACTTCAAATTCTGTTGCACCTTCAGACACAAAAGCCGCGCGTTCCTTTGGTTCATAAGTAATGACATCCGATACTTTGATATGTTCAATATCTTTTGTTTGATGTGAAGCAAAGAAACGTGTTATGCCTGATTCTGTGAGCAATCCAACATACTTTGTCCCATTATATATTGGGAACTGAGTAAAATGAGAATTATTAATTTGTGTTAGTACGGTTGTAAGTAAATCATTGATATGAAATGTAATGACTTTTTTAGTAGCTTTTTCAATTGCACGTGGCGGATGGATTAACATGTCAGTGATATACTCAATTTCTTTTACCACCGCTTCATGAGGTTCAGCAATAACTCTATCTTCTAATCGTGTATTATGAACAATGGCATTACGTAATTCAGCAAATTGTTTTAAATCATCTCTGAATTGAGCAATCATTTTATCTTTATGAACAGCATATTCCACTAGTCTCGAAAAGGATGCATATCCTTTGCTTAAATTATACTGCGATAAATACTTTTCAATTGCATTAAATGCATTGAGAAATCGTTCGGCATTCGTCATCGTATGACCTCCATTATATTTTAATCAATATATCTTTTAAAAATTATTAATGTATAATAATTAATATAATTAATTAATGTATTATTCTGAGAATTAACATGGTATATTAAATTTACTATGAGAGGAGGGGCTGAATTGAATGCATTAGGTGAATATGAAATTTTTGATCGTTTAAATAATAGATGGACATGTAGAATTTATCAAAACGAACACTATCATGAAGCCCCTTCATTTATGCGCTTACGCTGTAGAACATTGGGTTATGACCGCATAATGGAGACCAATAATGATGAAATGACATTATTACGTCTCTTACGTTACATTACCCTTTATTTAGATGAGTTACAATTTATTAGTCATAATGTATATAAATTATCAGATATATCTCCTATACCCAAAGATCAGTTAAGATGATAAAAATCATCCATGAAGTTTAACTTTATGGATGATTTTTTGATTTATACATGCATCACAGGAAAATGTCTATTGGTGATCTTTAATGTCTTCAAAATACTTATTATCAGGATTATTCTTTTCCAGATGTTCAATTTGTAATGTTGAGTGCTTTAGGTTATATTTTTCTGTTAACGTTCGTGAGAGTTCGTTAATCACCTGATAGTTTCTATCATCCGTTGACGGTTCAACAACAACATGCGCAGTAACCGATGGATGATCTGTTGTAATGGACCATAAATGAAACTCATGAACATCAACAACAGCTGGATGTGATTTCATTGTCTGAATAATATCATCTGTATCCAGTCCATCAGGAACACGTTCCATTAAAATCCCCCAAGTATTCTTGCAAATCTTATAACCACCGCGGAAAATAATGATTGAAATAATAATACTTAATATTGGATCAATTAATGTCCAGTGCGTAAAGTAAATGATAATAACTGCTACGATAACACCAACTGAATTCAGCAAATCACCAATAAAGTGCCATAATGCACTTTGTACATTAATGTTATCTTCCCCTTTTAAAGAACGTGTTAATATGATTGTTAAAATAATATTAACGATTAAACCAATTGTAGAAATAATAAGCATTAGTTTCACATCGACTGTCTGCGGATGTAAAATACGCATAATCCCTTCATATGTAATGCCTAACGCAATAACAATTAACGCTAAACCATTAAGTAATGCTGCTAATATTTCCAGTCTTAAATATCCAAAAGTATATTTTGCAGTGGGTGCTTTAGAAGCGAAGTAAATCGCAAGCATAGATAAGCCTAATGCTAGTACATCACTCATCATGTGCATTGAATCTGATAATAATGCAAGCGAATTTGATAAAATCCCACCGACAATTTCAACAATCGTAAAAAATAGAGTGATGTATAATGATGCCCAAAGCGTTCTTTTTGAACCTTGTTGATGTTTTAAATGTTCAACGTGATGAAAATAAGTCGGACTTTCTAATTGTTTTCTCATATTCAAACTTCCTTTACTATTTATTTTATGACGATATAATTTGATACATCGTTTTTAATTGTCCTAAATGGAGTGTCATATGATTTGCTGCAAACTCTATTTTATCATGCATTTCCTGTAGTTTCTTTTTCATTAGTGTATCAAGTTAATATATATTGCGCTACATAATCGTTTGTGAATAGAAAAACATGACCCCAATCTATAGATTGGGGTCATGTTGCGCTAATTTCTATTTACTTTCGTTACACGCTTGTTAATTCAATCGACACTAATTCAGCACTACTTCACTTTCTTCGCTAAATCCGTAATATAGTTAAAGAAGCCATCGTGATCAACATCATATACGACATTGACTGGACGTCCATCTTCCATCTCATACGTTCTACCTTGACTTGGTCCTTCAGTATAAACACCAGATAATATTTCTTTAGATTTAACAAGTTCTGGATTCCCTACAGATGCTGTTGTAAGTACATCCCATAAGAAATATGTCGAATTTGTAATAAAATGAACTAATGGCGGTACAACAGCATAACTCACTCCTAAAAAATCAACACCTGGATAGTGACGTTCTTTCGCCCACATTTGGCGAATTGCAGGTGTGAGTGGTACTTGATTTGTACTTTCTAATGCAACCATATCAATTTTAATATCTGAATCAAATACGACACCTACCGCTTCAGGATCCCAGTATGCATTCCACTCAGCAGTGCCGTCATGTTCAGGTTCATGTACATTGCCGTCCGGTAAATATGTACCACCCATCCATACAAGTTTTTCAATTTTTTCTGTAATTTTTGGCTGTTCTTTTAATGCTTCAGCTAAATCTGATAATGGTCCTGTAAATAATAATGTTGTTTTTTCTTTTTCATTCATTAAAGCATTAATTAAGTGTTGATGAGCCGGAATATCTGATAGTGGTGCATCAATAGTTCCTTTTTCATTAAGAATAGGTAATGCATCCATAAAGAATGCATGCATTCTCCAATCTTTAGGGAATGGATTTTTCCCTCGAATGATTGATTTTGCAGTTTCTAACTTACCATCACCAAATCGATCAATAATCTTACGAGACGCATACGTCGCAGGTTCGATGTAACAATCCGCATCAATCACACTGACACCAGTCAATTTCACTGTATCCATTTGTAAAAGGAGAAATAAAGAGATTAAATCATCTACGCCACCATCGTGGTTAAAATATACATTTGTTTTCATTTAAAAAGGCTCCAATCTATTTGAACTACTTTTATTATAAATGTTAATGAAAGTAGTTTTCAATAAGATTAGAACCTAAATTGTGACAAATCGTAATCTATCCGAAATACAAAGTACTAAATAATATGAGTAATATTAAATCAAATAAATGACGAAACATATTCTCGCGCCATGCATTACGATCTAAACTATCTAATAATCCAAGGACGAGTAAAGCTGCAAATGAACATACAATAATCATATTGAAGTTCATATCTGTAAATAGGCGAATTAATATCAATATAATCACAGCAATATTTAATATATTATAGATTTTGCCCCATACTGTTGTTTCTCCCGTTCTATTCAAGCTGTTCACCTCTAAATATATGTTACAACCAACTATATCATCATTCACAATCGCACTCTAGTAAAATGCTTTTATACAAACGTTTAATCTACATGTTATTGCTTACTGTTCAGTCTTGCAATATGTGCGATATTTTTATTTTTACCACGTTTTTTCGATTTTCTTTTTACTTGGACTGTTTTTTTCTTTGGAAGCTTATTTTTCGTGACATTCTGACTATTGTCAGCAACCCCTTTTACTTCAGAACGTTTATGTCCGCTTAACCTCCACAATCTTGTCGTTCTAAGTGCATCTTCAATATATTTCGTTAATAATGTGTGATCTTCAATTTGCATGAACCCATTATTTTCAACATTTGAAATATGCAAAAGAATTTGATTTGGCGTTTCATTCGCTCTTAATCCAAATAAAATCGTATTGATAATGAGTTCAGCTGCATCTGTTCCACGGAATGCTTCTGTCATACTTTCAGATAAATATTTTTTAAAAGCATTAACTTCCGGTGTTGCATCAACATAAAAACGGTCAGAATATAATTTAAACGTCTTTAAGTCTGGTGTGTAGTAGTTTTTATTTTGTGTTAATGCCTTACTATTTATATCTATAGGCGCAAGTTCAATGTGTTTTACACCACCATCTTTAATGAATGGCGCATATTCAGGCATGATGGAAATCAGCTCATTTTTTACTTCATCTGTTGCCATATCAATACCATAGTACTTCTTCTTCAAATCAGATAAGTGTTTTAAACTCACGAATCCATATAAATTAAGTGCACTACGATAAAAATGAATCTGTTCAATCTCATTAATAAATTCAGGATGTGACGCTTTAAATGCTAAAAAATGTTGCTTCACATCTTTAGGGATAAATAATAATTCTGTTCCTTCTGCATAGAATAAAAAGACATCATCTGGTATATCTCGATGAAAAATAATATAATCTTTTTCTTGATCTGTTATTTCATCCAGCACAACTTTAAATTGACTATCATAAGTTTGAAGCATCGCCTTTAACATTTCATCATCATTAAAATATGTATCTACTATGAGTTGAATTAAGTCATCTTTGTTCTTTGAAGAAAATCCTTTGATATTTAAATTACGACAAATATTTTTTAACTCGACTTTGGATAAAGCAGATAGATACCAATCAAGATTCTGGTTATGATATTCTTTCACTGCTTCTTGTTTTCTAGCTTCTTGTTCCTTTATATCAATATTTAACTCATTTGTCATAGCCGCAATTCCTCCGTGGACTGTTAATCTTCAAAATAAATGTTCATACATCTTTTGATTCATATTGATTCTATTCTACCAATTTTCCAAATAATTTTAAACTTGTCACCTTAAATTTATATGGATTATCAATAAATTCCCATCCATAATTTATGTAACTTTTCTCACACTTGATTCCTAGAGACCCCCATTCCTTCGTTTCAATTATGACATCTTTATAAAATCCTATCGTCTCTCAAGACAAATACAATATATAGTACTAATATGTATTACAGACACAATATATAGTAGGTGGTGCAAGGAATGTTACAAAAAAATGATTTAAAAGAACGTTTAGAACAACTTATGAATAAATCGCCTGAAATTGTCCATGAGAATGCGAATAAAGATGCTAATGTCTTTAACACGATGCGTGACTTAACTGCAGGCACTGTCGCAAAATCCTTAGGTTTAGAAATGTTACCAGAACACATTAGACTCGCACATTTAAACGGTGACATCCATTTTCATGATTTAGATTATCACCCTTATATGCCAATGACCAATTGCTGCTTAATCGATATTCCAGGCATGTTAAAAGACGGCTTTAAAATTGGTAATGCTACTGTTGCTTCACCCAAATCCATCCAAACAGCTGCTGCACAAATTGCACAAATCATCGCAAATGTTGCAAGCAGTCAATATGGTGGATGTTCCGTCGACCGTATTGATGAAGTACTCAGCCCTTATGCCCAAATGAATGCACAGAAACATAGAAAAATAGCTGAAGAATATATTCCAGAACATGCACGAGCGTCATACATCCAGCAAATGACTGAAAAAGATATCAAAGATGCAATTCAGTCACTCGAGTACGAAATTAATACGCTCTATACAAGCAATGGACAGACACCATTTGTAACTTTTGGTTTCGGCCTTGGTTTAGATGAATATAGTGTCATTATTCAGCGTGCGATTCTGAATACACGTATTAACGGGCTCGGCACTGAACACGCGACAGCAATATTCCCAAAACTTGTATTCAGTCTAAAAGAGGGTGTAAATTTAAGACCTACTGATCCGAATTACGACATCAAACAACTTGCATTACAATGTGCAACAAAGCGAATGTATCCTGATGTTCTGAATTATAAAGCATTAACAGAAATAATTGGCGATTTCAAAGCACCGATGGGGTGTCGCAGCTTTCTAAATCGTTATAAAGAAAATGGTGAGTTCATTAATAATGGGCGATTTAACCTTGGTGTTGTCACACTAAACTTACCACGTATTGCACTAATACATGCAACACCAGATAGTTTCATGCAAGCACTACACCAAAAACTTGATCTATTGAGAGATGCTTGTTTATTTAGAATTAATCGCCTCAAAGAAGCAAATCCTGAAAATGCACCGATTCTTTATCAGCACGGCGCATTCGGTAAGAAGCTTGCTGCTAATGACGACATCTCCATTTTATTTACCGGTCGCAGAAGCACCATCAGCATGGGATATATCGGTCTGTATGAAGTTGGCGCACATCTATTCCATAAAAACTGGGAAACAGATGATGCAGCAAAACAATTTATACTTAACATCTTAAAGACCATCAAAGCGTACGCTGATAAACTAACAGAAATACATGATATCCAGTTTAGTGTATATGGTACACCAAGTGAATCTTTAACAGACCGTTTCTCACGACTTGATACAGAACGTTTTGGTGAAGTGGAAAATGTTACGGACAAAGGCTATTATACGAACTCATTTCACTATGATATACGTAAGAAGGTAACACCTTTTGAAAAAATTGATTTCGAACAACCTTTCGCACAATATTCAACCGGTGGATTTATTCATTACTGTGAGTATCCATCACTCATTCATAATCCAGAAGCGTTAGAAGCTGTTTGGGATTATGCTTATACTCGCGTCGGTTACTTAGGTACAAATACACCGATTGACCAATGTTTTGAATGTGGATTTCATGGTGAATTCACACCGACAGCTTCAGGCTATACATGTCCGAAATGTGGTAATCATGATCCTGAGACAACAGATGTTGTAAAGCGTACGTGTGGTTATCTTGGTCAACCTTTAAAACGTCCAATGGTCAAAGGTAGACGCATTGAAATTGCGACACGTGTCAAACATATGTCCACGCGAGATGATTTACTATGAATTATGAAGGACAAGGCTATATTGCCAAAGTTATGAATTGTGTTGTAACAGATGGCACTGGCATGCGCGTTAGTGTCTATGTTTCAGGTTGCAGATTTCATTGCCCGAATTGCTTTAATGCAAGTATATGGGAATTTCTGAACGGTCAAAAAGTGACCAATAGAACGATTGAAGAAATTATTGATTTAATCGACCATGACTATATTAGTGGTTTATCGTTATTAGGCGGGGAGCCCTTAGAGAACTTAGCAGTGATTAGACCTCTAATCAAAGCATTCAGAAGAAAGTTTGATCATTCAAAAGATATATGGATGTGGTCAGGCTATATGATAGAGTATATTCAAAATACACAGGCACTTGCACCCATACTTAAAGACATTGATGTATTAGTAGATGGACCTTTTGTAAACCATTTATATCGTCCAGATTTAATGTTTCGTGGTTCACTCAATCAGCGTATTCATTATTTAAACAGTCATTAATTGCATATCACTATTAAAATTTGTGTCGATTTTATCACATTAAAGTGAAAAAGCTTGTAATTTGCGTAAATAAGCATATAATTACCTTCTACACATAGAAAGAAGGGTGAATATGTCTTTATCAGTTGAAGAACGTAAAATAACAAGCACGGAATTATATCGTCATTTAAACGATGCGACTTTATCTGTGGAATCACTCGCATCTCATTTTAATCTAACGACACAAGATATTACAGCAATTTTAAATATGGAAAATACAGAAATGGATACTCAGGTACCAATGAATGAATTCATTCATTTAGTCTGGGATGTAAGAGATTATATCAATGATGTAATCCGTACAAAAGGACTAACGCCAGAAGCATATAGTTATTTAAAAGGGATGAAAACTGATTATTGGTTTTTAAAATAGAAAAACGTTATTAAAAAAGAAGCGCTATCAACAAACAATACATGATAGCGCTTCTTTTTTTATTATTTTCTTCTTGCTGATATAATCAACATCATTGGTCGTCTTAATTCATCTTTCATTTCTGGTATTTCATCCAGTAATTGCTCGCTTGGTTCTGGTTCTGATATACCTTTTATCACAAAATCATGATCAATTAATACACTTAAATAATGTGACAAAGTACGATGATACTTTCTAACTTCTTCACCAAGAAATATCGTTTCTCGTTCGCCTTCTTTACAGTAATTGTCCACTGGCCAGAATAATTTGTTTCCAGATTCATCATAAATCCAGTCCTGACGCCCCTCTGCTGTATACACTGGATGTTCAACACTGAAAATAAATGTACCGTTTATCGTAAGTACATCCTTAACCTGTTCCACAACATCTTTAAATGACGGTAAATAATGTATCGCTAAGGAACTCATGACAACTTCAAACTCATGCGGTTCGAAATCAAGTTCATCCATCGATTGATTAATAAAAGTAATTTTATCTGCATCCGGTTGAGCCTTTGCACGCTCAAGCATCTTTTCTGAAATATCAATACCGACAACTTTATCCGCACCTTGTTCAATTGCGTATTGACAATGCCATCCATAGCCACATCCTAAATCGTGCACAGCAGCTCCTTGTAATTCAGGAAGCATCGCTTTAAAGCTTTCCCATTCACCAGCAGCCTCTAAACCTTTAACAGATCGTTCCATCTCACTATATTTATCAAACAACGACCGATTATCGTAATTATTTTCCATAGGTTCTCCTTTAAGTCCTTTATTAGCATATACTTTAACAAATTTGTATAACATTATAAAACGATTTGAATAGAAAAAACAAACAATAAAATATCATAAAGATTTTTAATGTTTGTTATTGATATCAGCGTTTACTATTTGGCGTTACTGTCCGTTTCACCTTCCACCGATTGACTTTCTACTGGAATCTCTTCACTATTTCCAGCTTTGTAGACAACAATTTCAAGGCTAACAGATTCTATCGAAGGTTCGTTTTGCTGCATATTTTGTTCAATGGTCACATCATGTATATGATCATCAATCGTCTGCATATTATAATAGGCACGATTTAAATACGTATGCCCTTCAGAGAACTCCGTATATCCATCTTTCTTTAACGTGTCATCATTGGATTCAATTGCATAAGATATCTTACTGACTGATTCAATATACTTTTCATTTGCTTTTTTCAATTCTCGATCTACACGCTTAATTTGTGGTATTTCAGCAGATTGCACTTTCGACTCATAAGTGACAACAATTTGCTTTAGTTTCTCAAGTTGTTGTTCGATATCTTGTTTATCTTCATATAAGGTCATTGAATTAATAACCTTATCCATATCTTTTGAGTAATCCTTCACTGTATCAATGTATTCGGATTTTGTCGCTACAGGCGGAACCGTTGACGCATGTTGTGTGACTTCTTTTGATATTTCCTGCTTAATTTGATGAATGTTTTTATCCACTATATTTTTTTGACGAATCGGCTGTTTATTTTGCTTTAATGATTCCTTCGTTGAGTTTTTCTTCTCATTTACATCCACTTGCACATGCTCATTTTTCCTACTTTGCGTATCACGCTTATCATGGCAGCCTGTAAGTATAAGGGTTAAAGTGCATAATACGACGATTTTTTTCATGCATCCTCCAACAATATCCTTAAGATTATCAGTACTCACATATTTTAACATAATGCAATGCAGAATGTAACTAATTTTGTAAAAACATATTGACCTCTTTTACAAATTCATCAAATTGCTCAAATAATAACCCGTGACCACTTTCTTCATATATAGATAACCTACTCGCAGGCAGTAATGAAGCTAATGTTTGTGCATCTTCAATAGGTACAAGCTCATCGTGCCTTCCATTCATTACAAGTGTCTTCACTTCAATGACATCAAGTTTACGTGGATTATAATCAATTGTTGAAATAATCACTGCATCTTCTTCTTTTTCTGTCATACCTGACTGCGTATCTTTCATACGCTTATAATATTTTTTGACCGTTTTAATGTCATGATACATATAATCCTCAAGCACTTTATTGCGCTCTTTACGTGACATTGTTCTTAAAATACTTGCATATCGATCATGAAACTCTCGTTCTGCTTCATAATAACTCTTTATGCCTGTACTAATTAATATAAGCTTATTAACATATCTAGGATACTTGGAAGCAATCGTGGCAGCTACTGCACCACCGAGACCAAATCCCATAAAATGCGCATCTTTAATATATAATTTATCTAATACGGTGAGTACATCTTCTACGTAATCATCCATTTTAATATGCAGTGGTTTATCACTATAACCATGGCCACGTAAATCTATTTTAATCAACTGAAAATGCTTCATCATCTCTGAATCAAAGCAATCAAACATTGTCGTATTCATAAACTGTCCATGTAGCATAACGAGTGGATAACCTTGCCCGATAAGCTCATAGTGTATTGCTACATCATTATTTGTTAATGCGATATCCATATCTCTACCTCTAATTTCTTGAAATTTTAGCGAACTCTAATACATCTGATGCTTCATCATATTGATAATCATTGACATACTCAACAACTTTAATCGTACAATATTTTTTAATTTCAACATCGTCTGCGCGCAACACATCACATACTAGGTTCTCCACATCTGCTCGCTTCGAATCCATTTCTCGTACTGTAAGTCTTGAAGCTCTATCTTTAAATATTAATTTCTCGCGCTCGGCTTTGATCGTCGTATGCTCACTTGTGATATATCTAATATTGCTCGCTTCAGCAACAGAAATGATTGTCTCTTCTGCATTCAGCGATTCATCTAAACGAATAGAGCCTTCTGAATGAAATACTGTTGTATTCACAGGACCTGATCCAATAAAGGCCCCTTGATTATGAATTTCCTGTGCACGTAAACCTTGTTTTAAATCAATCGTACCCTTGTTGTTTAAAGTCGATAATACAACATTTTCTAATACAGCTACATAACCATTCTGTTCAATAATTAATTCATTCGTTTCTAGTGTGCCTTCAATTCTCAGTTCACCTTTAACCGTTAAGTAAGGTACATTGAGTTGATCTTCAATTTTGAGTACACCATCTGCTTCAACAACTAATTCATTCGCTTCAATACTTGAAGACGCTATCGTATTACCTTCTACTTGAATCGTTTCATAAATACCACCTACAACTGTCTCATCATGCCATACTAAGTTTGTCATCTAAAAAGTCTCCTCATCCAATATCGTTAATAGCGTAAATAAATCCTCAATCCTATGATTCATAATACGTGTATCAGGCATTTCAAAGTAATGATTGTCTTTAAAAACGGTTTGCATACCTAGCTTTCGTGATGCTTCGATATCATTTACCGGATGATCTCCTACAAACATACATTCTTCGGGTAATACACCTAATTTGCCACACATCATCATGAATATTTCTGGGTCTGGCTTTCTAAAGCCAACTGCTTCTGAAATGAGTGTTTCTAATACATATTTCTCTATACCCAATACATCTATGATGTAACGTTGGTGCTCAACATTACCATTCGTAATAATCCCAATTTTATAACCACGATTTTGAAGTCTTGCAATGACCTCTTTCGCACCTGGATACTCAGTCGCATATTTTGGATAATTCATTTTATAGTCGAGCAACAAGTCTTTTTCTCCTACAAATTGAATATTCAGCTGTTCAATTAAAGCGCTATATACGCGTTCTTTTTTAACATAGCCATGGGCATCATACTCAATAAAATAATTGATATAATCATTCTTCTGTACTTGTGTGAAATATTCTCTATAACGCTCAAACTGATCATCTAAAAACAAACGTAAAGAACGTTCACGATCTAATAACGTCCCATCCAGATCAAAAATAATTGCTTTCACCATAAATAGCCCTCCAGTTAACAATAGTATAACTTATCTGTTAAACTTAAATCGAATATTTTGAAGAGGTGATATAATGGCCTGGAATAAAGTCAAACGAATGAATGCAACCGACTATAATATTTTTAAAGTGCACACGACACAATTCCAAAGAAATCAACACGTTGGTACTTTTTATCAAATAGAAGCGCCCGACTGGGTTAATATCATTTGTGAAACCGATGAAAGTATTGTGATGATAAAGCAATACCGCATCGGTATCGAAGGATATACGTTAGAACTACCAGGCGGTATTATTGATAATAATGAAGATATTATCGATGCAGCCTTAAGAGAGTTGGCAGAAGAAACAGGATATTCAGGAAAAGCGGAAATCATCGGAATATTGCATCCTAATCCCGCTATATTTACGAATCAGTTGACAACCGTCTGTATTACCAATGCTGTAAAAGACAAATCCATTTCCCAAGAAATATTTGAAGATATTACAGTTGAACTTGTGCCGAAAAATGAATTAAAAAAGAAAATAGCGCATGGCGAAATCACCAATGCGCTTACACTTGCAAGTTTAATGCAATATTTTAGTTAATAGATTGTTGTTTTATTAGAACAGTCATTAATAAAGGCATACCTAATAAGCACATCATAATAGATACCGGAATTTGTACAGGTTGAATAATCTCTCTGCCTATAAAATCACCAATTAAAACAAAAAGTACTGAAATTAACAAAATTAAGTTTAACTTAGTTAACGGACGTCCTTTGAAATTCATTCGTACAAACGGCGGAATAATCATCCCGACAAAGCCAATAATACCGGTCATACTAATTAATACAGCACACATGATACTCGTAATGATTAATAACCCATAGATTAGCGTATCTGTTTTTAATCCGAGGGAAATCGCTCTATCATGACCCAATGCTAAAATTTCAATCTGTTGATGGAAATAATAAATAACAGCTACACCAACAATCGTGATTGGAAATATGATCATAATGTCCGTGACATTAATCGTATTTATCGAGCCAAATAAATAATTCATTATGTTAGATGATTGCTTGGGAAACGCCAAAACAAGAATGTAAACACAACTTGAAAAAAATAAATTAATAAACATACCGATAAGCAACAAACGCATCGTTTGATTATGATGATACATACGACTTGCAACAAGGACGATCAACAGAGTAAACAAACTAAAGAGCACACTTAATACCGAAGTCATATAAAGACTAAGGCCAAGTACAATAGCGAGTGCACTACCAAAACTCGCACCACTTGCAAGCCCTAACGAGAAGCTATCCGCCAGATTATTGTTGAATATTGTTTGAAAAACGTAACCAGTAATCGATAATATTACGCCCACTAAAATACCTATAATCACACGTGGTACTCTTATTTCTAATAAGATCGTCCAATTCATAGGCTCATTTAAATTCAGAATACCAAAATCATCGTAAAATAATGAAACCGCAATAACAAAAACGATAGCAATCGATATCAAAAATTTAAGTTTCATCGGCAATTGCTTTCGCTAGAACTTCCATACCCTGTGCAACTCTTGGCCCAGGTCTTGAAACTATATTTGGATCAATCGCATGAATGTGATTATTGTTAACAGCATTCACCTTATTGAAGCCATTACGAGTTTTGATTTCTTGCTTTAAATCTTTGTTAGAAGCACCACTAATAGAAACAATAACATCTGGATTCTTTTTAACAATTGCTTCTGTACTTACAGCCTGATAACCTTCAATACCGCTAAATATATTGTCTGCACCTAACTGTTTGAGCACATCATTAATTAATGTGTGATTGCCTGCTGTGTATATCTCTGGCTGGGAAGAAATTTCAACGAATACCTTTTTACCTGAAACCTTATGTTTATATTTTAAAGTTGTTTCCTTTATTTGACGCTTCATATCTTTAATAAGTGTGTCACCTTGGGCTTCTTTGTTGGTCGCCTGTGCAATTTGTCTGATACTTTCATAAAGCGCGTCAAACGAATCCGCATCATTTACAACGATAACTTTAATACCCTTTGATCTAAGTTTTTTTAATGTTTTTTCTTGAGATTTTGCCATAGATTCATGTGCAAAAATCATTGTAGGCTTAGCCTTCAGCAATGCTTCGTAATCAAGCTTCATGCCATCAAACTTTTCTTTCTCTTCAACTTGTTTCGGATAATCATCGACCGTTGAAACACCTATCATCTCCTTATACAAACCTAATTCATATAATATCTCGGTATTGCTTGGAATAAGAGAAATAATACGCGTTTTTGACTCAGACTTTTTGGATGTTTCATTGCCATTACAACCGGTTAATAGCAATAAAAATATCAGTACGAATAAAAATATTCTTTGCTTCATAAATCCTCCAACACTATTGTTTTTGTAATATTATACCATGTTCACATCGCTTCAATCAAAATGAAAAAAGACAACAGAAAAGTTCTGTTGCCTGAATAAATAAATGATATGCGTATGTCACATCATTAAAATATTAATCGTTGATTCCCAAAATCATTATATTTCTATTACATTTTCTCAGGACTTGTTACGCCTACAAGTGTTAATGCATTTTGTAATGTAATGCGCACTGCTTCAATTAACGCGACATGTGCTTTAGATTTCTCAACATCATCTGTTAATACTTTCTCAGCGTTATAAAATTTGTGGAAATGTGCTGCTAAATCCTGAATGTAATTCGTAATTCTATGCGGTGCACGTGCATCTGCTGCTTGTTCAATCACTGTTTCAAAGTCAGCGACACGTTTCAATAATTCAAATGCTTTGTCATTTGTAATTAAACTAAAGTCAGCGTCTGGTGAAGGTGTAATACCATTTTCAGCAGCTTGACGTAACATAGAGCAAATTCGAGCATGCGCATATTGTGCGTAATACACAGGGTTGTCACTAGACTGGCTCTTTGCAAGTTCCATATCAAAGTCAAAGTGTGTATCAGCACTTCTCATCGTTAAGAAGTAACGTGCAGCATCGATTCCTACTTCGTCCATAATGTCACGCAATGTAATCGCGTTACCTGTACGTTTACTCATCTTCACTTCTTGTCCATCTTGTAATAAACGAACCATTTGCATGACTTGAATTTCTAAACGTTTTGAATCTGTACCAAACGTTTCAAGAGATGCTTTTAAACGGTTAATATATCCATGGTGATCTGCACCGAAGAGGTTGATTAATGTATCATAGCCACGGTCGATTTTATCATAGTGGTATGCAATGTCTGGTAAGAAATATGTGTAACTACCATCATTCTTAATCAGTACACGGTCTTTATCGTCACCAAATTCCGTCGTACGTAACCAAGTTGCACCGTCTTGTTCAAATAAATAACCATTTTCACGCATTTTTTCTAATGCTTTATCGATTTCTTTGTTTTCGTATAATGACGTTTCGCTGAACCAGTTATCGAAATGAACATTGAATTCAGTTAAGTCTTTTTTCAGTTTATCCATTTCATAGTCTAAACCAAGTTTACGGAAAGCTTTAATACGTTCTGACTTTTCAACATCTTTATATTCCGGATGTTCCTCAGCTAATTTCTTACCGATTTCAATAATATCTTTTCCGTGATAACCATCTTCAGGTAAGTCCATATCCTGACCTAACGCCTGGAAATAACGTGCTTCAATTGAATATGCTAAGTTTTCGATTTGTTTACCGGCATCGTTGATGTAGTATTCTCGTAGAACATCATATCCTGCAGCAGCTAATACATTACTTAAAGTATCACCAACTGCAGCGTTACGTGCATGACCGATATGTAGGCTACCTGTTGGGTTCGCTGAAACGTATTCAACTAAGATCTTTTCGTTTTTAGGTTGTTCTGCTTTACCGAAGTTTTCTTTTTTATTTAAGGCTTCAGTGATAATACCTGTAAGATACGCGTTATCCATATAGAAATTGATGAAACCAGGTCCTGCGATATCAATTTTCGTAACGTCTGCTTTTTTTACATCTAAATTATCTACAATCGCTTGCGCTATTTCACGTGGGTTACGTTTAGCAAGTTTTGTTAATACCATCGCAATATTTGTTGCATAGTCACCATTTTTAGTGTCTTTTGGTACTTCGATTTTGATTTCAGGAACTTCTGTAACAAGCGCAGCTTTTATGATTGCTTGTTTAATTTCTTCGATTAATGTTTCTTTTTGTTGTTGTACGATATTCATTATAATCGCTCCTTATATTGTAATTCATATGTGTAACTGCCTAGGACAGTACTATTATTGACAATTGTATATTGAATGTATATTTTACCTGAATTTTCATCTGAATTGATTAGTAATTGATGTGTTGTCACTTCCATAACCGTTTTCTGATTTGCTAGGGTGTACATGTTTTGTGTTGTTTCAAATGGTACGAATAGAAAGTCTAATGTTAATTCGCCTTTCCGGTTAATGCGCACCCGTTCTGATTCAATTTTAACACGAACGTCAGTAGAAATGTCATCAATGTATTCTTTATACATAATATATGTATTAGCTTTTTTTATTAAAGTACCTAGGGTATCAAATTCAAATGTTTCAGTACCTTCGCTATTCGTGATTTGTTGCTTAATATGAATATCTATTTCCATGAATATCACCCACTTATGATTATAACAAATATTGCATAAAATTAAAGAAAGCAGGTATAAAAATACCTGCTTTCTTTAGTGTCCTAGCTATTTTTATAGCTATTCATATCTTACTAATGTTGAGCAAAAAAAACAACCAAAATTCACTATGTTTATGAATGTCATATTTTTGTCACAAAGAACAAGACATTTCATTTAAATTCTCTAGGATATAACATTATTTGCATATTTTTTAATTGGAATGTTTTTGCTGGATATTTCGAATATCCGGCAATAACGACCAAACAACTAGGACTACCCTAACATCTCTTTTAATTCATCTCCAGAATTATTCCACATCTCTGGATTATGATTCATCAGAAAATCTTTCAATACCGCTTTGTTGTCATCACCGATTTGGTCTAATATAAATTTATGTTTCATCGATTTATCCATCATATTCACGTGTTCTGCCATCACTTTATAGCCACGTTTACGTTCTTTATTGACCGCCATATAACATGCCGTCACACCTGCATAATATGGACCTATTTCAGCACGTTCTGTCGTCACCCAAACAAGCCAGTATTCTTTTTGATCTGGTCCTTCAGTTTCAGATTTATCTGTCACCCATTTCACACGCTTTTCTACTTCACTTCGTGCGTGCATGGCACCAATATCGATAAAAGCTTTCTTCTCTGCAACATCGATAAATACCGGTGCTACATTGTCTAAACTAATCGCACCAATATTTGTCCCTTTATGTCCATCAAGCGGATCGTTCTTAATAATGTTAAATTGAAATTCTGCCATTGTATCACCCTATTCTAATTCGTTTAATAAATTAATAATTGCACCTCTAATTTCAAGGTCCTGAATATTTAATATTGTTTCTTTCGGATAGAAAATTTTATAATCTTTGCGTTGAATACCTGTAATACTATTAATAATCACTGACTGTGTACTAATCTCTTTAATTTTACCCGTACTCGTTATCAAGTGAATAGGTTTACGCGAGTTAATACCAGGTCTATTATAGTCATATGGTAAATCACTAAACGAGTCAACAACAAAATAATAATCCGGATCTATACCTGCCTTTTGAAATAGCTCTGTCAGTTCATCTATTGTAAATCGGTTGCCATCAAACGGCAAATGTTTAAACAAATCACGATTGACAAATCTACGTGATAAGTCACTTAATATCGTATCATCTTCATCAATCCATTCCTGAAGATAATAGTTTACGACCATCTCATCAAGTCTTAAATAGTCGTGAACACTTACTTGATTTGAGTTGAAGAATGGTACTAAATATTTCGGTGGTTCTTTAAACTCATAGCCTGCCTCATATAACACTTTTGCACGCTTCAGTACTCGATTTAACAATACTTCTCCACCACGACTCACCGGATGGAAGTACACTTGCCAGTACATTTGGTAACGACTCATTAAATAATCTTCTACTGCATGCATCCCACTTTCTTTAATCACGACTTCATCTTCTGTCGGACGCATGAGCCTTAAAATACGCTCCATATCAAAACTACCATAACTTACACCTGTATAAAATGCATCACGTTGTAAATAATCCATACGGTCAGCATCAATTTGGGATGAAATCATCGAAATAACCAGTTTATTGTGATGTGTTTTGTTAATCACTTCAGCAACTTCATTAGGAAAATCAGGTGAAACTCGTGACAAAACTTTATTGACTTCTGTATCACCCAGAATGATTTGTTGTGTATATAATTCATGGTCCGTATTAAAGATTTTCTCGAAACAATGCGAGAATGGTCCGTGACCTAAATCATGTAGTAATGCAGCGCACAATGCCAGAGGTCTATCTGCATTGTCCCAATGGGCTCTTCCTGTAAATATTTCATCTATCATACGTCGAACAATTTCATAAACACCTAATGAGTGATTAAACCTGGAATGTTCAGCTGTATGGAATGATAAATAGAGTGTACCGAGTTGTTTAATTCGACGCAAGCGTTGGAATTCTTTAGTCTTAATCAAATCCCATATAATTTGATCACGTACATGCACATAGCGATGCACCGGATCTTTAAATACTTTTTCTTCATGCATCTTTTGGAATTGATAGGCCATGATGGTACTCCTTTAAATTTTTTTCATTAATTAAATTTTATCATAAAGCCTATGAAATAGAATGTATTATGGTTTTTAAAAGAATTTGAAAACAAATAATTTTCAGAATGTTATTGACTTCATATAATAATTCATATAATATTCAACTTAACAAAAATGAATACATTATTTATCAAGAGTGACTGAGGGATTAGGCCCTATGACGTCCAGCAACCTGTCCACACGGAAAAGGTGCCAATTCCTACAGCATATATGTGCTGAAAGATAAGTAGAGATACTATGGCTAACGTTTTCCCGTGCATGCGGGGAAACGTTTTTTTGTTGCAAAAATTTATATTGGGGTGATGTAATTGAGTCAATTTAATACGTATTTCTTAATGCAAGAAACAGATATTGCAGCATATATTCTACAAACAACAGATTTATTTAATGCTAATGATACATTAACTGTAGATGAAATTGGAGATGGCAACTTAAACTACGTATTTCGTGTATCAAACGGTTCAAAATCCATTATTGTCAAACATTCCGGTGTCGTCGCACGCATTTCAGATGAATTTAAACTATCAACAGATCGTACGATTCGCGAAGGAAAGTTACTTCAAGTGCACGGAGCAATCGTTCCACAACTCGTACCACATATATATGCCATCGATGAGGTAATGAAGTGCGTTATCATGGAAGATTTAAAAGACTATACCGTATTGCGTCAAGGATTAATCGACGGTCATATTTATCCGAATATCGGCGTTGATTTAGGCACATATTTAGCAGAAACATTAATCAACACATCAGATTTTATTCTCAGTGCAAAAGAGAAGAAAGCACTACAAAAAGAAACGATTAATCCAGAACTCTGTGAAATCTCTGAAGATCTAGTTTTCACTGAACCGTTCTACAATAATAATTCCCGTAATGAAGTCAGTGATGCACTTTTACCTTATGTCGAGCAGTTATTATACAACGATGAAACTTTAAAGCTTGCAGTCGCTGAAGCAAAGCTAAAATTTTTAAACAAAAGCCAAAGTTTAATTCATGGCGACTTACACTCAGGTTCTGTATTTGTAAATGAAACCGAAACAAAGATGATTGATCCAGAGTTTGGTTTCTATGGTCCTGCTGGATATGATGTCGGAAATGTCCTTGCTCATCTATTCTTTGCTTATAGTAATGCACAAGCACACAAGAGAGATGAACAAGCAAAGTTTATTGCTGAAAGTATTACAGAAGTACTGGAAGTATTTAAACAAAAGAGTTTAGAACTTTTACAGGAGAAAACGAAAGACGTTGCCCTCAAACAATCATCTGTGTACGCGAGTTATATCCGTTCAATTATTGAGGATGCATATGTCGTATGTGGATTAGAGCTCATCCGTCGCATAGTGGGGCTTGCAAAAGTGAGTGACATAACAACATTACCAGAAGATAAACGTGTCCAAACTGAGGTGCAATTGATTAAGTTTGCCAAGTCGTTGATTCAATACCCTGAAACCGTATCTATTTATCCATCAATCTTCTCACTCTACTCAGAATTTAAGGAGATTGCAGCATGACATTAAAAGCGATTCAATATAACGACGGTGTATTAACACTGCTTGACCAAACAAAGTTACCACATGATATTACATACATTGACTATACAGATTATGAAGCAATAGCTGTGGCCATAGAAGATATGGTCGTTCGTGGCGCACCGGCGATTGGCATTACTGCTGCTTACGGCGTTGTACTTGGTGCATTACAGTATAAAGGCGAAGATGATTTCCTTCACTATATGGAATCTGTTATTCAGAGACTCGCTAATACCCGCCCTACTGCTATTAATTTGCTATGGGCACTAAATCGTATGAAAAAAGTTGTAACGCGTGATGTTAATCCAACAATAAAAGCGCTTGAAACTTTAGCACAGACGATATTTGAAGAAGATAAAAAAATCAATGAGCGAATCGGACATCATACATTGTCACTCATTCAAGAGAATTCAACATTTATTACACATTGTAATCCTGGCAGTCTTGCTACAAGTACATTAGGGACTGCAACAGCAGGATTTTATTTAGCACATGAACAAGGGATTCCTTTTAAAGTCTTTAGCGACGAAACGCGACCACGCTTTCAAGGCGCACTCACTGCCTTTGAATTATCTCAAGCAGGAATAAATGTGACGACGATTACAGATAGCACAGCGGCAAGTGTCTTACAGCAGCAAGAAGTGACCGCCGTTATTGTTGGGTGTGACAGAGTAGCACTCAATGGTGATGTTGTGAATAAAATCGGCACACTCCCACTCGCGATTGCAGCGAAGTTCTATAACGTGCCATTTTACGTTGCTGCCCCTACACCAACATTTGATTTAACGGTAAATAGTGGCGATGACATACCAATTGAAGAACGTAATGCACGTGAAGTTACGCATATTCAAGATATTCAAACAGCTGCAGATGTTCCCGTGTATAACCCTGCATTCGATATTACACCACACGATTTAATTACAGGATTAATTACGGAGTATGGCATTATCGAAGCAAACGAACAAGCCATTACTAAATTATTTGAGGAGATTGGAGGCTAAATCGTGGCACATATCATAGCGAAATACCAGTTGCACAACAATCCATCTAACATTGATGCGGTTGCAGAAAAGTTAGCAATTGGATTAACGGTTGGTAGCTGGACTGATTTAACCGAGGAAGATCAGGCGCACTTAGAGAAATTTAAAGGTGAGGTTATTTCCAAGGAAATTATTGATGAAGATAAAGGTATTCTCAATATTTCAATCGCCTACCCTGAACATAATATTACGCCCGATTTTTCTTCAATACTAACAACTGTCTTTGGCAAGTTATCACTTGATGGCAAAGTAAAACTGCTGGATATTGATTTTAGAGATTATATCAAACACTTTAAAGGCCCTGCTTTTGGGATTGAAGGTGTCAGATCGTTACTGAACATCCATGATCGTCCACTTGTTATGAGTATTTTTAAAGGCATCATCGGGCGCAATGCACAATTCTTTGAGGCGCAACTTCGCGCTCAAGCACTCAGTGTCGATATCATTAAAGATGATGAAATCTTGTATGACGTGCCAGAACTCCCTTTTGAACAACGTATTCAAATTGCTAAACGTGTACTCGATGACATATATGAAACAACTGGCCGTCGCGTATTATATGCAGTGAACTTATCTGGACCAGTATTTGAACTACCAAAAAAAGCGCGTAAAGCGAAAAGTTTAGGTGCCAATGCGTTATTATTCAACGTACATACATACGGTCTTGATGCTTTGAAAGGCATCCGTGATTTGGATTTAGGATTACCTATTCTTGCACACCCTGCATTAAGTGGTGCCTTATGTGGTAGCCCTGACTACGGTATAAGTTATCATCTATTGTTATCGAAACTTACCCGTATTGCCGGTGCAGACTTAATTCTCTTCCCTGTTCCGTATGGCTCGATTGAATTAACTGAGAAAGACGCTAAAGGAATCGTGTCTGATGCAATAGCAGAAAGTACGATAAAACGTGCCTTCCCTGTTCCATCTGCTGGTGTGCACCCAGGTCTTGTTAAACGCATCATCGATGACTTTGGGGAAGATATCGTCATCAATGCTGGTGGTGGTGTACATGGTCATCCAGACGGTGCAACTGCTGGTGGAGAGGCGTTCTTACAAGCAATCAACCATTATAAGACGGGCGCTCGCGGTGAAGCATACGATAAGGCGGTGGCATTATGGGGTACATCATAGCATGTGATTTTGATGGGACGGTTACTGCAACCGATACGATTGTAGCGATTATAAAGCGCTTTGCGCCAGATAAAGGCACACCTATCGTCAAACAAATCCTGAATCAGGAGATTTCAATTCAACAAGGTGTAACCGAACTCTTTCGATTACTGCCATGCGATAAGAAAGATGAAGTCATTCAGTTTGCATTAGAGGAAGTCAAATTAAGACCTGGCTTTCAAAAGTTATTAGATGATGCACGTGTATTAAATATCCCCTTCTATATTATTAGTGGCGGTATGCACTTCTTTATCGATCCAATTTTAAAGCAGTTTAACGGAATTAATCGAGTATTTGCGAACGAAGTTGATTTCTCAAAACATACTATGGAAGTCAAGTGGACGCATCTATGTGACGCACAATGTACAGGTGACTGTGGTACATGTAAACCTTCAATCGTAAGACAACTGGTTAAAGATGAGCGTGTGATTGCAATCGGTGATAGTGTTACTGATTTGAAGTTATTAGCAATTGCTGACGTTGCTTTTACAACGTCCAAGCTCACTCAATTCGCACGTGAAAAAGGCATCGACCATCATCACTTTGAAACATTTGATGATATAAAGTTAAGCGAGGTGATTTCATGAGTACATTACTAGACATTACACACATTAAAGAAAGACTTGCGAGAAACAATCATTTCCCTGGTACAAGTGGTAATTTAGGGGTTCGAATTGATGATAACAGTTTATATGTGACGACGAGTGGTGTTGATAAATACGAAACGACAGACACAAGCTTTGTGAAAGTCGATATGGACGGTAAAGCAATCGATACTAATTTAGTCCCTTCACTTGAAACGGTACTGCATTTAGAAATCTTTTGCAGAAGTAAAGCTAATGCATCCATTCATATCCATACCGTAGCAAACAATGTAATTTCTGAGCTATACGGTGATCAAGGTTATGTTGAATTTCGAAATCAGGAATTGATTAAAGCGTTTGGCTTATGGCAGGAAACTGATGTACTGCGCATACCCATTATCGAGAATCCCGCTGACGTAACCATACTTGCAGAGCTCTTCGGCGAACACGTCACACAAGATAGTGGTGTTGTACTGATTCGCAACCATGGTATTAATGCTTGGGGCAAATCAACACGAGAAGCCTATAAATTATTTGAAGCAGCAGAATTTTTATTTCAGTATCATCTGCAACTTGCAGCAGCAAGACAATATATTAATAACTAAGAGGAGAGATAATTATGGCATATTTAATTTTTCAGGAAACAGGTAAACGTTTAGACAATCAAGAAGAAATCCATACATTTCTAGAAAGTAATGAAGTCATCTATGAACAGTGGGATACGACAAAATTGCCAGATAACTTAAAAGAGAACTACAGTTTAACAGATGAATATAAAAATGAAATCTTAAGCACATTTAAAGAAGAAATAAATGCGATAAGTGCGCGTCGTGGGTATAAGGCAAGCGATGTGATTAGCTTATCAGATACAACACCAAATTTAGACGCGTTACTTACGAACTTCCAGCGCGAACACCACCATACAGATGATGAAGTACGCTTTATTGTGAGCGGTAATGGTGTATTTGTCATTCAAGGTAAAGATGAGAAGTTCTTTGAAGTCCATTTAGATCCAGGAGATTTAATCTCAGTACCACCAAATGTTCGACATTACTTCACACTATCAGATAATCGCAAAGTTGTAGCCGTACGCATCTTTGTGGATGAAGCAGGATGGGTACCTGTGTACGAGAAATAAATATAAATAACAGGTCTGGTAAAAATTTTACCAGACCTGTTATAATCTTATATTAATTATGCAATAATCCTTTTCCAGAACCTACAACACTTTCTTCAACAACCCTGTCGTTACTTTCTCACCAAACAGTTCTTCTTCGTACTCACGTACAAGTTCAAATCCTGTCTTTTCATAGAATGCACGGGCAAGTGCATTGTTGCTTGCTACTTCAACAAACAATTCTTTATATTCATTAAAGTATTCAAGTCCCGCTTCTAACAAATCAGCACCGACATGCTTTCTTTGAAATGCAGGGTTCACATAGATCGCTGATAAGAACAATTCAGTCCCGTTAATAAAGTTCGCAAAACCAATCACTTCATCGTCATTTTCAGCTACTAAAAATAATGAATCATCGATTCTTCTCTCTAAACGCTCATCATTATAGGCCGCTTCTAAGAACTTCGCGATAGTACCTGCTTCCATAATTTTTGCATATGTATCATACCACGCCATTGATGCGATTTTTTTAATTTTAGGTACATCTTCTTTTGTTGCTTTTCTAATGTTCACCATCTGTGCTTCCTCCTATTTTACATCCTAATATGGTTAAGGAATAATAATTTCCATCCATAATTGCAACATCCGGTAGTTCTCCGTATGTCATAAATCCATGTTTCATAAATAATTTCAATGCACGTGTATTATGTGAAAAAGTAAATGCCAGAAGCGTTTCAATATTTAATTCGTTTGCAATACGCTTCATCTTAGTCACAGCATAGTCACCTAACCCAATGCCACGGAAGCTTTCATCTAAATATAGACTGATTTCAACCGTTTTACCGTATGCTGGTCGTCCGTAAAATGTCTCAAAGCTCAACCATCCCGCAACTGCATTATTTTTGAGAAATAAAAAAATCGGACGCTTATCCGAATGATTTAAAAACCATTCTGTCCGACTTTCTACGGTTACAGGCTCAGTGTCTGCAGTGACTAATCTACTTTCAATTGTGGAATTGTAAATTTCAACAATACGCGGCAAATCTTCTATCGTTGCACGTCTCATCGTTATTGACATGACCATCACCGCCTAACAAATATGATACTCATATTATATCACTATTAATGTCAGAATAATAAATATATTTATTAAAAATTACTTAAATTGCAACTTTTTAAGTAGATATTTTCCTAATGGTGTCGCTACCTTAGTGAATAAAGCATAACTCACAAACGGCACAATCTTTAAATGCTTATAATAAATATAATGATATTCTAAATATGGTCTACTACCACGTGCTAATTTATAGTCTTTCGCACCAGCACTGTTATTGATTTGATAGCCATTGTCCTTTGCAAAATGGTAAAGTAACCCACTTGTCATAAAGTATAAACCTTTCACTGACTGATCCATTCCAAAATACGCAGGGAATAACACATTTCCTGTTTGACTCACACCCATAAATGAAATGATACGATCATTGTCTTTTACAACAAACCATGCAAGATTCAGTTCATTATATATAAATCTGAAGAAGTCCTCAGTATAATGCGGATTAAGGTCTGAATACTTATCTAAATACACTTGTTTATATAACGGCATCAACTGACTAAATTCATCGTCTTTAATTTCACTCGTAAATGTGTACCCACTTTTGTCAAAACGTTTCATATCTTTCTTTAAATCTTTACGTTCATTCTTGCTATGCTCATCGCTTGGATCAAAAATGTAAATTGCACGAGAAATCATTTCTGAGTATCCAACATCAGCTAAAACTTTCATCTTATCCTGATGAAACTTATCATTCAATGTACGATAAACAATCGCATGTTTCGGAAAACGTGCAATAAGAATGCGTGTTACTTCCTGTATTTGATCAAATTGGAAGTCTTCATACATCGTTGTTGACATAAATGAAGGGAATACAGTAACTGTTTTCTCACCAGTAAATCCTAAAATCGTTCGACCTACATTTAACAAGTGATGTGCAAGTGTTCTAACACCACCTGGCATGTCCATACGATTGACTTCTGAAATCATTTCATCTATATATTGGCCTGTAAATGAATGAATCCATGATTCATTATCCTTACCATCTTTAACACTG
This sequence comes from Macrococcoides caseolyticum, assembly GCF_021366795.1. Taxonomy (GTDB): domain Bacteria; phylum Bacillota; class Bacilli; order Staphylococcales; family Staphylococcaceae; genus Macrococcoides; species Macrococcoides caseolyticus_A. The sequence continues at coordinate 19,084 of NZ_JAHCPS010000011.1, read as the reverse complement.
TATGGAATGAGTTGTCCATTAAGCAGAATGACTTCTACACGTGCATGAACATTCTCAATACCGCGATGAATACCTTCCATCATATACTTTAAATAGGCCTTATTAAAAGGAGAGATATCCACTTCATTAAAAGGGATATCCTCAAATTGCTTATAGATTGTCATTCGTAAAACCTCTTTATCTATAGATTTACAATGTCTTCATTCCATTCAATATCATAGGTCGAGATTGTGTTCACCGTTGTCTTTTGAGTCTTCGCTTCAAACCACCATTGCGCACCACTGATGATTTGTTCAAAGAATATTGATTTCTCACTTGGGTGCCAGAATATATCTTTTCCATATTTCAAACGTTCTAAATTATGTTTCTTAGGTCGCATAATAAAATTATATAATGATACGAAAATCAATTGGCGCGCTTCATATTTCGGTGCACATGGCTTTAATTCCCACACTTCAGGTTGCATAAATAATGCACCATTTGTCGCACGTGGATTACATTCGATAAAGTAGTATTCACCTGTCGAATCACATTTGATTACATCAAAGGCGATTTGATAAGACCAGTTTAAGTTCTTAATGACCGCTTCAATGATTTCCTGCAACTCCGGATTTTTTTTAGAAGTAAAGTGCGTTGAACAATTATAACTATCATGCGTATTTGATAAATATAAAGAAGTTGATAAAGTTTCACCATCTTTAGCGAAACTATATGAACACCATTCCGTACCTTTAATTAACGTCTGTATCATGAACGGGAACTCAATCATATTGTCATTCTCTAATGACATACGTGTTAATTTACGTACAGATTGACCGAAACGTCCGTAAGGTTGTTTAACGATATATTCATCACCCGGGAAATTATTCATAAATGCTGTTAAGTCATCCTGATTCATAACATATTTTGTATCAGGTACTTTAAAGCCCATTGCATCAATTAACTTCGTAAAGTTATATTTGTTATGCACTGAAAGCATTTTAGTAATATCTTCAACCCATACAGGCGCAATAAGTTTATCTTTCATATATGATAAATAAAATGATTCTTCATTTAGGGGGATGATTAAATCAATATTATGATTTGTAACGATATTGTTTATATCATTAATATATTCTTCAGTAGAAAATCGTGGTGACGTCGTTAAGATAAATTCTTCGATGAATTTAGAATTTTTGATACTGACCTTTTTGGTAGAATCCGTTAAGAAAACCGTTCTGCCTAGTGCGACCTGTTGCTGAACAACCTCGTAAGAAATTGGAGCACGAGCACCAGTAATTAATATACGTTGCACGAATCGTTCCACCCTTCTTTTAATTCGACCTTATAGTTATACAAATTAATCTTATCAAAAGGATGTTAAACTCATGTAAATTTACATTAAAGAAGTATGTAGGATTGTAAAGAGGATTAAGAAATACCAAAAGACTGGGACCTTAATCCCAGTCTCCAAAGCAGTCGCCTCGAAAACTTCGAAAACCCATCAGAAATCAAAGAACAATTTCTGATGGGTTTTCTCCAGTTTTTCAGCGACTAAACGCTTTGTCGACAGCCACTCTTACCTATTCAATTTCTCTTTCAGCTTCGCATTCTGTTCGTCTAATCGACGTTTACGTTCTGCGTTACGTTTCGCCAGCCTTGCTTCCTCTTCAGGGTCACGTTTCTGCGCTAAACGTTTCTTCACTTTCTCGAGCAATTCTTCTTCAGTTGCTGCTGCCAGAGGGCGGTTATTCACAAATGCGAAAGTTTTTCGTCTACCTGGCCCACAGTAAGACTGACATGCGATTTCAACTTCAGCATCTGGATCTAACTTCTCTAATTTCGGTAGTAATGTTCTAAGACACACCCCTTGGCAATCATCGCATACTTGAAACTTATTACGCATTTGATTCACCACCTTGATTTATTTTTATTTTTGCGTTTCTTTCAATCATGCGTTCGAAGTAACTATTATACAACGTCCACATATCATCTGTCATCTCATTATTTGATAAAGTTGCCCCTAAGTCTTTCATAGCATACAGTAATTTGAACAATACTTCATCAACAGTAAGCTCTATACCAAAGAGTTCAGACAGACTCGCCATGCATTCTGGTTCGATTTCTGGATATGTGAATTTCGTTTTCTCACCACGAAGCGCAACTTCATAAAACTGTTTCATCAGTTCTGCACGCCCGCTACCGCTTCCTTCAACACATAGATAGATTTGTACAGCAATCCCATTCTTTACACGGCGTTGCGAAATCCCTGCAAACTTCTTATTATCTATACTTAAGTCATAACTACCCGGACAATAAGAATGCTTGATTTCTTTAGCATCGATTTGCTTATGGTACTCTTTGAACATTTCCTGAATGAGTTCATACATAAATTCATAACCTGCATCTATAGGATACGTAATAGAACCCGGAAATATCAGTGAGATATTCAGTACCCCAGCATCTAATACAACACCAAGTCCTCCCGAATTTCGAACAATTGCACCATATCCATGATTGTTGAGAAACTCAATTCCGTCTGCAATATAAGGCAGTCTCGCATCATGTATACCAAGAATAACAACATGGTCATGAATCCACGTGCGTACCACACTGTCGTGATTCTGCTGACCATTCAAATGACAATACATATCATCAAAAGCAAAGGACTGCATTGGCTGCAGTCCTCGCGTATGATCAACATATTGCCAATTTTCTTCAAAAATTGACTTTGTCATCTATTATAAAGATTGCGCTGCAGTGATGATTGATAATGATACAACATCTTCTGTTGAACATCCACGAGATAAATCATTCACTGGTGCATTTAATCCTTGTAAGATTGGTCCAACTGCATCAAATCCACCTAAACGTTGCGCAATTTTGTAACCGATATTACCTGCTTCTAGGCTAGGGAATACGAATACATTTGCATCACCTTGAATTGGTGATTCTGGTGCTTTTTTCGCTGCTACTGATGGTACGAATGCAGCGTCAAATTGGAATTCTCCGTCGATTACTACGCCTTCTAAGTCAGACTCAGATGCTAATTTTTCTTGTGCTAATTTAGTTGCTTCTACTACTTTTTCAGTTTCAGGTGTTTTCGCTGAACCTTTAGTAGAAAAACTTAACATCGCAACTTTAGGTTCCATACCGAATGCTTTTGCTGTTTTTGCAGATTCAATACCGATTTCAGCTAATGCAGCTGCATCTAATGTTGGATTGATAGCACAATCACCCATTAAATATTGCTCGTCTTCACGAATCATAAAGAATACACCTGATGTACGCGATACACCTGGTTTAGTTTTGATAATTTGTAATGCTGGACGTACTGTATCTGCTGTAGAATGTGCAGCTCCTGAAACAAGACCAGCAGCGCGTTCAGTGTATACTAACATTGTACCGAAGTAGTTAGGGTCTTTTAACATTTCAGTTGCTTGTTCTTCAGTTGCTTTTCCTTTACGACGTTCAACGAATTTAGCGATTAACTCTTCGCGTAATTCACTTGTTGCTGGATCCATTACTTCAATGCCTTCGATTGAAATGTTTAATTTTTCAGCAAGTGCTTTTACTTCTTCTACGTTACCAAGAACGATTGGTGATACTTTATCGCCTTTGTGTAATTCCACTGCTGCTTGTAATACACGTTCGTCAGTTCCTTCTGGTAATACGATTTTTACGTTTTTACCTGAAAGTTTTTCATTTAATACATCTAATAATTTAGCCATAATAGCCTCCTGAATATTTTAATTCATCCCCACTTACCATTATAGACTCTTTTTATATAAATTACACGTCATCAATTTATAATTTCTTTAGAAGGTACATACGGTTAAGTTGTGATAAAATAATAATGATAAAATTAATGAGGAGAGATAAATCATGAATGAAGCAGCAAAAACTTTAGATGGTTGGTATAGCTTGCACTTATTTTATGCGATTGACTTTACAAGTTTAAAATTAGTAGAAGCACCGGACCGTACAAAAATGGTAGAAGAACTTCAAAATTTCATCAATAAATTAGAAGAAAATCACGTGGCGAAAGAAGGTTCTTACGCACTTTACAACATTACAGGTCAAAAAGCGGACTTAATGCTTTGGATGTTACGTCCAGAAATGAAAGAATTAACTGCAGTTGAAACTGAATTCAATAAATTAGCTATTCGTGATTACTTAATTCCAACGTATTCATATGTATCAGTGATTGAATTAAGTAATTATCTTGCACAAGGCTCTGATGAAGACCCATATGAAAACCCACATATTAAAGCAAGACTTTACCCAGAATTACCGCGTTCTGAATATGTTTGTTTCTACCCAATGGATAAACGCCGTCAAGGTGAAGATAACTGGTACATGTTAGATATGGATCACCGTAAAGGATTAATGCGTTCACACGGTATGATTGGTCGAGGGTATGCAGGTATTGTGAAACAATTCATTACAGGTTCGGTTGGTTTTGACGATTACGAGTGGGGCGTTACTTTATTCTCAGACGATGTATTACAATTTAAGAAGTTAGTTTACGAAATGCGTTTCGATGAAGTATCAGCGCGTTACGGTGAATTTGGTTCATTTTATGTTGGTAACATCTTAAAAACAGAAGATTTACAAGGATTATTTACAGTTTAATATACCGTTATGAGACAACCTTTAGGGGTTGTCTTTTTTTGCGAGTAAATTGACGTTCCACTTCATAATCTATGTAGTGCTTGTTCGAAAGTGACCTCAAACCATTTTTGACGCCACTTACACTTCTTCACTTCAATCCTCCGATTCAAAACAACCTATTTATTTTTCCTGCACAACATATATTGCGCCATCATTATGGAGTGTAGCTGTAGATGCTCTTTCCTCTTTTTTATCAACTTCTCTAAATCTTCTATAATCATTGATATAACAATTGTAGACATGACCATCGATTTTATCTGTCCACATTTTCTTATCACCTTTTTGATAAGTCACATTGACTTTACCCATCTTAACCTGATATCCCTCTTTATGCTTTAAGATATAATACGTTGTAACGTAGTCTTTCGTCTTGCCATCATAATACACATAAATACCGATACCCGGTTCATTTGCTTTAGAACTTAATGAGATACCACTTTCCTTGACACCATCAAATAGTTGTTTCCCTACAGCTTCTTGTGCTACCTTTTCTGTTGGAAATGTACTGCTCTCCAATTGGGCAATCTGACTTTTCGTTACTTTCGGAAACTTTTGCGGGTTCATTAAATTTTGAATTGAAATCCCTATCGCAAATATCCCAATCAGCATCAGTGCCATCATTAAAAATTTCTTCGTAAATATGTCTTTCATATCATCAACCTTCCCTCTTTTAAAAATCAAAAAAGCCTGCAATGCTTATGCATTTGCAGGCGAATGATTCTAATCATCAGTAAATATATTCTCACCATACAAACTTCCTTATCATCAGTATAATCGTCTTTCTATATTTTTACAATTATCATAAGTAAGGTTATTTGCTGGTAATCTATATAATTAATGTTGTTCTAAAGTGACTTAATTTTATTTGTATGCTTTCTCTACTTCTTCAATTTGTTTCATAACAGTAACTGCGCCGCCACCTGAGAAGTACCATAAGTAAGGATCAATTTCTACGACTTTATCATTTTTCACAGCATTTACATCTTTAATAACATCATTAGATAATGCTTGTTTCGCAGATGATTTACCACCAACTGCTACTCCACGGTCCATCGCATAGATGATATCCGGATTTGTTTTGTTGATATATTCAAAGTTAATCACTTGTCCGTGTCCTTTTGCATGAATATTTTTATCCGCTTCTTTCACGCCTAATACATCATGAATAAATCCGAAACGGCCACCTTTGCCAAATACAGATAATTCTCCTTCATTGGCTAATACAAATAATCCTTTGTCTTTAGACTTTTCAGCCATTGCTTTGACTTCTTCAATCTTTTTGTCTAAATCATCGATTAAAGCTGTTGCTTCTTTTTCTTTATCAAAGATTTTACCGATATTTTCAGTGTTTTCTTTTACACTTTCGATATACTTCTTATCATCTGTGCCAACATATAAAATAGTAGCATCTGGTGCTGCTTTTTTCATTTCTTCCATTACTTTTTGATTTGCCTGGCGTCCAGAAATTAAGATTAATTCTGGTTGTTGTTCAGCTAATTTCTCAAAATTAGGTTCTTTTAAGCTTCCTAAGTTTGTATATTTATCATCTTTAAAATTTTCAAGGAATGACGGAACACTGCGATTGCCTTCACCTTTAGGTAATCCTTTAACTCCTCCATCGACACCTAATTCCTGCATTGTTGCCAATGTTCCGTAGTCAAATACTGCAATATTTTTTGGGTTTTTCGGAACTTCTACTGTTTCAGCGACGTCTTTTGCATCACTTCCGTCTTCTTTTTCACCCATTAGTTTGTATTTATTTTCAATTTTAATCGTTTCAGCCTTATCTGATTCTCCTGCTGTCTTATCTTCTGATTTTGTACTTTCTTTGTCATTACCACATGCTGCTAACACAATAATTAAAGCTAAAGTTAATACTAAACTAAAAATACGTTTCATTCCTATATTCTCCTTTGATATATGTATTATTCCCCTGTAAATAAATTAGCCCTACATTAAAAACTACCCGGCAACACTCCTTTCAATGGATTGAATTATACTGCCTGTACTTCTTCGATAAATTCATCAACTGTCATGTGCTCATCGTCAAAATAGACACAGATTTGCTGACCGAAGATACATTCAATTTGGATGTCCATATCATATACTGCTTTTAATTTTTCTGTCGTAATAACATCTTCTTTTTTTCCGTCTAATAATACGACACCATCTTTTAAGGCAATGATGTAATCTGCATAACATGATGCGAAGTTAATATCATGAATCACAATAACAATCGTCTTTTGTTTTTCGCGAACTAATCTACGGAGTAGCTGCATCATCTGAACAGAATGTTTCATATCTAAATTATTCAATGGTTCATCTAAGAAGATATAATCCGTATCCTGTGCTAAAGTCATCGCAATATATGCGCGTTGTTTTTGTCCACCTGACAACTCATCTAAGAAGCGATTTTCAAAAGGTTTGAGTTCTAAATATTCAATTGCTTCATCAACAATTGCGTGATCTTCTTTCGTTAAACGACCTTTAGAGTATGGAAATCTTCCGAAGTTAACTAAGTCGCGAACAGTAATTTTTAAGTTCGTATGATTACTTTGCTTTAATACTGCGAGTTGCATCGCGATATCATCACTTTTCATCTCTTCAATCGGAGTTTCGTTTAACAACACAGCACCACTATCGTAATCACTTAAACGTGTAATTGCTGATAATAACGTACTTTTACCAGCTCCATTCGGTCCGATAATCGCCGTGATTGCACCTTTTTTTATTTCCACGGAAATGTCGTTTAGAATCTCTTTCTGTCCAATCGTTTTGTGCAAATGTTGTACTTTAATCATGTGCACCCTCCTTAAATAATAGATAGATGAAGTAAACGCCACCTATAAAGTTAATCAATATCGTAATTTCAGTTGTGCCGTCAAATACGTATTGATTGATCATTTGTCCAAGTAATAAAGTAATTCCTGATACTGCTAATACCGAAATAATTAAATATTGATGTTTAAATGTCTGCATAAATTGATACGTAACATTACAGACAATGATACCTAAAAATGTAATTGGTCCAACGAGTGCGGTCGATATACTTACTAATACCGCAACCACCAACAGCATATTACGCGTTAATTTTTCAACGTTTACACCTAAATTTGTTGCGTGTGTGTTCCCTAAACTTAATACGTCTAATTCATGTGCATGCATGTAAATATAAATGAGTAACATCACAATGATAATACAGCTGATGAGCAATAACTTTTCATTGACCGTATTAAAGCTTGCGAACAGTTTATCCTGTAATAATAAGAAATCATCTGGATTCATTACCATATGCATAAAACTCGATAAACTTGAAAAGCATGTTCCCATTACAATCCCAAACAGTAATACGAAATACACGGATGTATTTTTCTTAAAGACGATATTGAATAAGCCTAATGTAAACAAAATCATCAGTACAACGGAAATAAAGAAATTCACATATACATTGAAAAATACATCTCCTAGTTTTCCGAAGAAGAATATAATGATGGTCTGAATAAATAAGTAGACTGCATCAAGTCCGATGACCGATGGTGTTAGTAGGTGGTTTTCAGTGATGGTCTGGAAGATGAGTGACGATACACCAATTGCTGCACCGACTAAAATAATGGCAGCAAGCTTTCGCAGCCTTGATGGTAGTACATAATCTAAAATTTGCAGATTAAGCTGGATCATTACAAAGCCAATCATCAGCGCAATCATCACGAATAAGAGTACCGAGACTTTTTTCGTTGTATTATGCATATTCTTTCCTCCTTTTCAGAAGGATGACCATGAATACAACACTACCTAAAATACCTAGCGTTAGCCCTATCGGTATTTCGTATGGAAAGATAATAATTCGGCTGAATATATCAGCAATCATAACAATTATCGCACCGAGAAGCGCAGTGTACGGTAACGCTTTATTCATATGATCTCCGACAAAAAGTCCAACGATATTCGGAACGATTAACCCCAGAAACGGTAATACACCGATTGTTACAACGACAGTCGCTGAAACCACTGCGGCAATGACTACACCGAGATTCATTATCTTGTTGTATGAGATTCCTAAGTTCTTACTAAATAACTCTCCCATTCCAACAATCGTAAAGTGATGCGCAAAGAAATACATAATAATAACCATTGGAATGATGATATACAGCACTTCATAACGTCCTTTCGTAATCATGGAAAAATCACCGACAAAGAAGTTAGAAATGCTTTGCACTGCATTAAATCTTAATGCCATAAATGTTGCTAAGCTGGAAACGATATTACCCAGCATCAATCCGACAAGCGGAATGAATATCGCATCTTTAAACTTAATACGATTAACAATCCACATAAACATAAATGTTCCTAAAATTGCAGTTGTAATACTAAAGCCGAGTTTCACTAATAATGGCGCTTGTGCAAAGAAAATCATTGATATCAATACACCAAACTTCGCGAAATCCATCGTCCCTGCCGTCGTCGGTGAGACGAATTTATTACGTGTAAGTTGCTGCATTAGTAACCCTGCAACACTTAATGCCACGCCTGCTAATATAATAGAGAGCGTCCTCGGGAAACGACTGTTTATTAAAATATTTTTCTGATTGTCCGATAAATGCATTAAATGTTGCGGTGAAATATCAATCACCCCTACAAAAATCGATACAATCGATAATAATACTAATGCGATAAGACCATATATCATTTTCATCAACAAGAGCTCCAATCGTCAATGATAACAATTATCATTGAGAAACATTTTCAGTTACAATCATAACAGAATGAGAATTATTTTCAACCTGTATTTAAAAAATACGTCGAAAACTTTGTTTTTCTTTAAAAAAGTTGTATTGGTAACGCTTTATTTCATGATATATTGAACATAAGAAAAACACGAAGGGGTGACTTTTATGAATAAACAACACGGAGAACAGGCGCTAGAAAGAACAATAGGCTTCTGGACTGCCATTACTGTCGTTATCGGTACAATTATTGGTTCAGGGGTTTTCGTTAAACCGTCTGTCGTATTAAACCATGCTGGTACGAGTGATTTAGCAATTTGGGCATGGATCGTCGGTGGTATATTAACCCTTGCTGCGGGTCTTACAATCGCAGAAGTCGGCGCACAAATTCCAAAGACAGGGGGGCTATACGCATATATTCGTGATATTTACGGCCCATTCTGGGGATTCTTAACGGGTTGGATGCAGACCGTTATATACGGTCCAGCTGTTATTGCGTCTTTATCATTATTCTTTGGTATTTTAGTAACAAACTTTTTTGAATTAGATCCTTCTTTAGGTATCTGGATTGGTATTGCTGCCTTTACATTTCTTGTTATTCTAAATATTATGGGAACAGGTTTAGGTGGTGCGATGCAGACATTTACTACGGTTTGTAAATTGATTCCTGTATTTGCAATCATCGTCTTCGGCTTACTATGGGGAAAAGAAGGTGTATTTGGTCATGATGTGACAAGTCTAATCAAAAATCAAGAAGAAATTAACTTTGGTCGTGCCGTACTCGCAACGCTATTTGCATATGATGGATGGATTCTTTTAACCAACTTAACAGGAGAAATGAAAAACGCTAAACGTAATTTACCACTTGCAATGCTTGTAGGTATTGGTATAGTGACACTTGCTTATGTGTTGATTAATATAGCTGTATTACGTGTAATTCCAGCAGAAACGCTTGTCGGTTTAGGCAATACTGCTTCAGCTGAAGCAGCAAAAATTTTATTCGGGGATTTCGGTTCTAAAATTGTGAATATCGGTGTAATTATTTCAATCTTTGGTTGTCTCAACGGTAAAATTATGACATTCCCACGTATTCCTTTCGCGATGGCAGATGATCATCTATTACCATTCGATAAAGCGATCAGTTACGTCAGCCCAAGATTTAAGTCTCCAATTGGTGCGTTAATCGCTGTTTATGTGATTAGTATGATTTTATTATTACTGACGATCATTATTCCTGACATCGTCAATGCTGACTACTTATCAGAAATCTGTATTTTTATTATTTATTTATTCTATAGTGCCGCTTTTATTGGGTTATTCATACTTCGTAAACAAAATAAAGGCTTAAAACGAGACTATTCAGTGCCACTTTATCCAATCGTTCCTATTGTTGCATTGTTTGGTGGATTCTTTATTATCATTAGTACATTAATGAGTGATTTTGTAGGCTCTATGCTTGGTGTAATCTTTGTTATTATCGGAATTCCTTTCTACTTTATTTTAAGAAAGAGACATTAGGATGTTTATCGCCTCAGAATACGGTTATATAGTTACTAAACAACTTATAGAAATGAGGCAAATGATTATGAATAAATTAGTTCGATTAATTATTAAATTAAGTCCTATCTTAATTCCTATCGTCAAATCACAATTAGAGAAACGTGCTCAGCAACAACGTAATAACCCAACACAACAAGCAAATAATAAATAAAAAATTAATAAAAAATTAAGGCCGACGCGAAAATACGTCAGCCTTTTTTAATTATCTATAAAGCAGTATATTTATAATTTAATCGCTGCAATGACAAGTGCTACCCATGCGGCTATAAATAATACGCCTCCAATAGGAGTAATCGCACCTAAGATTTTAATTTGAGTTAATGCCAATATGTACAATGAGCCACTAAAGAAAAGAATACCAAGTGTCATCATCCATCCTGCTGGCACTAAGTTCATTTTAGTTGTTCCATTTAACACACCAATCACTAATAATCCTAGCGCATGATACATCTGGTAAGTCGTCGCTTTCTCCCAAATGCCCATATATTTCTCGCTTAACTTCCCTTCTAAACCATGTGCACCAAATGCACCACATGCAACCGCCATCATAGCGTTAATTGCACCGATAATTAAAAATAGTTTCATTCCCTTTTCCTCCCTAATTAAAAATCAAATATCGAATCACCATTGGCAAATCCGTCGTCTGTCTTTGCTTTAATATCATTTGAAACAACTTTAGCACCCATCATCTTTAATTCTTCAGTCGTTATCCCAGCATGTGGACCCGTGCTTTGACTAATAGACGATGATTGTACTGGTGTTTGTGGCATCACCACACCACTTTCTTCAGTCTGGCCCAAACGTGCCAGCATTTCAATGGCGTATAAATGTTTATTAAATGCTGCGTTACTCTTTACCTGCTTTAAATTTGTTATTTCCTGCGATAATTGTTCAATTAACTTCTCGTTCATCGTTATTCCTCCCTTGCCCAGTTAATCGGTGCAATACCATGCTTTAGTAGATCTTCATTAACAGCACTATAAGGTTTCGAACCGAAGAAGCCTCGGTACGCACTCAATGGACTTGGATGTACACTCTTAATAATCGTGTGTTTATTCGTATCGATATAGCGTGATAATTGCTGTGCAGGATTCCCCCATAAAACAAACACGACGTGTGTTTTATGTTCTGACACCGCCTGAATAATCGCACTGGTGAATTCCTCCCATCCGATACCTTTATGTGAGTTCGCATTTTTTTCTTCAACGGTAAGTACTCTATTTAAGAGTAACACCCCTTCTTTTGCCCAGCCAGACAGATCACCAGTTACTCTCGTCACGCCGATATCACTTTCAAGTTCCTGATACATGTTACGTAGTGAAGGTGGTAGCTTTGTACCTTTCTGCACTGAGAATGCCAGTCCGTGTGCCTGGTTCGGTCCGTGATAAGGATCCTGACCGATTATTACTACTTTCACTTGTTCGAATGGTGTTAATGTGAATGCATTATATATTGCTTCACGCGGCGGATAAACCGTTTTTGTGGCATAAGCTTGCTCTAATATTGCATCCATTTTTGAAAAATCATGTGATTGTTTAATCGCATGAAAAATTGATTGCCAATCCATCATCTCACCTCTTTAAAATTGTAACATAACTTACCGTCTAATTATTTTTAAATACACATATTAATGATATGATAATATAACAAATAACTTTATAGGGGAAATGAATGATGAGCTTAAAAAAGATTTTAACAATTGCAGGATCTGATACAAGTGCCGGAGCAGGGATGCAGGCAGACTTAAAAACATTCCAGGAATACAACACATACGGTATGGTCGCTTTAACTGCTGTTGTAGCAATGGATCCTGAGACTTGGGGACATGATGTGACACCATTACCGATTGAATTATTAGATAAACAAATTAAAACAGCATTATCTATCGGACCTGATGCAATTAAAACAGGAATGTTAGGCACTGAAGAAATTATTGAACGCGCTGCAAAAGCATTTAACGATTCAAGTGCAGAAATTTTTGTCGTTGACCCGGTTATGGTATGTAAAGGGGAAGATGAAGTCCTTAATCCAGGCAATACTGAGGCTATGATTAAACATTTACTACCACTTGCAACGGTCGTTACACCTAACTTATTTGAAGCAGGTCAATTATCAGGTTTAGGTAAATTAACAACAATTGATCAAATGAAAGAAGCGGCTAAAATCATCCGCGAACGTGGTGCAAAACACGTTGTCATTAAAGGTGGAAAAGCTTTAGAATCGGATGAAGCGCTAGATTTATACTATGATGGTACAACTTACACATTGCTTACAACAGATAAATTCCAATCATCTTATAACCACGGTGCAGGTTGTACATTCGCAGCTGCAACAACCGCTAACTTGGCATTAGGTAAATCACCTCGTGAAGCAGTGATCGCAGCGAAAGGATTTGTCGCTTCAGCAATCAAACATGGTTGGCAAATGAATGAATTTGTTGGCCCTGTTCAACACGGTGCTTACAACAATGTTGAGAAAATAGAAGTAAGTACGAAGGAAGTATAAACATTTGCTTTAAGAGCTGGGACATTTGTCTCAGCTTTTTTGTACTATTTCATCATCTCAAGCTCAAAAGGTATAATTTTTACAATTTATTTAGTAAAATAGTCTAGTATAAACTTTGAGGAGTAATGACTATGGAATTAATCGAAAAACAAAAGGTACAGGAACTGCTCAACGATTTTCAGGAGAAGCCTGTTTATTTACATGTAGAAACAACAAATGGTGCCTACGCAAGTCACTTCGACGAAAAAGTATTCAATGCGGGTACATTTTTACGCAATATTCAAGTATCATATATTCAAGGGATTATTACGGGTGGCGGTAAAGAGCCATTCCGTGTCGGACTAAAATTAAATGGTGGCTGGGTTTATGTTCAGGGATTAACACACTTTGAAATTGACGAAAATGGTCGTTTCTTAATGGCAGGATTAAACTATCAAGGTCAGCTGGCAGCAGCACTTGAAATCAGTGAAACGCCATTTGAGGTTTAAGGGGGATATAGAGATGGACAAAGAAAGACAAGTGCTCGTAATCTTCCCTCACCCGGATGATGAAGCATTCGGCGTATCAGGTACGATTATGAAACATATAGATGAAGGTACACCTGTAACATATGCGTGTCTAACTTTAGGACAAATGGGACGTAATCTAGGGAACCCTCCATTTGCAACGCGTGAAACGTTACCGAAGATTCGCGAGAAAGAATTAGAAGATGCATGTCGCGTAATGGGTATTACGGATTTACGTAAAATGGGCTATCGTGATAAGACGTTAGAATTTGAACTGCTGGATGATTTAGTGAAGATGGTGACTGATTTAATCAATGAATTAAATCCTTCGAAGATTATTTCGTTCTATCCAGGTTATTCCGTACATCCAGACCACGAAGCAACAGCAGATGCAGTTGTTGAAGCGGTACGCCGTATGGAAGGTGACAAACCGAAATTACATTTAGTAGCTTTCAGTAATGACGCAGTAGAAAATATCGGTGAACCGAATATAGTCAATGATATCGCTGGTTATGAAGATAGAAAAATGAATGTATTAGGTGCACACGCATCTCAAACAGGACCTATGTTAGAAAATTTAGCAGCAAATACACAAGAAGCGGAAGCAGCAAAAGATATGTGGCTGCGTAAAGAACGCTTCTATCAATATGAACTTTAATTAGGAGAATGACATGGAGCAATATAATTTAAATACACGTGAAGGCCGTTGGAAACATTTTGGTTCAGTAGATCCTATTAAAGGTACGAAACCTACTGAGAAGGAAAAAATGACGGATCTTCAAAGTTCTAAAAAAGACTTTTTATTTGAAATTGATCACGTCGGAATTAAGAATTTAACATATCCTGTACGTTTAGATGGCTATCAAACTGCGGGTACATTCAGTCTGTCCACACATTTAGCAAAAGACGAAAAAGGCATTAACATGAGCCGTATATTAGAATCTGTTGAGGCACATTATGATAATGGCTTATCTTTAGATTTCGATACATTGAAAGCTGTATTAATTACGCTACAAACGGTTATGCATCAAAAGGACGCAACGGTTGATGTTGATGCGAAATGGTTCTTTGATCGTTTCAGTCCAGTGACGAATTTACGTGCAGTTGGACATGCGGATACACGTTTTTCAATGACAGTTGAGGATGAAAAAACGGTAAGCAAATCATTAACGTTAACAGCAATGGTCACTACACTTTGCCCTTGTTCTAAAGAAATCAGTGAGTATTCAGCACATAATCAACGTGGCATCGTGACAGTGAAAGCAGACTTTGCACCTGAAAGCGAACTCCCAACAGACTTCAAAGAGAAAATCTTAGAAGCAATGGAAGTTAACGCAAGTTCGATGCTTTACCCTATTTTAAAACGTACGGATGAGAAATCAGTAACAGAGCGTGCATATGAGAATCCACGTTTCGTTGAAGACTTATTACGTTTAATTGCGGCGGATTTAGTAGAACTTGATTTCATTCAAGAATTTACAATCGAATGTCGTAACGAAGAATCAATTCACCAGCACGATGCATTTGCGAGATTAACTTATACGAAATAGGTGATGTTTATGACGGAAAAAGAAAAAATGTTAGCAGGATTAATGTACGACCCTCAAGATGTTGAGTTAAAAAATGATCGTATGAATGCTAAAATTACTGTCCGAGCATATAACAATACGCCTGAGAATTTAGAGGATGAACGTAAAAAACGTATAAAGGCCATTCTCGGTTCTACGAAAGAAAATGTAACAATAGAGGCAGATTTTAGATGCGATTATGGTTATAACATTCACGTGGGTGAAAACTTTTATGCAAATCATGATTTAACGATATTAGATGTAGCACCTGTTACGATTGGCGATAATTGCATGATTGCACCAGGCGTTCATATATATACTGCAACACACCCGGTTGATGCCGCCCAGCGCAACAGTGGTAAGGAATACGCAAAGCCCGTTGTCATCGGTAATAATTGCTGGATTGGTGGACGCAGTGTGATTAATCCAGGCGTGACAATTGGTGATAATGTGGTCATTGCGAGTGGTGCTGTTGTAACGAAAGACGTTCCTGATAATGTTGTCGTTGCAGGCGTGCCCGCGAGCGTGATACAAGTGATGGAAGTGGAAGAAAAATAGATATAATAAAAACGACATGACCGATATGTACTTGATATCAGTCATGTCGTTTTTATTTTTCGAGTTTTCTCAACCCACTTGTCCATTAACTCATCAATCATGGACATATCACTCACGCTTTCTACACTTCCCCATTCATGACTTTCATAATTGCACGACCCACACCACTCTCTTCATTAGAGCCTGCCATATAATTCGCAGCTGCTTTCACTTCGTCCGTTCCATTTTCCATTGCAAACGAATATTTTGCGCGCTCAATCATTGAGATATCATTTAAGTTATCACCTATTGCCATCACTTGATCCATTGAGATATTAAGCTGTTCGCATAATGCTTCAAGTGCGATCCCTTTTTGAGCATCGTTATGCGTAATTTCAATATTTCCTCTAGAAGATGACGATACTGCTAAATGATTAAATGCACGAAGTTCTGCTTTCGCTGCATCAAGTTTTGCTAAATCTCCGGAAAACGCAAGGAATTTCATGACGATTTCACCATCACGCTCATATACTTCATCATAACGCGCCACTTCTTTAAGTGAACCATTATCGATTCGTTTTTGAATCGATTGACGAATTTTTTCTATGTCTGGCGTGTGGCCCATTTTTTCGGCAATATCAATATAAATTTGTAAATCCTTCTCTTTATCCTCGGTGTAAATTCTAGCACTCGTGTAAACTTGATAATACAATTCGTATTTATCTAAGATTGAAGTAATGTCATTAATCTGTTCATTACTTAGCTTCGACGTATGTACTATATTAAATTCCTCATCCCGTACTTCTGCACCATTTAAACAGATAAACGGCACTTTTAGCCCAGTTGGTTTGATCGGCGTATTCGCTTCATAGAAAGCACGCCCAGTTGCAATGACAACTGTTACACCTTTTGACTGAGCATATTGAATCGCTTTAATATTATCGTCTGAAACTTCATGTGCACTATTAAGTAAGGTACCGTCCATATCTGTTGCAATTAATTTAATCATGCCTTCATCTCCTATTTTGAATACCTTAAGTTTACCAAAATATTTAAGTAATATCTAAAATTTATCCTCTTTGAATTTATTTTGTTTTTCAAGTAATTTTTTATTTCTTAGGTCTCTAAAAAATGTTTTAAGTAGTGTGCTACACGCCTCATGACATATACCGCTTATGACCGTTGCGCGATGATTAAATGCAGGTTGGTTTAATAAATTCATCAGACTTCCGCTGCATCCGCCCTTTGAATCATGTGCCCCGTAGACGACGATTGGTATTCTACTCATCACGATAGCGCCACTACACATGACACAAGGTTCAAGTGTTACATATAATGTACATTCTTCAAGTCGCCATGATCCTAGATGTTCACTTGCAGCTTGAATCGCTATCATTTCAGCATGGTGCGTTGGATTTTGCTTTGATTCACGTGTATTAAATCCAGTGCCAATCACTTCTCCGTGATGCACAACGACCGCACCAATCGGCACTTCATTAATAGCTAAAGCTTTCTTCGCTTCATCAATCGCAAGTTTCATATAAATTTCATGATTCAATTTATCGTCCACCTTCATAAATTTTGTGTTACAATACATATACTATTTTATTCTACATTAGAGGAGATTATTATGACACCTTTATATATTGCGATTGAAGGTCCTATCGGTGTCGGCAAAAGTTCACTAACTACTTTACTTTCTAAACATCTAGGTGTACCTGCGATGTACGAAATCGTAGAAGAGAATCCATTTCTTTCAGACTTTTATGCTGACATTGAGAAGTGGAGCTTCCAGACCGAGATGTTTTTCTTATGTCATCGTTACAAAGAACTCAGTGAGTTAAACAATGATACTGCTGTCGTCAGTGATTACCATATTTTAAAAAATAAAGTTTTTGCTAAAAATACTTTAAATCGTTCAGAATACGATAAATTTATTCGTATTTATGATATTTTAACTGAGGATATTAGAAAGCCGGATGCGACGATTTTTTTAACTGCAGAACTTGATACATTAAAATCACGTATTCATAAACGCGCACGTGATTTCGAACAAATTATTGAAGATGATTATTTAATCAAATTAACTGAAGACTATAAGTATGTTTATGAATCGATGAAAGATCATCATACAACACTATTAATCGATACAACTGATATTGATTTCGTGAATAATGAAGCAGATTTTAAACAAAT
Organism: Macrococcoides caseolyticum; assembly: GCF_021366795.1. Taxonomy (GTDB): domain Bacteria; phylum Bacillota; class Bacilli; order Staphylococcales; family Staphylococcaceae; genus Macrococcoides; species Macrococcoides caseolyticus_A. Next base: position 835 of record NZ_JAHCPS010000011.1, on the reverse strand, counting down.
ATTACAACGCATTACAGCGAGAATTGGAGAACACAATGTACCAAATACCAAATGATGCAATTATCACTATCGCAGGCACAGTCGGTGTCGGCAAATCTTCTTTAACGAAAGCATTAGCTGAGAAATTAAACTTTAGAACGTCTTTTGAGAAAGTAGACAATAACCCGTACTTAGAAAAATTCTATGCTGATTTCGACCGCTGGAGTTTCCACCTACAAATTTATTTCTTAGCAGAACGCTTCAAAGAACAAAAGCGTATGTTTGAATATGGAGGCGGCTTTATTCAAGATCGCTCAATCTATGAAGACGTTGATATCTTTGCTAAGATGCATGAAGAAGGCGGCACGATGACTGCTGAAGATTTCAAAACGTACTACGAGTTATACGAAGCAATGGTAATGACACCTTATTTCCCGAAACCTGACTGCTTAATCTATTTAGAATGTGACTACGAGTCTGTTATCAACCGTATCGCTGAACGTGGTCGTCAAATGGAAATTGAAACAGATGAAGCATACTGGCGTGCATTATTTGCCCGTTACGAAAAATGGATTGATGGTTTTAACGCATGCCCTGTCGTACGTATTAATATTAATGAATACGATGTGTATGACGATATAGATTCACTAGACCCAGTCATCCAAAAAATCGCGAAAGTCATTGAAACACACCGTGAAATGCATAAGAGATAGTAATTGAATAAAAAATGGCACTGTATCAATAGGGAACTGACCCCATTTAGTGAGACAAAATAAAAAAGCACTCTTGTTGAATTCATATTAAAATGAATTTGATAGGAGTGTTTTTATTATGAAAAGAGTTTCATATTCAAGTG
>NZ_JAHCPS010000010.1 GCF_021366795.1 Macrococcoides caseolyticum | reverse complement strand
TTTTATTGTGTTCAAGATTATATTTACCTGAATCAAAAAAAGAGATTAAGCAACATAAAGTTGTCGCTTAATCTCTAATTACAGCATCAGTCCTATTTGACATAGAACCTTATTTTATAATTAATTAAAAAATTCTTTTAAACGTTCAATAACGGCTTGTGTATCTGCTTCAGTAACATCGTCAACGCCTGACTGTGTTAAATCAATCTGATAACTTTTTGCATCATAGTTTACGTCAATGACAGTTCCATTTGCAGCATAGCTACCAGGTTTAATTTCCTGTACTTTATCCGTTTCATAATGTTCACGATAATCTGCACCAAATTGACCTAATTTTAATTCAGCATATGAAACGAGTTTATCAATATTAGACATTAAATTGTCCCCCTTTTATAAAGTTTCAGACATTTTTATTCTAATAAATTCGACAATCTTAGGCAAGTCATCGCTTTTTATCATACGAACAGTAACGGATTTTTCACTTAATTTTTTTCGTTTATATTTAAAGAATAAATCGCCAAAGTCCTCTTCAGTATCGGGTTCAAAGTCAACATCAACAAAATGATCGTACGTAATCACTTCGTAGTAGATACGCTTCGATTTCACTTTACTGTGGACCATCACAATACGATCTTGCAACATAATGAATAATCCATGCTGATTTAAATTGATATGGCTATACGTCGCAAATTCAATTAATTCTTTATTTTTTATATCTTTACAAATAACTTTTAGTAATTTAATAAAGAAACGGCGTTCAGATTTTTTTATTCGCTTAAATATTTTAGAAAAACGCTTATAGCGTACCGGATATTTAATTTCGGATAATACTTTTCGTGTTGATGCTTTAATCTTCATTTCATCACCTTAATGTCCTATCGTTCTAAACTCATATTGTTTTCTTAATCTTATACTTATATTACATTATACATGCTTTTAACATTAAAAAATAGGTAATCATAAGAAATTCTTGTATAGGTTGATATTAACATATCATGCACATCAAAAAAGAACGAAAACGATGCAATCAACATTTGATTTAAAGACGTTTTCGTTCAGACTACCTATTGACGATTGATATATCAACTATATAACGGATCGTGAGTCCATTTATCAACTTTCATAACCGATAATAATAATGAATAGTACTATGTTTAACAACGTTTATAATCATAATAAATAATAATAAGTTATAACGTTTTGACACTTCTTTGACACGTAACGACGCCGCCTAAATAAAAAAGCCCCACACTCATATTTTGAGTGCAGGGCTTAATCTTACTTATTTAATTGTTCCCCAAAGTTGGCCATCTACTCCATTTTTATGAGTGCGTATAGGCATAAACACTCTCTTTTTATCATTGGCAATCCAAGAAATCCATACATAGCCAACTGCAACATAGACAGTATCATATTTTACAGATTGACCTTTTTTAAGAGTACCTGAAACAGGATTATTTAAGTTAGGCCCTAAATATCTGCAAGTAATACCGTCCGTCACCGTCACCGTAAAAGTACCTTTTTCTTTTTTAATCTTAGTTCCGTATTGACTAACTGTCCATCCTCCTTTATTAATAGTTGAAGCAACTTGTTTTGTTGGAGATTTTCGCACAACTTTTTGAGGTGCTGGTGCTACTTTTGGTGTTGGTGAATCTCCTTTCATATATTTTACAATCAAGTTGTCAATGACACTCATATCATGTCTACCGTAGCCACAAGCTTCTAGTAAATTGCCAGGGTCAATTTTATCGGCTTGAATATCCTGGTGTCCAGGAAGTTGTGTTTTAGGATTTAATGACCAAGAATTAAATAACGCAGCAAAAACTCGACAAGCATTGTCTAAAGCTTTTCTTGATTGTGCAACATTACTGAAATAACTCACTTCTCCACCAAAAGCAATGTCATTTGCATCATCACCATACCATGAGTTATCTGTAGGTGTATTATAAAGAACGTGCCATGCTTTTTCAGTCACAGGAATACAGATAATACATTCTTTATCATCCACAAAAAAGTGTGCTGAAGCTACATGATCCAAATCAATGTTATAAGTATTTTTATAATAATTAACGTTCTGTTGAGCAGTAGTATCTTTATTACCAGTGTCATGAAATACTGCAAACTTTGGTACTCCACTGTCTAATCTTTGTCCTGTACGTCTTGTGCCAATTGGTAAAAAGTCCGTATATACGGGTACGCCGTTCCAATTCCCGATAAATTGTTTAGCCATAATTAATTTCCTCCATTAAAAAAGAGAAACGACTACTTATTGTCGTTTCCCTCAACTTTTATTTTTACTTCTGCAATATTGCCATTTAGTTTATTTTTCGTTGTTGAAAATTCTTCTTTGATTTCAGTTGTGATTGATGTTTTATTCTCACTAATTACTGCAAGCTTTTCTTTTATCTCTTTCGGCACAGGCAGTCCTAACTGAACCGAATTTTCAAAGATGCTAAAACCTTCATTAGCAATATAAAAAAAGATGGTAGCAGTTACTAATGCTCCATCCATATGAATTATCTGATCTATGATGTTGGATAAAATGATGATGCAGAATACTAAAAGCTTTCTCGCATATCCAAAAAGCGACTTACGACTCCATAAATTATGATTTGCTATAGCTTTCAACACACCTGTGACAATATCTATACCCATCAGAAGAATTAATGCTTTGATAAGATATAAATCGCCACTAAAAAAGAACTGCTTAAACAGTTCTGAGTCTGTGAAGATTACAGTTTTGTCCATTTATTCACCTCCTTCCACTGAAATCAAATTTTTATCAATCACATTTTTAATATCTAATCTACTAAACAATTGATTACCAACAACGACGTGTGTCGTTTCTTGGCTTGATAACTCATTTTTCAATGCATAAGCATCGAACGAATCTACTTCAAGTTCAATTGTTTTATTACTGAAAGTTTCTACTACGATTGTTGTCATTACATCGTCACTCCTATTCTACTTTGAATAAAAAGTCTACTTGTTACAGTTGCATTAATTCTCGCTAGGTCATTAGGCTTGATAATGATTTCTGCATATCGACCTCTTTCGATGTCACCATCTGTATTTTTCTTTAGGTACGGTAATAAATCGATGTTCTGGCCACTTGTTGCTGTTGTAGGAAGTTTAGTACCATCTACCGTAATTTCTACAGATGAAGCTTCTTTCGGATTTTCAAATATTCCATATTCAATTTCATGAGTGTGGCCAGGAATGTTAATAGCATGAACGTGGTCTGGAATATCAATTTCATGCGTGTGTGAAGGTATCTGAGTATTATGCGTATGTGAAGGTATTGTAACGCTATGACTATGTGCTGGAATCGTCACATTGTGGCTATGCGCTGGAATGTTCATTCCATGTACGTGATCAGGCAATTCAACATCATGATCATGTAATAATAAGCCACCTTGAATCGTAAATTTATGACGATGTTTATTTCCATCGTCGGGGTCAGAAGTCAAATCCTCTGTTTCTGTGTAACTTGTCATATCGACAAATGGTTTACCTTTTGCAGTAACAATACCACTTCCACCACTAGATGTAGTTGATACATATGCACCACCTGCAGCACTTGTCCAAGTTCCGCCACCTCCAGAAGTACTTGATTGAGTAGTACCACCTCCACTGCTTGAAGTTTGAACAGAACCTCCGCCACTAGATGTAGACTTTACAACAGAACCACCACTTGAAGTAGAATCCACTAATGCACCAGCTGACTTCAATGTTCTGTTAGTTGCCCTGAATTTCGAAAGCTCATAAGTTAATGTCATTTGATTGATATTTACAACATCTTCAGGAATCGGGAATCTAATGATGGCCGGGTATCTATCATCAGCATTATCTTGAAAGTCACGACTGTCGATATTCGTTGCTCCTTGCGAATAAACATCATTCACCATCTGTTTTTTCTGTAAATCGCTCCACTTTGAACCTAATCCTTTTCTAACTGAACCAATTTCAATCGTTAAATTTTCAGGACTTTCATATACACCGCTTCGCTTGTACTTCTCTACAAAGTTATCTTCATTGATGTCTAATTCTTTGTCATAAACTCGAATAACATCACCAGCTTTATAATCAGTTGGATTAGATAAAATAACATCAGTATGAGCGACATTAATCTTATATGAGCGTTTAGGTGTCATGTTGTTATCTAATATTTTTTGAGCATCATTCTTTAAAGTCGTTGGATTTTCATATTTCTTATCTGCCCAAATTCTTGCGTGTAATCCATACTTATCAATTACTGATTGAGGTGCTTCTAAATAAGGAACACCACCATTAACTTTTTTTATTGTCAATTGATTAATGCCCTCACCATGTCCTAAAGGATATATACGAGTACATATGTCTGTAGGGTCATCTTCAACGTCTATACCTTTCATATTTCGGCCAACTGTAATTAAATCTTTTGCTTTAGTGCTTGATTTATCAACATTAAATACAAAAGGATATACAGTATCATCAATATTAATTAAGTAGTCTTCATTAATCGGCTCGAATACTGACATAATGCTGTTGAGTAAGCTATCACTATTCTCAAAACCGTAATGAAAATACCTGGTTAAAGCACAGCGACCAAGTTTGAAGTGATTTACTAACTGTTTATTGAATAACGCTTGTAACACTTGAGTTGTCGTATAGTTCGACATCTGCATATATCCAAAAATAACGCTTGAATGTAGCAAAGATAAAACATGCTCACATTCAAACGTTACTTCATTTGTTGATTCATTTTTCGTTGTATTTTTGGGATTTACAACAAACATCCCAATCCTTTTATGATGATCCCATAATTCAATAAAATATTTAGGCTGCACAAGTTTCATCTTTTCATCGTTTAAAGGCATAGAAAAAGAACAAGTTGCTAACTTGTTCTTTTGTAGTTCGTATTTAATATCGTATGCATTATGCAAATAGGCAATACGCTTCATGTTCGTATCATATAATATTGGATTTCTATTTATCGGCATTTAAGATATCACATCCTGACTAATAGTTTATATATTTCTAATTATAATTTCTATCTACATGTATCAAATTCCTTCCTGCACCTATATTATATGGATTATGTCCGATATTGTAACCAATCTTATTTTGTTCAAATACACCGTTTATTGAAATATGAGTATTACCTGTTATTACAATTCCAGGATTAATATCAATTTTTACACCATTAAAAAGAATATTGCCTTTTACTATGGATACTTTATTTGGAGGATAAAATTCTATTTCAAATAAAATTTTACGATGTGCTTCTCTAAGTGTTAGTTTATTACCAACAAATTGTATATCCCATACATCAACACTATAAGTTAATTGATTGTCTATGATTAATAAGATTGGAATATTAAATTTATCGAGCAACACCATACTTAAAAGTAAGTGATTGTTTTCATATCTAAATTTAATAACAGGAGAGCCATCAATCATGAGTGGAATAAATACTGATCCCTCACATTCAAATGTATATGAGTATGAATCTCCACCTAATAAAAATTCACATTTGTTTCCTAAATAAAAAAGTTCATGAGATGTACTTTTTCCATTCTTCAAATTATAGGGGTTTTCATTAGCTTCTAAAACTATTTCTCTAGGTAATCTTTTAGCAGTAGCTTCACGATGATGCTTTGGACAAAGTAAAGTTATATCTTCAGCAACATGTTCTCTAACCTCAGCCCATCCTTTCATATGATCATAATCATAAATTGGATTTCCGCAAATAACACAACCAAAACCACACCTTCTTCGCACTTCTCTTTGAATAGGCAAAGGAATGTTTCTGCTAGTAAAATTATGTTCAGTCATAATAACCCTCCTTAAATATATTAAAACAATCATATAATATTTTAAGTAGATTAAAAACTATAGAGAAATATTTAAAAAATTTTCTAACCAATTTATAAATAATTTTATATCTTCAACTCCATATCCACTCGCAACAGCTTTTTCATTACAAAAATGAATTTGTATGAATTCTGTAATTATCACTCTAAATTCATCATTTTCTAATGCAAGTAAATAAATTTTAATATCATTTCTTAATATATCATCTGAAATTCCAGAATCAGTAGCACCTAAGTCATAAGCCATTAAACTATCTAAAGCATTGAAGATAGTATTTTTACTCATGGTAATCACCTGTTTCGAATATTTTTTAATACGTTAATAAACTACTTCTACACCTGCAATTGATGTTCTTACATATTCACCACGTCTGATATAAATTCTATCTTCAGCATTAACAGATTCAATTGAATTAGTAGAACCAAAGCCCTTACAGTTATCAAGCCACATTTTTGCTCCTGTAGTCGTTTGAAAATCAGAAGTCTGATAAGACTCAAATCCAGTTACACCTAAATTCCATGTTTCTGTACCTGCATTAACATCAGCAACATTTCCACCATCATTATGAGCATACGTACCATTTACACGAATACCTTTGACTCCATCATGTGCAGTCGAACCATTATTCGATTGACTTCCAGCAGTACCCTTTCCACTTCCATTATTAGAACCAATACAATCAATTTCAATAAAATAAGGAATCGTTGAATTAACCAGCCCTTTATGATAATTGAAACCATCCATATAATTATGTGAAGCTACACAGTTTTGAAAAATAGCACGATCTCCACCGACAATTTCAACACCATTACCATTCGTTTGAGCTGAATGGATAAACTTTGTGTTGATTGCATAAACTTTACAAGATTCTGCTTCACTTCTAAAAGGTCTAGCACCACCAATTACTTCACAATTTTCAATATAAAAATATGTCATCGTTCCTGTAAGTTTAATATTTTCTGATATAAGCAATCCAACAACATTATTTGAATCAGGTACTCCACCAGAATTAACATAGACTTTTGTACCATCAGAATACCAAGTATATATAGTAGCATTCACGTCAGCAATAGAAGTAACTTTTTTATATGGCTTGTATCCATTATCAAAAGGTTTGCTGATATCAACTACATTTCCTACACCTGCACGCGAAGCTTCGTATACATTTCCGTATGTTCCATTTTTAACAAATGTTAATTTATCAGCCATTATTAATTTAGGCGTGCCATCATAACCAATAATATTTATATTCTTAGATACAGTAGTAAGCCATGTGCTGTTATATCTGAAATGATTTCCACCCTTTAACATTATTGTGCCAACATCACTCTTGTCATATGCAGCTTTGATAGATTGCATCGGAGCTTCTTTCGTTCCTGCATTCGCATTACTACCATTGATAGGATCCACATAATAAGTTGCGCCAAAAACTGCTTTACTTTCACTAACATTATAATCCGTCCAGAATATATTGCCGTCCGTAAAAATACGATTATCAAGATTAGTTCCTGTTAATGAAAAGCCTGAAGGACGATATACCACAGAACCTACAGTATTTTGACTTGAAGTTGTTGCTAGTTTCGTTTCTAAAGCTGACACATTACCCTGTATCGTTGTATTAGTGCTTTTTACTGCAACTAATTCATCAACCATGTTATTAATTTTTATTCGTCCATCATTAGCAACATCCGTCGTTAATATTTTTTCAAGTGCCATTTTGTCACCGCCTTAATAATAAATTTCTCTATAATGAATACTCACTGTTAAATTTAAATTAGTACCATTTACAGTAAGAATATTCGTACCTTCTTTAATGATGATATCGAGCCACCTCATTGAAGTTATCGCATCTAAATTCATGACACCATTTAAATAAACATTATATTCTTGCATATCAATAACAAGTTCATCGTTTGTTAAATCAATAATAGAAAATGTAGCATCTCCTAAATACACAGCTATATTAGTTCCACTGCCTTTTAATTTTATGATTGGCCTTACGTTGTAACCTAAATTAGTAAAAGTAATTGAACCGTTAGAAGTAAGTGTTATTTGTGACACTTCAATTGTTTCACCCATCGTTCTTACCTCGTTATTTAAAGTGATATCATTATCACCCCAAAACCAAGCTTCATTATCTAATACAGATAAACCAAATCCATCATAACAAGTAAGTTCCAACTCAAATTCACCAACTTGATGCATATCTTTATCCATCTCATTCGATGAAGAAAGCCTAACATTATAGTAAATGTCAGGCTCTTGTGAGTTCTTCAATTTTACAACCTTTGATTTACCATCATTATCAATCAATAACTTCTTAAATCTTCTCATTACGTTCTGTCGTTCAAGTTCATCATCTGAAATTGAATACAGTGGAATCTTAAATACAATAGGTCCTGGCTTATCATTATAATAAAGCTCACCAGGACGACCAGGAATCGAGATGGAATTAATATGATCTATGTTGAACATAGGCATTGAGAATGAATCATCAATGAATACTCCTAATGTTTGAATATCAACATCATCTAAATAAATCGTACAACTATGCATATCATCCACCTCTTTCCTTTCTTCTCATTTCTCTGGCTAATTGCGCACTAACCTTTTCTACATCTGCCTCTTCACGAATATAACCCGTGAAATTAATATTAAAGTTTTGAGTTTGGCCACCACCGACTTTTTCATCTTTCGAAAGTCCTAACTGTCTATTCATTGCAGATCCAATTAAATTTGCAAAATATGATGCGTGAGGTCCTTCAAAAGGAATAATCGCTTCACTTACATCACCAAATCCAGCATTACCAGCAATTACTTCTTTGTTAAATACACCACCAGTTTTAAACCAATCAACCGAAAACGTTGGAATACTCACTGATGTTTTACCAACGCCAACAGAACGGGAACCAACGTTTATTCGTGGCAATCTAGGTTTAGGAATCGTTATTTTCATGTTAGCAAAAGCACTAACGATATTATCAATAACTCCTAAGACAATATTTTTCGCTGATTGAATTGGTGTTACTATCGCATTTTTGACGCTATTAAATGTATTTTTTGCTGATGAAAGAACGCTATTAAATTTTTCAACTGCTTGATTATAAAGTCCTTGAATCGCATTAACGACAGTCGTCTTTATGGCCTGCCAAATAATTGATGATTGAGTTTTTATGCTATTAAATTTTTCAACAGTGCTGTTATATAGCGATATTATTTTAGAAACAACAGATAATACTAATCCAGAAATTATACTTATAATAAATGTTTTTAATAAATTAAATTGTGCTATCCCTTGATTTTTCAAATTTATTATCCACATTGTAAATTGTGTCACGAGTAAAATTATTTTTTGAATAACAAAATTTTTGATAATTTCAAATGCTAGGGGGATATATAATTGCAAATATCCAAATACTTCAATCGCTTTTTGCTTAAGGAAACCCCAATTTTGAATGACTAATACAACTACAGCTATTACTGCAGTTATTGCTGCAATCCATATACCAATTGGTCCTGTAAACAATAAAAATACTCCACGAAGTAAATTAAGCACCATTGTTGAATTTCTAATCCATGTTACAAATTCAATAATTTTTGTTATTATAGGTCCGATAAATGTCAAAGCCATACCTAGAAAAGTGAATATAGGAGTAAGTACAGTGACCAAAGCTAAAAATCCTGCAATTAATGTTTGAATAATTGGATTAAGTCCTGCGAACCACTGTGAGAATGTAGCAATTAGTGGTGTAACCGCTACTAACATATCAAGTAAAACTCGACCAATAGGCTCAATTGCTAGTGCTAAGTCTCTAAGAACGCTTTGAAGCTTTACGCCAAATGATTCCTCCATTGCGTTAGATACCTCGTCCATCGTACCTTTTGTATCTTTAAATGATTTATTCATATCGTCTAAAGCGTAAACAGACTTAGCACCCATATCTTCAAATTTTGTACCGAAAAGACCAACACCGATTTGATTAGCAAGTACCTGGTCATCCATAGCTTGTAATTCTGGAATTATTTGATTAAACATTTCACCAGCAGTTACTTTACCTTCTTTAAATTTCTCGAACATAGATTGAGTCTTGTCTGACATTTGTCCCATGGCATCAGCTGTAGTTTTAGATCCATCACGCAAACGAATATCAAACTCTTTCATAATGTCGTTTACATAGTCTAAGTTGTAAGCACCGTTTTTCGTACCATTTTCTAAAATCGTAAAGTATTCATCAGCGCTAAAGCCCATCTGTTTGAAAAGTGGCGCATATTCAGATACGTTATCAAACATTTCTTGCGAGAAATTTAAGCCTTTTTGATTTCCTTTTGCGAATAAATCAAACGCTTCTTGTGATGTTAAACCAAAATTGTGCATTAGTTGATTTACACCTCGTGTGACTTCTCCAACATCTGAATCAGTCACTTGAGCTAATACAATTGCATCTTTAGTTGCTTGTTGTAAAGGTCTGCCTTCGTTGATGCCTTTTATGTTATTCTTAACCATCGCCATAGCTCTTGCAATTTCTTCTGGTCCATCACCAAATCCGTCACGATACACTGCTCTAAAATCTTCTTTTAAAACTTTCGCTTGTTCTGCAGTGCCACCGATTGAAGCTAGAATCAAACGTTCTGCGTTATCAACATCAATCGCAGTTTTAGATGCTAAAGCGCCAGTTGCTCCAGCACCCATAGAAACGCCCTGAGTCTTTTCACCCATGCCTTTCACTTTTTCGCCTGCATCTTTTACTGCTTGACCGTATTTTTCTGCGTTAGCTTTTGCATCTTTAAACGAGTTAGACTGTTGCCCTAAATCGTTTTTAGTCGTTGCTATTGCATTGCTTAATTTTTGATTGCTAATCTTCAAATCAAGTAATTTATTGCTAAGCTTGTTCGCTTCATTCGAGTTTTCGCCATAAGTAGCTTTGGCTTTATCAAGTTGTTGCGAAGTTGCTTGTATTTGTCTTTGTACAATACTTTGCTGATCACCTAAATGTTTAACTTTTAAAGAGAGTCTATCAGCTTCGCTACCAGTTTGCTTCAATTGCTCATTTTGTAATGTAAATTCTTTTCTTAATAACGCTGATTCGTTTTTCATCTCGCGAATACCATCGTTAAATTCTTTGTTAAATATACTAAATTTAACTTTCGTTTCTGGTGTTCTAGACATCAAATCACCTCATTTCTACACCCGCTTTGGACTTGCGTTGAAATTCTCAACTGCAATAATATTCGATGCAATCTTTTCAACATCTGCAATAGGTTCATGCCAGAAAATGTTTTCAGGAACCTTATAAACGTGAACATATTGCACATATTTATCCTCAATATCTTCAATGTTTATAGAAGGTTGCTTTATCTTCTTATTATCTGAACCTTTTAAAGCTTTTTTGATGAATCAGTCGCTTCTATATATCCTTTTGCATAATTATTTGTTTGATTTGCAAAAAGTCCTTGAATCAATTCAGAATACTGTTGCATCATAACTTCAATGTCTTCGTGATAACGTTCTAAGAAGTCATCGAATGTTATTGTCACTTTCGGATTAGCACCAATAATTCCTAAATATATTACTGGTGTAATCTTCTCTGGAGAAATAGCATCTAATCCATCTTCAGTAATACCATCGCTAATTAAATCATCAGCATTAATAAAGTCATCAGATTGCTTTTTACTTTTATTACTAATACTTTGTAATTTAAATAAATCTGCTAACAATCCACCTTCAGTAATACCTAAATCACGGCCACGTTTTAAAGCGAAATTAGTAAGCATTGCAGGATATTTCACTTTATTGCTATAGCCATGCTCAAAAGTACCATCTTCTTTTTCGATGATTTGTAACTCTTTTAATTCGATAGCAATAATTTTCTTTGTCATATTCATTCCTCCTAAAATTATTCAAAAAAAAGAACGTGATTACTCACGTTCTTAAAGTACTGTTTCTTTCACTAAGTCATAATTAAATGTAGTATGCCATGTATTCGCTAATGTCTGATCTGCTAATTCAGATACGATTGCTTCATAGTAGAAGTTATCAGCTGAATCTGGGTAAGCTGTTAATTCTAATTCTATTTCAGCAAGCTCATCTTCATTATTTGAGATAGTAATCTTTAATCCTGAAGTAGCTTTAACACGAGGGAATGCGATTAATTTCGTTTGATCACCAAATTCATCAACTACATCAGCTGTAAATGTGAATTCTTTTGGTAACGATTTAACGTTATATGAATACACACCAGCTTTTAAGGTTGTATTTTGCAATCCAAAGATATCACGTAAAACGTTTACTTGAATATGACCAGATAACGTTAAATTCATTTTGATTGGTTTAGACACTTTATTTGTTTCTACACCTTCACAAATCTTAATAATTTCTTTAATTTCAGTTTCACCTTCAACTGATCCGATACAACCAAATGGTTTACCTGGTACTTGATTACCGTCAGTGCCTAGTACTTGAATACTACCGTTTGTAATCTTCGTACTATCAAATGTTTCTACAACTACTGCCATCTAAAATTCCTCCTTTATTAACTTATCAATTTCTTCATTGATTTTATCCATAATTAAATTTGTTGATGATTCTAAACCTTGTACCATAAATTCCTTTGCTGCATTATCTTGTGAAGTACCAAATGCTTTATCAGGAAATACAAGATATGCATATGGCTTTTTAGGTAAAACTTCAAATCCAAGATTAAACGTTATGTTTCGTAATGGATTACTTGATTTTGCATGTTTTTTATCAACATTCGAAACTGGTATCAAGTCTGTAATACGACTCATTACTGTTTCTAATCCGAATTCATGAAGTATTTCATTTAATACTTTTTCTGATTGATCACTTATTTTTTGTAATTTTGGTTCGAGTGATTCAATATCTCTCGCATCGAGCGTAAACTTAACACTCAAGTAAACCACCACCACGACTAAAACGAAGTATGACTCTATCAACGTATTCTTCTGTACCTGATTTCTGTACATAATCCGTTTGACTCGATACAAATTTAATCAAGTTAATTTTCTGTAATTCATTCGCTACTTTGATAACCATTTCATCTACATCATCACGATTTTCTGACAAATACGTTACAAATATGTCTTGTTGCAATTGTCTTTTGCCATCATCAATCGTTGACCAGTCACCGTATAAAACGATAAATAAATTTAATCCTTCAGGACGTTCATCAGCATTTACAGTGTTCTGAAAAATAGGTAGATTGAATGTTTCTAACTTACTAATGATAGCTTCATTCGTCTTGTTATACTTGTTCAATATTTGCTCTATCATTCGCTGTTACCTCCTGTAAATATAAATAAATATAACGTCTATCAGTATCGACATCTGTATTAATGATGTCGTAATACCTATCATTCAATTTAATAACGTGGCCAGATCTAGTAATGTTATTAATTGCAAAGTAATATGCTTTAATCTTTAAATCTAATTGACTGTTCATTGTTTCGGCCATTTGATAGTCACTATCTCTAGCCGATAAATATTTAAAAGCGACTGGTGTGATTTCTGACTGAAATTCCTTACCAATCGCTTTCTTACTTGCACTTCTTAATGTTTTCATAGTTCCATATTCAAAATATCCATCATTAAATACTTCAATTCGAGGTAGTTTCATTACGTTTTCTAACCCCCTCACTAATACTAAAAGACAATATGTCATGTCTAAAGTTGATTGAGAATAGTTCAAGCGAATGATTCCATGCATAACGACAATAATCTTTTAATAATGACATAGCTGTATGATGTTTTGCATAATCTAAACTACTAAATCCTGATTTAGATATTAAAAAAGCATTACCTTCTTCGATAATGCTCTTAATATCTTCATCGTCATGATTCCATGTTATACGTAAATAACGTTTAACTTTTGGAAGTAAGGAGTCTAACTCTTCTTCAGTCATATCAACCACTCCTTATTATTCGTTTAATGCATTCTCCGCTTCAATCGCTGCTTCTTTTCCTTTAACTTTCTCACCATTAGATAATTCATAAGTACCGCCACCTAAGTGATGAGGATATTCAAGAACTTCTTCACCTTCAAAGTCAGCGATATATGCTTCGCCTTTATAGTCTTTAAGCTTTGCAATGCGTTCTGCATCTTTTTCTGTATCTAATTCAATTACATTTAAGTCTTTATCTTCTGGATCATATGTTTCTTTCGGATTTAAGATATTAACAAAGCGTTTTATTACTTTAAATTTTTCAATAGCCATATCTAATTCCCCCCTAAATTATAGTGCTGGTGTTCCAATATCATAGATTTTAAATGAATTATTATTACGTGGACGACCATTCGCTAACATACGAGTAACATATACGCGTTCATCTTCAATAAAACGAGCTTCGTCTGAAACAGTAATCTTTTGAGATGAGCCAACACCTAAGAAGTAGTCTTTACCCATACCAACCGCAATTTTTCCAACTGGAACTTCTACAGATTGAATAACTTTAGCATCGATAGGAAGTACACCAGATACGTAAGTACCGTTTTGAGTCATGAATGTAGTGGCAGGGAATACTGTTTTGTAGTAGTCAAATGGATTTACGATAAATAATACTTGTGATACTTTACGAGTACCATTATTACTTAAATCAGCCATTACAACTCCTAAACTTTCAGGCTTAAAGTCTGATAATGTTCCTGGTGTTTTATCAGGATAAACACCATCTAAAACTGCACCATCTAAATCTTTAAAAATACCGATTGGCTGGTCTTTACCTGTTCCTTTGATAATCGCTTGTTCTAAACCAACAGCAGACGCTTCAGTTAAAACTGCACGGACGTAACGGTCTAACCATTCAGGTCCTAATTCTAACATCGCTTTACAAACTGGTAGGAATGCAGATAGTTTAAATAATGTTACGTCAACAGTATCAAATCCATTGTCGATTAATTCTTTGATGTCATCACAAAGTTTTCCCCACCATGCAGGTATTACATCAGAATTACGTACTACCCATTTTGAAACTCCACCTGTATTAACGAAGTTAATTTCGTTCAATAATGGATGCTGTTTTACTAGGTCTTCGAAAACACGCTCAATTACTGTTGCTGGAACTAATTGTTCGACACCAGCAAATCCTTCACCGTCAATTACTGCATTATAATATTTCTTTTCTTCTGTAGTTAATGGTGTAAATCCACGTGATGCTAAGATGCTTTCATCTTGCAACTGTTCATTCGTAAATGATTTTGCTTCTTGTAAGATTGAAGCTTGAATACTTTCAGCCATATCAACTAATGCTGTTGCAACGTTATCAGTACTTCCACTTTCTAAAGCGTTCGAAATATTTTGTTTTAATTCAACATTTTTTGCCGCTTCACGATCTAAATTTTTAATTGTCATATTATGACCTCCTATTTTTTAAATAAATCAAAGAAATTTTTATATTGTTTTTTCGTTTGTTCTGAATCTACTTTATTTGCACTTGCTGAAAATTTTTGAAGAATCGCATTTTGTTTAGATGTTAAATCTTCATCCGCACCCTTCTCTTCTTCATCGTCTTTCTCAACTTCTTCTACAACTTCATCAGCTAAACCTAAAGCAATCGCTTGTTCAGCATCTAAGAATGTTTCAGCATCAAGCAATACTTGCAATTCTTCTTTGGAACCTTTGAATCGTTTCATGTAAGTAGCAAGTACAGATTTATCAATACTTTCTAAGTCGTTCGCTACTTTACGTAAGTCATGTTTGTTACCGCCAACAAAAGTCCAAGCATTGTGAATCATCAATTGAGCATTAACTGGCATTGTGATTGTGTCACCAGCCATTGCAATAAGTGATGCACCACTTGCAGCCAAACCATCAATATGAACATTGATTGTTGCATCATGTCTAACTAATAAGTTATGAATTGCTACTGAATCGAATACATCTCCGCCAGGTGAATTGATATAGACGTTAATTGTTTTAGCTTTGATTTCTTCGAGTTTTTGCTTTACGGTATTTGCATTCGTTCCTGAAAACCATCCACCAATTGCTCCGTAAATATAAAGTTCAGCAACATCATTTGATTGATTCATAACTTTTAATTCAGACTTAATATTGATGTTTTCTTTAAAGAACTTGTTCATCAAATCACCTCCTTTTATCCATAAAAAAATAAACCTTTTTATGTCATGTCCAGGACAAGCGAATTATCGCTATCAAGATATATGGATCACCTTAACCTTTCTCGCTTTGACTTTTCATAAATTCTTCAAATTCAGAGTAGTTTTTAGTGATAAAATGTTTATCTGCCCAATCTTCTTCTAAAGGTTCTCTACCTATCATTCGTAAATTGTCATTTACTGAATTTGTACCACTTGATAATAATTTATCTAATGCAGTAGCAATTTTAACTGGGTCAGTATATTTGATTAAAGTAGTATCAACCTTTACATAATTTCTTTTTAAGTATTCATCTTTTGAAAAATACTTTCTGTTCACTTCATCTTCTATCATTCGAGCGATTGGATTTACACAGAACATAATAAAATTATCTGTTTGTTTCTCAACGTCTGCTAGGTCTCCTTTTAACATGCCTTTTGGAATATTAAAGGTAGTAGCAACTAAATCAAAGATATCATCAATCACAGATTTAATATCTCTACTATTCAAACCTGATGTCTTACTTGAATCCATCTCACTTAAATCAATACCTTGTTGTAAAGGCAAAGCAGCAGCATTATCAGCAGACAAGAAGTTACGTAACTGGTCGTTGAACATCTCTTCCATTTCATCCTGCTGTTCATCTGTTTGAGCAAATGAAGCATCCATTTTTAGTAATACTCTTAAAGCGTTAGAACGTTTATAATAATTCATTGCAGATGATAGCAATTTACCGTAATCACGATATACGCTATCAATTAATGACTTCATATGTTTGTTATTTAATTTAAAATAAAAGACATCTTCTTCATAGAATGTTTTTTCAAATGTTAAATCATCTACAATCACATTCTTATACATTGTTTTCATGAATATTTTAGGCTCACGCTCAAATTCATCTGCTATCCATAACTCGTCTTTATGCATGATAATTAAACATTCATTGTCATATATTAATTTTGATACAAATTCATGCCAAAAATTAGCACTACTTTGATTCGAATTCGGCGCAACATTAAATAGATAATGATTTTCTTTACGTTGCTCTTTACCATTTGAAAATGTCCTGAATTCTGAAATGATAATTGCATTTGCAATTAAATTAATTGCTGAATTGATTGCTAATTCTTTATAAAAGATATTTGTTGATAGATTTAAACACATTTCATCAACATTTACTTCTCTTGTTGTTGAAGTTATACCAAATAAACTATTGAATACTTCTCTAATTGTTCCCATTTATCCACCACCTTCCTTAAACGACAATTGCTTTCATTGGTTTTCTTCTTTTTATCTCTTTTGGTAATTGATCAGCAAATTGTAATGCATGTAATAAACAAAAGAATCCATCAGTTTTTCTACGTCTAGGTTCGATTTTTTCATATGTAATATTACCTTTCGGATCTCTATTCGCATATACATTGTTCGTATACCAACGCATCATTAAATCATCACCATAAACTATATTTTTATAAGCAAATAAGTCTTCAACAATTGGTTCTAGCATTGTATGAGTCTTCTTACCTGAACGTGCAATTTCTAAATTTGAATATCCTGCTTTTTCAAATTCTTCTCGCAAATAATTTATTCTGTACATATCTGATGCAATCATTTTAATTTTGTAATCCTTTGCTTGCTCAGCAAACCAATTGACCAAATATGAAGGACGTATCGTTTCATCTCTTACGATAGTCACATATCCTTCTAATTTTGCTCGTTCATAATCGACACTATAATTATTAATCTCTAATGATTTATAGTTTATAAACGTATGTTGTTTAAAATAAAACTTTTCTCCTTTTTTAAATAAAAGTCCAACGCTAGCAAAGTCAGTTGTGTCTGCATAATCAATCGCTCCGATACAAATCGCGCCTTTTAAATCGGGTATTTCTTGATTAGTAGCTTTAATGTTTTCCCAGCTTGTTACAGCAGAATGTTGAGAATCTACCGGAAAATTCATTCTTTTTGTAATAAATTCAAGTTTTGATTGAGGACGATGCTCTAACTTTTGAAGTTCCTTTAACATTTCTTTTTTTAGATGTGGAAAATAATTAATTGATGGATTAGATTTCTCCCAGTTTGTCTCATCTTTATATTCTTCTATCTCATCGATTTTACAGATGAAAGGAAACAAAGTTGAGTTCACTATTTCTCCTTCAAGTATTAATTTTGATTCCTCCTTCAACTGATCAAGGAAACCACCTCTTACATATCCGTCTGTTGTTAGATAAAAACGTCTTGGGTATTCTACTTTTCCCAAAGCTGAAGTAAATACTTTAATATTTTCTTCATCTTCATATGCATGTACTTCATCAAAGATAACTGCACCTGGTCTCAATCCATCCTTTGTTTTTGCATTATTAGTATGATAAGTAAACACTGACTTTGTTTTCTTAAATCCTATAATTTCTAAAGTTGTTTTAAATCTTTTAGCAAGTGCTTTTGTGTCTTCTATGATATCGTGAATAACCATAAATGATGATTTAGCTTGTTTTTGAGACGTTGCAACTAAATCAACATTATATTTTGGAGTTCTCTGTTTTGAGATAAGATAAAGAATTATGCATTCAATAAATCCATTTTTACCTGCTCCTCGTCCAATCATAATAAAGAACTCATCAAATACTAACGATTTAATGAGTTCTCCATTTATCTTTTCGTCTCTAAATACACCTACAATAAAAGCAATTAAAAATTTCTGCCAATCTAATAATTTATATGGGAAATAGCGTTCAATAAAATCAATTGCATCTTGAATTGTGTCACTTTCAATATATACATCCTCTTTATCCAGGACAGTTTGCAAATACCGCATCAATAAATGATTCTCTTTAGATGCTTTGACATGCCCATTAACTACATCAAACATAAATTTATCAATATGTTTATCGTATTTAATATTAGAAGTCGTCATCGTCATCATCTTCTTCAATCGGCTGTGCTTTTAATCCCATAGAATCAAGTAATTTAATCATCTGTTGATTTGTTTTGTGTAAATCATTAATTGATGGATTGCTTTTCGGTCCATATTTCGTTGGAACTGTCGGACCATGTTTTTCAATGGCTTCAAACAACTTTTCTTTCAAGTCCCACAATCTCAAATAATCATAAACCATATCAATGTAATGATCATCAATAAGCCATTTTGCTTTAAGTTGATTAAATAACGACTTTTTAACTCGTTGTCTTTTCGTTTCTAATTTACATCTATCGAATGCATCAGGATTAAATTTCAATTACAGCACACCTCCAATTCATTACCATTTTATCCCTTTTAACCCTCACATGAGCGTCCAAAAAATATAATTAATCTTCCCCTCCCCTCGTTTCACGGGGTTCCAAAGAAAGTTGAAATTTTTTGACCGGGGGGCCTCTATTAAGAAATATTTAAATTATTTTCTACAAAATTAATAATATAATTTGTAATAATTAAATTTATCTTTAAATATTTTTTTAATAACTCTTCATCAAGTCTTTGTCTTAATGTTTCTATTGATATCTTCTTGCACTTCTTAGTCGTGAATAAGTTTCTAATGTTAATGAAGATGTCGTATGCTGCACGAGCAAACATACTTAAATAATCACGTTCATTACTTAATCTTTCTTTAACATCTTTAGCAAGAATCGAATCAATAATGTTTGAATCATATGAAGTAGATCCATGATTAATAATCATTACATCACCATCTCTCTTCGTTCATAAAGCGTTGCTTCTTATTGCGAATACCTTTAAGTCTGTCATGCTCAATGTTATGACAAGTAACACATAGACTAACTAAGTTATCTATATCTAATGCATGCTCAGGATATTCTTTGACATACTTGATATGATGTACATCTTCTGCTCTTGTCATCTTGCCTTTTGCTTTACAATGTTGACATTCAAACCTGTCACGCTTTAAAGCTTTGACTCTTAACATACGCCATGCTGGACACTGATAAAACTTAATCAATGTATTATTAGCAATATGTTCTTTAATTACAGCAAGCTTCAATTGAATCACTCCATAAAAAAATGACCTAGCATTTGCTAAGTCATTAACTATTTTTCTCTACAATATAATATTACTACGTTCTAATCATAAAAGTGTTCGCATTTTGTTCGCAAAAAGTCCGCGAAAAGTTCGCAAAATTCAATTGATATATTTATTTGGATATTTTTGAATATAATATTTATCTATTTCATTTACCTCAAAATAAACTGTGTAAAAATTATCTAGTGAATTCGAATTGAGATTACTTCGATCTAGCGATATTAAAATTTCATCTTCATACTTCTTATTGTATTTATCTTTATAATTTATTACAGCTATTATATATGGTCGAGTTTCTGCATATTCCCACATTATATTATGATTAAATATTGTTATATCATTTTCTTCTATTGTCATTGAGACTTTTTCGTTAACGGGACATATTCTAAAATGTTTCTTCGTTTTATAATCACCATATATTAAATTATGTTCAATAAATCCTAAATTTTCTATCCTCTTTAACAACAGTTTAAAGTCGTTATTTTTATTCTTCATTGTTACAATTTCAAAATTGTTAAATGTCATAGGGTACAAAGTTTTTAAACTACTATCATTGAAGTACTTTTCTGGATCTACATGTTTAATTGTAATCGTAATATCTTTCGCATAACTATTGCCTATATTCCTGAAATAGAAACGCGGCTTTAAATTCTTTTTAGAAATAAATTTATTATCAATGTAGTCATCTATATTTTCATCATTTGAATCTACTATGGCATGTCTCAAAAAATTCATGTCATTCTTATCCACTTCTTTTAAAAGTTTGATTGGTTCAAAAGTAAATACTGGTCTGTTTGATTCTATCTGAAATTTATTAGTTAGATAATAAATGATAAATACACTAATTAAACTCGCACCTGGAATAATTAAATCTTTAAATATCTCACCTGTAAAATTTATATCCTTATTAAAATCATTTGTATCTACGTTATTTAATATAAATTCCCAATACATTTATCAGTCACCTCAGTTATTCATATCTAATATTGTGTATAACTCACTATTACATTATAACCCTATATGTACCAACAGTTCTACAAGTTGTCTGAAAATTAGTTATACATAGCTTAAATATGAATAACTCTTTATGTAACTAAAGTATTTTTTATGTTTAAATCTTTAGATTCATATGCATAAAAAAAGACCTGAATATTATTCAAGTCCTCAATTCCATCTCCTAGAATTATTTTTTAGTAGCTCTAATACTAAAATAAAATCTTCTCTATTCATTCTCGGATAACGATCTGCAAGCTTATCTACAATCTGTTTAACATCTGTAATACTTTTTATATTATTACCATATAAGCCGACATCATGAAAATCTCTAACATCCATTTAAATCCTCCTAATATACAAATTCAAAGTTAGTCATAGCTTCGTCTATGCTATCTTGAGTTATTCCTATATATTTTAATGTTATTGCTTCACTACTATGATTAAATATCTTTTGCAGCGTAGCAACGTCTTTCGTGCCTTTATAATAATGATATCCAAATGTTTTTCTCATACTGTGCGTTCCAATAGATTCCAAATCAAAGTAATCTGTTAGCTCTCTTAATATCTTATATGCCATGTCTCTTGATATCGGCTTATTAAATCCCTGTCGAGACTTTATAATAAATTCTTCTGGTGGTTTATCTTTTATAAAATCATTGAGTGGTCCTTTTAAATTCTTATGGATCACTATTTTTCTTTGCTTTCCTGTCTTTTGCTCTCTCAATCTTATTGTGTTGCCCTGCACTGATGAAACTCTTAACTGTAGAATATCAGATATTCTTAATCCACAATAGATTCCAATCAAAAATAATATATAGTTACGCTCATTCTTTTCTTTCAGATGTCTTTCAATGGCTATTATCATATCTGGATTGCGTATAGGTTCAACGAAGTTCATTACTCTGCCACCTCCGAATACTCTTCTAATCCCAGGTAAAAAGCAAGTCGTATAATAGCATCATTCTTAATTTCATAGTACTTCGTCTTTCCTATACCTAATTCTGTATAAATATCAATATCTATACCTCGTTCTTCCTGAAGATATTTATTAACTATAATATACTTTTCATCAGGCTTTAAGTTATCGATAGCATTATGAAGTTTATCCATTAATTGTTGTCTTTCTAACATCATCTGCTCACGCTCAATATTTTTCGATACACTCAACTCAATCTTATTCAGATCCATTACAGTTGATGGTGGAGCTAAACTAAATGACTGAGTAACAGATGGATAACTTCTAATTGGCATAAGGCTTAATAGTCTGTTGTACTTGTTAAAAAGTTTATATACATTCTTTCTAGTTTTGATAAAATCCAGGTTCTTAATCTCTAATAATAAAGTCATTTAGTAACCTCCATGATTCTGATATAATATAGGTATCGAGTATATTACCTCAGAGCCATGAAGGCTCTTTTTTTATGACCGCTTCAATTTCGATTAATTCGTTCATCAGAAAGTTTAATTGCCATTTTTGTTTCATCTTCAAGATTTAACAGCATAGTTGATATGATTAACGCATATCTAGTTTGTATATATTTTTCTTGTAAAAACGCAAGTGCCACTAATGTGATTGATATTTTTGCAGGTTCATTAGAATGAACCATGAGATATATCCACGATAATAAAAGAAATGCACTGAATAATTTGTTATTTGTAATAGTGAACCTTATCTTATTTATAATTTCTCTCACAATCCCTCTCTCCTTTCGTGAGGTTATCTATTAAACGATTCGCTCACTAGATGATTAAAATAATTCTTATTCACAACTGCATGATGCTCAGTATTTACAGCTTTAATTGGTCTATTAATAAGTGGCGCTGAAGCCATTGCAACTAATGATTTGCCGATTTTCACTTCTATGCCTCCACTAATAACAGTTACCTCTCCATCATTCAAAAGTGTCTCAACATCATAATCAGTTAAATAGACAGTTATCTTTTTGCTTTTGAATTTATCAATCATCTCTCATTTCCTCCTTATTTCGATATTTCCGAATAGTTGCGATTTCTAGTAGCTTTCTAGTACGCTTTCGAACTTTAGAGCAACTTATTACACAACCACAAATATTAGTAGTATTTATTGAAAATTGTAACGTCACTGCCTATTTCTACAGAATCAACTTTTTCCATAGGAATAAATTTCATACTTTTATTTTTATGAAACAACATGATGTGTTTATTGACATGATCTAAACTAATACTTTCTATTTCTGAATAATGTATTTCATAACAATCACTGTTAAATCTAACTTTTACTTCGTTATTCACTCGCCATCCTCCTCTAGCAGTCCAGGATGCTCGTGAATATTGCCGATGACTTCAATGCGATGTGTTTCAAAATTACCTAACATGAAACTTCCAACATCGTAATATGCTCCGCGATTGCAATATTCAACAACTTCACACATTATTTTGTGATCATAAATACCTGTTATATTAACTACATCCCCTTCATAAATCTCATTTTTATTCTTATCAAACATACCTGTTGATTGCATGATTACTCTATCTTCTTCATTAACTACATAATTAAATCCATCTAGCACATGAACACCATATCTATCAATTTCCATTGCGAAATCGTCTAAAAAACGCTTTTTCTTTTTATCAAAAATTCTAAATTTCGGTATCACACTTTCTCCTCCTTTTTGAGCTGTTCAAACGCTTTACTTATTGCTAACTCTACAACATTACTTTCTACTTCACTTAGGTTTATATATTTGTAATGTCCGATTATATTTTCCAATGTCATTCTGTACACTTTTTCTTTAAAATACATTCTATATACTCTGTATCCGTAAATAAGTAAGAATACATTGGTGGTTAACAGTATAAGTAGGATAAATATTTTCCAATCCACAAACTCTCTCCTTTCAATCAAATAATGTTATCTGCAATTCTGGAACATAATTGACCTTCGTTTCATAAAACTGCTCAAGATCGTCGATTGTATTAAACTGCTCAACATATACTTCACCATTATTAACATCAAGTACGATATAGGCGTCATCTTCTACTGTAAAAATGATGCTGTTATTGCCGCTCGTCTCCCAATTGCTAAATCTGTATTTATTAAATAATCGAATCCACTTTCTATATTCTAAGAATTTAATCATCTTGCACCCACTATACGATTGTAAAATCATCACTAAATGCCGTCTTAGGAATCCCGCCTGATATACCCCAACCTTTAAAGTAAACATGAGACTTGCTGCACCCTGTGATCAAATATAAGTTAC
Organism: Macrococcoides caseolyticum; assembly: GCF_021366795.1. Taxonomy (GTDB): domain Bacteria; phylum Bacillota; class Bacilli; order Staphylococcales; family Staphylococcaceae; genus Macrococcoides; species Macrococcoides caseolyticus_A. The sequence goes on along the minus strand of NZ_JAHCPS010000010.1, from coordinate 62,298 downwards.
CTGTTGTTTTGCATTTAATATATCTGCCTTTTTTAAACATCAGACACCTCTATTACTTGATAATGATAAGAAGCGGGTAACCGCTTCATCCACATCATTTATTTAATAGTTCTCTAATTCTATCTAGTACATCTTTTTTACAAGTCTTCTGCTTTGATGAATGTTCCATTAATCGTTTCTCCTTTTCTATCTCTAATTTCGTTATATGCATATGCTAAACACTCTTCTAATGTCATGTCATGCTGCATTGCTAAGATAATTAATGTAACTACTGTATCTCCGATTCCATCCATTAGAGCTTCTTTGTCTCCGCGTGACATAGCTGCAGCAACTTCACCAGCTTCTTCATAGAACTTTAGTGCTTGTCTATCTGGATTAGCATTATGTAAATCTTTATCTTTCGCCCAATTTTCTACATTCTTTATTAATTCATTCATATTCTTTTCCTCCTACAGTCCATACGTCAGGACCGATATATAATTTTGACTTAACATTTTTAACACTCTTATTATGTTTTCTAACTAATTTCTTTGCTAAAATTCTAGATGTCACTGTATAAGTTAAGTGATCATTAAAATCAAAAACGGGTGTAACTTTCATTGCGTTATATAAATCATCCATCTTTGCTCTCCTCATCTATAAAGTGGTTGAATCGTCCATACATAAACCTCTTTAAATGCATTTGTATTCATAAAGCTATTAACTTCAAATGCTACTTCATTCCATGTAGTTCCTCTAAATATCTTTTTTGATTCTCTACCGTTAATATCTTTTATTACGCATCTCAATTCTTTAGTATAGTTATCTTCAAGAACGACTTTACTTTTAATTAGTCGAGTAAATTGAGTGATTATTGCATCTGCATATTTGCTCATATAGCACCTCTTAAGGAATATCGTTGTTATCCAATAACAACGATATTTCCACTTTCTATTTCTTCACTTAAGTTATCTTCAAAGTACTGTTTAATTGTCGCTCTCGCTAAGTTCTTCCATACACCACCATCCGCTTCAAATAATGCAGCATATACTGAACCGTTGCTATTTTGCTTTAATCTAAATACAAATTCTGATTCAGGTTGAACAACATCTGTAAATGTTCTAAACGGTTTAAGCGTTACTGGATTTGGCACCACTTCTTCACCAACGGTTGCTACACCCTGCTTAACTTGTACAAGTTGAGAGATACCATCATCACTTTGCGTTTTAATAGCTTCTGTTTTTAGATTTCCGACAAGCTTTAATAATTTACTTCTAGTTTCTGATTCCAGGTAAACGGATTGCAATTGAATAATAAATTCTTCTGTATCCATGAAGTCGTTAAAAGTGATTTTCGGTAGTTCTGCAGTTACTCTAATAACTTCTTCACGTTCCTGGTTCACATTAAGTTTTGTAACTAACTCGATTTCGTTATAGTTTTTTACCACGATCATGAACTTCTTGTAATTATCAAAATTGCTTTTGATGTAATCTACTAATCCTGTTAATGTTGCGATTTTTATTGTATCTACTTTAGGATTCTTAACTTTATAGAGTTGTTTATTCGTATATCGTTCACCGTTAATAACAAGTTCCTTAACCTCTGATGTTTCTGATTTAATCCACTCAAATGCTTCTTTTAACATAATCTCCATTCTCCTTTTTATTTAAGTAATTGTTTTTTAGTAATTTCAGTGACTTTGTTGTTTTCAATAGGTTTTCCATCGTCCTGTCTAACTGTTCCATTATCATCAAAATATGTTTGGTCCTTTGCTCCTGACTTTAATTCAGTGGCTTCTGGATTACCTTTACTGTCTACACCTGTCATCATCGTTACTCCAATTGGCGTTCTTGATTGCAGTGATGTCTTTGCTGAAACATCCATAAACAGTAATTCTCTATTTTCATCTGATGAAATCTTAACTTCTAATGTTACTTTTCTTGTCTTCTTTGGATCTGTATTTAAGTCGTGAATATTTTCTAATGCTTTATTAAACGCATCTTCAAATCTTTCTTGTACTGCTCCATCTGCTAACTTTGATAAATCTATTTTTGCCATTTTATATTCTCTCCTCTGCCATAATGTCGAATAAATCAGGTTGCTTTAATTCATAGCTGAAATATAAGTTATTCTCTTTCTTGAATTGTCTGAACTGCGATTCACTCATTCCACATGTTCTTATTGCTGGGTTATCTGAAATTTTTACAATCTGATAAAGTGTATCTTTTAACGGAAGAACGTTACATTGCTTAATACCTTCCCGATTAAAAAGGAATCCAAGTCTTCTCGTCATTTTTCATCATCCTTTCTAGTTCGTCTGTATAAAACAGTTTATTCATTCTTTTAAATCGTTTTGTTTCATGTTCTGTTAGTCCACATGACCAAATATTTCTGCCATTCGATATCTTGATGATCTGATACATATTTTCTCTTATCTTTACTAACTCGCATCGTTTTATACCTTCTTTGTCGTATAAAACACCTGGTTTTAAATACATTAGTTGATACCTCGTTTTCTAAAATATTCTTTAACACATTCAGGCGCTCGTTTTTTCTGTCTTGGCCATTCATACTCATACCAAGTTTCTTGTGGATAAGATAACCAATATTTTTCTTGGTCATACATTTCAATAAAAAACTGCTTATTTACTTTAGTTAGTCTTTTTATACCTTCTGGAAATCTTGTCTTCCATGAAACGTAGTGTTCATTGACATCCACAATAACGAAAATTAAAGTGTCATCAAGCGTTCCATATATTTGACCAGGAACAATTTCAAATTCCATTATTTCACCTCTTAAAATGGTAAATCGTCATCGCTAATATCTATAGGTCCATCAGCATTTGCGAATGGATTTGTATTTGGTGTGCTTAGTTGTGCCTTGTCATGCTTTGCTTGATAGTCGTTAGGTGACGTTGATTGTGCTTGTGTATATTCTTTATACTGACTACAATCATTTCTTGCTCCTTTTGGTTCTAGGAATTGTACTGAGTCGCAAACCACTTCAGTAACGAATATTCTTCTACCTTCTTGATTGTCATAGCTACGTGACTGTAATCTGCCATCGACACCAGCAAGAGAACCTTTACTTAAAAAGTTATTGACGTTTTCAGCTTGTTTCTTGAATGTCACACAATTAATAAAATCAGCTTGTCTTTCACCTTGTGCATTCGTGAATGTTCTATTGATTGCTAATGTGAATGTTGTTACTGCTACACCAGATGGCGTTACTCGATATTCAGGATCCTTTGTTAGTCTTCCAGCCAATACAACTCTATTAAGCATGTTTTGCGTCATCCTCCCAAAGATTTTTCAACAAGTCTTGTACTTTTTTTCTTTCTTCTTCAAGCTCTTCATCAGATATAGCACCTTGTACTGATTCAGATTTATCTATAGTTTCTTGTTCTGATATCCATTTAGGAGTCAATTCTTTATTTACTTGGCTTTTATAGTTTCCTGTTTTTCTTGCTTTTTCTTGTGCCTTCATTTCTGCTTGTTCACGAGTAGTAATATTCTCTGCTCTACAACGTTTTAATATACTGCTGATATAGCCGTATCGAGTGATATTATTAAGTGCTGCAATTTCCATGGCATACATCACTAGATCATATCCAAATTCTTTTAAATCATCTGACATAAAAGTAACAGTTGAATTATTAACAATCTGATTTATGTTTTGAGTGTAGAAGTTATACAATTTTGCAAATTGTTCATCTTCCACCGCCACCACATTTTCTGGTGGTGTAGTCTCTTGTATATTCTCTGTAGTAGTCTCTGTGTAGTCTATGGTATTGGTTTGGTCATTTTGACCTTTCCCATTGGTGCAATCTGACTCACTCGTTAGGTCATTTTGACCTTTCCCATTAGTGCAATCTGACCCACTCGTTAGGTCATTTTGACCTAATCGATAGTTCACTCGTTCTAATTCATCTAATTTCTCATAGTCAATCGAATACCATAATGTTTTATCGAACTTTGCTTTATTGTAGTTTCCTACAACAATAAGACCTTTTTTAATCAAATTATTTATTGCTCTTTTGATTGTCGATTCACTCCAAAACGGAAACTGTTTTGACCAACCTTTAATTGTGTTATAGATCCAAAATCTGTTGTCATAATTATGTGTACTTTTTGATAACCAATAATGCATTTGCTGTAATATAATTGCTTCGTTTAAGCCAATATGTGTTGCCAGTGTCGGCATAACCTGTATAGGATGTTCATCCATAAGTAATTTAGACATTATTCTTCACTCCATAATCTCTTTCTATTTTCCGTACTAATATCATTAATTAAATCTTCCAGTGTTTTAAATCTGTTGCCATAAACATTCGTAACAAGTCCTGTACGAACATTTCCAAAGTCAGAAATACAAACTTCCCAATCATCCTTGTTCATCCAAATAAATGTATAGTAATGGCCTTTAACCTTATACCATTGCATATTGAAAGCATGATTTTCTTTGAAACCATGCTTTTCAATTAGTTGTAAATCAGTACTTTTAACTATTGGCATATTGATCACCATCCATTTCGTCCAAATCCATTTGTCTAACTAAATACAATGTTGCATTTGATGGAGTCCATGAATTAATAAAGTCCAGCACAACATCAAAATGTTTTTGTTTCAATTGTGTTCTTGTTCTGATGTTTGTAATTCGATTAATTGAATTATTTAATTCTCGATAAAGTTCTTTCTTTACTTTTCTGTTGTTTACTAAGTTGTAATTCTTAATTGTTTCAAGAACTTTATGTGTTACGCGTTTTCCGATTAAATTATATTCACCAGCATCGAGCTTCTGATTCTCTTTCAAATCAATAACTTCCGCTTCAATCTTGTTTACTTTCTCGTTAGTCTGCTTATTAGCATTAAACATGAGTTCCAGGACTTCCATTGGATCTGATGGTAATTGAATATTATTTTCTTTTATGGCTTGTTCCATTTCGTTAAAGCGATTAATGTAAGCCATCTTGAAATCGTTGTGACCTTGAATGTTAAACATGTAGAGAGTGAAACCATCTTTAGTTAATAAGTATTCTTCTTGGGTTCTCCCTCTACTATCTTTGTATTCAGATTTGAAAATTAATACGTCCACATCTGGACTCATTAAAATCTTGTCTAAATCTCTTTTTACATGTTGATGTTGTCTATTTAATTCTTCTGCAACTGTTCTACTTGAAACGACTAAACCTAAATCTTTATTCTTCTCAATTTTTATTAAATTATTCATTCATTAACCTCCGACTTTTTCATATATTTAAAATTTTGAACGGAAGTGTTATAATAAAGTTGTGAATTTTATTAATACTTCCGTAAAACGCACTATTTGCAGATAGTGCGTTTTTTATTTGATGTAATACTCGATATAGTATTTTTCAGTGTCATCATTAAAGTACGAATCGGCATATATATATCTTCTATCACGCTTAATTTTCTTTATTTCAGCCTTCCAAACCAACTCTTCATACCACTCGAATGAATCAATTTGTATTCTTTTCTTAGACTTAATCAACCTTATAATTTCTTTTAGCATATGCCTCTCTCCTGAAAGTATTTTTTGAAATAATATAGAATTCCCCATCCTATACAACAAGTTAATATAGATAATAGTGTTGAACACCCATCATTCAGATTAAAACCAACTGCAATAACCATTGAAAACGCTAGAGATATTATTGGCATTAGAAACCAAATAATCATCAAGATAAATTTCATAGATCTGTCTCCTTTTTTAATATATTTTTCTCGATATATTCGATTGCTGGTTGCACTTTAATGTATCGTTTTCTTCCTCGACCAAATCGGTATATAAACTGTTGAAAACCTTCGTCTTTGTAAACCTCATCCCTCAAGTCAGCGAATGATATACCGCTGACTTCTGGGAATTTGTGTTTGGCATCTGCAAATCCGATAAACATCTAATCACCACCTCATCGAAACTACACTAAAAGTAAAGTATTGTACAAAAAAATTTATTTCGGTAATCTTAAAATATCTGAATTAATACCGTAAATATAAGCTAAAGCAAATATAACCATTTGTTTAGGTAACTTTTTACCTGTTTCCCATTGGTTATAAACAACCCTTGAAACACCCAATTTATCAGCTATTTCGTTTTGAGTATACCCGAATTCAGTTCTTGCTGATTCCAAACTTAACGTTTTGATAACCTCATTCACACCTGTCACCCCTTTCATTAAGTTATTTATAGATTACTACACTTAAAGTAAACCGTCAATACTTTAGGTAAATTATTTATATACTTTATGTATAATATATTTACAAAAAGTAAAGTTATTGATATATTAGTTACAAGACAGAGTATTAACAAACTGGAGTGATTACAATTGTCTAAAGAAATATTAAGTAAAAACATTAAATCTTTATTAGATCGTAAAGGTGTTACACAAACTAATATGGCTCATGATTTAAATATAAGTGAATCCACAGTAAGTAGTTGGCTATCTGGAACTAAATATCCCAGAAGAGATAAAATTGAACTCATGGCAGACTACTTTAATGTAGTACCATCTGAAATTACTGACGAGCAACGCGATAACAGAATATATGCTGAAAGTATTCCTGTACTAGGGAGAATATCTGCTGGCATACCTTTATACTCTGAACAGCAAATACTTAGATATTCATTTATTCCGTCACATATAAATAAAATTGGAAAAGAATTATTTTATTTAGAAGTGACCGGTGACAGTATGGATAAAGAATTTCCTGAGGGCTCTGAAGTATTAGTTGATGCAAATGCAACTGTTGAAAATGGTCAAATTGCTGTCGTTCAGATTAATGGATACGATGCAACAGTCAAGAAAGTTAGATATGACGGAGATAATATAATATTATTACCCATGAGCAACAACGAAATACATTTACCTCAAATATACTCTAAGGATGATGAAGTACTCATTATTGGTAGGGTGATTGGAATGTTTAAAGAGTATTAGGATATTCGGCAAATGCCTTTATCATAAAAATTAAATAAGAGGAGTTGTTAGGAATGGCGAAGAAAGTTAAGCAAGAAGAAGTACTGTACAACGAAAAAGGAGAGCGCGTTATTTATCGTGATGCTCCTAAAAAGAAAGGTAAATTATTACCTGGATGTTTAGGTCTTGTATTATTAATGATTATCATCGGTGCTTGTTCTGCTTTTATGGGTGGTGGGGAAGAAAATAAAACTCAAGATGGTAAAGAGACCACTACTTCTAGCAAAGAAGAAAAGAAAAAAGCTTATAAGATTGGCGATGTTGTTAAAGTTGGAAAAATGCAATATAAGGTAAACGGCGTATCAACTGGAACTGCTGTTGGACCTTCTTCATTACCTACTAAAGCGAAGGATACTTTTGTAATTGTAGATATTGAAGTAAAAAATAATGGTGACGAAGCAATTACTGTAGACAGCGCTTTATTCAAATTAAAAACTAAGGGTAAAACTTTAGAAGCTGATAGTGCAGCATCAATGTCAGCAAATCAAGGTGAAGATGGAAGTATTGAAAATTCATTCTTCTTAGAGCAATTAAATCCAGATAGTACTACAAAAGGTAAAGTAGTATATGACGTTTCAAAAGCTATGGCAGATTCTCCTGAAAAACAATTAGAAGTTGCAACTGGTTTCTTTGGAACAGAAACAGATTTAATCAATTTAAAATAATAATTAAATATAAGGCCGTTTTTGAAGCGGTCTTATTTTTTTACAAATCATTTAGAAAGGAGTACGTGATTTGGCTACGTATACTGTTTATAAAAGACAAAATAAAAATGGATTTAGTTGGCAATATGATATAAAAGATAAATCTTTTAAGAATGGCAAAAAACGAAAATCAGGATTTAAAACTAAGGGCGAAGCTGTGCATGCAGCACAAAAAATTATTCAAGATTTAAATAATGGTAATTTTATGGATGATATTACGTTTGAGGAATATTACGAGAAATGGCTAAAAGCTAACAATAAAGAAAAACTGTCTACTAAACAATCATATTGGTATAGACGTTCAAAAGCTTTATTTATTGCGCATTTCGGCGCTGATATGGTTATGAGTAGAGTAACACGTTCAGAATATCAATTATTTATTAATAATTACGCTGACGGGCGCACTACCTCATCAGTTAAAAAAGTTCACAACTGCATCAGCGGTTGCTTTAAAGATGCTTTGTATGATGGTTATGTAAAAAAAGACCCCACGTATAAAATTAAATACATCGGGACTACACCAGCACAAAAAGAAGATGAAAAATTCATGACCATAGATCAATATATAGCTGTAAAAGATTACTTAAAAACTAAACACGAATTAAGCTATATTATTTTGTTCTTACTTGCTATTACTGGTGCTCGTTTTTCTGAGATTAATAGAATGACTTATGATGATTTAAATTATAGCACTGGTGTAATTCATATTCCTGGAACGAAAACAGAGAATGCTGATAGATATGTCGAAGTATCTAATAAAGACGTCCTATTAATAAAAGAACACTTATTAATGTCACCACGACGCACAGATGGCAAACTATTTAATTTAAGTCACACAGCCGTTAACAAAGCATTCAAAAATATTAAGAAAAAATTTAAGATACCTGAATACATTACACCATACGCTTTAAGACACACACACGCCTCTTTTTTAATCAGTAAAGGAATACCTATCGAATATATTAGTAAGCGTCTTGGACACGCAAATATTCACATGACACTTACGATCTATACTCATTTACTAGATGAACATAAAAAAGAGCAAGGCCAAAAAGTGAGAGAATTATTTTCTGACACGGATTTGACACTTACTCAATAGAAATAGCGTAACCACGCTAAAATATAACGGATCGTGAGGGATTCGAACCCTCGAAACGCTTGTGACGTTTACACACTTTCCAGGCGTGCTCCTTCGACCAACTCGGACAACGATCCATAATAAAAAGTAAATAAAAAAATCAGAAGCGATATTTCACTTCTGATTGTATGACCCCTACGGGATTCGAACCCGTGTTACCGCCGTGAAAGGGCGGTGTCTTAACCGCTTGACCAAGGGGCCTTAATGGCTCCACAGGTAGGACTCGAACCTACGACCGATCGGTTAACAGCCGATAGCTCTACCACTGAGCTACTGTGGAATAATGGAGCGGGTGATCGGAATCGAACCGACAACATCAGCTTGGAAGGCTGAGGTTTTACCACTAAACTACACCCGCGTTATTAAATGGGGCGACTGATGGGAATCGAACCCACGAATGTCGGAACCACAATCCGATGCGTTAACCACTTCGCCACAATCGCCAAACTATTTAAAAAGTATGGCTCAGGACGGAATCGAACCGCCGACACAAGGATTTTCAATCCTTTGCTCTACCGACTGAGCTACTGAGCCAAAATGGCGGTCCCGACGGGAATCGAACCCGCGATCTCCTGCGTGACAGGCAGGCATGTTAACCGCTACACCACGGGACCACTTTAATTGCGGGAGGCGGATTTGAACCACCGACCTTCGGGTTATGAGCCCGACGAGCTACCAGACTGCTCCATCCCGCGATAATAATAAATTGTGTGCTCAAAAAGAGTACTTTTAAAATATATCATTTTAAGTTTGTAAACGCAACATTAAAAAAGTGTAAATTTGTTCTTTAGAGGTCGATTTCATACGAATATTGTATAAAAGGATGGTTTTTAAGTGGCGTTAGTATTTATGAATATAGCATGGGAGGGGTTTGTTGATTATGAGCTAGCGATATTTTGCGTTTGTCGCTAGCTCGATTGTGTTTCGGGAATATTTTTGGGTTGAGCTAGCGATATTTTACGTTTGTCGCTAGCTCGATTCAAAATACATACACGTTTTATATCTTCATTATTACAATGAAATGGTTGCGATATAACATACATTTCGCAGCCATTAAAAAGCCAGACATCAACATGTCTGACTTAACATTCATATCTTATTACTTTTCAATTTGATGTACTAAATGCGTTAAAATATCACAATAAGGTGTATCAATACCCGCTTCATCTCCAAAACGGCTTACTGCACCTGTTAAGAAATCAACTTCAGTCTTACGTCCATTATGGATATCTTGTGTCATAGATGGATAATGTAATCCAACGACATCTGGTGAATACATCTTATGGAATTTATCCATTGTTGCTTCAAGGTTAAGTTTCGCGCCCTTTGTTGCACCGACTGCAATGATTTCTTTTACAAGCGGTATTAACATTTCATCTGCTTTGTCATATGCACCAAATTCACCGATACGTTTGTTTGTTACAGAACAGTACGTATTAAAGCAGCAGTTTACTAATGCTTTATTCCAGATTGTAGTGACGATATCCTGACTGATAACACCGTTTAATTGCGCTTCATCTAAAATGACTTTAAGACCTTCTATAAAGTCATCAACATGGCCATCCGGATAACCAAATTCAATATTACCTGTACCTTCTAAAATTAATTCGCCTGGCCCTTTTAATCCAGCAGACCACATCGTTACTGCTAGTATCACTTGTTCTGGATTTAATTTTTTAAATAACATATCACCATGACCTAAACCATTCATTAATGACATTACTTTCGTTTCCTTCGTAATAACACCTTGTTCAATTAACTGTTCGATCGTTTCTTCAGCAGTTAATGCCTTTGTCAATAAAATGACAAGCTCAACAGGTTCTCTATAGTCATCCATGTGACAAGCAACTACTTTATGTTTGGTTTGTTTCCCGTAAGCATTAACTGTAAGACCATTGTTGTTCATTGCATCGACATGTTCCTGCCACTTATCCAGCATGATTACATTTTGGCCACATTCTGTTAAATAAAGTCCTATACGTCCACCCATTGCGCCAGATCCTGCGATTGCTATTTTCATATTGCTATTCCTCCTCGTATTAAATTCCTAATTCTATATTATCATAGACACCTAACTGTTTGTTACGCATTTCACAATATGGTGAATGCTTTAATTTATACTATTATAAGATAAATTTATAGGTCATGCATTAAATAGTCAGAAAATTATAATTTTTAATATTATAATACAAGCACGAAGAATAAAAAAATAAAAGTATTAAATAACGACACAAAAAAACCCACAATCGTTTAGATTGTGAGTTTAATATTGTAACGGAGATGGAGAGATTCGAACTCTCGCGCCGGTTACCCGACCTACACCCTTAGCAGGGGCGCCTCTTCAGCCAACTTGAGTACATCTCCATGGCTCCACAGGTAGGACTCGAACCTACGACCGATCGGTTAACAGCCGATAGCTCTACCACTGAGCTACTGTGGATTAATTTCAATCAACAAATACTATTATATCAATTGAAACGGATTGGTCAATACTTTTGGTAAAAATTTTTATGGAACATTTACACCTTTCGTTCTAATAAGGCATACATTGCTAGCATTTCGAATAAATTTGCCCTACATTTGTCAAACTGCACAGCTTCCTGACGATACATTTCCTGTTTTAACGCCTTTGCACGCACGCTATATTCTAATTTTATGCCGTGTAAATATTGTGTATTAAATGTATAAGGCGTTATGGGAAATGAGACATTTGACTGATCATCAAACTCAACAACTGTATCATAATGATGACCTGCATGGAAACGATTAATAAAGTGAACATTAATCCATGCCTGATCATTACTGCGATTACTATGCGTAGGAAAAAAATACGTTTGCGTTCCCGGCTGAATAAGGATAGGGGGCTTTGAATGAATGTCAGCAATGAGTTTAGTTGATGTTTTACGTGCTTTATAGGTTGAATGATAAAAGAATAGTGAATCTTCTATGACATGTAATGGTTTCTTCTTATAAAAGAAAGGAGCACATCCATATTCCCCGATTTCGGAACAAATACTTCTACCCTCACGCAATGCCTTAATATACATTGTCTTTTCATTAATAATATATTTATCCACCACGATCACTTCCTTATCGCTTTGTTAACCTTATTATAGCGTAAAACATTTAACATTTGTTAACTTTTTATATATTTTAATATTGTTTACACTACTATATTTTATGTTTACAATCTTAAAAAATGGGCTATATAACATTAATTAAATTTAAAACATTGATTAATTTAAATTTTCAGAATACTATTGTAATTTATCACATTATATACTATACTCGTCTTAATACAATTCAGGAGGGCAGAACAATGAAATATAACCAACAAACTCAACTCAATGGTCTTGAAACTTTTGTTGCACAATTAAACAACTTGTATATTGAATTAATCATCGATGATGCGGTTAAAACACATCAAAAACAATTACTGCATAACAAAATCGACCTATCTTTAACGCAACATAATGAGGCAGATTTCATTCGTTATACAAATGAATTGAAAGCTTTGGAGGCACATTAAAGTGAATGATTCATCATAAAAGCGCCAATTCCGAAATATCCATCAGAATTGGCGCTATCATTATATTTATTGTGCGACTAAGCTTAAAAATTCTTCTTTTGTTACACGTCCAAAATAGTGTGCAAAGTCGATATCTTCCAGCACAGCTTTTACAGCGCTATGCTGATGTGGTAAACCTTTTAACTGCTGTTCTATATCTGTGACTTCCCCAACACCGAAGAAATCACCGTATATTTTGACATCTTCCATCATCCCTTTTACAACATTAATTTTAAGTTCAACCATGCCACCTGGGAATTTTTGTTTAACTTCGTAGTTGTATTTAGGATTTTTGCCGTAATTCCAATGATAGTTACGGTATTTCTCTTCACTGATTGTCTCTATCTTTTTCCAGTCTTCATCATTTAAAACATACTGTTCAATTTCGCCATCAAAGATAGACTGCAGTAACGTTTGTTTAAACGTTTCCATCGACATCGGTTCGTCTAAGAATTCCTGAATATTGGCAACTCGTGAACGAATCGATTTAATACCTTTAGTAATCAATTTCTTCTCATTAACCGTCAGGCTCTTTACAACTTCTTCAATATCACTATTTAACATGAGTGTTCCATGAGAAAACATGCGATCACCGGACTGGAACATTGCATTTCCTGATATTTTACGCTCTCCAACTTGTAAGTCATTACGTCCTGTCATTTGTGCGTCTACACCAAGTTGATTCAATGCTTCAACAATGGGTGTCGTAAACTTCTTAAAGTTATGGAAGCTATCTTCATCTGCTTTCGTTACAAAACTAAAATTTAAATTTCCTAAGTCGTGGTATACTGCACCACCACCTGATAGTCTACGAACGACATGGATATTTTGTTCGTCTACATAGCTTTGATTGACTTCAGCGAATGTATTTTGATTTTTACCGACAATGATTGATGGTTCATTCACATAAAATAAGAAATAAGAATCATCTTTCGGTAAATGTTTTAATACATATTCTTCCATCGCTAAGTTAATCGTAGGATCTGTAATATTATTATTATGAATAAATTTCATAACATCCTCCTGATTTATGTTTTAAGCTTACGCATGAGTGATTTGTAAGGCTGCTTTTTGTCCTTGTGAGACACAGTCAGGTAATCCAACTGCTTCAAATGATGCCCCTGTTATCACTAAGCCTGGATATTGCATCTTAATGTAATGCTGAATAGCATGAATACGGTCAATATGCCCCACTTCGTACTGTGGCATACTTTCAAATAATTTCGTTACGATTGTAAATTCAGGTTCGCCTTGAATCGACATCATCTTATCTAAATCGTTTCGTGCGAGCTTAACAATTGCAGCATCATCATTATCCTGGACAACTGTGCTACCAGGTCGTCCTACATATGCTCGAAGTAATGTCTTTCCTTCAGGCGTTGTATGTGACCACTTCTTATCTGTCCATGTGCAGGCAGTAATGACCGTGTCAGAATTCTTCGCAATTACAAAGCCTGTGCCATTTTCGTTATTATTTACTTGTGACGCATCAAATGCCATGACGACCGTCGCAACACTTGTTGCTTTCATTTCATCAAAATATGCAAGCGGTGCATCGTTAAACCAATCACGAAAGACAGTATGAGGCACAGTAATGATTACTTTATCATAATATTCAACGTGATCATTCACTGTAATATGATAGCCACGCTCATATTGCTTTACAGCCTGTACTTTATGGTTATAACGCATATTAACACCTTTACTTTCAAGATCACTAACGAGCGCATGAATAAAACTCATTAAACCATTTTTAAATTGTCTGAACTGTCCAGGTGCAGGCTGTGGTCGTTTAGGCATTTTCTTTTTGTTCGCACGCATCCCTTTTATCAGACTGCCATGCTTCTCTTCAGTTGCTTTAAAATCAGGAAATGTTGATTTAAGACTCAATTTATCGATATCAGCACCATATATACCAGATAACAAAGGTTCAATTAAATTCTCAAGTGTTTCGTTACCTAGTCGACGTCTGAAGAATGCACCTACTGAAACGTCAGGCGTCATGGGTTTTGGCTTTATCACATAATCTAAACCAGCACGTAACTTCCCAAGTGGTGAAATCAGACGTGTTGAAATAAATGGTTTAATTTCTGTTGGAATCCCTAAAATCGAACCACCTGGTATTGGGTATAATTTATTTTTAGCATAGATATAAGACTTACCCGTATTATTAACAACAATGTCATCTTTTAATCCTATTTCACATGCAAGATCTGTCATAATATGTTTACGCCCAAGATAAGATTCAGGTCCTAACTCAATCGTATATCCGTCTTTCTGGTAGGTTTTGATTTTTCCACCCGCAACATCACTTGCTTCAATCACATCAATTGAAATTGATGGATTTTCTTTATTTAAATAATATGCTGCCGATAAACCTGTGATGCCTGCTCCAATAATTGCACACTTCGTCATTTCAAACATCTCTTTTCTATTGATTTAATACATTTTGAATTTCATCAACCATCGCACCAATAAATCGTGCATCTGTATTTGGCATCGTCGGGCGATAGTATTTAACTCCCAATTCATCACACACGACTTTACACTCATAATCATTATCATAAAGGACTTCTAAATGTTCACACACGAAACCTACTGGTGTATAGATGAAGTGTTGATAGTGTTCTTCTTCATATAAACGGCGCGTTAAATCCTGAACATCTGGTCCTAACCATGGATCAGGTGTATTCCCTTCAGACTGCCATCCTGTTTCAACATTTAATATTTTCGAACCATCCATAATCATTGTTGCTGTATCTTCTAATTGTTCTGGGTATGGATCACCTGCTGCTTTTATTTTTTCCGGTAGACTATGTGCACTCACAATTAAAACCGTTTTGTCCCATTCTTCTTTTGGAATGGCTGCAAGTGTGTTATCCACTTGGTCTGTCCAGAATTCAATAAATTTATCCTGATTGTAGAAAGATTCTACATGTTTTAATTGTATGCCATATTGTGCTGCAACTTCAGCCGCACGTTTATTGTAACTACCTACTGAGAAGTTAGAATAATGAGGTGCCAGAACAATCGTTACCGCTTCAGTGATACCGTCATTGTGCATCGCTTCAACAGCATCTTCAATAAACGGTGCGATATGTTTTAAACCAATATACAACTGATAATCTTCACCAGTTGATTTATTTAATGCATCCACCAAAGCTTCAGCTTGACGTTCAGTAGTACCGGCTAATGGCGAAATACCGCCTATTGCTTTGTAACGATCTTTAAGATCTTGTAAGCTTTCTTCTGATGGCTTTCTGCCATGTCTAATATGTGTGTAATAGGGTTCGATATCTTCTTCTTTATATGGCGTCCCATACGCCATTACAAGTAAACCTTTTTTACTCATTATTTATCCCCCAATGATTGTGCTTTATATTTTGCTGAATAATCATGTACAAATGCGCTAACACGACGCAACGTATCTGGATTCACTTCCGGGAATACCCCGTGCCCTAAGTTAAAGATATAACTATCTGATTGTAAACCTTGATCTAAAATTCGAATTAAATGAGATTCAATAACTTCCCATGGTGCAAGTAAAATCGCAGGATCTAAATTCCCCATTAAAGGTTTCGTAATCCCTTTCGCACGCGCTTCTTCAATTTGAAGACGCCAATCTAAACCGAGTACATCTACCGGTAACGCATTCCATTCTTCGATTAAATGGCTGGCACCAACACCGAAAGTAATGACTGGTACATTCTTCTCTTTAATCCCAGCAAAAATACGGTGCATATATGGTGCGATAAATTGTCTGTAATCCGCTTGATTTAAAGCGCCTACCCAAGAATCAAATACTTGAATCATCTTACAACCCGCATCAATCTGAGCGTGTGTGTATGTGATACACATATCTGCTAACTTTTCCATTAACATATGCCATGCTTCAGGTTGTTCATACATCATTGCCTTTGTCTTGTTATAATTTTTAGATGGACCACCTTCAATCATATAACTCGCTAAAGTAAAAGGTGCGCCTGTAAATCCGATTAATGGAACATTTAATTGTTCTTGTGTCAGTAACTTAATCGTATCTAAAATATAAGGTACATCCTGTATTGGATTGATTTCACCGAGACGTGATACATCTTGTATTGAACGAATTGGATTTGCAATAACTGGGCCAATACCAGATTTAATTTCAACATCAACACCAATAGCGCCAAGTGGTGACATGATATCTTTATATAGAATTGCTGCATCCGTATTATATTGATCAACAGGTAACTTCGTCACGTATGCACAAAGTTCCGGATCATGCGTAATATCAAATAAACTATGTGTTTCTTTAATTTTTCTGTATTCAGGTTGACTGCGACCTGCCTGACGCATAAACCATACAGGCGTATGTGCTGCCTTTTCCCCTCGTGCTGCTTTTAAAATCGTATCGTTAAATGAATTCAAACAAACTTCCCCCAATTTTTTCGTATATAGTCTGATTTTATCATAACAAAATTGATAAAGTATCATAAAAAAGTAATGTCATTAAACTGACATAAATCATGTAAATTGGGTATAGTATAAAGAAGAGGCTGTCGAATGAGCGCTTAGGACCAAACAAATTGGAAGCAAAACCAAGAAATCGCTCTTTGATTTCGATGGTGTTGGTGAAATTTGTCGAGGGCCTGCTCACGAGACGCCGTTAAGAGAGGATGATAGTGATGAAGACTTATATTACGTATGGCTCAAGTTTTTTCCTAGATAAAATTAAAGAGAAAAATAAACAAAGAAATCTATTATCATTTTACAATGCAGATAGTGCTTATTTGTATGAAGAAACAACCGATAAATCCGTATTCAGTGCACCTCAAACTTTCAATAATGTGATAAGTGACGGAACACTTCAAGAAAAGACAACAATGTTACTCTATTTTATCGTCAAAGCATCACGTCAGGAAGTGTTTGATACGAAACCTTTACCATTAGAAAATTTACAACAGTATCAAGGTTACAATGCTTTTCGATTATTGCGACCGGTTCAAGGGGAAACATATGTTGCAGTATTCCAATTTGATCACAAAGATTTATTAGAAGATTTTAAGAAAAGTCGTTTCTTCAGAGAAAACTTTAGCAAGGACGCACTCTCTACTTATCAATCAGAAGATATCATGGCTAACATCTATTATTCTAAAATATTATTTCCTGAAAAGCCTGAGACACAAATGGATGAATCGTAGTGAGGGTGTACTTTAAAAGTCTCTATTTACAACAAAAACCGAAGGCAACGAATCGATCACACGTCGATTGACTGTTGCCTTCGGTTTTTATTTATAGTAAACTGCCCTACTCAGTGTAATGCTTATTAATCTCTTAATCGTTTCATTCGTTTCTCAATCTTTTCTGTCACGTTACGCATCGTCCATAGCATGAGTATAAAGAAGACGATTGTGTAATAAAAATGCGATGGATAAATCACGATATAAACGATTGCAATCATAATCGTTGTAACCCACATCAGTTTACGCATAAATTGCTTAAAACCACTTAACACAAAACTTTCAGGTACTGGCCACACTTTCGGCCACAGTTGAAATGCCTGCTGTTTGTAGAATTGTGATGTTTGTAACACAATCGCATAGACGATGAAACTGCCGATAATTATTGCAACAATTGGTTGATTAACGACCCAAATGACAAGGCAAGCGATGAGCATTAATCGAATAATAATCCACAGCGCATCACTACTACGCAGAAAATTACGTACAAACAAAAATTCAAACATATGCTGCTGGTTATATTTTGCTTTATTTTTCGGTAATAGGACATCTAATAGTCTACGGCGTTTAACAGTGTCTTTCATCCCTTTAACGTCAGTAAACATATTGATGAACTTATTTTGTTTGTGTTTCAGTCTTTCTTCATAATCAATTAATGCATGCCAATTTAATGTACGATGCTGTGCATTTTTGTACAGCAAATAAATAAAACCTAGGCCAAATAACACAATCGGTACCACTGTAAGATATAACCCTTCTAATGCTGTATATGTGCCAGATAACGTCATGATAAAAATCAATAGACTAATCCAATGCGCCTCTATATCTAACTTCATCATTAAATAACGCATCCATAGACCAATATGAATCATGCACAAACTTAACGCGAGCGCTGCGATATACCCTGCAACAGAATGTTGTACTGCATTAAAATAAAGCGGCACCAAAAATAACATTACGCCTATTACAATGATGCTTCTCAAAACAGTACTTCTCATTATCGCCAGCTTAAAGTAGCGCGGCATATGGGATTCAAAGTTCAGTAAAAAGATATGATCTGCTGGTCTGATAAATGTTCTTAAGTTCGTAATCACTAAAGTTGATAGAATTAAGGCGATAATTAAATGATAGTTAATATGAGGTGATAATTGTTTTACCATCTGTGAATATTGCAACATCAATGCGCCAAATGCAATCGATAAGAATACGATGAAATGGCCATTGAATATAAATTTACTATAGTAAGCAATTTCTTTCTGATTCTTAGCCTGTCTTCTTTTGAATAACTTTACTGCCTTATCCATGTACATCACCTGTAGCATGAATATAAATTTCATCCAATGAGGCATTAGGCATATTAAACTGTGCTCTTAAATCCTCTATTGTGCCTTTACCAATTAACTTGCCATGATGCAACAGTAAAAATGAATCACAATATAATTCAGCCGTCGTTAATATATGTGTACTCATCAATACCGTTCTATTGGCATCGCGTGCCTGCACCATTAAATCGAGCATAGACTGAATACCGAGCGGATCTAGTCCGAGAAACGGCTCATCAATAATATGTAATGCAGGTTCAGAGATGAATGCACAAATAATCATTACTTTCTGCTTCATTCCTTTAGAGAAATGCGCCGGGAATTGTTTTAACTTTGATTCTAAACGAAAAATCTTTAATAACGGCATTGCGCGTTCCATTGCAGTATTCGCATCAATGTTATAGGCCATAGCCGTCATATCAATATGTTCTTCTAACGTCAATTCATCGTATAATACCGGAGATTCAGGAATATACGACAATTGTGCACGATATTCAAATGGTGCCTTCGATAATTGATAACCATTGATCTCAATCTCACCTTCCAATGGTCTGAGCAATCCTAACATATTCTTAATCGTTGTACTTTTCCCAGCACCATTTAATCCTATTAATCCTACAATCTGTCCAGGTAATAACTCAAAATCAATATGATGAATAACAGGTTGATGACCATATCCACCTGTTAAATTACTTACTTTTACAGTCACTGTCATTCTCCGTTCTAACTATTTTTATATATTGTATCAAATTACGAATCTTTCGCATAACGAATTGCGAATGAATGAATAATTTAAAATTTTCTATTATAATAAGAAAAAAGTATTAGGAGGCGCTTATAATGAGTGAAACAGTATTCAGTAAAATTTTAAAAGGTGATATCCCATCATACAAAGTATATGAAGATGAATATACTTATGCTTTTCTTGATATCTCACAAGTGTCTAAGGGACATACGCTAGTGATTCCCAAAAACGCGGCAGAAGATATTTTATCCGTCGATCCAGAAGATTTAGCGAAAGTTATTCAATCTGTACAAAAAGTTGCGAAAGCCATTGATAAAGCATTTCAACCAGCAGGTATCAATATCGTTCAGAATAACCGTGCATTTGCTGACCAATCTGTCTTCCACATCCACTTCCATATCATTCCGCGATATGAAGATGACGTCGATGGCTTTGGCTATAAGTGGGAAACTCATGCAGAGGCTTTTGATGAACAAGCGATGCATGCATTAAAAGAGAATATTCAAAACAATATCAATTAAGCATGATTATTTGAAATATGGGTATATTAAATAAAAAGATGCCAGGAGGATGAATTATGAAATTATCACGCTTACTATTAGGATTTGGTGTTGGAATTGCAGCAGGTACAGCAACCGCTTTGCTCAATGCGCCAAAGTCTGGTAAAGAATTACAACAAAACTTTAAATCAACAGCCTATGATACAAAGTCACAAATGAACCAATTAAAGATTGAAGCAAATGAAGTAAAAGATGCTGTCTTCAAGACTAAAGATGCGTCTCAAGAAGTGATGAAAACAATGGCTGATGAAGTGAAAGCTTTAATTACACATTATAAATCTGATATTCAACCAAATATTGAGAATTTAAAACATAATATTGAGAATATCAACAACCGTAAAGATGAAATTTTAGATACAATTTCAAAAAAGTAAAATGAATGGCTTCAAACGTATTGAAGCTATCATTAATTATTACTACCAAAATATCCAGCATAAAGGAATAAATCATAAATGACAGAATTAATTAAAAATTGTTAAATGTATTTATTGATATATTAATTTATTTGCTCGATATCACTTGTTTACCGTTTCCATTATGGTAAAATATTATTATTCTATAGTAAAGTATGATGTAATCATCATACTTTTTTTATTTATCATAGCTGTGAAAGGATGCGTATCACTATGAAAAGAGAAAAAGAAGTAATTGAAAAAATGCTCTTTACCCATAAAGTATCACAATTAAGTAAAGCTTTATGGAAAACAGTCGAAAAAGATTGGCAAAACTGGATTAAACCTTATGATTTAAATATTAACGAACACCATATATTAATCATTATCCGTAATCTTGAAAAAGCAACGATTTCTCAAGTCAGTCAGTACGGTGTGATGCATGTTTCTACAGTGTTTAACTTTGCTAAAAACCTTGAAAAACGCGGCTACTTAACGATGCCTAAAAGTGAGTTTGATAAACGTAATACGTATTTAGAACTGACTGAAAAAGGTAAAGAAGTCTTATATGAAACATACCATGGTTATATTGAAGCAGATGACCGTATTTATGAAGCGGCAAGTAAATATAATGATATCTTATTTGGTTTACCGAACTTTACAGAACTCAAATATATTGTCGCACAAATCTATGGTGACGATTTCATAAAACACCTCGACAAAAGTCATAACGATTTATTAAATATTTTACTTGACGAGAATGAAACAGATAATGCATAATTGCTAGGTAAATTGACCGATAGGAGAATTGCCATGTACTTATGTAATAAAAATTTTAATATTCGTGCAACATACGGGTTACAACGTATATTGCTCATTTCGACACTGATTGCTATCCTTGTCTTTATCGTTAGCTTCGAAGTGTTCTCAAGTGTCTTTGGTAAGCATTTCTCAGATCAGTATTTTTTACTTTTTATGGTAGCGTGTGTTGCAGTATATCCAGTACACAAATGCCTGCATTTGTTACCATTTTTAAATGATACGAAATCAATGATATTCCAGAAAACAAATAAATCGAAATGGCTACCGTTGATTAATATTCGACTTAATCATCCCATTCATAAAACTATCTTTGGATTATCATTAGTATTACCGTTTTTTATTCTTTCGGTAATCACTTTAACATGTGCCGTATTATTCACTGATTTTGCGCATTATTTTCTATTTCTATTTTCAGCCAATGTTGGGATTTCATTCATTGATTTTATTTACTTGAAATATATTATCAATACACCAAAAGGCTCATATATAGAAGAACGAAAATATGGTTTTGAAATATTAACAAAACATGAATTTTCAGCTAATTTCCACGAATGCAACATAAGATAAATTGAATTATAAATAGGCGTTATGATATATTAGAACAGAATTTGCAATTGAAAAGGAGAATAAGCATGACAAACTTTAAGAAAATCATCTTACCTGCAGCATTAACTGTGTCAGTATTAGGCCTATCAGCATGCGGTAACGATGGTGAAGCACTCATCTCTTCTAAAGCAGGAGATGTTACAACAACAAATGTTATTAATGAAATGGGAAAAACTGAAGTCGCAAATACTGCATTCCAAATCTTAATTGGAGATATCTTAAAAGATAAATACGATAAAGACGTTGATGCAGATAAAATTAAAAAATCTGTAGATGAAGAAATTAAAAAATACGGCGGGGAAAAACAATTCCTTCAAATCCTTCAACAGCAACAACCAGGTATGACTGTTGAGAAATATAAAGCAACACGTGTCAACGATGAATACCGTAAAAAATTAATTGATGAAACAGTTAAAGTAACGGATAAAGATTTAGAAGACAATGTTAAAAAATCATCACACATCTTAATTCAAGTGAAATCTGATACGAATAAAGAAGGATTAAGTGACGCTAAGGCAAAAGAAAAAGCAAAAGACATCTTAGCAGACGTGAAGAAAAATAAAAAAGACTTCGCTAAAATTGCGAAAAAAGAATCTGATGATACAGGTTCTAAAGCGAATGGTGGTTCATTAGGCTATGTTGTTAAAGGACAAACTGTAGAACCATTTGAAAAAGCACTATTTAAATTAAAAGAAGGCGAACTATCAGGACTTGTTAAATCTGACTTTGGTTATCATATTATCTTAGCTGAAAAGCAAGATGACTTTGACAAAGAAAAAGAAAACCTTAAAGAAAAAGTACGCCAGATTAAAATTCAAAAAGATCCAAAAATGATGGTCGATGCGTATAAAAAATTATTAAAAGAATACAAAGTAGACTATAAAGATAAAGACATCGAAAAAATTATCGATGAACAAATCTTAACCGCTCAAAAATAATAAAGCGGATGAAATGCGGTTAGACGCTAGAAAACTGGAGACACCCCCTAAAAAATCGCTCTTTGATTTTATAGGGGGTGTTGAAGTTTACGAAGCGTCTGCATTGAAGCCGTAGATAATAATAAAACGGTTGAAATGTGGTTAGGACCGAACAAATTGGAAGCAACAGCAAGAAATCGCTTTTTGATTTCGATGATGTTGCTGAAATTTGACGAGGTCCTGCATTGAAGCCGTAGATAATAATAAAGCTGTCGAACTTGCGATCAGCCCTAAGCAAAATAAAAAATTCCTTTAAAATCGCTCTTTGATTTTGAAGGAATTATTGTTTTTGTCGAAAGGGCTGCAAGTGAGACGCGGATAATAAAACGGTTGAAATGCGATTAGACGCTAGAAAACTGGAGACACCCCCTAAAAAATCGCTCTTTGATTTTATAGGGGGTGTTGAAGTTTACGAAGCGCCTGCATTGAAGCCGTAGATAATAATAAAGCGGATGAAATGCGGTCAGCCCTAAAACCCCCTTTGAGCTATCTCAAAGGGGGTTCTTTATGCTTAATCCAATGTCACCGGCTTATAAAACTGTCTATTTTCCAACGCAAAGATACGTTCAGAAAACTGTCCTTTTTCTACTTTCTTCATATGTTTATCAAACATCTGCATTCTCGCATCAATATTATCAATAAAGTTCAATATTTCCGCTTCTTTCACCATCGGTAATTTTGGTGATCCATATTCATATTTCCCGTGATGGCTTAATATTAAATGTCTTAATAATAATATCTCTTCACCTTCAATATTATGCTCACGTGCCATACTTGCGACTTCATCACTCATGATTGAAATATGTCCTAATAAATTTCCTTCCACTGTGTAACTTGTTGCGACAGGTCCTGATAATTCTTTAACTTTACCTAAGTCATGCAAGATAATTCCTGAATAAAGCAAACTTTTATTCAGACTTGGATATATATCACATAATGCTTTCGCTTGTTTTAGCATTGTCAGAACATGATATAACAAGCCTGATACAAAATTATGATGATTGCTACTTGCGGCCGGGTATGTCATAAATTCATTTTGATATTTTTTTAGGAGTAATCGTGTAATGCGTTGGAGTTTCGCATTCTCAATTTCAAGTAAATAATCCATTAATTCATTCATCATATCTTCTTCACGCATTGGTGCAGATTCAAGAAAATGTTCTAGTTTTACCCCGTCTTCAGGTGTTACAACCCTAAATTGATTCACTTTCATTTGAATTCTACCACGGTAATCAATAACATCACCTTTGATTCGTACGAGCGTTTCCGGCACTAATGTCTTAATATCTTCTTCTGTGACTGTCCATACTTTCGCTTCCAGGTCCCCGCTTTTATCTTTTAAATAAAGTGTTAAGTAAGGTTTTCCTTGTCCTGTTACACCTTGAATTGCTTTATGAATCAGAAAATAATGGTCGACTGTTGCCCCTGGCTTTAATGTCTCGATTGTTCTCATTTTTTAACCTCCTTATTTATTCGTTCTAATGTAATGGTATTTTTATGATTCACCGCAGTTGATCTATTACATGTGTAATAAATAATTTGGTTTGTTTTTAATTTCATCATATATTCTAAAATACGTTCGCGTCTTTTTCTATCGAAGTGTACAAATGCATCGTCAATGATAATTGGGAATGGGTAATATTTATTGAGTGACTGAATCAAGCTCAGTCGCAATGCAATGTATAATATTTCTTTTGTTGACTGACTCAATTCTGTCGGATGATACACTTGACCATCTATTGCTTTAACTGCTAAATGATTATCTTTATAATTAACGCTAATATATCGTCCCTCAGTTAAATATTTAAATATTTCTGTCGCATCCTTAACTACAAAAGGTAAACGTTTTTCTTTAACGCCTTCGATATGCGCATCTACGAGTGTTTCAATATAATTCACCGATGTATATGTCTTAATTAATTCATTTAACTGATTTTTCTTAATAACATATTCATATTTTAGTTTGGATAAACTATCATCGGCTGCAATCACATCTAATTGTTCCTGATGATTTTTAAGTGCATCTTTTATTTCGTTTTGTTTTTCAATTAATGTTGCAAT
This sequence comes from Macrococcoides caseolyticum, assembly GCF_021366795.1. GTDB lineage: Bacteria > Bacillota > Bacilli > Staphylococcales > Staphylococcaceae > Macrococcoides > Macrococcoides caseolyticus_A. Next base: position 37,204 of record NZ_JAHCPS010000010.1, on the reverse strand, counting down.
ATGTGCTTCTATAGCACTTTGCTGTTCCATTAAATCAACGGATGTCACAAAGCTTAACTCTGAATTATCTTCATATGTAAAGCCTTGATCTGTTAGTATATTTCCGACGTGTTCAAATTGTTTTAATTGCTCATGGTAACTCAGATATTCTTTCTCGCGTTCATAATACGCTGATTCATTGTCTACCTTTGCTTCTTCAAATAACTGTAATAATGCTTGTTCTGTTTGTTCTAATTGTTCTTGTAATATATTTATTTCTTTATTCAGTAATACAATTTGTTCGTTATTCTTGTTTAAATTAAAGCGATTTTTTTCATCTTTTGTATGCATCGTTTTTAAATCATGGAATAACGTTTCGATATCAAGCGCTACAGGTGATAACTGATTTAATATTTCAACTTTTTTTGTGAATGCTGCAAGGCTTGATTCTATATGCTGCTGTTTACTATAAATGCGTTTCATTTCCTGTTCAAGTTGATTAATTTTGTTAATCTGTTTCACAGCTAAAGTAAGACGATTGATTAAATAGTCATCCGGGAGCTTAAGTTCTTGCTTCATTAAATTTAAGACATTCGTCGTGGCATCAATACGTTTATTAATATTTTCTAAATCTTTTGCAAGCATATGCTGACGTTCTTTCTCTCGCTGGATATCATTTGTATGCTCAGTTAATCGTTGTCTAATTGTGCGTTGTTCGTCTAAATCAAAAGATAAATCGAAATTTTCCTGTAAATCCTTCACTTTAAAGGTTAGATCGTCCACTTCTTTTTGGAGTGCCTGATTAAACTCTATTGCTGGCTTTTTATTCATTACCATCATAACGATCGTTACTACTGCTAATATACTGAATACAGCCAGAACAATATATTGCGGTAGCATATACGCATATATCGCACTCGCTATGAATACAATCAGCATTAATATCAGACCCGTTTGCTGGAACTGATATTTTTTCATCTGCGATTGTTCAAAAGAAAGTGCTTCTTCTTTCATTGTTTCATATAGCTTTGATTTATCTAATAATTCCGCTTTATTGTGCTCAAGTTGTAACGCTTTATCAAATCGTTCATCGTGAACCTTCGTTTTTTCAATCTCTCTTGCTGCCTGTTCTTTTTTTAGAATGGCTTCATTCGCAAAATTGAATTCTCTGTCTACCTGTGCCTTTTCAAGTAAATCTTTTTCCTGCTGATTAATTTGAACACTCGCTTTCTCATGCATCGATGGATGAAGCGCAACATCAGGATTGTGCGACCAGCCAATCTCCTGCATTAATACTTGCTGCTCTTTTTTCATTTGTTCTAACGTATTGGCTTGATGCGTTAAATCTGATTGGTTATTACGATAGGCTTGCTCTTCTTTTAATAATGCATTGGATTGTGTGATGAATGCACTATCTAACAACTCAATCGCTGTATTCTCTGTCGTAATTTGGTCTAGTCGTTCTTCACGTAATGCTAAATCACGTCCGACTTGTACTTTTTGTTTCTTTAATGATTCATAACGTGTTATCCCTTGCTCAGGGAACGTTGGTGGCTCAATATTAAGTTGATGCTCTAAAGCTTTCCATTCTTTCGCCTGGTCATGATATCTAATCTCTCTTTGCTTACGCTTTAATACATCTTTTAATTCATTTAAATGTGATTCATATTCACTATATGATCGATTTAATTTATCCTGCTCATTGAGTAAGGACTGATACATTTCAAACTGATGATCTTTCTCACGAATTTCTGACTCTATCGCTTGCAACGATTCTGTTGCTTTATCTATTTCTCCTGTTGCATCATTATTAAATAGTCTCTCTTTTTCAGCGCTAATATGTTCAGTCATTTGCGTAAATTCAGTGCTACCAAATGCGCCTGCTTGTAATAAATACGCTTGTAATTTATCTTCAGTTAATTTGCGGTGAACTTCCTGTAGCCCAAGTACATCAAATGAAAAAATATTCTTATACGTCTCTTTTGTGATGTGATTGAGTAGCTGACTCAGCCATGCACCATCTTTTGGCTTATCGTCTAATAAAATAATGACCTCTTCCTTATGGTGGACAAAATTACGTTCAATACTGAGTGTTTCACCACTATTCAATGTCAGAATCATTTTACCGCCATATTGCGGTGCAAACCTCGGCTCTAATCTCGGCTCATACTCCCCTTCCTTAGGGAAGCCAAATAGTAATGCATGAATAAACGCCTGCATTGTTGATTTACCCGTTTCATTCTCTCCATAAATCTGAATAAAGTCAGATTGAAAGTCAAATTTACGGTGCTCTAATCGACCATATCCGTAAATTTCAAGTGATTTTATCTTCATGATTCATCCCTCATTAATAACTTTAATCGCGATTCTCCGTGATTTAGAATCGATAAATGATCTTTAAAGTGCATTGGATTACTATAGCGTTCGACGCTCGAGTGTCTTATAGGGGTACAAGCTGCTTCAAATAATGCTTCATTTTCCAGATGTTCAGAACTAAATTCGCTTTCAAGCGTATGGATTTCATGCTGCTGATAAAGTTCAATCTTATCTATCCATACAAATTCAGATTCATTGGATTCATACATTTGAACTTGCTTTAACAGACTTTGAATCATTCGTTCATCAATTAATGTCTCAAATGGATTAATTAATTTTAAATGATAAATACTTTTACCCGCATGGCGAACTTTATTTTTAAAGTCAGTAATATCTTGATATATTGCATGTTTACCCGTTTCATTTAATGTGAGTTCAACCGTATCAAATTGAATATGTGCTGTCGGAATAAACTTAACATCTAAAGCAGCATGATCTCCTTCTACATATAAATAACCTTTATGACCGGTATCATGAATACTTGTTCCTTGCATCTTACCAGGATAATGAATTTCAGGAATATCACTCAGGCGCTTCTGATAAGGGTAATGTCCTAATGCCCAGTAATGGTAAAGTTTCGTATTTAAATCTTCAAGGCTAAACTCAGTTGCCTTATATCCATTTATTCTATGATGTATACCGTGAAGCATACCAATATGTATGGAATGATCTACCTGGTTTATCGGATAATTATCTAATTTATATTCATACGTTTCGTTATCTTTATAACTAAAGCCATGAATAAATACGCGATGCCCATTGTTCGTAATTAATTCATAAGATTGAACTTCTTCTGAAAATAACACGACATTATCCGGAAACTTTATATATGAAGGCTGAGATAAACCATCACTTGTTCCCGCAATATAATAAACAAAGATGTGTGCTTTATTAAGGCGTTCAAATTGCGCTTCAATTAATTTATCTGCGCGAATATTTCGGTTATGCTGAGAAAAGAGATTACCACTAATGAGGATGAAATCTACTTTCATTTCAATAGCATCATTTACCAAATGCTTAAAACTTTCGAAACTTGCACGATATACATCCTGCATAATATGTTCAGGTAACTGACTATATAAATCAAAAGGTTCATCTAAAAATAAATCTGAGCAATGAATAAATTTTATCATATACAATTCCCCACTTTTCTTGTTACCTTTAATAATACATTAAATTAGGCCATTTTGTAAGCGAACTCAAAAGAGCCTAAAACTTATTCAGCTTTAGACTCATGGATGAAACATTCTGTAAGTTTATCTATCTTTCTTTTTGTGTAACTTTCATAACTATTATTATAGGACTTTGGATCTTTAGGATTCAAGAAATTTTCAATTTTACCTGTTTGAGTGTTAATTAATTTGCTCGATGCACCACATCCTAATCCAATGATACTTTGAACCTCTTCCATAATTAAAATGTTATAAAGTGACGCTTTATCTGGTTTAGAATAACCTATATTCTCAAGATTACCTAAAATATTTTTCTGGCGGTAAAGGTAATACGGAACGTAATCATGCTCACGCGCAAAAGTACGCGTCATTTCCATCATTTTCACGATTTCATCGCGTGGTGCAACTGGGTACTTCGCTTTATTGCGTGTCATTTCACTCGCTGTCTTAAAACTTAATGTATGGACAGTGAGTGATTCAGGATTAAGACGCTCTGTCTCTATTAATGAATGCTTAACTTCTTTTCTCGTTTCATTCGGTAAGCCGATAATCAAATCCATATTAATATTATGCATATGGCAGGCACGTGATAGGTTAAATTTTTCGATGGTTTCTAATACAGTATGATGTCGGCCTATCGCTTTTAACGTTGCATCGGTAAAGCTTTGTGGATTAATACTAATACGGTCAATGTCAAACTGGTTCAGGACTTTTAAGGTGTTTTTATCTATTGTATCTGGTCGGCCAGCTTCAACTGTTACTTCACGTACATGTGTCATATCAAATGCATGATATACGGTCTTCAGTAATAAAGCTAAATCGTCAGGTGAAATGGATGTTGGTGTGCCACCCCCGAAATAAATCGACGTAACCTTAATTTCATTGGCCTTTAGCCATTGTGCCGTCTGTTTAATCTCATGAATTAAGCCAACAAGGAATTCTGGTACTTGATCTTTAAATATTTGGATGGCATAGGCAGGGAATGTACAGTAGGCACATTTGGTCGGACAAAAAGGTATTCCTATATAAATGCTTACTTCATTCTTTAGTTGATATAAATCTGGAATCGCTTGAAGTTGCGTATGGACAATGTCACGCATTAAATCTATCTTATCTTGTGCAATTAAGTAATCATGCTTTAAGATGCGACTGATTGCTTCATGTGATAATCCTTGCTGATAGTATTTATGGTAAAGTTTCGTCGGTCGAATGCCCGTTAACGTTCCCCAGCTTTGTATCACACCTGTATGTTCGGTTAATATTGTAATCAACGTTTCTCCCAGTGCCTGCTTCATAGCGCGCTTCGTAGTAGCTTCTCGTTCTGCTGTTTCTCTATACGTCTTATGATCAATTGTCAAAGTTGTTGTTACAATCATTTTATGTTGGTCGTCAATTTGAATATCAATTTGATTGTCACCAACGCCTTCAAATAAGTAACTCTCTTCGTAATATAGATTAATAATGTTTTTAATATACAATTGAATGGCTTCAAATTGCGGATGTTTTAAATAAAACTTCATATTATCCCCCACAAAAAAATAAACAAAAAGTAATTACTTTTTGTTTATTCAATACTATTTAATTATTGTACTTGAAAGACCTCAAATTATCAATTAAGCTTCCGGCGTTTCTTCTGTTTGTACACCGTACAATTCTTCTAAAGGTTTCATAATCACACGATTGATTTCCTGAATCATAAAGCTCATTTTTTGTTCCGCTTCCATTAATTTAGAAATATTTTCATCTTTCTCAATTAATTCAGCTGTTGCTTGTGCTGCATTTAAATCTTCTTCAGTTATTTCCTGACCTGACATTTGTTTTTCTTGTAAGTTTAATTGAATCTTTCTGAAATCATCAAAGACTTTCTTAGATTCAGGATTATTGTTTACCGCTTCATAGTGGGCTTTAATAGCATTATACTCATCACTTTGGCGTAATGCTCTTTCTAAATTATTTGCTTCATCATAAATATTAACTGACATAATCATTCTCCTTTGTATTTACACAAAATTTAATTGTTCGTAATCAATATACCATAAATCGCTTCCATTATACAAAAAGAGCGATGATTCCTTGAATAATACCAATAATACCGCCAAGTAAGAAACCTAAAAACGTAATCATTTTTAATTCTTTATTTGAAATTTCAATAACGAGTTGTTCTAAGAATGATAATTCAAAATTATCAATTTGTTGCTTTACAATTTCTGCGATATGCACTTTTTCTAATATTTCAGCAATATTATCTGACGTCTTAGCAATTGCATAGTGCACAAATCGATCGCTTCCTGCACCTATCATATATTCGAAAGCTTTTGGCGCAAGTTGTACTATCGGTGTATGTGTATAACGCTTAATATCAACTTCTGTAATGATTTGTTCTATTAAATACGCTTTAATGCTATTGATTTCGTTATCATGAATAAAATCAGACGGTTGCTTTAATAAAAGCTGCGCATATTCACGTTGTACTTCAGTTTCGATAATGTGATTTAACTTTTCTTCTTGACTTAATGCATTGAATTCTTTAATCACACGGTCTGCAATCATTTCTTTTGTCATGAACATTTGAATCATACTGACCAAACGTCCTTTTTCCATAAAGAAACGGTCAATCATTTGCATTATATCATTGTAACCTTTTGCTGAATTGACGTAATCACGTAATTTCTGCATGATCATTTTTGATAATCCATTAACTTGTGCATCAAGTTTGTCTCTTAAATCTTGAGGCAATAACTTTTCAAACGGCTCATTTTTATGCATAAGTACTGTGTTATCAATAACGTGAGCCAACTGTTGACGTAATTTTTCATTGCCCAGTGTTGCAATATCTATATCAAAGCGTTCAGCAAAGTCATGAATCGAATACTCGCCTTCTTTTAAAGTTTGAATTTGGCGCACAATAAAGTCTTTAATAAATCCTTCTGTTTGTGGTGTCATTAATTTTTCTTTAAAGACTTCAGGTGTCAGTAAGTGTTGCGTGACCATTTCACCCATTTTTATGGATAATTCATTCCGACGTTTCGGAATTAATCCAGGTGTAAACGGTAATTGTCTGCCGAAAAGGAATTTCGGTTCAAACGGTCTAAATAACATTTTTATTGCGATATAGTTGGTAAAACCCCCGATTAAAGCACCGATGAGTCCCATAAATAATACGACGAGTACTGCGTTCAAATTGCCACCTCTTTTTATTTAATACTATTAGTCTAATACCTCTAAATAAAAAAAACAAACGCTACGATGCGTTTGTTTTTACTATTATAAACTCACTAAGTTTTCGTTTTTCTTCTTATTAAAGAACATTTCAGCTTCACGTGCTTTATTTGAACCATATAAAGGTTGTGTTGAACCATCTAACACGCGGTATAGATTAGAAATTTTGTTCTGTTGCAGAATGACATCACGATCTGACTCGATTGTTGTCCACCATAATTCATTTTTATTATCTTGATCAGGATAAGCACATGCACCACGTGAAATCACTTGAATGACTTCTAATGGATCACCACCTAATGTATTTTGTAATACTTCTGAATCTCTAAATAAAGCACATAAAGAAACGCAAGTCGTCCAGTTTGGTAACACACGCTCTTTTTCGATTTGAACTAATGTCTTCTTAGATAAGCCAATTGTTTGAGCCATTGTGTCTTGTGTGTATCCCGCTTCGATACGCACCATTTTAAATTTTGTTTGTAGTAAATCTGTAAATTGTTGTTTATCCATTTTTCATACGACCTTTCTCTCTCAATATAAAATTTATGTCAGTAAATGCTCTTAAATATAAGTTGAAAAAATACACATTCATCTAAAGTGACTTTACCATCTTAATATAATTTACAAAAAATTAAAAGAGGAAACCTTTAAAAAGTCCCTCTTTTTTAAAATTTATTTTTTAAATGTCACATTTATGCAACTTTCATATCATTTTTAGCAAGATAACGTTTTTCCTGTTCAGAAATAACGACAGCGCACGCTGCATCCCCTGAAATATTCACAGCAGTTCTTGTCATATCCAGCAGTCGATCAATACCAAGGATAATACCAATGGCTGCGGGATTAAGACCTACTGATGTTAACACCATTGCAAGCATAACCAGACCGGCACCAGGTACACCCGCTGTTCCAATTGACGCCACCACAGCAACAACAACGACAGTAGCCATCTGACCAAGCGTTAAATCAACGCCTGATATTTGTGCAATGAAAATGGTCGCAACACCTTGCATGATAGCTGTCCCATCCATATTAATGGTTGCACCGAGCGGTTGCACAAATGATGATATTTCTTTACGGACCTCCAGATTGTCCTGAGCACACTCTAATGAAATTGGAAGTGTCGCATTCGAACTTGAAGAACTAAAGCCAACAGTCATTGCAGGTGCAAACCCTTTAAAAAACCATATCGGATTACGTCTTGCAAGGAATGTAACTGCACCACCATAGACAATAATCATATGCAGGAATAATCCAAGTAATACAACAAAGAAATACATTGCGAGTTGTTTGATTGCACCGAATCCTGCATTTGTAAATGCTGTTGCAACAAGGCCAAAAGTACCCAGTGGTGCAAAGTAATTCATAATTGCTGTAACGATAAACATTAATATGTCATTTGTCTGTTCAAATAATAATTTTACGGCAGACACTTTCTCACGTAACGCAATCATACCAATTCCAATAAAGATAGCAAATGTAATCACCTGAAGCATGTTCGTCTCACTCATTGCCAGTACAGGATTTTTAGGCACCAAATTGATTAACGTTTGATCAAATGTTTGATTCGCACTGTTACCTTCAGCTTCAGCAGCGGCTGCTTTTTTCTTTTGTTCTTGTTCATAAGTTTTTACTTCCTCACTGTTAAGTAAATCACTCTTCCCGTCACCCGGTTTAAATACAAGCGCGAGCGTCATCGCCAGAGTAATCGCTAAAGCAGTTGTCACTAAGAAAAATGAAATGGTCTTTAATCCGATACTACCTAAATGTTTAGGATCACCCACACCAATAACGCCTAGTACAATTGATACAAATACAACAGGTACAACAAGCATAAAAATTAAATTTAAGAAGATTTGCCCGATTACATTAAAGACATATTGATTTATCCATTTAACCCAACTCGCATCCTGGTATAAATTAAACAAAGAACCAATTGCAATACCAGCAATTAATGCCACAATAATTCTCACTGTCATATTTCCTTTAATTTTCATAGCTTCCTCCTCAATATTTTTCGCTTTAAATTTTCTGACTATTAAGATAATTATAAAGTAGACTTTCTCATTTGTAAAATATAAATTTATAATTATAAATTTACATGCATAAAAAATAAATAATATACTGAATAATAAGACATCTATGTTTTACTAGAAAATTTGAGATTTATGATTAATAATTAAAGGACATGATTAAGAAAGGATGAATAGCGTGCAGGTAAAAGATCAACTCGCTAAAGCACAGCAAGGTGCAAAAGTTAGTATTATTATGTATGTGTTACTCACTACATTTAAACTTCTCTTTGGCTATATGAATGGTTCACAGGCACTTGTGGCAGATGGATTAAATAATGCCACAGATGTCATTTCATCTGTGGCGCTCCTCATCGGCCTTGCGATAAGTATGAAACCAGCAGATGACAATCACAATTACGGCCATTACCGTTCTGAATATATAGGCTCACTTATTGCTTCATTTATTATGTTTGCAGTAAGTGTACAAGTCATATTACAAGGGATTAGAAATTACATTCATCAGCAGTTTACACAACCATCCATTGAAACAGCAGTCGTTGCAATCCTTTCATCATTCGCAATGCTTGGTGTGTATTTCTACAACAGAAATCTTGCAAAGAAAGTCGACTCGAGTGCATTAAAAGCAGCAGCAGCAGATAATCTATCGGATGCATTAGTATCGTTTGGTGCATTCATCGGTATCATCGGGGTATTTATGGGACTACCATTTTTAGATACCGTCGCCGCCATTGTCGTTGGATTACTGATTATGAAGACAGCAATTGAAATCTTCTTTGAAACCGCAATTACATTAACAGATGGCTTCGATGCTGAGACACTCGATGAAATGAGAAAGATTGTGCTAAACGTTAAAGATGTATTATCAGTTGTAGATATTAAAGGAAGAAATCATGGAGTTATGACTTTTATAGATGTGACCGTGACAGTTGACCCGTTACTGACCGTCGCAGAAAGTCATGATATCACAGAAAATATTGAAAATGATATTAAAGAAGCATATGGTGCGATAGAAACAATCGTTCATCTGGAACCCCATGCATAAAAGAAGAGGCAAATTATTTTGCCTCTTCTTCTTTTGCTTTGAGCAAATCTCTTAAATTTGAACGCTTTTCGAATTTGTTATCGATGAGAACTGATATGAAGATTAATACGATGATTAAAACTAAAATAATCTTAAGATGAAATTTGAACATTAAAGCTCCGAAAATAAATGTCAAAGTTATAAAAGTAATCGTCGTAAATCGATACACATATCTTCCGTCTTTGTGTAAATCATATGGATAATCAAGTGATGGATCGTTCATTAATCGCTCCATATTACGATGAAAGTAATGATGAAAATCAATGAATTTGTATATTGCAGTCATTAAAAACAGTAAAAATAATATACTATGTACATATATATTATTAAAGTTAAGGTAAATCAGTGAAAATATTACCGTTATAATCGTAGACTTATGTTTCTTAATACTTTTAATGATGTAACTGATTACTTACGACCTCCCTTAAATCACTACAGCGCTCAAAATACTCATCAAATACAATAATTGCAAATAAAATTCCACCAAACACCATAATGTAATCCCATAGAGAATTAAACGGTAGGATAAGTACTGAATAAATAAAATAAATAATCGTTAATTTTATGAGGAGTGGCATCAACCATATAATCAATACATCTATTTTAAAACTGATAAAGTATTTAAGATTGTGTCTTGTAATTTTAGGAATAATCCTGCGTAATGATAAAGTATTTAAAACAGCAAAAATAAACAGAACGATAACCAGCATAATAATCACTATATATTCCGTCCACATTGCCGGTAAAATATCTTTTAACCCTAAATAAATAATCATGACAAGAAAAGCCATCCATTCATCCCTTGCCCACCATTTATCAATCACACTACCACCTCTTTGGATTAATTGTATAATTATTACAGTTATTTATCAAATTAAATTTCATATCTCTTTTACTATACAAGTAATCAACGTATACTTATAACTATAAGAAAATAAGAGGTGTTAAAAATGATGTATGTCCATAGAAAAGATAATTTATTTTATATCGGTGATATTTCCAGTCCTAAAGGTCAAATGACTTATGTAGAAAATGGTGACCAATTGATTATTGACCACACTGAAGTGATAGAAGCTTTACAAGGAGAAGGTGCTGGCAAACAAATGGTCGAAGCTGCTGTTAAGTATGCGCGTGACAATAATAAAAAAATATTGCCAATTTGCTCGTTTGTGAAGAAAGTAATAGAAGAAACTCCTGAATTTCAGGACGTATTATAAAAATAACCCCGAACCGTTACTATTTGTAGCGGTTCGGGGTTGTTTTTATGTGTATCTTGTCCGATATAACGTGTTTTTCGGACTTGTTTTACATGGTTCAATCGTTTTTACGTGCATCTTGTCCGATATATCATGTTTATCGGACTTGATGCATCATCCCACTCGTTTTCATTTGTACAAATTATACTTCGCACCGTACATTGATGCTTGTGTGCGATCTTTTACTTCCAATTTGGTAAATATATGGCTGACATGCGTTTTCACCGTCTTCTCTGATACATATAGCTTCTCCGCGATTTCTTTATTCGTTAGCCCTTTTGACATCTCTTCTAATACTTCAAGCTCACGTTTCGATAACGGATTCTTCACATGCGGTAAATTTAACCCGGATGCTTTATATGCCTCAACACTCGGATGAAATGCTGTTTCACCTGACAACACGCGTTTAATCGTTTGAATTAATACGTCCGGTTCACTATCTTTCATCTCATAACCATCTGCGCCTGCTTCCATTACACCCATAACATGTTCCTCATCAACAAAACTTGATAATATCAAGACTTTTATTGAAGGATAGGCTGCTTTTATCGCTTTGGTTGTCTCAATACCATCCATATTTGGCATGACTAAGTCCATAATAATAAGTTCCGGTAGATTAAATTCATCTAAATAGTCTATAACTTCACTTCCATCACTAAAGTCTGCAACGACTTCAAAGTCTGCTTCTGTCGATAACAAGAACTTCATGCCTTGCCTTACAATATGATGATCATCAACGAGTATTATTTTCATAACGTTGTCCTTTCGGATAATAGAATTCTATTTGAGTGCCTTGATTGATTTGACTGTGTATCATAACTTCGGCACCAACTTCACTTGCACGTTGTACTATGTTTTTAAGGCCATGGGTAGGTAACGTTTTTGCTGCATTGACTATAAACCCTTTGCCTTCGTCTTGTATTTGCATATAAATCTGATTATCGCTTTGTTTAAAGTGTATATTCATCTTATCTGTTGCTGCGTGTTTCTTTACATTATTCATCGCTTCCTGAATAATCCTGAACATCGTATGTTCCAGACGGCTTTCTAAGTTGAGCAATCCTGTAACATTGATATCGACTACGAGTCCTAATACATTCGCATAATTTTTAACCGCTTCAACGAGTCCTTGTTCAAGGCCAACAGGTTTCAACTGCCAGATTAATGCACGCATTTCATTGACTGCATCCTGACTCGTCGATTCAATCATTTGAAATGCTTGTTTAGAGTGCGCATCCTTTGTCATCGTACCTGCTGCATGTGCTGTCAGTTTAAGTGAGAATAGCATCTGATTGACTGAGTCGTGCAAATCTCTTGCTAAACGATTGCGTTCTTCCTGCAATGCAGTCTCTCGCTCCCGTTCTGTCAAATAGATGCGCTTTATCGCACTACCAATTTGAAAAGCAATGGATTCTAGTAACGCTAAATCTTCTTCTGAATAAACTTGTGTGTTGGGCGTTGCTACATTTAACAAGCCAAATCGTTCATCACCTGACTGCAGTGGTACGGTTGCATGATGGGTGATGCCACCTGTCTTATCACTATATTGTTGATTGGCTTTTACGATGCGCGAACATGTAATGATATTACTTGCCTTCGTTAGCTTCTTCTGATGGTATCGTGATACACACCAGCACGGTCCTTCTGTCATATATCTACAATCATCCATCAGAAGTGCATCAGGCAATCCGTAATCCGATGCTAACGTATGTCTCCCGTCGTCATCAATAAAGAAAATCCATCCAGTAGAAAAATTGGTCCCCTCAACCAATCGATTAAGGGCACCATTCATCATTGAATAGACTTCTGTTTCTTCATTCAAATATTCTGCGATTTCTTTTAACAGTAACGTACTATTCTTCATGAAGTCACCATATCTTTCTTAGTCACGTTTGTATTCAACGCGATATAAATCATGTCTTCTATCTCTTAATTGACGGACTGTACCGTCTTCACGGCCACGTCGTAATACTTCTAAATCAACATCACCGATAACAACCATTTCGACGTTCTCACCTGTCTCACCGACGATACCGTCACGTGCAAATCCAAAGTCACTAGGCGTATATATCCCTGAAGCTGAATACTGGATGTCCATATTTTCAGTTTGCGGTAAGTTACCACATGTCCCACTTGTTACAGTATAGATTTGATTCTCAATCGCACGGGCCATTGAACAGTATTTTACGCGAAGGTAACTTTGTCTATCTTCAGTTGAAAACGGTGTAAAGATAATTTTTGCTCCTTTTTCAGTTGCGATACGTGCCATTTCAGGGAATTCACTGTCATAACAAATTTGAATCGCAATCTTACCACAATCCGTATCAAATACTTCTACTTTTTTACCAGGTGAAATCCCCCACCATCTGCGTTCATTTGGCGTAACATGGATTTTATATTGTTTTTCAATTGAACCGTCTCTTCGGAATAAATACGAAATATTATATATATCATCATTTTCTTCAACGAAATGACTACCACCAATAATATTAATATTATAACGCATCGCAAATTCATTAAACATCTCAATATATTGTTCTGTATATTTTGTTAATTGACGAATTGACTCTGCAGGATTACGCTTCTCATCAAAACTCATTAATTGTGTTGTGAGTAATTCCGGGAAGACGATGAAATCACTACCTGCATCATAGGCGACATCTACAAAATATTCGATTTGGTTAGCAAACTCTTCAAATGAATCAATTTTACGCATCATATAGTTAACTGCACAAATTCTTACAGGATAACTTGTTCTAAAATGTAAGTTAGATTTTGCTACAAAGTCTGGATTATTCCATTCCATCAAGGTTGCATATTTACTACTTTTCACATCATCTTTTAAATAATTAGGATTAATACGCATTAACGTAAAGCCATTCATAAACTGGAAGGTTAATACCGGATCTTTAATTTTACGTTTCATAACGTCATTCACATATTCACGTGGTGATAACTCATCTTGATATTGATGGTAATTCGGAATACGTCCACCAATAATAATTGATTTTAAGTTTAATTCATACGCAATTTCACGACGTGCTTCATATAAACGTTGACCAACACGCATACCACGGTAATCCGGATGAACCATTACTTCAATACCGTATAAGTTATGTCCATTATCATTATGGTTCGTAATATAGCCAGAATCTGTAATATCATTCCATGTATGTTTATCATCATATTCGTCAAAGTTGATGATTAAACTAGAGCATGATCCAATAATCTTACCATCAAATTCAATCACCATTTGTCCACGCGGGAATAAATTTAAATGTGATTCTAAATGTGCTCTCTCCCATGGTTCCATCCCTGGAAAACAAATTTTTTGAAGCGCAATAATCTCATCGATATCATCGTAAGTCATTTGTCGTGCTTCAATCGATTTATTAAATTTCTCTAAATTAATTTCTTCAGTCATGTCATTTCTCCTCTGTTTCATCTATAATAGTAGTAAAGTAAATGATGATGCATCAATTTTAATTGTTTGTATTAACATTACCCTATTATTATACGACTTAATACGATTTAGGAGAAAAAATAATGATTATAAATATAACAGACGCATGGCAAGGTATGACCATAGAAGAGATGTTAAAGTCTCTACATATTCCAAAAAAACCGATGCATGAACTTAGAATGTCTAAAGACATTACCATTAATCAGGAACCCGCAACGCTACGCAGTACACTACATGCTGGTGATGCACTTTATTTGCCAATGCAAGATGAGAAAAGTGCTTATAAATCAAGTTATCGTTTATGTGAAGTGAAATATGAAGATGAACATTTAGCGATTCTTGTGAAACCTAAAGGCGTTAAAACACACCCAAATGACATGGCAGAATCAAACACATTACTTAATCACGCGATTTATACTTTAGAATCTGATTATGTTGAACCCATTCACCGTTTAGACCAGGAAACGATCGGATTACTGCTTGTTGCTAAAAATCCATTCATCAAAAAAATACTGGATCGTATGCTTCTGGACCGTCAAATTACACGTACATACCGTGCGAAAGTAAAAAGTCACCTTCCTTTAAAAAAGCAAACAATTGATTTACCAATTGGCAAAGATAAATTTCATCCGAACAAACGTCGCGTATCTCAAACGGGTGATCGTGCTGTGACGCATATTGTCAGTTCAAAAGCTTTAGGTGACGGTATTGCCGAAGTTGAATTAACATTAGAGACAGGGCGTACACACCAAATTCGTGTACATTTAGCTGCGATTGGATATCCAGTGCTTGGCGATCCTCTATATAGCGATTCTAACCTGCGCCAATTATCTCTTGAGAGCTATAAACTCGAGTTTATTCATCCATTAACACAGGAGAAAATCTCAGCAACTTTAGACTAAGCAATTCAATTGCATATTGATAAAGATTTATATGATAATTATCATATAAATCTTTATTTATTTTATTAGGAGGCACATCATGGATTCAATTCACAACAAACTATTAACACGTCAAGCGGTCAAAGTCTATGACCCTGAATATAAAATGACTGAACAAGACATTACTGACATACTGGAAGCGGCAAATCAAGCACCATCAGCATGGAACTTGCAACATTGGAAGTTCCTTGTCGTTCATAGTGATGCTGCAAAAGAAAAATTATTACCACTTGCTTTTAATCAGGCACAAGTTAAAGATGCGAGTGCAACAATTATCATTCTGGCGGATAAAGAGGCCAATAAGAATATCGATACTGTGTTTGACCCAGAAATAAAAGCAGGCACTATGACTGAAGAGATTAAACAAGCGATTGCAAATCAGGTGAATGGTGCGTACCAAAATGAATTTTATCCGATTGAAGCTGCAATCATGAATTCTGCTTTCCCTGCAATGCAGGTCATGAACTTTGCAACATTAAAGGACTTAGGTACATGTGCTTTAGGTGGCTTTAACCGTACAGCTGTTCAGGAAGCATTTAATATTGAGGAACGTTATATTCCTGCATTACTTATTACAGTTGGTAAAGCTTTAAAAACACCTAGAACAAGTTTAAGACGTCCCGTAGCATCGATTACACAATTTATCTAAACACTAACCCCCACGCCATATATTATGGCGTGGGGGTTAGTATTTAGATTTTATTTCTTTAATCGATCACGCACAAATCCTAATAATCGCGCACGCTTACTCATCACCGGTTTTGGTTCTGAAACAGTTGCTTTTACTAAACTACGCTTGTAATTATCCGCCTGATTTACAAGTTCTTCTTGAGAATTCACTGCATCTTGATCATTACGCACATAATGATATACACCGCTTGCATCTTGTTCACGGGCTTTTTGGTTATCATTTAATTGTAACGTCAGGATATCTTTTAATTCATTGACTATTTTAGAATCAAGAATTGGGAATAAAATCTCAACACGCTTAATCATATTACGTGTCATCATATCTGCTGAAGATAAGTACATCTTCTCTTCACCATTATGGTAGAAATAATAAATTCTTGAATGCTCTAAGAAGCGTCCAACGATACTGATGACACGAATGTTCTCACTAATACCCGCTATACCTGGGCGCAGACAGCAAATACCACGAATAATCAACTTAACTTTAACACCAGCCTGACTCGCTTCATAGAGTTTCTTAATCACTGTCTTATCAGTTAACGAGTTCATTTTAGCAATAATTAAACCATTGCCATGTGCTTTATGACATGCAATTTCCTGATCAATATGTTCAATGAATTCATCACGAATTTCAAATGGCGCAACATGCAATTTCTTATAGGTTGGTTTTTCAGAATAACCACTTAAATAGTTAAAGAAATTCATCGCATCTTGACCAATTTCTTTATTGGTCGTGATAATCCCCATGTCCGTGTAAATTTTTGCAGTCTTATCGTTATAGTTACCAGTACCTAAATGAACATAAGAGACAACCTCATCGCCTTCTTTTTTCACGACTAAGGTAATCTTAGAGTGCGTTTTTAAGTGCGTCATACCGTAAATCACATGACATCCTGCCTCTTCAAGCATACGTGCCCAGTGAACATTGTTTTCCTCATCAAAACGTGCTTTCAGTTCAACGAGTACTGTAACTTGTTTACCTGCTTCAGCAGCATTCTTTAATGCATCAATAATCGGTGAATCACTTGATACACGGTAAAGCGTCTGTTTAATTGCCAGTGTATTAGGATCAACAGATGCTTGTTTAATAAAGTCAACAATTGGCTGGAATGACTCATATGGGTGGTGGAAGAAGACGTCATGTTTAAGCGCCTCTTCATATATATTACCACCATTTAAATACTTCGGTGGTGCCGCTTCAAATGGTTTAAATGCAAGTTGCGGATATTTCTTTTCAATCATTCCAGATAACTGGAATAACATTGTTAAATCTAGTGGCCCATCTAATTTATAAATATCACGTTCTTCGATTTCCAGTTCATTCTTTAAGAATGAACCATTAATTGAATCGTCATGTCGCGTATCAATCTCTAAACGAACAGCAGCACCACTTTTACGTTTCTTTAAGAATTTCTCGATTTCAATTAATAAGTCTTCTGCACCATCTTCATGAATCGTTAAATCAGCATTTCTTGTAATACGGAATGTGAATGTACGGATCACTTTGTAACCGAAGAATAATTTATCGATGAAATGATTAATCACATCTTCTAATAAAACGAAAATGATTTTGTCACCATTCTTTAATTGAATGATTCGGTTTAATAACGCAGGAATTTGCACAATAGCAGATTTCTTCTCACCAGAATCTGTTTCAACATCGACAAAGATATTCAATGACTTATTTGACAATTTAGGAAAAGGTCTATAAGCATCAATACCTAGGGGTGTTAATGTGGGTAAAATTTCGTAATTGAATTTTTGTTCAATAATTTCGTAATTTTCTGATGATAATTCATCTACCGCTTTATAGAATACTTGATAGCCCTCTAACTCCTGAATTAACGTCTTATACTGGTCATATTGTAATTTAACATTCTCACGGTTGGCAACATCAATCGCCACTAATTGCTCTGTCGGCGTGAGTTGAGTCTTATTCTCAGGCTCATTAAAATTCATAGCAACCTGATCTTTAAGTCCTCCCACACGAACCATGAAGAACTCATCAAGATTCGAACTTGCGATGGCAAGGAATTTAAGACGTTCTAATAAAGGGTTCTTCTTATCGAAAGCTTCTTCAATTACACGACGGTTAAAACCCACCCAACTGACTTCTCTATTGTTGTAAAATGCTTTATTATTTAAATCTACTTTTTCCATTATCGTCACATCCACTATTATTGTATTCTTAATTAAAGTCTATACTAGTTATACCTAACTATTGTAAAGTTTCTGTAAAAATGAGGTTAAGTTTTGATTTTATGAGTTTCTCGATATGCTTTTTCTGTCTTTCTGCCTGATATTCTTCTGCGATTGCATCTCCAGAGTATTCCACCACTAAATCATAGTCTGTTTCATTCTTCTTAAAGTATAGTGATTTAACAATATTGGTATTACTAATATTCAATGCATGTGAAAACTTCAAAATACTTCCTAACATCTGTATTATCTCGCGTTCTTCACTATTAAACCAGCGTGTTTCATCTTCATAAAACTTAAGTAATGACTTATTCTTATAACTTGAAAGTAAAGCTAACTTCACACGATCTTTATGACTAATCCCATTTAAACTTGAATTAGACAGGATGTAATAGGTATGCTGACTCGATGCATCTGAATCAATGTAACTGCCCAGATAATAGAGGTAAGCTGCATTTCTCAGGAATGCTTTGTCACGTTTATTTCCTTTAATTAATTCAAACTTATCAAGTTCGTAATAGAGCGTTTCTGCAATCATGACACGTTGATTTGCTTCCTCTTTGTTGATATGATAATCTGTCGCTAAATTCTTCAGAGAATCTTTAAAGACATTATCTTTATCAAACGGTAACACATATTCTTGTTCCAGAATATTCATAATGACGCCCTCGCGTAAGCCTTTACGCGAAAAGATGAATTCAGTTGCTTCAACTTCATCAAATAAAGTATTAAAGAGTACACAAGAAGGCACAATAATATCCTGACGATCACGACTCAAACCATCTAAATCTTCTAATTCATCTTGCGTTGCTTCTGTCAGGCGATTAAACACTAAGTCAAGATCTGCTTCTTTCATCGCATAACCATGAACACCAGCGATTGGATATTCAGTGAGTGATTGATGGATTCTAGCAATATTACGTGCTGAACCACCAATTGCAATAATAGGTACTCTGCGTTTTTCCAGCCAGCGTAAACTTCTTAGTTGCTCCGCTATAAACTGACCTGCTGTTTCTATAGCCGATTTATCATTATGCGGTTTTCCTTTGAAGAACATATTCTGAAGTGTTACAACACCGAACGGAAAACTATGCGAGAACTTTAATTCTTTATCTTCAAAGAATGTAACCTCGGTACTCCCCCCACCGATATCAACTGTGACACCATCTTCATAGTCTAGCGTATTAATCACCGCATAAAATCCAAAGAAAGCTTCCTCTTTCTCAGAGATAATACGCATTTCAATCCCAGTATGTGATTTAACTTTGCTGATAATATCGTCAATATTCACCGCTTGACGTACCGCCGCTGTCGCGACAGGATATAAAGCATCAACATCAAACTTTTGCGCGACCTTCTGGAAGCTTTTTAAAGTATCACATAATACTTCTATCCCTTTCTCACTCATTTCTTTGTCTTCACTTAAAAATTGATACAGGCGTGCAGGTGTTTTAATATTTTGTAATTCTTGTAATCCTGTTTCTTTTGAATACTCAAAAATAACGAGTCGGATTGTATTTGAGCCAATATCTACTAAACCTAATCTTTTCATAACTTACCTGCCCTTTCAAAGATAAACGCTTTTTATTTTGGGTGAATCATATCTTCAGGCTTAATCCACGCATCAAATTGTTCTTCCGTTAAGAAACCAGATTGTAAGGCTGATGCTTTTAATGTTAAACCTTCTTTATGTGCTGTTTTTGCGATATGCGCTGCTTTTTCGTAACCAATATGTGGATTTAACGCCGTTACTAACATTAATGATTGGTTTAAATAATTTTCAATGTTTTCTTTAATTGGTTCAATGCCGACTGCACAATTATCATTGAATGCATTCATACCATCTGCTAATAAGTAAATAGATTGTAATGTATTATACATGATGACTGGTTTAAAGACGTTTAATTCGAAGTTACCTTGGCTTGCAGCGATACCAACAACCGCATCATTTCCCATGACTTGAACTGCAACCATCGTTAACATTTCTGATTGTGTTGGATTGACTTTACCTGGCATAATTGATGAACCTGGTTCATTCTCTGGAATTGAAATTTCAGCTAATCCTGCACGAGGACCAGATGATAACCAACGTACATCGTTTGCAATCTTCATTAAATCAGCAGCAAGTGCTTTTAATGCACCATGAACAAATGTCACTTCATCATGTGCTGTTAATGCATGGAATTTATTTGGTGATGAAACAAAATCATATCCCGTTTGTACCCCTATTTGTTTAGCAACACGGTCACCGAATTCAGGATGTGCATTAATACCTGTACCTACTGCTGTACCACCAATCGCTAAATTTAATAATTCTTTTTTAGAGTTGTTTAATAAATCTTCACACTTATCTAACATATAGCGCCAGCCAGATATCTCCTGACCTAATGTAAGAGGTGTCGCATCTTGAAGGTGCGTACGACCAATCTTAATGATGTCAGCAAACTGATCTTCTTTTGCTTTTAATGTATTGCGTAAGTTTTGTAATGCAGGCAATAATTTCGCTTCAATCTCATGGTATAAAGCAACATGCATGGCTGTTGGATATGTATCGTTTGAAGATTGTGATTTATTCACATCATCATTTGGATGGACTGTTTCATCACTGCCAGCTTCCTTTAAGTACGTATTCGCAACATATGCAACTACTTCATTTACGTTCATATTACTTTGCGTACCTGATCCAGTTTGCCATACGACTAAAGGAAAATGTCCATCTAATTGACCAGATAATACATCATCACACGCTTTAACTATGGCATCGGATTTCTCAACTGATAATTTGCCTAAATCTTTATTAACAATAGCAGCAGCCTTCTTTAAATGGGCAAATCCATAAACCACTTCAATCGGCATTTGCTCTTTACCAACTGGAAAATTTCGCTTACTGCGTTCAGTTTGTGCGCCCCAGAATTTATCTGCTGGTACTTCAATTTCACCAAATGTATCGTGCTCAATTCTAAATGACATTATAATTCTCCCCTTATATCCATTGATACTTTTATTTTACATTAAATAGCGCTTACATTCATTAAATATTCACAAAAAAACAGTACATAATGTAACTATGTACTGTTAAAAATTTATTGTGCACTATCTTCTTTATTCTCTTCTGATAATCTTGCTTCAGCATTCTGCTCAGAAATCTGTTCCATTTCTTTACCTAATTCCACAACATCATCAAAGTCTGTTACCATTTCATTTTGGTTATCATGTGATGTAGACATAATTTATCCCCCTTTACGCAAATTTCTGGAAGAAGTATTCACGTACATCTTCAGGTAAACCAGCGGCTGCATTATTATCTAATATTACATTGACCATACGATGTGTTTTTAAATTAGCGGCTTCAAAGTTACCCCCAGCTTCTGTTTGATACAACTTTTCAACGATTGATGCTTTATCAGCACCCGTTAACACCAGAATAATTTCACGTGCTGAACGTAAACCTTTATCATCATCCTGATTGATTTCTTTATAGCCTACAGAACCGTCCTGTACTACCGTTGCAAATAACGTTGTCAGCTTACCTTTATTTTGTTTTGTTTTTGCTTCATTTTTAATTAAATCCATAATATCTTTACTTGTGGCTTCATGATATTGTTTGTCTACAATACCCAGTACACGATATTCTGAACGTAATTTATCATAATCAAAAATATGGATCTGACTCGTATCTACTGTATTCTCCTTAATATCCTCACTTAATTCATTAACCACATGTGCCGCTTCATCTCCTAAAGCTGTCGCAATAATAGATGTTGGATTGTTATTCATTTGCTTTCTAAATAAATCTGCAACATAATGAGATACCGTTAATTTATCCTCAAACACTTTAAAATTCATAGCCATGACATATCCTCCTAGAAATGATCTATTTCTTATTATTATATATGTTATACCCTTTTTTAACAGTAGATAACACATTAAATTCATTATCAATCAATACAAAGTCAGCCTGCTTTCCTAAACTGATACTTCCAATTCTATCATCAACACCTAAAGCAACGGCTTGATTGTAACTCATCACACGCGAAGCATTGTCTAATGACTCACCTGTGAATTCAACAAAATACTTTAATCCTTCGTTCATTTTGAGCACACTGCCTGCAAGTGTACCATCATCCAAACGTGCTTCATTACCTAATACATTTACCTTCTGGCCACCAAGTTCACTCTCACCATCACCTAAACCTTTTGCACGCATCGCATCTGTTATCACCATAAATGCATTATTCCCTTTTAAGCGATAGGCTATATCAACAGCGGCCGGATGTGAATGAACACCGTCTACAATACACTCTGTCTTCAGACCTTCATTAAGCCATGCTGCGCCAAATGCCCCGGGATTACGGTGATTGAATCCTGTCGCTGCATTATAAAGATGGGTAATATGCTTCAGCCCTAAAGTCTGCGCATGATTCATTTCATCAAACGTCGCAATCGTATGTCCTGCAGAAAAGATGATAGTATCAAAATGTTGTATTACATCCATTGCGCCTTCTACTTCAGGTGCAATGGTTATGATTTTTATTTTATTTTGTGCGGCTTGCTGTAACTGATCGATTAATTGAATCGATGGACGCATAACGTACTGTGGGTCTTGTGCACCTACTTTATGTTCAGAAATAAATGGCCCTTCTAAGTGTATACCTAATATTTCAGCACCCTGACTTTCAAATGTTGCAATATTTGAAAGTGCCTTTGTCACTCTAGACAGTGATTCAGTCATCGTAGTCGGTAAAAAAGATGTAGTACCTTCTTGCAATAGCCCTTGCGTCAATTTTTCTAAAGCTTCAGGTGTCGCATCCATTGCATCTGCACCGTAACCACCATGAATATGAATATCGATAAAGCCTGGCATTAAAATATTACCTTGCGCATCAATTGTATGTGCTTGTCCTGAATATTCACCTTCTCCAAAAGCTATAATTTTTTCGTCGTATTCGATATAGCCATTTTGAATGACTTTATCCTCTGTATAAATTCGTGCATTAATGATTGCTTCCATAATATCAATCCTTTATTTGTTGTTTTAAATCTTAATTGAATAGGTTATAATATGATTATTAAGAAATATGGGGGGATTACCAATGAATACATTATTAATCGGTATGGTATGTATCGCTTTCCTTACAGCTATTTTAACTGCTGGTAAAGAATCAAGTTACGGTGTGAAGGAAGAAGATTTAAACAAATAATGAAATAAAAAATCCGAAGACAATTCAACTATAGAATTCTCTTCGGATTTTTCGTTTTATTGCTTTAAAAATCCTTGTTGTTTTAGCACAGCATCTACATCAAGTCGTGCTTTTTGCGAAAGCATACCAACAACTTGTTCACTCCACATATCGCTTCTTGCGCCATTTGTTCGTTCTATATAATATGCTTTTGTTGCTGCATCGTAATCTGCATAATCCGCATAATCAAACGCTTTATAGTTGTTCTCATGATACACCACATCAATTGGTAATCGTTCTTTCTGACTGCCTTCATTTTCAGGTACACCGACGACCATCCCAAATAACGGATACGTATATTCAGGTAAATTTAATAAGTCAATCACTTGCTGCATATCATTGCGTAAAGAACCAATATAACATATGCCGAGCCCCATACTTTCAGCAGCGATGGCCATATTTTGACTGGCAAGCGCTGCATCTACAGTCCCAACAATTAATGATTCAGTTGTGCCAAAGTATTCTGCAATCGGTTGATTCAAATGTTCACCTAACGCTTGATGACGATTGAAATCTGCAACAAAAATAAATAAATGCCCGTTATGTTCAACATAAGGTTGACCACTTATCTCACGGAGTTGACGCTTAATCGAATTATCAGTTATACCGATAATTGAATAAGCTTGTACATAGCTTGAAGTAGAAGCACTTTGTGCTGCACGTACGAGCATTTCTATTGTGGTTTGTGGTAACGTTTCATCTTTAAATTGACGAATCGAGCGGTGTTGATGTAATAGCTTTATAATGTCATTCATCATATAACCTCCTTAGCTTAATCCAGGATAGTTTTGTTGACGTAACGCTTCATAAATTAGAATGGCTGCAGTGTTTGACAGATTAAGTGAGCGTACATTATCATTCATCGGAATACGTAATGCAGTATCCATATATTTTTCTTTCACCCAGTCCGGTAAACCAGTTGTTTCACGACCGAAGATAAAGAAATGTTTTTCCTCAGTATTACTATAATCGAATGTTGTATGTGGCTTCTTGCCAAACTTCGTTAATAAGTAATAATGACCTTCATTCTTTTCAAAGAATTCTTCAATACTATCATAATAAGTGATATTCACATATTGCCAGTAATCAAGCCCTGCACGACGTAACATTTTGTCGTCTGTTGAGAATCCTAAAGGACGAATTAAATGAAGATGTGTATCTGTGGCTGCACAACTTCTTGCGATATTTCCTGTGTTTGCCGGTATCTCCGGTTGATATAAAACTACATTAATTGATGACATTTATTTTTCCACACTTTCTATACTTTTTAATATTTCCATTTTAACATTTTTATCTGTTTCTTTATCATATCTTGCTTTTAAATAGTCGATTGCATCACGACTGATTTGTCCAATAGCCCAATATGCCGTCCCTTTAATTTCAGGGCGCGGATCATTTTCAGCAATGTCTTTTAAATCTGGAATAGCCTCTAATTCTTTAAAATGTGCAAGCGCAAGTATAGCGTTCCTTTGAATTGGCTTCTTACCACGCCATGCCCCTGCTAGATGTCCATATTCCGATTTAAATTGCTTATTCGTCATTTTTAATAGTGGCACGAGTAGCGGTTTTAAAGTTTCAGGTTCAAGTTCTATATCGCTTTGTGTCGTGTTAATACCGCGATTTTTTGGACATACTTGCTGGCATGTATCACAACCATATAATCGATTACCTATTTTTGCTCGATATTCGTCTGGCATAAATCCTTTCGTTTGCGTGAGGAAACTGATACATTTATTTGAATCCAGTTGTCCATCTCCTAAAAGCGCACCTGTAGGACAACGGTCAATACAAATTGTACAATCTAAACACGAATCAATGACAGGATGATCTGGTTCAAAAGGAATGGATACAAGTATTTCACCTAAATATGTCCATGTTCCTAAATCTTTGTTTAATATAAAGCCATTCTTAGCTGCATAGCCTAAGCCAGCACGTTCGGCTACTGCTCGGTCACTCAACACACCTGTATCGACCATATTCATCGTTTCAGCCTCTGGTACTCTCTCTTTAATAAATTCAACAAGCAATTCCAAACGCTTATTTAATAATGTATGATAATCGATTCCCCAAGATGCTCGAGCGAATATACCACGCCGAGCACCCCGCACGCTTTTAGGTGCATTCGGAAGTTTATTCGGGTAACCAACAGCAATGGCAATTATAGATTGAGCTGACGGTAGTGATCGTTTTGGATTGATACGTTCTTCAATCGTTCCTTTTTCAAAGCCTGAATCATAGTTATTTCCATAATACGCCTCAAGTTTTGGGCGTAGCGATTCAAATGGCTCAGCAGTTGTAAATCCAATCGCATCAATACCAATCGTTTTACTATATTCTATTATTTCTTGCTTTAACCTTTGATACATCACTACACCTCCCATTATTTAAGAATACTATTTTAACACAAAGAAGCGTATATAAGACACTCTAATTTGTCTAATATACGCTTTGATTCATCTATTATTATAGTACTTTTGATAAAAATGCTTGTGCACGTTCATTTTGTGGATTATTAAATAATTGTTCTGGCGATGCATCTTCCTGTACGATACCATTATCCATGAATATAACACGGTCTGCTACTTCTCTGGCAAATCCCATCTCATGTGTTACCACAACCATCGTCATCCCTTCTTCAGCTAACTTTTTCATTACTGCTAATACATCACCAACTACTTCAGGGTCAAGTGCAGAAGTAGGTTCATCGAATAAAATCACGTCCGGATTCATCGCTAATGCACGCGCAATAGCGACACGTTGTTTCTGCCCACCTGATAATTGTGACGGATAGTTTTCTGCACGATCTGATAGCCCTACTTTATCTAATAAATCTAATGCTCTTTTTTCTAAGTCATTTTTATTACCTTTCCTTAATAGCATTGGTGCAAGCATCAAGTTCTCTTTCGCTGTCTTATGTGGAAATAAATTAAAGCTTTGAAACACCATCCCCATCTTTTGACGTAATTTATTGATGTCTGTATCTTTTGCAGTTAAAATGTTACCTTCAAATATGATTTCACCACTCGTTGGCGTTTCAAGTAAATTTAAACAACGGAGCAAAGTGGATTTCCCACTTCCTGATGGCCCAATAATCGCAACCACTTCACCTTCTGCAACTTCTAAATCAATCCCTTTTAACACTTCAACTTTTCCAAAATATTTATGTAAATCATTGACTTTAATCACTAACACTCATTCTCCTTTCGAATACATTCATCACTCTGCTCAGTGCGAATGTAAGGATAAAGTACACAATCGCTGCAATAAGTAACGGTGTGAACGGATCAAATGAAGCGCCTTGAACGACTTGAGCATTAAACATGAGTTCTGATACTCCGATTACCGAGACAATTGAAGACTCTTTAATCACCGTTACAAATTCATTACCTACGCTGGAAGAATATTTTTGATCGCTTGTGGCATGACAACTTTATTCATTGTCTGTGCATGGCTTAATCCAAGTGAACGTGCCGCTTCAGTATGGCCTTTATCCACTGCATTTATACCAGCACGGATAATTTCAGCGATATATGCTGCACAATTGATTACAAGTGCAATCGCTCCACATACAAATGCTGACAAATCAATACCAAGAACCGCTGTAGTACCGAAGTAGACTAAAAAGACTTGTACCAGTAATGGCGTGCCACGAATGAATTCTATATAGATCCAGGCGATTGTCTTAAGTATGATGTTTCTGCTTAGTTTCATGAAAGCAAATATACCACCAAATAAAGAACCCAGTGCAACACCAATTATAGAAATAAGAATTGTAGCACCAATCCCCTGGATAAAGAATGACCCATATTTACTGAAAAATGATCCTTCATCAAACATTGCTTCGTTTGCTTTATCTTTATAGTCTTGCAATAAGCCTTTATCATCTACTTCTTTAATAGATTGGTTGACAGCATCTAAAAGTTTCGGAGAATCTTTTGGTAGTGCAATGGCAGTCCCTTTATTCTCGTCGGCAAACTGCATTTGTGAAAATGCAAGATTTGAGTTTTGTGAAAGATAAGCTTCTGCGACTGGGCCTTCTAGCACAACGCCATCAATTTTCCCTGTATTTAAAGACATTATAATTTCTGGTACACGTGTTAACGACGTTATATTGGCATCCGGAATTTCTGACTTCGCTAGTTCTTCTTGCGTTGTTTGTTTTTGAACACCGATATTTTTCCCTTTAAAATCATCGATGGATTTTAACTTCTTAACATCTTTCTTTTGTATAATCATACGTTGCTGGACATGCATATAATAATTTGAGAAATCAACTTCTTTTTTACGTTCAGGTGTTGGACTCATCCCTGAAATAATGACATCAATTTTCCCCGTTTTCAAAGCGCCCAGTAGACTATCAAACTGCATATTAACAATTTTTAATTCTACGCCTAAATCTTTAGCTAACTTCTTTGATAATTCAATATCAATCCCCGCATAAACTCGTTTTCCGTTCACCGTTTTTTCAAATTCATACGGTGCATAATCTGCGGATAAGCCAACACGTAATTCACCATTTTTCTTAATCGTATCCAGTTGATCGGCTTTAGCATGTGTTACGAGTGGATAGTAAGATAACAGTAAAAGCATTATGAATATAAAACTTATAAATTTCTTGAGATTCAATGACTCCCCCTCCTTTGGATGGATTTAATTATACACATTAATGCATAAGTATACAAGTCTGAAAATTTTATTTTTTTAGTTTTTAAAGTATTTTGCTTTTGCCAATTAAATTAATCTAGCGTATAATCATCAACAATAAAGTAGAAAGAGAAGTGAACGATATGCCTGCATTAAATCAATACATTAATGAAGTGACGATACCAGGGACGCGAGAATTCGCAAATAAAGCTGCACAGTTAGATGACTGTATCGATTTAACACTTGGTCAATCAGACTTTGCACCACCCCATTCAGTTAAAAATGCAATGATTACTGCAATACAAAATGATCAATTACGCTATACACACAATAGAGGGTTAATCGAATTGCGCACAGCAATTGCCCATTCAATAAAATCGAAATTTAATCAGAGCTATGATCCTGAGTCAGAAATCATCGTTACAAATGGTGGTTCTGAAGCAATCGATGCAGTATTTCGAACAATTATTAATCCTGGGGATGAAGTCATCTTACCTTCACCATGTTATTTAGGATACGAACCCATCATTAAACTGCTCGGCGCTAAAGTTGTATTGGTCGATACAACATCAACCCATCTTGTGCCAACACCTGAAGCGGTGAAAAATGCCATCACACCCAAAACAAAAGCTATTCTATTTAATTATCCGACCAATCCGACAGGCAAAACTTTAACGTATGAACAAATAAAAAATCTGGCAGAAATGTTGCAACATGAAGATATCTTTATCGTGACAGATGAAATATACAGTGAGAATGTTTATGACATTAAACATCATTCATTTATTGAATTTAATGCACTACGTGACCGACTGTTTGTTATTAATGGTTTATCTAAATCACACGCCATAACAGGTGCGAGAATCGGCTATGTCGTAAGTAATGCTGAACTCATCACACATGTCACCTCTGTTCATTTATATAATTCAATATGTGTCGCCACACCTAGTCAATACGGTGCAATCGAGGCATTTAATGATGACGAAACCGTTAAAGAAATGAATTTAGCCTATATAGAAAGAAGAGATTATCTCTTCGATAAACTAACCTCACTCGGATTACCAGTAGAAAGACCACAAGGTGCATTTTATATCTTTCCAGACATCTCTGCCTATCATTCAGATTCTTATCAATTCGCTACAGACCTTCTCGACCAGGAGCGTTTAGCGGTTGTACCTGGCAGTGCATTTTCAAAATATGGAGAAGGACATATCCGTCTGTCCTTTGCAGCAAGTATGGAAGAAATCAAAGAAGCAATGGTAAGACTCGAAAGATTCCTAAAACATTATAAGCAATAAAGTGAACTGCCCGGTTGATGATCAACCGGGCAGTTTTCCATTCTCTTTGCACGGTTCAGAGTCGAACCGGTCGTCATTAATATGAAAATGGCCCAATTCTATAAAAGAATCAGGCCATCCATATTGAATGATATTATTGTTCTGCTTTGTATAAGAATATTTCATCATTATATCCAGGTAATATTCTTTTCAAAATTTGATGTGTTGCAAATGCGATAGGTAATGGGATAATAACATATGCCATTAATAAACTCATTATATTCTGCATGACTGTACCGTCCATAAATTTAAAGGCATTAATCGGGCCGACTAATCCAGTATAACCAAATCCTGCTGACATTGGTGTACCTTGAATATTAAAGAAGTATGCACAAAGTCCTGCCACAATACCATTAATCAGTAAGGCCACAATGATGATTGGATGTTTGAAATAAACAGGCATCATCATTTTTGCTGCTCCTATAATTAAAGTAATCATTGTACCTTTATTGTTAACCTTCATGGCACCAAAGATAAATGTATAGCAACACGCAACAATGCCTAAATTCGCCGAGCCACTTCCTAATCCTGATAAACTAATCACTGTTGCAATTGCAACAACAGAAATCGGTGTTGCCATCAGGACACTATAACTGATACCAATTAATATACACATCAGTAATGGATTTAACGTCGTAAAGTGATAAATAACCTGACCGATACCACCTGTAAATTGTTTCATGAACGGTAACGTCAGTGAACCGATAAAGCCAGGTAAGATACCAGCAATTAAAGGTAAAAAGACAATATTCATACTCCCCATCTTATTGCCTAATACAATTAATAAGAAAGCACTTATTGTGATTGTTAACATCATATTAATGATGTCACCAATACCAACAAACATAAAGCCTTTACCATTAAACTGAACAGCACCTGATCCAAGTACTGACGCACCAGATAGAATCGCCGTCTGTAAGCCATTAAACTTAAACTGTTGACTAATTGTAATACCCGCTAGAGCACTTAAACAAAATTGAAAGATAATTAATAACTGACCTAAACTTGTAAATATACTGTTATACTGCGCTAAATATTTAAACAACTCACCAAGCATAGCATTCGGTACAAGTGCGACAACAATACCAGCTGCCATACCATTTAAAATATTAGAAAAAAACTGCTTTGCGTTAATATTCATTGATTCTCCTAACCTCACTTAATTATTCAATTGCTATTAATACTATACAAGAAGATGCATTTGATTACTATATAATTAAACATATTCTTTGACTTAAATTGACCAAAACAATAAAATAAGGATAACAAGCTAATAGGAGGCGCAGTATGACAAACGAAAATAAAGATATCATGTTAGAAAAATTGATAGAATCACGTACAATCTTAATCTC
Organism: Macrococcoides caseolyticum; assembly: GCF_021366795.1. Lineage (GTDB taxonomy): Bacteria > Bacillota > Bacilli > Staphylococcales > Staphylococcaceae > Macrococcoides > Macrococcoides caseolyticus_A. The sequence goes on along the minus strand of NZ_JAHCPS010000010.1, from coordinate 6,219 downwards.
AGGTGGCATTGATGATAAATCAGCGAAGGAAGTTGTACAACAATTATTATTATTAGATTCAATCAACCATGATCCAATTAAATTAATCATCTCATCACCAGGCGGACATGTTGATTCTGGTTATTTAATTCACGATATGATTAACTTTATTGAGTCAGAAGTTAAAATTATTGGTGCTGGCTGGGTAGTAAGTGCCGGTGTATTAATCTACTTAGCAGGTAAGAAAGAGAATCGTTATGCATTGCCAAATACGCGCTTTATGATTCACCAACCAAGTGGTGGTACGCAAGGTCAAGCTTCAAATATGGAGATTACAGCGAAAGAAATTATCCGTACACGTCAAAAGTTAAACGAATTAATCGCTCGTGAAACTGGTAAATCAGTTGAAGAAGTTGAACAGCATACAGGCCGTGACTACTGGTTAAATACACAAGAAGCATTAGACTACGGCATCGTTAATAAAATTATTACAAATCAAAATGAAATCTAAAAATTTATCCCCATGCATCAGTTTTGATGTATGGGGATTTTTTATCTTATAACATTGCCCCTCATATTCCCCCTACATTGCATGTAATAACGCCACATAACGCTCAGTATCTTCTGGATGATGGCGTGTGCTTGTTGAAAGACGCAGAGCTAGGATGATTTTGGCATAAACTTTAAAGTCCTCAAATGAAATATAGTTATAAAATAAATAATAATCATAGTACGCTTTAAAACTTTGTTCATTGATATCATCCGGACTTGAATAATACAAAAATAACAGTTCATACAATATCAAATTCTGCATTGGTGTGGGATCAATAACAGATAAATCACCTTCGTTCATTATGAAATTATGATAACCAAAATCACCATGAACATATTTCGGTAATTCTTCAGGTGGTTCCACCGCTTCTAATTCATCAAACAGTTCGTCACAATTATAATAATCTTCAATTACAAGTTGTTCCAATTCAAGCTCATGCTTTAAAAATAATTTGAAATCAGCTTTTAAATCATTGATATATCCGACACTTTTGCTACTATCGGCATAAGCTTTAATAAAATCAATTTTATCTAATAAAGCGGTTTTACTATATGTATACTCAAGCATCTTTCCTTTCATATGTTCCATTAAAATATATGTAGAACCATCCGTCGTTATACAATCAGGAAATGCTGAAATATCACGATATCTTTTTAAGAATTTGCTTTCAGACTGAATGGATAATTCCGGATTGAGTTTCAAGATGAATTGTTGATGATAGTCATCAAGATAAAATACTTTACTTGTTGTGCCCGATGTTATCTCTGTCAATACACATCGACCACTAATATAATGCATATCCTGTAATGCAAACAGTACACCCCTTACTGATGACATAAACACCCCTCCTATTGCACTTATACTTTTTATTCGATATTATAACTGAAAAACGACCTGAGGTAATCTAATGAACTTAAAGCAACGCGCATATCAATTAAAAATAGATGTCCCTGCCATATTTATCGCACTACAGAAAAAAGAAACGCCAATACTCGCTAAAGCTTTGGCGCTCTTAACAATTATCTATGCGTTATCACCGATTGACCTTATTCCTGATTTTATCCCAGTCCTAGGTTACTTAGATGACGTAATATTATTACCACTTTTCATCAGTTTAACCATCAAACTCATTCCAGCTGAAATATTTACGCAATGCCAACAAGAATCTCAAAATTTAACACGTAAAGATTTAAAACGCTGGTATTTTGCACTGCCCATTCTGATGCTTTGGATAGCAACAGGTTACATCATATATTTAGTAGTCAGAAGTTTTTAATTCATCCACAAACTTTTTAGCAAGCCTGCGGACTTCATCATAGGCATCAATCATTGGATTATGTCCTGTATTCGTTAATACTGTCGTATGGACATGATCTTTTGGTTCAAAGAAACGTATTTGATCCTTATATCCAACAATATTATCATATTGGCCAAGTAATACATATACTAGCGTATCTTCATGGATGTGAATGTTATCTTCACATCTAAATTGATAAAATTCATTATCTTGTCGACGTAAATTCTTCATGAATGCATTGTCTGCACGTTTAATGCCTGGTACCATCAATCTTCTAAATAAATCCCAAGTTTCATGATTAATACGAACGGTCATCCCTAAATAATCTTTATAGTATTCCTTGTCATCCATTACTTCAAATGTCTCATCAACCTGGCGTTCTAATTTTTCAATTGTACGCAGATGCTTTTGGCCTTCAACAACAGGACATGTAATCAACCCAGCCTTCACCTGTTCTTGTAATCTATCCATCACACCTAGGCACATATAACTGCCGTAAGAGTGTCCAACTAAAGTAATCTTCTCATCACCTGTCATTGCTTCAATAAACGCGAGCACAACATCTAAAATATCATTGGTGCTATTTAACCCTAAATCCGCTTCAGATTCCCCCATACCTGGAATATCTAAATAAATACGTTGGTACTCCGCAAAAATATCATTATACATTTCATAATGACTCGTTAAATCAACGCCATTCCCGTGAAAGAAATATACAGGTTGACCAACACCTTCTAATTTATAATTTAATGTTACTTCTTTAATATCAATCGTTGTCATATTCCCTCTCATTTCATCATTATTTTTATTTAGTTTACCCCATAATCATCAAAAATGTCATATTGACACCACAATATGCAAAAAATTATAATCATAGTAAAACTTTAGTGAGGTGATGAAGTGAATAACACATTAAAAGGGATATTATTTGTGGCGCTTGGTGCTACGTTTTGGGGCGTTGGGGGTACAGTATCACAACAATTATTTCAGCAATACGCCATCCCTCTTGATTGGTTTATTACGGTACGTTTAATCTTTAGTGGAATTTTCTTATTAATGATTGCAATCATTAGAAAGCAACCCATATTGAATGTTTACCGTAATCGCCATACATTATTTCAGTTGATTATCTATTCAATCTTCGGCATGCTCGCAGTGCAATATACTTTTTTAGCATCGATTGAAGCAGGGAATGCAGCAGTCGCAACATTGCTACAATATTTGGCACCTATTGTCATCCTTACGTACTTACTCATCACCCGCAAGACAGATTTTAGGCTTATCGATTTAATCATTATTGCAGTCTCATCATTTGGAACGTTTCTATTACTCACAAGTGGTAATATCAATAATATCGTTGTAGCACCAAGGGCCATTGTTTGGGGGCTACTATCAGCAATCGCAGCTGCATTCTATACAATGTATGCCGGACGTCTTTTCGTGCGAAATACGCCCCTTGTTATCATCGGATGGGCGATGCTATTTGCGGGGTTATTTATTAGTATGTTTAATCGACACTGGAAAATTAATCCGATTGAATTCGGAGTAATTGGTAATATGTATATCTTATTTGTGATAATAATAGGGACAGCACTCGCATTCTTCTTATACCTGCTTAGTGTTAAATATATTGACCCACAACTCACTGCGTTACTCGGGTGTATCGAGCCGTTAACAGCAGTTATCTTAAGCATCATATGGCTGAAACAACCATTTGATTATATTCAATGCATTGGAATGCTCATCATACTAGGTGTTGTATTTATGATATCTATCATGAACGGCAAGAAAAAAGCTAATCCATAATATCTTTTATATAATAAAAAAATCCCTTAAACTGTATGTTTAAGGGTTCGTAGTACCACCGGTCGGGGTCGAACCGACACTCCGTGAGGAACCGGATTTTGAGTCCGGCGCGTCTGCCAATTCCGCCACGGTGGCTTAGTAAAATTATTTGTCTTGCTAGTATAATACTTTATTTAATTGTCGTCAAGCAAACAAATCATTTCTCAAACAGTGTTCACAAACATTATCCAAACTGTTATAATGAACTTGTAATAAAGCCTCGTCAACTTTATTACCACCAAATTTCATTTTCGTTTAATTACTTTTAACTACAGAATATTTTCTGTAGTTCTTTTTTGTTTAACTACAAAAAAAATAAGCTTGCATCATACAGCTTAATAAAAAATGGAGCGGAAGGTAGGACTTACACCTACATCTCGAACCAGGAAGGTCCGTATTCTAAGAATTGAAATACTCCCGCATATATAAAATAAATGGAGGCGCCAACCGGATTTGAACCGGTGATAAAGGTTTTGCAGACCTCTGCCTTACCACTTGGCTATGGCGCCTAAAGCTGGGCTAGCTGGATTCGAACCAACGAGTGACGGAGTCAAAGTCCGTTGCCTTACCGCTTGGCTATAGCCCAATAATATTAATATAAAGGGCGACTGATGGGAATCGAACCCACGAATGTCGGAACCACAATCCGATGCGTTAACCACTTCGCCACAATCGCCATGGCAGGGGCAGTAGGAATCGAACCCACACCAAAGGTTTTGGAGACCTCTATTCTACCGTTGAACTATGCCCCTATAATAACACAAATAAAAAAATGGTGGAGGGGGGCAGATTCGAACTGCCGAACCCGAAGGAGCGGATTTACAGTCCGCCGCGTTTAGCCACTTCGCTACCCCTCCAAATGGTGCCGGAAAAAGGACTTGAACCCTCAACCTACTGATTACAAGTCAGTTGCTCTACCAATTGAGCTATTCCGGCATAATAATAAAAAAGATGGCTCAGGACGGAATCGAACCGCCGACACAAGGATTTTCAATCCTTTGCTCTACCGACTGAGCTACTGAGCCATACAAATGGCGGTCCCGACGGGAATCGAACCCGCGATCTCCTGCGTGACAGGCAGGCATGTTAACCGCTACACCACGGGACCACTAATAATTGCGGGAGGCGGATTTGAACCACCGACCTTCGGGTTATGAGCCCGACGAGCTACCAGACTGCTCCATCCCGCGATAATAATAAATAATTGAAAATCTTTTTATTTTAATTTGCTGAAGTAAAATAATAATGGCGGAGGAAGAGGGATTCGAACCCCCGCGAGCCGTTAAGCCCCTGTCGGTTTTCAAGACCGATCCCTTCAGCCGGACTTGGGTATTCCTCCATAATATAATAATTAAAGTGGACCTTGCAGGACTCGAACCTGCGACCCAACGGTTATGAGCCGTTTGCTCTAACCAACTGAGCTAAAGGTCCTAAATCCTAAAAGTACACATTAAGTTTTAAAAAATAGTGGCGGCAGAGGGGATCGAACCCCCGACCTCACGGGTATGAACCGTACGCTCTAGCCAGCTGAGCTACGCCGCCGAAATAATATTAAGTAATATGGTGGAGACTAGCGGGATCGAACCGCTGACCTCCTGCGTGCAAAGCAGGCGCTCTCCCAGCTGAGCTAAGCCCCCATATTATAACCTGTTAAAGCAAATCGGGAAGACAGGATTCGAACCTGCGACCCCTTGGTCCCAAACCAAGTGCTCTACCAAGCTGAGCTACTTCCCGTAGCTAATAATTAAAATAATGGCGCGCCCGAGAGGAGTCGAACCCCTAACCTTTTGATCCGTAGTCAAACGCTCTATCCAATTGAGCTACGGGCGCTAATGGTGCCGAGGACCGGAATCGAACCGGTACGGTAATCACTTACCGCAGGATTTTAAGTCCTGTGCGTCTGCCAGTTCCGCCACCCCGGCTTATTAGTAATAATAAGCTGTATAACGATAAAGAAATAATGGAGCGAAAGACGGGATTCGAACCCGCGACCCCAACCTTGGCAAGGTTGTATTCTACCACTGAACTACTTTCGCAAATATGGTGCGGGTGAAGGGAGTCGAACCCCCACGCCAAAGGCGCTAGATCCTAAGTCTAGTGCGTCTGCCAGTTCCGCCACACCCGCATATTAGTAATTGTTTATCGTTAAAATAATGGTGAGCCATAGAGGATTCGAACCTCTGACCCTTTGATTAAAAGTCAAATGCTCTACCAACTGAGCTAATGGCTCAAGCAATGGTGCCGGAAAAAGGACTTGAACCCTCAACCTACTGATTACAAGTCAGTTGCTCTACCAATTGAGCTATTCCGGCATAATAATAAATGGTGGAGGATGACGGGCTCGAACCGCCGACCCTCTGCTTGTAAGGCAGATGCTCTCCCAGCTGAGCTAATCCTCCTGGGTAAATCTGCCCGGCAACGTCCTACTCTCGCGGATCGTAAGACCAACTACCATCGGCGCTAGAGAGCTTAACTTCTGTGTTCGGTATGGGAACAGGTGTGACCTCTCTGCCATCGTCACCAGACAAATGAAAGATATGATATC
>NZ_JAHCPS010000009.1 GCF_021366795.1 Macrococcoides caseolyticum | reverse complement strand
TGATAAAGCTCTTTGATTGCTTATGGCAATCACTCTTGGGAGTGAACTCAGTTCACTCAAATTATTGGAATTAACGTTGACATATTGTCATTCAGTTTTCAATGTTCATTTAAATTATTAATGGAGCGGGTGATCGGAATCGAACCGACAACATCAGCTTGGAAGGCTGAGGTTTTACCACTAAACTACACCCGCATATAAAATTAGTTAAAAGTATAAAGTGCGACCGAGAGGATTTGAACCTCCACTGGATTACTCCAACTAGGCCCTCAACCTAGCGCGTCTGCCGTTCCGCCACGATCGCGCGTTGGCATTTCTCACAAGTCATCTCTTTTAACGACAAGATTAAGTATATAACAACCAGATTAAGAAGTCAACACTTTTTTAAAAGTTTTTTTAATTTCATTAAGCTTTTATTAAGTTTGTAAAATTTAAAAAGTGACCCCTACGGGATTCGAACCCGTGTTACCGCCGTGAAAGGGCGGTGTCTTAACCGCTTGACCAAGGGGCCGTGTTTCAACAACGAAATTAATCTTATAACGATTTAAACATAAAGTCAACACTTTTTACGAAAAAAATTAATAAAATAAAAATATCTATAAAATTCGAAGTAAATGTGTATATAAACGACACAAAAATACACAAAAGAAAAGCAGCGCAACTTTCGCTGCACTGCTTTTCACCATATTTTAGTAATAGATATTTCTCCCAAACATTTAGAACATTTGTACTTACGTGTATTCACTCGACGTTTTCTTAAAAATGTTTGACCACAATGATTACATGTATACGTATATCGATAACCTTGAACTGACGGAATCATCTCACAAAATCTTGGCGCGCCAACTTTTTCTGATAACACTTTAAAATCTTTATCTCGATGCTGATACCCTTTGCCTTCTATATGAAGATGATAATGCACAAGTTCATGTTTAATAATATCAACTATCGCTTCAATTCCAAAAGTGTCATATTGTTTAGGATTGATTTCTATGTCATGGCTATTTAATAAGTATCTACCGCCTGTCGTACGTAAACGATGATTAAAACGTGCTTCATGTATAAAAGGTTTATCAAAATACGCCAAAGAAATTTCTTCAACTAAACTTTGTAATTCACTCTTTTGCATTTGGATCCTTCATTGTTAATGCAACTTTTCCCTTATCAACAAAGATTTCCTCAATCCACACATCTACAATATCCCCTACCGAAACAACATCAGTTGGATGTTTAACAAACTTATTTGATAGTTTAGAAATATGTACTAATCCATCCTGTTTTACACCAATATCCACAAAAGCACCAAAGTCTACAACATTTCGAACGGTACCAGATAATTTCATACCTTTTCTTAAATCTTCAATAGAAAGCACATCCGACTTTAGTAGTGGTGTTTCAAAATCTTCTCGTGGATCACGACCCGGCGCAATCAAAGCTGCAATAATATCTTCAAGTGTTGGTACACCGATGGAAAGTTGCGCTGACACTTCTTCAAGATTCAATTCATTTAATTTCGACTTTAAAGTCTCTGTTCCTAAATCTTCAATTGTTAGACTCAGTGAGTTCATTAGTGCGTAAGTCGCTTCATAACTTTCCGGATGAATACCTGTATTATCTAATGGCTCTGTTCCTTCTGGAATTCTCATAAATCCAATACTTTGTTCAAATGTCTTCTTACCTAGTCTAGGAATTTTAGCGATTTCTTTATGATGTTTAATCGGTCCATGCTCTTCACGGTATTTAATAATGTTATCCGCTACAGTTGAAGAAAGCCCTGAAACATATTGTAATAGTGGCGCTGATGCCGTGTTCACATTGACACCAATTTTATTTACAGCTGTTTCGACAACAAATGTCAGTGCTTCATTTAATGCCTTTTGATTAACATCATGTTGGTACTGACCAACTCCAATAGATTTTGGGTCGATCTTAACCAGTTCTGAAAGTGGATCCTGGACACGTCGACCAATTGAAACTGCACTTCGCTCCTCTACCTGGAAGTCCGGAAACTCTTTACGTGCTAATTCGCTTGCAGAATACACGGATGCACCTGCTTCATTAACGATAATGTATTTAACATTTAAATTGTTTTCTTTAATGAGGTCGGCAACAAATTGTTCTGATTCTCGACTTGCCGTTCCGTTACCGATAGCAATAAGTTCAACATTATTCTTTTTAATAAGTTCAAGCATTTTCTGCTTCGCATCCGTTACTTTACTCACTGGAGGATGAGGATAAATCACGGATTTCTCTACAAATGTACCAAATTTATTGATTACTGCTAATTTACATCCTGTACGATAAGCTGGGTCTAAACCAAGAATCATTTTACCTTTCAGCGGCGCTTGTAATAATAGGTTTTCTAAATTTACCGCAAATATATCAATGGCCTGTGTTTCTGCTTTTTCAGTTAATTCATTACGAATTTCGCGTTCTATTGAAGGTAAAATTAAACGCTTTAAAGCTTCATCAATCGCTAAATCAATATACTGATTAGAATCAACTTCTTTTTTCACGATTTGCTTACGGATATAAGACTTAATACGTGTATCATCTACATCAACACTTACCTTTAATACCCCTTCTTTTTCGCCGCGATTTATCGCTAGTGTTCTATGTGGAACAATTTTATTTACTTTTTCTGAATAATCGTAGTACATTTCGAAGATGCCTTTTTCGTCTTCTGCTTTCTTTTTCTTAGTTGTGACGACTAGTCCATTTGTTTCTACAAACTGTAATATGTATTCACGATACTTCGGTTCGTCAGAAATCATTTCAGCAATAATGTCTATCGCGCCACTTATCGCTGCCTCAACATTCTCAACTTCATCACCGACAAACTGCGCTGCTTCAGCAACAATATCTTTTCCTTCAAATGATATAATCATTTTCGCAAGTGGTTCTAAGCCTTTACGTTTTGCTTCTGTTGCACGTGTTTTCTTCTTTTGTTTGAATGGACGATAGAGGTCTTCAACACGTTGTAATTTAACCTGTTCCATAATTTCTTTACGCAGTGATTCTGTTAATAACCCTTGCGCCTCAATTGTACGGATTACATCATCTTTACGCTTTTGAAGTGTTTCCATGTAGCGATATTCCGTTTCAATCTCTTTAATTTCGACTTCATCTAATCCACCCGTAACTTCCTTACGGTAACGTGCGATAAATGGTACTGTGTTTTTCTCTTCCAGAAGATGTAGTACCGCTTCAATTTGATCTTTTTTAAATGGTAATTTTTCAATAATTAAATCAATAATATGTTTTTGCATAGTTGCCTCCTTAAGATACGTATATTTTACCACAACAAAAAAACTGCTGAAAACAATCACTTGTTTACAGCAGTTATAGGATTAACTCTTTTGCACAGCATCTCGTAATTTCTTAATCGCTGTACGTTGTAACCTCGAAACATGCATCTGGCTTAAACCAATTTTTTCACCTGTTTCTTTTTGACTCAAACCTTCTATAAATGTACATTGAATAATTTCTTTTTCACGTTCAGATAATATTGGAAGAACTTTTTCTAAGATCATGCGCTTTTCTGTTAACTCATAGCCTTCCTCAGTATCGCCCATTACATCTAGTAATGTTACTGTTGAACCATCTTTGTCTGCTTCAATCGAATGATCAACACTTAAAGCATTATAACTTTGACCCATCTCCATTGCTTCCAGTACTTCTTCTTCAGTTGCTTCAATATAGTTGGCAATTTCAATAATTTTAGGAGAACGTCCTAGTTCGTTGGTTAGTTCATCTGTTGCCTTCTTTATTTTAGGACCTATTTCTTTAATTCTTCTAGGCACATGCACACTCCATGTCTTATCCCTTAAATAGCGTTTGATTTCTCCAATAACGGTCGGTACTAAGAATGCTTCAAATTTGCGGTCAAAACTGGTATCAAAGCGATTAATCGCCCCGAGTAACCCTACCATTCCAACTTGAACTAAGTCTTCATGATGACTTTGACCTTTTGAATAGCGATAAGCAAGTGACTCTACTAATTTTTGATAATGCATCACAAGCTCATTTTGTGCCATTTCATCTTTAGTATCTTGATAAAGCTTTATCCAAGCATTAATCTCCTCTGGAGTAACATCATTATAATTAGAACTTGTCATGAAGTTACACCTGCTCCCCCGAGATATACTTTGTCATACTAATTGTCACTCCACTATCTTTTTTCACATTCACTTCATCCATTAATGATTCAATAAGGAATAAACCTAATCCACCTTCTCGGATAAAATCAACATTTTCATTTTCCTGATAAGGTCCTAGTTCAGATTTTGTGCGTTCATAATCGAAACTTGTGCCAGAATCAGAAACGATCACTTCTACTTTATCTTCAAAAATAACATAACCAACAAGTACGTCACCTTTAACATCATCTTTATATGCATGTTTAACCGCATTGGTTACAGCTTCACTCACAGCAATCTTCGTATCTTCAATGTCATCATAAGTTGCGCCAGCTCTATTTAATATGCCTGATAATGTTAATCGCACTAAACCAACATATTCAGCGGCAGCTGGAAATCGCATTTCTACGTAATCATAAGTTTTCTCCATCATTATCCCTCCACCGGTTGGTTAACATGCATTAAATCTTTTAATCCAGTAATATCAAACAGACGTTCAATACGGCTATTCACACCTAAAACATATAATTCTTTATTATTTTTATTTAATTCTTTTAAAGTACCAACAAATAGGCCTAGACCTGTGCTGTCCATATATGTAACTTCATCAATATGTAAATGTATGTCGTGTGTTCCAAGTTGACGGATTGGTAGTAATGCTTCTTGTAATTCAGGCACAGTCGCAACGTCTAATTCACCTGCAACTTTAATTTCGTAGTGGTTCTCTTTTTCAATCGTATCAATCTTCAAGTTCATGTATACTCTCCTTAAAATCATCACAATTTTTTTTGCATGCTTATTATACATTTGAATACCCATTATCTAATGGTATAAACGTATTATTTTGTTCTTTTTATAATTAATATCGTTAAATCATCTCTTTTTTTAGGATCCCCAATTGTAATTAACTGTTCATAGACGACCTGGACAATATCTTGTGGATGTAAATCTTTATACTGGTAAATAAATCCAAGCAGTTCTTCAGTATTAATAAAGTCACCATTGAGATGCCTGATTTCAGAAACACCATCAGTATATACGATAATCATATCACCAATTTCAAGTTCCAGTTCTTCCTGATCATAACGCGTAGAAGGATGTACACCTAAGACAAGTCCTCTCGCATCTAATTCTTCAAATGCATCCTTTTTCTTACGATATATATAGCCTGGTTCATGCCCAGCTGATGCATAGTAAAATTTATTATTAATTTCTTCGTATAAACCGTAAAACATCGTCACGAACATATTTTGATTAACATTTTTTTCAACAACGCGGTTCAATCGCTTTAATCCATCGCTAGGTAACTGGCTATGTCCATATGAATCCATTCCGAATTTAATCATACTCATTGCGAGTGCCGCGGGTATACCTTTCCCAATAACGTCAGCGACTGCAAAACTCATTGTTCCATCTTTATGATCGATTAAGTTAAAATAATCACCATTTACTCTATGGGCCGGCACACTGATGGCTCCAATTTGGACGTTATTGAGGTGAGGGATTTGTGTTTTTAACATCGTTGTCTGAAGACTCGCTGCAACATCCATTTCCTTATCATGTGCTTCCATCATACGTACTAACGCTTTATAGTCACGATATGTAAATCCAAAGCCAATAATCATTTCAGTAAGAACATCCATAGCGTAGTGTTGCTCTATGGCATTATATCCAGCTTCAATAACGATATCTTTATGTAAAATCACAATCTCTTCAGGTGAAATATCTAATTCTATCGCTTCAAAACTAAGTGCCTGAACATCTTCTAAAGCAGAATCTTCTTTTTCTTCAATGTAATGTTTGAGGATTTGTGTATACCTCTCTACAATCTTATCAATTTGACGCATTTCATTCTCCTCCTAAACTTAAAAGAGACTTTAAGGTAACTTGCGTTAACCTAAAGTCTCCGAGTCATCAATAGATAAGTTAAGACTGATTGCAAGTGCTGAATCTACTTCTTCCATCTTATCCTTAGGAAGATAAGTAAGTTTTTCAATGAGTCGATTTTTATCAATTGTTCTAATCTGCTCTAATAAAATCACTGAATCCTTATCTAGATGATGATTGGTTTTACCAATCTCTACGTGGGTTGGGATTTTTGATTTATTAATTTTTGCAGTAATTGCTGCTACAATAACTGTTGGACTATACTTATTACCTATATCGTTTTGAATAATGACCACAGGTCGTTTACCGCCTTGCTCTGAACCTTTAACAGGTGACAAATCAGCTAAATAAACATCGCCGCGCTTCATTTATTCACCTTCTTGTGCTGTGCATCCATACTCAACTGCATCAAACACTTCGCACTCCAGTAAATAATGTTCTGAGGCAATTAATAAATTAATTTCAGCCATCGACTGATATCCTTCAATTAATTGTTCCTGTAATTTACTCATTTGATTTCCTCCAGTTACACGATTAATATAATTTTATCAAAAATATTCATGGCATACCATTTTTATTTTAATAATTCATTATATTTAAGCACAGTATCATTTGTAATATAGTACTTTGGAAGTCTTCTGCCAAGACTTGTTAACACTTCATAACTGATGGTATCCAGTCGCTTCGCAACACGTTCAATGGATTGATTACTTTCTATATGATGATCAATGACAATTGCTTTAGTACCCACTGTTGTGCCTTCAGGTACACGTGCCATAAACTGATCCATACAGATACGACCCACAATCTCAACCTCTGTTCCTTCTAAATTAATCGTATAACCTTGTAGCTGACGATTTAATCCATCCGCATAGCCTAAAGGAAATGTTGCAATCGTTTCTTCTTGTTCTGCAGTATACGTTGCGCCATAACTTACACTATTACCAGGTTGAATGGTTTTAACGAAGTTAACCGTCGTAATAAGTTGCATCGCAGGTTTCAATTGTAATTTTGAAATACTTTTAATATATTCTGATGGATAATAACCATATAAACTTATCCCTAAACGGACAGCCGTACATTCTGACGCATCAAACCTCAGTGCTGCTGCACTATTTTGACAATGAATATATGGTGGCATTTCATTTGAATGAACGATATCTATAAATTTACTGTATGCTACTGACGCACTGTCATTCTCTTCATCAGCACAACTAAAATGCGTATATACACCTTCAAAGATTGTTTTATCGTGCGATTGAACAAGATCAACAACTTGTTGATATTCCTGCTTATCACGCATGCCAATGCGAACCATTCCAGTATCCACTTTTAAATGCACCCAGAATGGTTTATCATCTTCGTCCAGTAACCGAAGTGCCTCTTCTAACCAGGATAATCCTGGCACTGTTAACGCTAATCTATGTTGACTTGCTTTATGTATATCTTTCGGTTCAATAATGCCTAATACTAAAATTTTAGCTTTAATACCGTGCATCCTTAGTTCGATTGCTTCATCAAGCGTTGCAACCGCAAAAAATTCAGCGCCTTGATTATAAAGGTGTGTAGCAATTTGTACCGAGCCTAGCCCATATCCATTTGCTTTAACTACTGCGATAACCGTCTTATTAGGATGTAATCTACCTACAGCTTTAAAGTTTTCATTGATCGCATCAAGATCAACATTGACGAAACTCGGTCTATATATCCTGTCACTCATCTCTCTCACCCCATCATTTAATACTCAAATTTTATCATACTTTTTGGAATAATCCATTATTCCTCTATCACAACATAAGCTGTTGCTACAGTTTCCGAATGTGCGATGCTCACATGTGCATCACTACCTACAATATAAGGCTTTCCATTATCATCATTTAAACAACAGATTTGATTGAATCTAAGTTGCCCAATGCCTGTGCCTAATGCTTTACTATAGGCTTCCTTAACACAGAACCTGCCAGCAAAAAATTCAATCTTACGTTTTTCACTTTCAAAACAATCATACAGTTCGATTTCTTTCGGATGCAAAATACGGTCAATCATCTTTTTATTTTCAAGTGATTTACGAATGCGCTCTAATTCAATAATATCTGTTCCGATACCTTTAATCATGACTTCTCCTTACATCGAGGTTGTTCATTTTTTGATGGATATATGCTTTTAATATTTCGGCTTCATGTTCATGGACATAGGGTATTTCCATATCATTTTCTGCGGTAATAATCTTTAATGACTTAATATTAAAACGCTTCATGAAAGGACCTTGCTCCATTTCAACATTTTGAATCGTTACGTAAGGCACAATTAACTTTTCTTTATTCCAGATGCCGTTTAATGTTGTGATTTCTTCTTCTCCTAATTGAAATAGTGACGTTTCATAAGTCAGTTTAGGAAATACGAAGAAATCTAAAATAAAGATTATCAATCCGATTAATGCTATTCCGATAAATACATATGGATGAACCGGAATAAAATCTTTAAATTGAATAAACCATAAAACTGCTAAGACGATTAGAAAGACACTTGCGGTTAAACATGCACCAATCTTCATTAATTTCAGACTATCTCTATGCATCTTATTCATATTGACGTCGCTCCTTTAACAAGAACCAATCATAGATGTTTGCAGCATCAACTTGTTCAATATAATCTAAACGACATTGTATACTGTTACTTCCTGATGAAATGCCTAAACCAACATTTCTTAAACCTGCACGATTCATAAATGGTGTGGATGATACATCTAACCCGATAATGTTCTCTTCTTTAATAAAAGAAGTTTGCATTACAAATACACCACCATTACGCACATTAATCTGATCATCTAAAATAATATAGCCTGAATTTTTATATTTGATAAATGCCGTGATAAGGGTTAACACCATCAGCAGAATAACAATCAGCCATGAATATTCAAACCAGTAATATTGAACGATACAACCAACAATTAAAAATATTACCCAGGAAACCTGAAAGTATCTGCGTATACTGCGCTTTGGAATAACTTTGTTTACTTCATCAAATTGATACTTCGGAACGAGTCTTTGAATCAATTGATACGCATCATCACGATTAATAAATGGTAATACTTCTTCATCACCTAAAATGCTGTCTTCTGAACCTTTCATTTCACTCGTTGTAGTAACGACAAATGATGTTTTATTCAATAACTTTCTAAGATAACTTTGTTTTTCTGTGACTTTCTGAATATTTTTTACAGCGATGTATTTATTTTTTCGTTCGAACAAACCATATTTAATATTGATTAACTCACCGTCAAACTTCACAGTATATTGATGATATTTAAGTGCAGTAATAAATACCCCGATAACATAGCTAAATAACAGTGCCAGGAGTATGATAATACCTACCATCACATAACTTTCTCCAACGATACTTTCCAATTTATCCAAATATCTATCCAAATTAAAAATATC
This sequence comes from Macrococcoides caseolyticum, assembly GCF_021366795.1. Classification (GTDB taxonomy): domain Bacteria; phylum Bacillota; class Bacilli; order Staphylococcales; family Staphylococcaceae; genus Macrococcoides; species Macrococcoides caseolyticus_A. The sequence continues at coordinate 95,842 of NZ_JAHCPS010000009.1, read as the reverse complement.
ATTCACCTGAGAATAAATCGCACTCACAACGGCGATGACCGTAAACATTGATGCACTTGTTGAACTCATCAAAATTAAATCCGTAAATGATAATTGATATATTGTTTCATAAGACTTTTCGTCGTATTTAATTATATCCTCTTCTTCATGATTTTCTATTAGACTATCTTGTACAACGGCACCCTGTTGCAATTGAAATTTACGCTGATTAATATACTCACTTAAAGCTTGAGCATCATTCTTTCCTATACTATTCAATTCAATCCCGTCACCCGCTGTTTTAATATGCATGATGACACCACCGAGTAATTGATTCGCAATCCCAGCTGAAGAATCCATCGTCTGAATTTTACCGATATAAATTTCTTTAATCGTACGACTGATAATACCCTTTTGAAGCATTAATTTATCATCTTCAATCCAGTATTTTGTTATCTTTGCTTCAATCATACTAAATATCGCACTCAGTAAAGTAAATAATAAAATCAAGATAGCAAAGCCATTATCTAGTAGCGCCTCTTTTGAGAAACCATCTTTGATGATTAAGAACAACCCAAAACCTATCGGAAAGATATTACTTTTTAAAGATTTAAGCAGATTAGATAGATACGTAGAATAATGAAGTGATTTTTTAGTTGAGTCCATATTGAATCTCCTTAATTCTTGCAATAATACGTTCCGCTACCGCTTCAGCTTCTTTTGTTTCCATATAAGGTAGAACAACCATATCTCCACGTGTATAGACAGTAACAACTGCAAGATTAAATTTTTTCATGATAAATCCTTGTTCAATCTTTACTGACTGCATCAAATCTAGCGGTACAATCTTTCTGCTCATGAAGAAAGCCCCGCTACTCATTTCAAGTGTAGCCTGATTGAGCTGATAACGGGTGTATTTATAACTTAAGAAAATACCAAGTGAAAGAATATAGATGGGAATTAGCATCAACAAGAATATTAAGTATGTATAACGCCATTCATACAACCAATTGATGCCAAAATACAAACCGGTACAGATGGCTAAAGTGAATAACGCAAAAATACTCCATTTAATACGTCTATATACAGGAGTATTTGCAGGTTGTGCATGTGGTAACGGTTCAAAATACAATTCAATCGCCTCCATTTATGTAAATTATAACAAAGAACATAAGATTTTCATAAGATGATCATTGTATGCTATCTTTATGGTTGAAAGTGGCGCCATCTTTATTTTTAAGACACTTACTCACTCATCCCCCTCAAAAAACAAAAACACCTCAAACTAATCTCTTCGATTAATTTAAGGTGTTCAAAATAACTATTTATTTCTTATGGTCAGCAAATGTTCTCGCTTTAAATGGTTTTTTACCACCTTTTGAAGCACCTGCTTTAGCACTACGGTCGAATGACTTACGACGGCCATCTTTACCGCCATCTTTTGAACGACTACGAGATCCGCCAGGGCGTCCTCCGCCGTTTCCGCCACGTCCACGTCCGTATGATTTACCGCCGCCCTTACGGCCAAGTGGTTTTTCAAATGTTAATTGAACATCAACGTCGTTATTAGACTTAATTAATTCTTGTAATAATGAAGCAACTAACTTCACATCACCATGTTCATTAATTAATTCCTGAGCGATAGATTCAATACGTGCTTCAGTTGGTTTTTCAATCCAGCTATTTACTTTTGTCTTAACATCTAATTCACGTGCTTTCATTACTTCCCCTGGTGTTGGTGGGCGTAATGCAGTCATTGTACGATTTTTAGATTTTTCAATTTGACGGATATAATCCATTTCAACTGGGTTAACGAATGAAATCGCCATACCATGTTTACCAGCACGGCCTGTACGACCGATACGGTGTGTATAACTTTCAACATCTTGAGGGATATCGAAGTTATAAACGTGAGATACGCCAGAAATATCTAGTCCACGCGCCGCAACGTCTGTTGCAACAAGGATATCAATTTGATCGTTCTTAAATTTCTTTAATACTTCTAAACGTTTCGCTTGCGTGATATCTCCATGTAAACCTTCTGCACGGTAACCTTTAGAAATCAACGCACTTGTTAATTCATCGACACGACGCTTTGTGCGACCGAATACGATGGCAAGTTCCGGTTGATGAACATCTAAGAAGTTAGTGAATGTATCAAATTTCTCTAATTCTTTAACGATTGTGTAATGCTCGTCAATGTCAGGGTTTGAATCAACGTTTGTCATTGTCTTAACAATGATTGGATCTTTCATGAACTTTTGAACAAGTTCCTGAATAGCTCTCGGCATCGTTGCTGAGAATAACATCGTTTGACGTTGTTCTTTCGGTAATTTATCCATGATAAAACGCATATCATCGATGAATCCCATGTTCATCATTTCGTCTGCTTCATCTAAGATTAATGTATTGATATCTTCTGTTTTTAACGTACGACGATTTAAGTGATCGATAACACGACCAGGTGTTCCAACGACGATTTGAGGTTTTTTCTTTAATTCTCTGATCTGACGGTCAATCGGCATACCACCGAATACTGTCGCAACTTGAATCCCTTGTCCACGGCTAAATGCTTTTAATTGTTCGGCAACTTGAACAGCTAATTCACGTGTAGGCGCAAGAATTAAACTTTTGATTCCCTCTTGGCCTCTAACTTTTTCAATTAAAGGAATTCCAAAAGCACCAGTTTTACCAGTACCAGTTTGCGCTTGGCCTAATACATCACGGCCTGCCATCGTATGAGGGATACTATCCGTTTGAATCGGTGTAGGTTCTGTAAATCCCATTTTCTCCAGCGCATTTATGGTAGGTTCGCTGATACCTAGGTCTCTAAATTTTTGCAATATTATTTCTCCTTTTATCATTCAATAATTACGCCTCTATAGTGTGCGTACTCGACTTGTTCTCCTGGCGTAAGAGTAATTTTATACTCACATACCTATTCAACTTCTCTATCTTAGCATCTATCGTATATTTTTACAATCAATACAATGCGTTACATCAGCCGGAATATAACAAAAAAATGACTGTAACCTATACAGTCATTCACTTTGTTACTTTATTTTTTATTTAAATTTATTTTTTAAACTGTCTTTAAGTAGTCCTTAGATTAAATGATTAATGATTGTCTCAAGTGCCATCCCGCGACTCGCTTTAAACAGTACGACGGTGTTTGGATTAAGTTCTTTCACTAATGCCTGCTCTAATGCCTCTTTCGAATCATAATGTGTTGCATTGGTAAATGGTCGTGCAGCTTCTGCGATATAGAATGCATCTTGTCCAACCGTCATTAACATATCTATTCCTTTATCCTTAAAATATTCACCAATAGCGGTATGATAAGCTTTAGAATCAGGTCCAAGTTCAAGCACGTCACTAAAAACAATGATTTTTTTCTGAATATCTATAATTGACAGTGTATCAATCGCTGCGCGCATACTTGTCGGACTTGCATTATATGCATCGTTAATTAATCGGGATTTATTCTGACCTATCATTTGTTCCATACGCATATTGGTCAATTGTAGCTGGTTTAAATTACTACAAATGGTTTCATCACTTAAACCTAGAAGACGTCCAATTGCAATGGCAATAGTAGCATTACGTGCATTATGTGCCCCAAGTGTTGGTACACTAAAAGTATAATCATCGACTTTAAATGTTATCCTTCTATCTGACGTTTGTAGCGCATGAATGTAATAGTCATTATCTTCGTTAAAGCCAATTTTTTTGAATGTACCTTCTGACTTTGCAACTAATGCTTGAAGTAATGGTTCATCGCCATCATAAAATAATGGACCATTTAAACCTTTAATAATTTCGAACTTAGCTTGTGCTATGCCTGCTCTAGAACCTAAGTCTCTCATATGGCTCTCACCAATATTTGTAATCGCTGCAATATCGGGCTGTGCGAGTTCTGATAAGAATTCAATCTCGCCAAAGCCAGACATCCCCATTTCCAATATTGAAATTTCAGTATCTTCGTCTAATTGACAAAGTGTTAAAGGTAACCCTATTTCATTATTATAATTCCCTTGTGTCTTTTTAACTTTAAAATTGGGTGCAAGTACCGCTTCTACCATATCTTTAGTCGTTGTTTTACCATTACTTCCTGTAATTGCAATCACTTTTGGATGAACTTCATTCAAATAAGCTTTAGCAATTGACTGTAAGGCGATTAAAGTATCTTCTACAACAACTAATGGTAATTCTTGCGGTACTTCTACATCACTTTGCCATAGTGCTGCATGCGCACCACTTTCCAGTGCTTGCTTTACATAGTGATGACCATCAACATTTTCACCTTTAAACGGGATAAATAATACACCCTCATTGATATGTCTTGAATCAATTGATACGCCCTCAATTATTACCTCTTGATTATTACCAATTAAAGTGCCATTCGTTTGTTCTGCTATCCATTGTAAACTTCTTTTAATCATTTTTATCAGTCCATTTTGTATTTAATTTTTTTCTTATCTGCATAGCGCGCTTTCGCTAAATCAATCAATGCAGTGATTAATTCACTGTAGCTCATGCCCATGTTTTGCCATAGTAATGGATACATGCTAAATTGCGTGAATCCAGGCATCGCATTCGTTTCATTAATATAAATCGTATTATCTTCAGTTAAGAAGAAATCAGCACGTACAAGACCTGAGCAATCTGTTGCTTTAAATGCTTCAACTGCCATATTGCGCATTGTTTCCTGGATTTCAGATGGGATGTCTGCTGGGATTTCTAGTTGTACTTTACCATCTTTATATTTTGATTTATAGTCATAGAAATCTACATCTTTAACGACTTCTCCTGGTAATGTCGTCTTAGGGTTGTCATTACCTAATACAGCAACTTCTATCTCACGCGCTACGACACCTTGTTCCACAACAAGCTTACGGTCAAATTGAAGTGCTTCTTCAATTCCTTGAATCAATTCTTCTCTATTCGTACATTTAGAAATACCGACAGATGAACCCAAGTTAGCTGGCTTTACGAATACTGGATATTCCAATTTGTTACCAACCAATTCTAAAATATTATGCTTATACGTTTCGTACTCACTACGTAAAAAGCTCACATAAGGTAATTGTGGTAATCCACGATTGGCGAATAGTTGCTTCATGACAAGTTTATCCATGGAACTTGCAGCTGATAATACACCATTCCCTACATAAGGTAAATCTAATACTTCAAATAAACCCTGAATCGTCCCATCTTCACCATTTGGTCCATGTAATAACGGGAAGATTGCATCATAAGGTTTACCATCCGTTGATTCTGTTAATAAATGCATAATTGATTCATCACCAGATGATGACAATCTTAATGCTTCACTATCTTCTATACGTTCTGTGATTTGTGGACCTTTAATCCATTCACCTTCATTTGTAATATAAATTGTATCCACTGCATATTGTTCTTTGTCCATAGCATTGATGACGGATTGTGCTGTCAAGATAGACACCTCATGTTCTGCACTTTTACCACCATAGACAATACAAATATTTTGTTTAGACATATCAATTCCTCCACTACATTAATATCATAATACTATCACGATATATGATGTTATGCATGTTTTTTATTGAAACATATGAATCATGAATAAAATAAACATTTATTCCTATAATGTTTGCTTAAATTTATGTATAATAATGACTATAATTTATAAAGATTAGGAGTTTGACCATGGCTCGATCAAGTAGTACATCACGTTTCAAAATTAAACGCCCGTGGATTGAAAAAATCGATTGGTGGCTCATTATATTATTAATTTGTTTCTTTGCAGTGAGTTTGATTGTCATCACTTCTGCGATGGACGGACAACAATATAGCACCAACTTTGCAGAACGACAAATTTTTTATTATATACTCGGATTTATTATCGCATTTAGTATTATGTTTGTTTCACCCAAACTGATTAATAAGTGGGTATTCATGCTTTATTGCCTTGGAAATTTAGCTTTACTAGGATTGCTGATTCTGCCTGAATCATCACTTACACCGACGATTAACGGTGCAAAGAGTTGGTATGTCTTTTTCGGCCGACTAAGTCTACAACCTTCAGAATTTATGAAAATTATCCTTATTTTAACGTTGAGTAAAGTTGTATATGATCATAACCGTTTTACATATTATAAGTCGCTACAATCAGATATCGTACTCTTAATGAAAATAGCTCTTACTTCCATCATTCCGATGATTTTAATATTATTACAAAATGATTTGGGTACTACCCTTGTGTTACTAGCAATCATACTCGGAATTACAGTTGTTAGTGGTGTAACATGGCGAATTTTGGCACCATTTTTAATAGGTCTTGCAGCAATCGGTTCAACATTAATATTAACGATCATCTTTAAACCTGAATTAATCGATAAAGTACTCGGTATTAAAACATATCAATTAGGGCGTATTAATTCCTGGCTAAATCCGGCTGAATATAGCGACGGAGAAGGTTTTCACTTAATGGAATCAATGAAGGCCATTGGTTCAGGAGGATTGTTCGGTAAGGGATTTAAAGGTGGAGAAGTTTATATTCCAGAGAACCATACAGACTTTATCTTCTCTGTTATCGGTGAAGAATTTGGTTTTATCGGGACAGTTTTAGTCCTTGTATTATTCCTTGCATTATTTACGCATTTAATCAGAATGGCTCAAGTATCTAGTGATCCATTTGCATCATTTTTCTTAATCGGGTTAATCAGTATGATTATCTTCCACGTCTTTCAAAATGTTGGTATGACGATCCAAGTCGTACCGATTACAGGTATACCCCTACCCTTTATTAGTTACGGTGGTAGTGCACTTTGGGCATTGATGTGTGGCATCGGCGTCGCGTTGTCAATATTCTATCATTCTAATCCTGAACAGATTAAAAAGTATAAATCAGCTAAATAACACCGAATTGAGATTTTGAAGCGCTGCTTATTAAGTGGCGCTTTTTTATTTAATAGTCATTAATATATGATTAACGGATAACATTCAAATTGCATATCCCACAACAATCACACATAAAAAAAGAACATTCGTCTTAGAATGTCCTTTCATTATGTATATTATTTTAATTTTGCGGGTGCTACATGTGGTAACGTACGCATAACTTCAAGTCGTGATTTAGTTTTTGAAATATTAACACCAAGTGAAGAAAGCAGAGTGACTACATTTTTAATTTTCTCTTGCGACTGTTTCATTTTGATCACTCCTAATCAATTTGTTATTAATAGTGTAACTGAAAATTTGGAATATAGCTATAGGTCCATGGACTTATTTATGTAAAGTTTTTGTGAACATTGAAAGCGATTTGTAAATAAATTTACAACCCTAAAAAGCGTCTATGCCAAAAGTAATTATGCCACGTTTAATGTATAATAAATCTATTCATAGTAATGGGGGGGCTATTATGTCATTTTTATCATCGATTGATTATTCACAACTATTCTCGATTCTTTTTTTCGTTGGATTTGTATTCAATATTTTCCTAGCCTTCGTTATCATCTTTCTGGAACGCAGACAAGCAGGTTCTACATGGGCATGGCTACTTGTGTTATTCTTCTTACCAATCATAGGATTCATCCTGTATTTATTGTTTGGTAGACAGATCAAACAGTCAAGTATCTTCAAATTAGATGAAGAAGATAAGCTTGGATTGCAACAGATTGTACAGGAACAACTACATGCTATTGACGAAGGCGATTTATTAGTTCGTTCAAAAGAAATTATGAAACATAAAGATATTATACGAATGAATTTGAACAACTATTCTTCATTCTTAACAACTGATAATGCCGTACAAATATTAACAGATGGACGAGAAAAATTTGACCATTTGCTGCATGATATTAGAAATGCCAAAGATCATATTCATATTCAATATTACATCTTTAAGCGCGATGGTATCGGTAAAGAAATCATTGATGCCTTAATGGACAAGCTCAATGAAGGCGTTGAAGTTAAGATGTTGTATGATGATATAGGTTCACGTACTTTATCCTTATCACGCTTTAAGACATTTCGTAAATTAGGGGGGCAGGTTGAAGCTTTCTTCCCTTCCCACTTTCCATTAATTAACTTTAGAATGAATAACCGTAACCACCGCAAAATTGTCGTAATCGACGGTAAAATTGGTTATATCGGTGGCTTTAACGTAGGTGACGAATATCTAGGGCTGGATAAACGCTTTGGTTACTGGCGTGACACGCACCTACGAGTAGAAGGCGATTCGGTCAATGCATTACAACTACGCTTTATGATGGATTGGAATTCCCAATCTACCCGTAACTTTATGCATTACGACAAAAAATATTTCCCGGACGTTGATAGTAAAGGCGAAATTGGTATACAGATTTCATCCAGCGGCCCAGATTCAAGCGAACAGCATATTAAATTCGGATATTTAAAAATGATTACTTCAGCGAAAGAGTCGATATTTATTCAATCACCTTACTTTATACCAGATACCTCATTGCTTGATGCATTAAAAATCGCTGCATTAACGGGGGTTGAAGTCAATATTATGATTCCTAATAAACCAGACCATCCATTTGTTTATTGGGCAACTTATTCAAATGTCGGTGAATTATTAAAAGCAGGATGTAATATTTTCATTTATGAAAATGGCTTTATCCATACAAAAATGTTGGTCATTGATGATGAAGTGGCAAGTGTTGGCACGGCGAATATGGACTTTAGAAGTTTTGAATTAAACTTTGAAGTTAATGCTTTTATTTATGATCATGATATTGCTTATGAACTCAGAAAAACATTTGAAGAAGATGTTAAAGTATCCAGTCAATTGACGCAGGAAATATATGACCAGCGCGTACTACTCATTCGAGTGAAAGAAGCTATCGCGCGATTGATATCACCCATCCTTTAAATTCAGGGGACATTTGTCCCCTATTATTTTGACTTAATGCTTTAAATGATTAGTTACTGAAGGAGTAGAAAGTCAGCAGCTAAATTTAAAAAGAATACACTATGGACAACAAGATAAGTCCAAGCAAGTTTCTTTTGTTGTTGCGTTAATTCGAATTGATATGTATGATTCATGATTATCATCCCCTTTTGATTTCAGTTAATATTTGAATATTCAGATAATTCTTAAAAATATTATACCAAGTTTTTTCTAATTGTAAATATAAAACAAGGAGTTTTTTCACATGAACAATGAAATGATAATAAAACTCACAGAAGCGTTTGTGAAAACTATACATAAAGGTGAATCAAGCGGTCATGATTTTGCGCACATTGAACGTGTCAGAAAGATGGCACGTATCATTGGTGAGAAGGAACATGCAGATTTATTCATCGTAGAAATGGCTGCATTACTTCATGATACTGTAGATGAGAAATTATTCGATAAGAAAGAAGCATGGTCACGCTTAAATGATTTCTATACTTCTATACAACTGCCAGTCAATCAACAAAATGAGATTAACCATATATTGCAATACATGAGTTTTAATGGTGGGAAAAACGCTGGAAAATTAAAGTCATTAGAAGGTAAAGTCGTGCAGGATGCTGATCGTTTAGATGCACTAGGCGCCATTGGTATTGCACGTACATTCATGTTTGCCGGTAAATTCGGTGAAGCAATGTATGATCCAGATATCCCTGTTCGAACAGATTTAAGTAATTACAGAACACCAAGTACAGCGATTAATCATTTTTATGAGAAATTGTTTAAACTCATTGATTTGATGAATACGCAAACTGCAGTTGAAATGGCGGAACAACGTAATGCATATATGAAAGCATTTATTGAACAGTTTATAGAGGAATGGGGATAGAATCACTAACAAATATAGCGGTTGAGACATAATAATTTAACCCTTACTGTTAAATAGAATAAACGGCAGAACAGGAGTTGTCACTACGACAAAAAACCGAACAAAGCTATCAATCAAAGAACGATTTAATAGTTTTGTCCGGTTTTTGTTTGTGGCAGAACACTTCTGTTCCTGCCTCTTTATTTTATACTTATTTACGTTTTTTCTTCTTACTTGAAACAACTTGAACTGATTTCGGTTGTTTTGCCGCTTCATTTTGTTCATGTGCTTCAACTAAAGGAGCAATTTCTTCGTGTACTTTCTTTTTATAGAACTTATTGCCTAACCAAGTCTGGAATACTAAGAAAATACCACCAACAGCCCAATATAAAGGTAATGCAGCTGGTGAAATTGAAGACATCCACACAATCATAATTGGTGAGATAAACATCATCATTCTCATTTGTGCTTTTTGCTCATCTGGAATGTTTTGCATCGATACATAAGCTTGTAATGCATATACCAATCCGGCAATGATTGTCATCACGATATCTGTCTTCGTTAAATCAAACCATAAAAAGTCTGGATATTTTGTAATACCGCCTTCAGTTGGATATTTTAAAACATAGAAAAGCCCTGTTACAATTGGTAACTGAATTAATAATGGTAAGCATCCCATATTTAAAGGGTTAATACCATTCTCTTTGTATAATGTCATCATTTCCTGATTGGCAACCATTTTTTCTTCTTGTGTACGTGCACGTTTAACACGTTCTTGAATTTCAGTCATTTGCGGTTTAATCAGTGCCATTTTTTCTTTCATGACATATTGGTTCTTATACGTACGCATCATAAATGGGAATAGTGCTAAACGTACGATTAAAGTAATCGCAATAATTGCAAGGCCATAGTTATGCCCCATATTTGATCCTAGCCAGTGGATTAATTGGTCTAACGGATGTACAAATGTATCATAGAAAAATCCAGTTCGATTCTCTTCTTTTGAATAATCACAACCCGCTAAAAATAATGCAATCGCAATAATTAACGGCCATATTGCCTTTTTCTTCATTCTTTCACCTCATAATATTATTCACATAGAGGTTATTTTATCATAAAAATCCACAATCATAAACCAAAACCATTAATAATTATTTATCTGTATAATATTTTAAGTAATCCGTCACAACTTGCTCAATATTATCACTTTGTGTAATCGATGAAATTGTTGATATACCATCAGCGCCGGCATCAATAATCATTTCACAGTTTTTACTTGTAATACCGCCAATTGCAACAATCGGAATTTCTTCATCATATAATCTCATTTTACGGATTAATTCGATGCCACCTGGCTTCTTCGCATCGCTTTTACTACTTGTTTCATAGACAGGCCCGACACCAATATAATCTACATGTGTTAAATCTGATTGATCATACTCATCAAAGTTGCTGACAGATAATCCAATAATTTTGCCTTGGAAGTCATCGATGATATTTTCAACCTTCTCATCATCCTGTCCTAAATGAATACCATCTGCATTAATTTTCTTAGCAAGTTCAATATCATCATTGACGATAAACGGTACGTTATGTGCTTTGCATAATTCGAACAAACGACGTGCAAGTGTTTCTTTATCTCTTCCGGTAAGTGCGCCTTCACCCTTTTCTCTAAACTGATAAAGTGTTATACCCGCATCTAATGCTTGTTTCAGTATTTCTTCTAAATTACCTGCTTTAGTATCCTGACTCCCTGCAATAAAATAAACACGTAATAACTTTCTATCAAACATATACTACACTTCTTTCACAAGTCTATTCTTTGCAACATCACTTTCCTGTATTAAATAAAGCTGATCTATTAAATTTACAGCAAAATGGCCCGGCAAAGTACCGTTAGGCCCTTGTTCAGCAAGTTCAGATGCAACTGTATAAGTTGTCATTGCTTCAGTTAAAAGGCTCAACGTCGGTTTAGTTTCATTATATATGAAACTTGCAACAACTGCTCCTAATAAACATCCACCACCCGTTACTTTAGTTAATAACGCTGTACCATTTTCTATTAAATTAATTTTTCCATTCACGCAAATAGCATCTACTTCGCCAGTAACAATAATTGCACATTTAAATTTTTGATATGCATTTCTAGCTACATTTTCTGTTGAAAGGTTGCTATCTGCATCTGTGCCTTTCATATGCGCTTCTCCTACGAGTGCTTGAAGTTCACTTGCGTTACCACGAATGACAGCAATATCAAATGTTTCAAGTAGTTTGAGACAGAAGTCTTTACGAAACTTAGACGCGCCACAAGCAACTGGATCTAATACAATCGGAACATCGTGGTGGTTGGCATACTTTGCAGCTGCAAGCATATTATCGATATCTCCCGCTTCAATGGATCCGATATTAATCAGTAATGCACCTGCATATTTTAAGAATTCATCCATTTCTAACTGCTCTGTTGCCATCGCTGGACTTGCACCAAGTGCGAGTAATCCATTGGCCGTGAAATTTTTAACAACATCATTTGTAATACAAATGATTAATGGGTTATCTTTTCTTAATTGACTAAGCATTTGTTACCTCCTGATATTTAAAATGGTTAACTGGCCCTTGTCCTGAACCTAGTCCTGGTGTATATTTTATAGCTAAATCCATGTATCTCTTTGCAAGTTGTACCGCCTCTATAATTGATTTTCCTTTCGCTAATTCAGAAGTAATCACTGCTGAATAAGTACATCCGGTACCATGCGTGTGTTTCGTATCGTAACGTTCGCCAGGTAGCAAAACAAATTCTTCTCGAGTAAATAAATAATCTGTAGCGTCACCTTTCAAATGGCCACCTTTAACCAATACGCTTTGTGAACCAATTTCATTGATAAAGATTTCGCCAGCACGTTTAATATCATCAAGTGTTTCAACTTTCATTTGTATAATTTCTTCTAATTCAGGAATGTTCGGCGTAACAACTGTAGCAACATCTAATAACTTTGTGCGCACTGCACTTCTACCCTCATGATCAAGCAATGCATCACCACTTTTAGCAACCATTACAGGATCAATCACATAAGGTATAGCATGTTTTACGATATACGGTCGAACGACATCCATAACTTCACTTGTCGCAAGCATACCTGTCTTCACTGCATCGGGAACAATATCGCTATATACACTTTCAAGTTGCGCGCCAATAACATCAACAGGCTGATTGAAAACTTGTTGGACACCTAACGTATTCTGCGCCACAATACTTGTTACTACACTCATGCCATAAACGCCACGTGATTGGAATACTTTTAAATCAACGGTTGTTCCAGCTCCACCTGTTGGATCTGTCCCTGCTATTGATAATGCTGTCTTCATTTTACTCAACCACACTTTCCCAAGTTTCTTGATTAAAAGCCATATTAAAGAATCGTTTCTCATGAATACAACTTTCCTTGAAATTATTCGCTAAGATAATACGCGCTTCTTCGTTTGCTGATTGTGCAAATTCATCAACAAAACGATCTAGAATAGCCATAAGAGGCTTCATTTCAACAGCGTAAAAATCAAACCATGCTTTAAATGGATTGCCTATTAAATCATGATGCGCTTTTACTTTTAATGCTAGTTCCTGATAAACATACGGACATGGCGCCATCGCACAAATTGTATACGCTGCATCACTATAACGGTATGCGTTAAAGTACATATGTTTAATATAATGATCACTTGAAGGATACCATTCTCCCAATTTTATGATTGTTTTATAGTCAACCTCAGCATAGTCTGCCAGTGTATAATGTGCCGCAACTTCACCGTTCATAACAAAATCAATTTGTTCAAGAAAAAATTTTATTGTTTCTTTATCATTAATTTTTGGAATCAGTAAACTATAAATTTTTGCAAATTCATTTAAGTAATGGTGATCTGCTTTTAAATAATGAATCACAGCATCCTTATCTAAATCACCATTAATCATACCTTGAATAAATCCATCATTGTAAATTGAATCAATAATTGGCGCTACTTCTTTCTTTAATGAAGCTGTAAACATCAACAATTCCTCCTTATATAAATAAAAGCCCATTCCAAATAGGAAATGGGCTAAATACCAATAGAATATTAAAAAACATTAATCGTACTTAACTACTTTCCTACGCTGGTATTATCCAGATCAGGTAAAAGGGTTTGACAAAGTCATCTCAGCATATATGCACCCCTAGTAGTAATATATGTAATTAATGATAGTGTAGCGTATTAAAAATTCAAAATCAAGCGAATAAAAAGACTACGCAGAATGACGTAGTCTTTATTACATTATGGATGGTTAGGATTATAATCTTTTACCACAATAAGGCCATGGCTGTGCACCACGCATATTATATAGTAATTGTGCACGGTACGTTTGCTCTGCAGCAGTTGCTTGATGTGGATAACCATAGCCACCAACGCCACGCCATGTGCGTAAATCAAATTGATACATTCCATAATAGCCATTACCAGTATTGATTCTAGGATTTCCCCCTGATTCACATTGTGCTAATGCTGCCCAGTTTAAACCACGGTTTATATAATATGTACGCGTTGCCTTGATTGTTTTTTGTTTTGTATATACTGTTTTGTTAATTGGTGCTTTATATGTTGATTGTCGGTACGTGTTCGTTTTGTAAGATGTTGGTTTATATGTCGTCTTCTTATAAGTCACATGTTTCTGCTTCGAATTAATCGTTAAAATTTGGTTCGGGTGAATTAAATTTGATCTTAAACCATTCGCATATTTAAGCGCTGCAACAGTTGTACCATGTCGATAAGCAATGCCCCATAAAGAATCACCCGGTTTTACTCGGTATGATGCTGCGTCTGCTGTAGAAATGCCTATTGTTGTCGTTAAAGCGACAGCTAATGTTGCAGTGATAATTTTTTTCATTGTGTTTTTCCCCCAGGTATATTTTAAAATTTTGTGTGATCAATGAACTTAAAATAAATATAGCAGATTAATACATTGTTTAGGTTACAAAAGGAATAAAACATTCGATAATTTATTACAGCATCATTACAATAATGCAAATTTTTAAATCTGGTTGACATCATGACAATTCCGCAAAAAAAAGCAGAACCATAAGATTCTACTTTCAAAATATTATTAATATGCTGTTGACCAGTGTCCAGCACCGTGTTGTGTATATAAAATGCGTGCACGTTTCCACTGTTCTGCTTCAGAAGCTTGTGCAGGGTTACCTGTTCCGCCAACTGCTGCCCAGGTTTGTGGTGAAAATTGGAATAATCCATAGTAACCTGCTGGGTTAACTGCTCTTGGATTACCACCTGATTCTCGTTGCATAATCATACGTAAATGTGCATCTACTGATGAATTACCTACTTGTGCTTGTGTTTGTTGTACTGGCGCTTGCTGTACTGCTTGCGCAGCTTGTGCTTGCTGTGCTGGTGCTTGCTGTACTGTTTGTGTCGCTTGCGCTTGTTGTGCTGGTGCTTGTTGTACTGTTTGTGTCGTTTTTACTTGTTGAACTGGTGCTTTTACAATTTTCTTATCATTTTTATGTTCTACAACTAATAATTGTCCAGGTTTTAAAGCTTTTGATGATTTAATATGATTCCATTTTTTTAATTCAGATACTTTTACGTCGAATTGACGAGCAATTTTAGATAACGTATCTCCTGCTTGAACTTCATATTTACCATTAACGAGCACTTGTAATTTTTGATCAGGAACAATTAAGTTTGATTCTAAATGATTAATCTTTTTAATCTTTTCAATTGTTGTATCGTATTTATCAGCAATCACCCATAATGATTCGCCTTGTTTAACGGTATGTTCTTTTGCATTAGCCTGAGTAGAAATACCTGTCGCTAAGATTGCTATTGTAGTAATTGCTGCTAATTTTTTCATTATATCTATATCCTCCGATTAACTCATTTGTCAGTAATACTACTTTATCACGATTTAACATTTCTTAGGTTACAGTCGTGTGATAAGTAACTTCCTTAAATTACAAACACGTTACAGCCACATCTCAATTCAAAATACAACAACCGTTGATTCGCCGGCACGCGAATCAACGGTTGTTTAATGAGGTGTAATGGGGTGTGAGGTGTGTGAGTAATGAAGTATGTCTTACTTAAAACGGTAAGCTTTTATCCGTAATATCATCATCCTTGGATGATGATATTACGTCACTTTCTGTATCTTCTGTGCTTTCAGCCTCAGTTATACTTTCTTTTATATCATCGTTTTCAAGAGATGGCTCGCCACTGAATTTCTGAACAATAGCCTCTGCTTTTTCTTTTAATTCATCCGCCACATCATCTTCTTTATTGAGTTCAGTAGACCATCTCGCTTTATAAGTAGCTGCTTCATCCAAATCAGTTGAATGTTCAACATGCGTATTGGTCGTTACTTTAGTGACTTCTACTTCAGTCTTTTTCTTTGCGTGATAGTCATTAATCACAATAAATTTTTCATCATAGGATAATTCATTCCACTTTTCATCAGGAGTCTTCTCTTTGCTACTACTACTCATATTTGGTAAGAACTTAACACTTTCAATGATAATTTCTGTGGCGTACTTTGTCTCACCATCTTTTTCATAACGGTTATTATGAATCTGACCTGTGACGCAAATTAATGAACCTTTCTTACAGTATGAATGTACATTGACAGCCGTCCGATTAAAAGCTTTACATCGCAGAAAATCAACTGTGCTTTCTTTTGAATGTCTCTTTTTCCCTCTATCAACAGCCAGAAAGAATGAAGCAATTTGAAGTTTTTCCGAAAAATCCTTTAAGTCAACGTCACTTGAAATTCTGCCAGCCAATATCACTTTATTAATCAATGTGTCACCTCCTTTCATTAGCACTATATAATAAAAATAAATTGTTGCAAAAATGCAGAAATTTATTTTTTGCAACAAATCATTGTAATTTTTGAATTTTGAGCATAATTTAAAGAATTACTACACCAATTTCATTAAATAATCACAAATTTTATATTTTGAAAAAAAGAGGCAATAAATTATAATAGATAATGGAGGGATATACATGAAAACGTTCAAAGCGGTAAGATTTCAAATTGTAGAAAATGAATCCGTAACAGAATATGCATTACATGATGGTGTCATAATCAACAAAGAAAACAGCGGAACAGGATGGTTGCTTGAAATTGTAATCGATGATATCCATTTAGAAAAAATGCAATCTTATCTGGAACAGCAAACGATTTTAGATACGCGTGTTGTTATTACACGTGCATCCAACGATCCCGCCCTATTTGAATCAACCATTAAACAAATTAAGCCTTTAGAGGATAAAATATCTGTCATTTTAGAGTGTCATATTTATACACTCAGACAAGTTTACGCTGAGAAATTACTCGAACAGTTAGTCGCTGATGGCTTAAGTGGACAAGAACTTATTATTGCCTTTAATCGATTAATGAAGTCTAAACCAAAACTTAAAGATGAAGCAGAAGATTAGATTATTTATCTTATCCACATATTCATATCCTATATAACCAATAAGAAAAGCCGAACAAATCAATGCCTATGAAGGATTGATTTGTTCGGCTTTTCTTATTTAATTAACAAATATGATTACTTTTCTAAAATCGCAAAACTAATTTCACAACTACACGCTACTTCACCATTTACCGTTGCTTTCGCTACGCCTTTACCTATTGGGCCTTTCACACGTGTCATCTCAACTTCAAGGACGAGCGTATCTCCCGGCGTCACTTGTTTTTTAAAACGACATTTATCAATCCCGGTAAACATTGCAAGTTTCCCTTGATTTTCTTCTAATTTAAGCATAGCTACGGCACCAACTTGCGCTAATGCTTCAACGATTAATACACCTGGCATAACAGCATATTCAGGAAAATGCCCCTGAAAGAATGGTTCATTACCACTTACTTGTTTAATACCAGTACATTTCTTTCCATCAACAAGTTCAGTAATTCTATCGATTAATAGAAATGGATAACGATGTGGAATAATTTTTTTTATTTCATCATATGTTAGGATAGTTTCCATCAAGCTTCACCCCCGGTTAGTTTAATTAAATGTGTCCATGTTGATGGCTTAAAGATATCAAATGGGGAATGCAAAATACCATACCCAATCATCATACCGATAATAAATAGTAATAGCATTAATATGAAAACAACGACGACTGATAAAAGAATGGGTATACGTCTATGTATAACTTCCGTTCCATTAATCACACTTGTCTTATTTTCTAACTTTATTTTTCTCATGTTATTCACCTCGATGCGGACAAATTTACTCTAGTTTACAGACACACTTTCTTTTGTATCGCCTGTACGTTCAATTTCTGCACCTAAACTTCTTAATTTCTGATGGAACTGTACGTAACCTCTATCTAAATGATGGAGTTCTGTTACTTTAGTATATCCCTTTGCAACAAGTCCTGCTAGTACTAAAGCAGCTGCCGATCGTAAATCTGTTGCTTTTACTTCAGCCCCTTGTAACATACTTTCTGATACACGCGCAATACGTTTATCTACTGTGATTTTAGCATTCATTTTATTAAATTCGTTAACATGCATAAAACGATTTTCAAATACAGTTTCATGCATTGAACTTTCTTTAGGTAATACAAGCATTAATGCCATCATTTGCGCTTGCATGTCGGTTGGGAATCCAGGATGAGGTAACGTCTTAACATTAACTTCTTTTAAAGGTTGCGCTACATATAAACGAATACCAGCATCATCGATTTCTACACTGCACCCTGCTTCTTCTAATTTCGCGATAAGCGCCTGCATATGTTCATAAATTGCACCTTCCACATATACATCACCTTTCGTTAACGCAGCTGCAACTAAAAATGTACCTGCAACGATTCTATCTGGCACTATTTCATGACTTGCACCTTTTAAACACTCAACACCATAAATAACGATATGATCAGTACCTGCACCCTGAACATTTGCCCCCATTTTATTTAAATAGTTAGCTAAATCAACAATTTCAGGTTCTCTTGCTGCATTATCAATGACTGTCTTACCCTCAGCAAGTGCTGCGGCCATCATAATATTTTGCGTTGCACCGACACTAGGAAAATCAAAATATATTTGAGCTCCTTTTAGACGACCATTAACTTGCCCAACTAAATAGCCATTGGTTTGCGTAATTTCAGCACCTAATGCACGTAGTCCTTTTAAATGCTGCTCAATCGGTCTGGAACCAATCGCACAACCACCAGGCATTGCTACTTCAGCTTTACCAAATCGTGCTAATAATGGACCTAGCACTAGTACACTCGCACGCATCTTACTCACATATTCATATGCAGCATGCGTTAATAACTCCCCACTCGCATCTACTTCTACTGTATTAACATCTAATTTTTTATATACTTTCGCATTTAAGCCTTCTAGAACGGCTGAAATTGTATCGACATCAGATAAATTTGGTACATTAGTGAACACACTTTTACCAGTTTCAGCTAATATTGATGCTGTCAAAATTGGTAAAACTGCATTTTTTGCACCTTCCACTTTAACGTGACCTTTTAATTTTGCGCCACCTTTTACGATAATTGTATCCATCTCTACCTCCAAATTTAACATAGCTATACATCTATTCTATAATAAATAACCCAAAAGTAGGTAATAAAAACATCATCTCTGTAGAAATATGATTTTTCTGTCAATTTAAAGGGAATTATCGTTAAAATAGCACTAAAATCAAATTCGTTTGCTTAATTAAATCAACAATAAAATTAGTCACTAAATAACTTAATGCCATACTAAAAAATATTAAAAGGATTTGTATATCCATCGTCCGATTCGGTTTAAACCATTGATCTAACCTAATAGCTTGTAAACAATTTAAACTAACTGCTGTAATTGCGATATATAAAAAAAGATATGTAAGGGCAAAAATATTCATCCTTCACCTCTATAAAATTCACTCTAAAGATTCGAAACCGTGAAACACACATTGCCACTACGACAATAACCGAACAAATACTATAAATCATAGAACGATTTATTAGTTTTGTTCGGTTATCGCTTGTGGCAGAACACGACTGTTCCAACCTCTATTTATTATCGATATTTTGCGACTTCTAATCGGTTCAATGCACGGTGTAATGCACGTTCTGCACGATGGAAATCAATATTTTCAGATTTAATACGCTCTTCAGCACGTAATAAAGATGCTTTAGCTCTTTCAATATCGATCTCATCTGCTTGTTCAGCAGATTGAACTAATACAGTAACTTTCTCAGGACGAATTTCTGCAAATCCTTCTGTTACAGCTACATAATCTTTATCGTTTGCTGAACGTGTAACACGTACTGCCCCAATTTTTAGTGGTGCGACTGTAGGAATATGGCCTGCCATCACACCCATTTCACCAGATTCAGTTTGCAAAACAACAAGTTCTGCTTCGTTTTCAGCGTATACTGAACCGTTAGGAGTGACGATATCTAATGCAATTTTATTCATAGTTCCATCCTCCTAAGAATTAAACTTCAACACCCATTGCTTTTGCTTGCTCTAATACCGCTTCAATGCCACCAACTAAACGGAAAGCATCTTCAGGGATATGATCATATTTACCATCTAAGATAGCTTTAAAGTCTTGTACTGTTTGTGCAACTGGTACATATGAACCTTTTTGACCAGTAAATTGCTCTGCAACGTGGAAGTTTTGAGATAAGAAGAACTGGATACGACGTGCACGGTTAACAGTCTTTTTATCTTCGTCAGATAACTCATCCATACCTAAGATAGCGATGATATCTTGTAATTCACGGTATTTTTGTAAAGTTGCCTGAACGCGACGTGCTACTTCATAGTGCTCTTCACCAACAACAGCTGGTGTTAATGCACGTGATGTAGAAGCTAATGGATCCACGGCTGGGTAAATACCCATCTCAGTTAATTTACGTTCTAAGTTTGTCGTTGCATCTAAGTGAGCGAATGCTGTCGCTGGCGCTGGGTCAGTGTAGTCATCGGCAGGAACGAATACTGCTTGGATAGATGTAACTGATCCTACGTTTGTAGACGTGATACGCTCTTGTAATTGACCCATTTCAGTGGCAAGGGTTGGTTGGTAACCAACGGCAGATGGCATACGGCCAAGTAATGCTGATACCTCTGAACCTGCTTGTGTGAAACGGAAGATATTATCGATGAATAAAAGTACGTCCTGACCTTGTTCATCACGGAAGTATTCCGCCATAGTCAAACCAGATAATGCTACACGCATACGTGCACCAGGTGGCTCGTTCATTTGTCCAAATACCATGGCTGTTTTCTTGATAACGCCTGAATCACTCATTTCGTGGAATAAGTCGTTACCTTCACGTGTTCTTTCACCAACACCAGCGAATACTGAGATACCACCGTGCTCTTGCGCGATATTATTAATTAATTCCTGAATTAATACTGTTTTACCTACACCGGCACCACCGAATAGACCGATTTTTCCACCCTTGATGTAAGGTGCTAATAAGTCTACTACTTTAATACCAGTTTCTAAAATTTCAACTTTAGTTGATAATTCTTCAAATTTAGGTGCTAAACGGTGAATTGGATCACGACGTACTGTAGCATCTAATTCTTCACCTAAATCGATTTTTTCTCCTAATACGTTGAATACGCGACCTAATGTTGCATCCCCAACTGGTACAGAGATAGGTGCACCAGAGTCTACAACTTCTGCTCCACGTTGAACGCCATCAGTAGAACTCATAGCGATTGTACGTACTGCGTCATCACCTAAATGAAGGGCAACTTCTAACGTTAACTTCGTAGATTTACCTTCTTCACGTTTAATATCTAAAGTTAAGGCATTGTTTAATGCTGGTAATTGACCGTTTTCAAACTTAACGTCGATTACTGGACCCATAACTTGGATTACGTGACCTACTGCCATGTTTATTCCTCCTAAGTGTTATTCTAATGCGGCTGCTCCACCAACAATCTCAGTGATTTGTTGCGTGATGGCTGCTTGTCTCGCACGGTTATATTGTAATGATAAGTCATCAATTAATTCTTTTGCGTTGTCAGTTGCATTTTTCATAGCTGTCATACGTGAAGCATGCTCACTCGCTTTACCATCTAAAATGGCACCATAGATTAAACTTTCCGCATATTGTGGAAGAATTACTTCTAAAATGGCATCCTGATCAGGTTCGAATTCATAATTAGATAATGAAGATTCACCTGACACTTCATCTTTAGAAATCGGTAAAATTTTGCGCTCTTGTACTTCTTGTTCAAGCACGCTAATGAAATGACTAAAATGCATATATAATTCGTCATATTCACCTGTTTCAAAACGAGATACTGCTTTCTGGCTAATTTCTTTAATTGATTTGAATGTTGGCTGATCAGAAAGACCAATAATTTCTCCTTCTACATTATATCCACGTGAACGTAAGAAATCACGTCCAACACGACCAATAACTAAAATACCATATTCAGCAGGGTTATTATTATGACGTTCTTTAATTTGAGCAGTTACACTTTTTAAAATGTTTGCATTATAAGGACCTGCAAGACCTTTATCACAAGTAATAACTAAGTAACCCGTCTTTTTAACTGGACGTGTCTGCAACATTGGATGATTTGAATCTGAATTACTGCCGATTGCTGTAATTGCTTCCTGCATTTTATTCATGTATGGATAGAAGCTCTTCGCATTTTCTTCTGCACGACGAAGTTTAGAGTTCGATACCATGTGCATCGCCTTAGTAATTTGACTCGTTTTCTTAGTCGAATTGATACGGCCTTTTATTTCTCTAAGTGAAGCCATTTTGTCACCACCTTCTGATTAATTTCCTTAAAGATTATACTTCTGATTTTTTGAAGATTTTCTTGAATGCAGTAAATGCTTCAACAAATGTTTCGTCAGCTGGTAATCCTTTTGTTTCACGGATTTCCTGATAGATGTGCGGTGCGTTTGTGCCCACCCATGCTAATAACTCATCTTCAAAACGCGTAATATCTTCAACAGGAATATCATCTAAGTGACCTTTTGTTAATGCATAAAGAATTGTAACTTGTTTATCAACAGTTAAAGGTTTGTTTTGATCTTGTTTTAATACTTCAACCGTACGTTTACCACGCTCTAATTTCGCTTTTGTTTGTGGATCTAAATCTGAACCAAACTGTGCGAATGATTCTAATTCACGGTATGACGCTAAGTCAAGACGTAACGTACCCGCAACTTTTTTCATCGCTTTAATTTGTGCAGAACCACCAACACGAGAAACTGAAAGTCCTGCGTTAATCGCTGGACGTACACCAGAGAAGAATAAATCTGACTGTAAGAAGATTTGTCCATCTGTAATTGAGATAACATTTGTTGGTACATAAGCTGAGATATCCCCTGCTTGTGTTTCAACGAATGGTAATGCAGTAATAGAACCGCCACCTAAATCATCATTTAATTTAGCTGCGCGTTCTAATAAACGGCTGTGTAAGTAGAATACATCCCCTGGATATGCTTCACGACCTGGCGGACGGCGTAATAATAATGATAACTCACGGTAAGCAGCTGCTTGTTTTGTTAAATCATCATATACGATTAATACGTGTTTTCCATTGAACATAAATTCTTCTGCCATCGCTACACCTGCATATGGTGCGATGTATAATAATGGCGCTGGTTGAGATGCTGATGCTGATACAACGATTGTGTAATCTAATGCACCGTGCTGACGTAAAGTTTCTACTGCAGTACGTACAGTTGATTCTTTTTGTCCGATTGCTACGTATACACAGATCATGTCTTCGTCTTTTTGGTTAAGAATCGTATCAATAGCAACTGTCGTTTTACCTGTTTGACGGTCACCGATGATTAACTCACGTTGTCCACGTCCGATTGGTACTAATGCATCAATCGCTTTGATACCTGTTTGTAATGGCTCATCAACTGATTTACGATCCATAACACCAGTCGCTGGTGATTCAATAGGACGCGTTTTCGTTGTGTTAAGCGGACCACGTCCATCAATTGGTTGCCCTAACGGGTTAACAACACGTCCAATTAATTCTTCACCAACTGGAACTTCCATGATACGACCTGTACGTTTAACTTCGTCGCCTTCTTTAATATCTAAGTAAGGGCCTAAGATTACGACACCTACGTTATTTTCTTCTAAATTTTGTGCAAGACCTAATACACCGTTGTTAAACTCGACAAGTTCCCCTGCCATAACGTTGTTTAAGCCGTGTACTAATGCGATACCGTCACCGACCTGGATAACTGTACCTACATCCGTTACTGTCATACCAGATTCGTAATTTGCAATCTGTGATTTAAGTAACGCACTGATTTCTTCAGCTTTGATGGCCATTGATGTCACTCCTTATAAGAAATTATTGTTTTTGAAACGACTTGCTTAATTGATTTAATTCATTGATTACTGAACCATCATATACTGTCGTTCCGATTGTAGCGCGAATACCGCCGATTAAAGATTCATTGATTACATTTTCAATTAATAACTTTTTATAACCTGTTTTTGCGATGAATACTTTACCAAGTTCATCTAACTCTTCAGTCGATAATGCATAAACAGATTCAACTTTCATCTTAGCTTGCTCATTTGCAGCATTGTAATATTCAACGTATGCATCTACAATCCCGGGAATAATTCCCAATTGTTTTCGATCTGCTAAGATATTAAGTAAGTTCATAAGTGGTGCATCTACACCTTTAAATGTTTCAGCAACAAAAGCTTTACGTGATTCAATAGAAATTTTTGGATTTTCAGCAAATGCAGAAAACACTATATCATTTGATAAAGCTTTCTTGATTTCTAATAAATCCGCGTATACGCTTTGTGATAAACCTTGCTCATTTGCAACTTCAAACAAACTCTCTGCATATTTATTTAAGACCTTGGCCATTATTTATCGCCTGCCTCTTGAATAAATTGTTGAACAAGTTGCTTTTGATCTTGTACGTTGATTTCTTTGTTAATTACTTTTTGTGCAATTAATACAGATAATTCAGCGACACGATCATTAATATCAGCAATCGCACGTTGTTTTTCATTCTCGATTTCAGCTTGTGCGTCACTGACAATTTTGTTTGCACGCGTATTCGCTTCGTGAATAATTGCTTCTTGTTGTGATTTAGCTTGTGCTTTAGCATCTTCCATGATGATTGATACTTCGTTTTGAGTTTTTGCAAGTAAAGCTCTATTTTCTTCAGCGTATCTTTTTGCATCTTCATTTTGTTTTCTAGCGCTATCAAGATCGTTATTAATACCTTCTTGACGTTCATCCATAATTTTCTTAAGTGGCCCCCAGGCAAACTTACTTAAAAGTAATAATAAAATTATGAACAGTGCTAAAGTATATAATGCTGTGCCCCACTGGACACCCTGTGGTGCAGCGTGTGCTGTCTCACCTAATATTAAGAAATTCAAAGTTAACGCTCCTTTCATCGCAGTTATATTGATAAATGAATGGCGAAATCAATTTTGACTTCGCCTTCAACGAGTTATATTTTATAATTAACGGTTCATTACCATGAATGCGATAACTACTGCGATAATAGGAAGTGCCTCTACTAAACCTACACCGATGAACATGATTGTCATTAATGGCCCACGAGATTCTGGTTGACGTGCTACACCTTCAACTGTACGTGCTACGATATTACTTACTCCTAAACTTGCTCCTAATGCTGCTAAACCGATTGCGATTGCTGCTGCTAATAAATTCATGAATAATTTCCTCCTAAAGAAATATAATAGTTTTTTAATTTTTTTATATTAATGGTCATCTGACACTTTATGTGACATATATACCATTGATAACATTGTGAAAATAAATGCTTGTATAGCACCTACGAAAATTGAGAAACCTTGCCAAATTATTGTTGGTATTGCTGCGCCTAAGAAACCAGCCGCCCCCATACCTGCTGTAACACCCATAGCTGCGAGTAATCCTAATAATACTTCACCTGCAAAAATATTACCGTAAAGACGTAGTCCAAGCGTTAATGTAGAAGAAAATTCTTCAATAATCTTGAACGGTACCATAAACCAAACGGGTTCAGCAAAGCTTTTTAAGTAATTGCCGCTACCACGCATTTTCACACCATAATAGTGTGTTAATACTACCATTAAAGTTGATAGTGTTAATGTCACTGTCGGGTCCGCAGTAGGTGATTTCCACCATAATGTATGACCGTTAATGAAAGCAAATGGTAACCCTAACATATTTGCAATAAAGATAAACATTAAAATTGTTACCGCTAGAAAGTGAAAACGTCCACCTTTGTTCCATGCCATGTTACTGTTAATGATGCCTCTAGCAAAATCGAAAATCCACTCGATAAAGTTCTGTTTACCATTCGGGCGGATACTTAAGTTACGTGTGCACAAAAATGCAATAAGAAATACTATCACTGCTGTAACTGTAAGCATCAAAACAGATGATAAATCAAACAGCAAATTATAACCGCCGATTTCGAGATTATAGAGGGGTGATTCGTGTCCCATTTCTTCACCTCTTCCTTTATGTATTATTTTTTTAAACTGTTAACACCATGAATAATT
This sequence comes from Macrococcoides caseolyticum, assembly GCF_021366795.1. Taxonomy (GTDB): domain Bacteria; phylum Bacillota; class Bacilli; order Staphylococcales; family Staphylococcaceae; genus Macrococcoides; species Macrococcoides caseolyticus_A. The sequence continues at coordinate 69,539 of NZ_JAHCPS010000009.1, read as the reverse complement.
ATCATTACATAGGTCAACATAAGGCCGAGTGCAATCCCTACTATGTTAAACGTATCGGGATATCTTACCCAGAAGAGGCATGCCATGATCGCTATTAAGAAGCGAATCCCCATACCACTTGAAATGTATAGTCCTTCACTATTTATCGCACGTGATAAATAGTGATACCATACAAAAGTACTAATCGCTGACGCAACAGTACCAATAACTAATCCTAACACGAAACTGCTCTTTGTGAACACGCCGATTATGACGAAAATTAGAATTAGATATATGAAATATTGCAAGTACCGCTTAAAGAAAACATGAAATTCTGACATTCAGAAACTCCTTAGAAATAGTTCTCATATGAATGAAAACCGTTTCATTCCCCATTTATGATAATATAGTGAAAATTTCGTGTCAATGCTATGTCCATAGTTTAGAAACATAATCTTCACGGAAAGTTCACAAAAACGACACATAATATTGTTTAATTTAAAAATTTTAAATTAATATTTATTTCGAAGCTTCCACTTTAAATGGTGCCGGCTTTTCAGATGTCAAGCCAAAATAATGTTTAATGTGACCACAAATTCTCTTTGATGTTTCTCCATCACCATATGGATTACTTGCTTTTGACATACTTTGGTATGTTGTTTCATCTGTTAATAATGTTTTTGTTAATTGGTAAATATCTTCTTCATCAATGCCTGCAAGTTTTAACGTGCCTGCTTTAACACCCTCTGGACGTTCTGTTGTATCACGAAGAACCAATACTGGTTTACCAAGAGATGGCGCTTCTTCCTGAACACCACCAGAATCCGTCAAGATAAAGTGGCTACGTGATGCGAAGTTATGGAAATCAATCACATCTAACGGTTCAATTAATTGCACACGGTCATGGTTTGATAAATGTTCTGCTGCAATTTCACGCACTTTAGGATTTTTGTGCATTGGATACACGACTTCAACATCCTCAAATTCATCCACAATACGACGAATGGCTTTAAAGATATTATGCATTGGCTGACCAATGTTCTCACGTCTATGTGCTGTTAGTAAGATTACTTTTCTGTCTTCAGCATGGCTAAGAATTTCAGAAACATAATCCGCTTTGACCGTTGTTTTCAGTGCATCAATTGCTGTATTGCCTGTAATTGCAATTTTATCAGCTGGTTTATTTTCATTGAGCAAGTTTTGCGCTGCTTCTTCAGTTGGTGCAAAATGAATATCGGCTAATACACCTGTCATCTGACGATTCATTTCTTCAGGGAATGGGGAGTATTTCTGGAAGGTACGTAATCCCGCTTCAACATGCCCGATTGCAACTTCGTTATAGAAAGCAGCAAGACTACCTGCAAAAGTCGTTGTCGTGTCACCATGAATTAAAATCATATCTGGCTCAGCTTCTTTGATAACTTCCTCTAATCCCATTACAACACGGCTCGTAACTTCAGATAAAGTTTGGCCGGCTTTCATGATATTTAAATCATAATCCGGTGTAATATTAAAAATCGTTAACACTTGATCCAACATTTCTCTGTGTTGTGCAGTAACAACGACAATCGGCTCTAAATCTGGATCTTCTTTTAATGCAAGTACAAGTGGCGCCATTTTAATTGCTTCAGGCCTTGTACCAAAAATAGTCATAATTTTTTTCATGATTATCTCCTATCCATTCCTTATTTTGTACCGAATAATCGGTCACCAGCGTCCCCAAGTCCAGGAACAATGTAACCATGGTCATCAAGCTTCTCATCTAATGCTGCAATGTAAATATCCACATCAGGATGTGCATCCTGAAGTAGTTTAACGCCCTCTGGTGCAGCAATTAAGCACATAAAGCGAATTTTGACTGCGCCACGTTTCTTGAGTGAGTTAATTGCTTCGATTGCTGATCCACCAGTTGCAAGCATAGGATCAACAACAATAAAATCACGTTCCTCGATATCCTGTGGTAACTTTGCAAAGTATTCAACGGGTTGTAATGTTTCTGGATCGCGATATAAACCAATGTGACCAACACGTGCAGCTGGAATCATTTTTAAAACGCCATCTGTCATACCTAATCCCGCACGTAAGATAGGTACTACCGCAATCTTCTTACCTGATAAGCGTTTTGCTGTCATTTCCGTTACAGGAGTCTTGACAATAACATCATCTAACTCTAAGTCTCTTGTCACTTCATATGCCATAAGCATACCCACTTCATCTACAAGTTCGCGAAATTCTTTCGTACCTGTTTTCTCGTCACGGATGTAACTTAATTTATGTTGAATTAACGGATGATCAAAAACATGAACTTTACCCAATATAAACACTCCAAACTTAAATTTTATTTATTGATACAAAGGAAATTTATCAGTGATAGATTTCACTTTGGCTCTTGCTTCATTCAATACTGTTTCATCTTCATGATGACTCAATACATCTGCAATGATATTGCCGATTAATTTCATTTCTTCTTCTTTTAAACCACGTGTCGTAACTGCAGGGGTACCGATACGGATACCACTTGTAACAAAAGGACTTGTCGTATCAAATGGTATCGTATTTTTATTTGTCGTAATACCGACTTCATCTAATGCTTTCTCGGCAATTTTACCTGTTAATTCCATCGGTGTTACATCCACACTAAATACATGGTTATCTGTACCTTCACTCACAATTCTAAGCCCACGTTCTGATAATGTGTCTGCGAGCGTTTGTGCATTTTTTATAACCTGAAGCTGATATGCCTTAAATTCAGGTTGTAATGCCTCTCCAAAAGCAACAGCTTTCGCTGCAATAACATGCATTAAAGGACCACCTTGAATACCAGGAAAAATTGCTTTGTCGATTGCCTTTGCATATTCTTCCTTACATAAAATCATACCACCACGTGGACCACGCAATGTTTTATGCGTTGTTGTCGTAACAAAGTCAGCGTAAGGGACTGGATTCTCATGTAATCCTGTTGCTACAAGTCCTGCGATATGCGCCATATCCACCATAAATAAAGCACCGACCTCATCAGCAATTGCTCTAAACTGCTTAAAGTCGATTTTTCGAGAATAAGCTGAAGCCCCTGCAACAATTAATTTTGGCTGATGTTCACGTGCTAAGGCACGCACATTGTCATAATCAATCGTTTCTGTTTCTTTATTGACTTCATATCCGACAAAATTATAATCTATACCACTAAAATTCACTTGTGAACCATGCGTTAAGTGTCCACCATGACTTAAATCCATCCCTAAAACAGTGTCCCCTGGCTTAATAGCTACACGATAAACCGCCATATTTGCCTGACTGCCTGAATGAGGCTGTACGTTAACATGTTCAGCACCAAATAGTTCTTTGGCACGGTCTCTTGCTAAATCTTCAACGACATCTACAAACTCACACCCACCATAGTAGCGCTTATGCGGATAGCCTTCAGCATATTTATTTGTAAGTACAGAACCTTGTGCTTCCATCACTGCTTTTGAAACAAAGTTTTCTGATGCGATTAATTCAATATTATTATTTTGACGTGATAATTCATTTTGCATTGCCTCAAATAGTACTTGATCTTGTGCTTTAATTTCGTTCATTATAAATCCCCCTTTAATAAAAATTAATAATGACTTCTTGGACCGCCAATTAACTTTGGACGATGTGATGCAATTGTTACAACGGCTTCGCCAACTTTCTTCGTAGCGACGCGAACTGGAATTTGTACATGCTTAATGTGCATACCAATTAACGTTTGACCAATATCTATCCCTGCGTCACACACAACATGTTCAACGACAACAGGATCTTTAAAGCGTTGATATGCTGTACTACTCATACTACCACCAGCCCCTTTAACTGGTACGACACTTACGATATCAAATCCATAACGTTCCTGAACGCTTCTTTCCATCGTAATGGCACGATTAATGTGTTCGCATCCCTGAAAACAGAAATCCACTCCTGTTTGTTTATGTATACGTTCAAATGCATCAAAGAAGTGACTCGCAACATCATCTGAACTGTTTGTTCCAATACGTTCGCCAATGACTTCAGAGGTCGAACAGCCAATTACACATAGTGTGTTAGGTTTAAAAAAATCAATAGCAACAAGCTCATCGAGTAAGGTATTAATATTATCCATTACACGACTCCAGTTGAGCAATCTTGTCCACACGTGTTTGATGACGTCCGCCTTCAAATTCTGCGTTTAACCACGTCTTAACAATTAACAACATCAAGCCCTCACCAATCACACGCTGGCCCATTGCTAATATATTTGAGTTATTATGTTCTCTCGTTACTTGTGCTGTAAATACATCATGAACAAGTGCACAACGAATTCCTGGTACTTTATTTGCCGCAATACTCATTCCTATACCAGTGCCACAAATTAATATCCCTCGATCAAACTCACCTTTTGAAACAGCTTGCGCTACAGGTCCTGCATAATCAGGGTAATCTACAGATTCAGTCGAAGCTGGACCAAAATCTTTAAACTCAATACCTTGTGCTGTTAAGTATTCTTTAATCTTCGCTTTATACTCAAACCCACCATGGTCACTTGCAATTGCAATTTTCACATTATCCCTCCTACTTCAAACTCTCTTTTATTATAGCTTATTTAAAAAGTGAGATAAAACATTTCTGAATATTGATACGTGAATTTTTAATTTGTCTTATTTTCATCAATTTTTGTTAATAATTTTGTGATATTCTCCTTTAAAGTGACATATGTTGTGTGATAAATTTCATAATCTCCACCATAAGGATCAATAATATCTTTTGCTGCACCTTCTGTGTACTCTCTCAATGTGTATACATTACTTTTTGGATACATACTTAAAATCGTATCACGATGACTTTGTGTCATAGTCAGTATTAAATCTTTTGTACTATCATCTTTTGTAAATGGCGCACTTAAAGTTGGTGCTGGCAATGCATATTTTTCAATAATTTGCTGTGTATGTAACGAAGCCTCTGTTCCTATTGATGCATATATGCCTCGTGAAGAAAATTGATGGGCACTTGTTAGTGATTTTGCAATTGATTCTGCAAGCGGACTGCGACAAGTATTACCTGTGCATACAAAGACAATTTCCAAATTAATCCCTACTTTCCTGAAGTGGCTTTATTAATACGATTCATTAAGGCCTCACTTGATTTAATGTGTGAATAATCGGCGATGTAAATTTTGCTTATACCTGAATCTTCATCCATTGCTCTTAATGCACTATATAAATTATGCATGGCTCCGGAAATATCTTCAAATGTTTCACTCAAAGCATACGTCGTATAATTGATAAAAGGTGCAAGTTCAGATTTTGGGGCAATAAGCGCTTCATCTTCTTTCAATTTGAGTTGAGATAAATCATGTGTAAGTATCATTGGACTGTCTGGTGCATAATGACGATATTTCATACCTGGAGCAATGGGTTGTTCCAGATGATAATCTGCTTTTGTGATACAACCTGATACTACCGCTTCTAAATCCTCTGCTGTAATGGCACCAGGTCGGGCAATCATAAATGGATAAGTCGTACAATCCACCACAGTGCTTTCAATACCCACATCCACTTGATTACCTTGAACGACGCCATAAATCTTTCCATTCAGATCATTTAATACATGTTCTGCTGTCGTCGGAGAAGGTTTACCACTCGTGTTCGCAGATGGTGCTGCAAGTGGTAATTGGCTAAGTTTCAGCAATTGACGCGCAATCGGGTCGCTTGGCATACGTACAGCTACTGATTGAAGACCAGCTGTGACTGAAGATGCTAAAACATGTTCTCTTAAAGGAAGAATAAAAGAGATGGGGCCTGGCCAGAAGTGCGTCATAAGCAATTGTGTTTCTTTATTCGGAATGTGTGCAAACGCATCAATTTGGGCTATATCATAGATATGTACAATTAATGGGTTATCTTGAGGACGCCCTTTCGCCATAAAAATCTTATCAACTGCACGGTTACTTAAGGCATTTGCAGCAAGTCCATATACTGTTTCTGTCGGTATAGCGATGATTTCGTCTTCTTTAAAGCCATTAACAATCTCATCCACTTGTGGATATGTGGATAAGTCATCCACAAAGTTACGCACATCCCACTTAATTGTCTTCATCTTCTAATCCCCTTTCTTTCCTTCTATTCTAATGCAAAATAAAAAGTTATGCACAAATTGTGGATAACTTATTCACACCACTCAAACCAAAGGATGCGATCTAATCCATTCATATCTTTAACCACTTGAGGTGTAAGATTTGGATAGTGTTGCTGTATATAGTTACTGATAACTTCACCTTGTGCGTGTCCTATTTCAAATGCAACCAGTGCATGAGGATTAAGTATTCCAGGCAGATGCGCAATCATCTTTTTGTAGAGCGCTAATCCATTATCCTCAGCAAATAAAGCAATGAACGGATCGTGTAAAGCAGCTTTATTCATTAATGAGCGTTCACTTTCAGCAATATAAGGTGGATTACTTACAAGGCAATCTACTTTAATTTGATGTTTTATTAAAGGAGAGAATAAATCACCTTTAAAGAATGTAACATCCGCCTTCAATTGATGCGCATTATGCTTTGCCACATCTAATGCCGCCTGTGATATATCAACAGCATACGCTTTAGCTTCCGGCAATTCCAGTGACAATGTTACTGCGATGGCGCCAGAACCTGTTCCAATGTCAACAAAAGACTTTCGTTCACCAAATCGGTTGCGTACAAGTGACACTAATTCTTCAGTTTCATTTCTTGGCACCAGTACATCTGGCGTTACAATGAATTTGTTATCATAAAACATCTGGAAGCCCGTAATATGCGCTAGCGGTACATGTTCTGATAGTCGCTTGATACCTGATGCGTAAATCACTTTCTCTTCTTCTGACAATGTTCTATCCCCAAGTAAAATATCCATCTGATTTAGATTAAATAAATCCATCATTAAATATCTTGCTCCAATGATAGGTTCACAAGCTTGCTTAAGGATTGACTCACCTTGTTTAATAAGCGCCTGTATGTTATAGTGCGCCATCATTTAATGCTTCTAATTTAGATGTTTGTTCTGCAATAGTGAGTGCATCAATCACTTCACTTAGTTTACCCTCAACAATTTGATCTAACTTTTGAATCGTTAACCCGATACGGTGGTCAGTAACACGGTTTTGTGGATAGTTATATGTTCTGATACGTTCAGAACGGTCACCAGTACCAACAGCTGATTTACGTTGTTCAGAGTATTTCGCTTGCTCTTCCTGTAATTTCGCATCAAAGACACGTGTTTTAAGTAATTTCAATGCTTTTTCACGGTTTTTAATTTGAGATTTCTCAGAAGATGTTGCAACGATACCTGTCGGAATATGCGTAATACGTACAGCAGAGTCAGTCGTGTTAACGTGCTGACCACCAGATCCTGATGAACGATACGTTTCAATACGTAAATCTTCCTGACGAATTTCAATCTCTACGTCTTCTACTTCCGGTAATACAGCGACAGTCGCAGTTGACGTATGAATACGTCCGCCACTTTCTGTTGTTGGAATACGTTGTACGCGGTGCGCACCGTTTTCAAATTTTAATTTACTGTAGGCACCTTTACCGATAATTGTGAAACTAATTTCCTTAAATCCACCATGATCGGCTTCATTCGTTTCCATTACTTCAATTTTCCAGCCTTGCTCTTCTGAGAATCTAGAATACATTCTGAATAAATCGCCAGCGAAAATATTCGCTTCGTCTCCGCCCGCAGCACCACGAATCTCCATGACTACGTTTTTATCATCCATCGGATCTTTTGGAATCAGTAATAATTTCATCTTTTCTTCCAACGCTGGAATTTGTGGTTTTAATTCGTTAATCTCTTCTTTAATCATTTCCTGTTCATCTGCATCACTTGCGTCACTCATCATCTCTAAAGCTTCTTCAAGTTGCTGTTTTACATCTTTGTACTCTCTAAAGACTTCTACAGTTTCCTGAAGATCTGCCTGTTCTTTTGAGTATTCTCTTAATTTGTCCGTATCACTGACGATATCCGGATCACTTAATAATTCATTTAACTGTTCATAACGTTGTTCTACAATTTCTAACTGATCAAACATATGATTTCTCCTTTAATAATGTTTATTTGTATTGTTTACTTAGGTACAATATGATGCTCACGACATCTCGGCTCGTAACTTTCCTTCGCACCCACTAAGATGATTGGATCATCAAAACGTGCAGGTGCGCCGTTGATTAAACGTTGTGTCCTTGAACTCGGCGCACCACATACTGAACACACCGCCTGTAGTTTCGTAACATGTTCTGCAACGGCCATTATCTCAGGTACTGGCTCAAACGGCACACCTCTAAAATCCATATCTAACCCTGCCGTAATCACACGATAACCTTCTTCAGCAAGTTGTGTCGCCACACCGACAATATCATTGTCAAAGAACTGAATTTCATCAATGGCTATAATATCATGATCACTTGTCACATGGTCCATTATTTCAGACGAATGGGTTACATTAACTGCCTCTACTTTATTACCATTGTGAGATACAACTTCTAAATCACTATAGCGATTGTCAATTGAAGGTTTAAAGACAATAACCTTTTGTTTCGCAAAAAGACCACGGCGAACACGGCGAATTAACTCCTCGCTCTTTCCACTAAACATACTACCCGTTATACACTCTATCCAACCTGAATGATAATGCTCATACATCTTTAACAACACCTTTTTTAAGTCATAATCGCTTTATTATATCATAATAATTGCTACATTTCATTGTGATTCAAGCTTCAAATACATAAAAAACTCTTACACCAAAAGGTATAAGAGTTCAATGCTTCAGTATTAGTTGTTTGACTTAAGACCGAATTTTTTGTTGAAACGTTCAACACGTCCATCCGCAGATGCGAATTTTTGACGGCCTGTGTAGAATGGGTGAGAGTCAGATGAGATATCCAAACGGATAACTGGGTACTCGTTACCATCTTCCCAAGTCATTGTTTCATTTGATGTACGTGTAGATCCACTTAAGAATTTGTAGTCTGTAGTAGAATCTAAGAAGATTACTTTGTGGTAATCTGGATGAATTCCTGGTTTCATAATTGTTTTCAGCTCCTTTGCCCTGAACCATCTGGAACAGAGTTTATTCGTGAATTATATTCACGTCAATACTTACATATTATATACGTCTCATTGTAAAAATGCAACCTAAATTTTTAAATGATTGGTTTTCCAGTCTTTGCACTTTCCATCATACGTTCACCAAGTTGCTGGAAGAAATCCTCATTCGATTCACTTTGTTTCAAACGACGTAAGAATCGTTCAGTAAAATCATTACTCTCTGTAAATAAATTACGAAGTTGCCATACCATCTCTAATTCTTTCTTATCCAGTAATAATTCTTCTTTACGTGTCGAACTGCGACGAATGTCGATTGCTGGGTACACACGTTTTTCTGCTAACTTTCTATCAAGCGTAAGCTCCATATTCCCAGTACCTTTAAACTCTTCATAAATCATGTCATCCATACGTGAACCAGTTTCAACTAAAGCCGTTGATAGAATCGTTAAACTTCCACCTGCTTCAATGTTACGCGCTGCTCCAAAGAAAGCTTTCGGACGATGAAGACTGGCTGGATCTAAACCACCTGAAAGTGTTCGACCACTTGGTGGAATAACTAAGTTATATGCTCGTGCTAAACGTGTAATAGAATCCATTAATATAATCACATCTTCACCGATTTCTACTAAACGTTTTGCGCGTTCAAGCAGTAACTCTGCAACTTTCACATGATGTTCTGGTGGCTCATCAAATGTAGAATGTACCACTTCAGCAGCTTCAACTGAACGTTCTAAATCTGTAACTTCTTCTGGACGCTCACCTACAAGTAAGATAAATAACTTTGCTTCCGGATGATTAATACAAATGGCATTGGCAATTTCTTTTAATAATGATGTTTTACCAGCTTTTGGTGGCGCTACAATCATACCACGTTGACCAAAACCAATTGGCGAGACTAAATCCATAATACGCGTTGAGTAATTTGTTTTTGTTGTTTCAAGTCGTATACGTTTATCTGGATATAGTGGCGTTAGTGCCTGGAAGTGTGGACGTTTTTTAACTTCTTCTGCATTTTGATCGTTAACGAAATCGACTTGCAGTAAGCCATAATACTTTTCATTTTCTTTCGGTTTTCGTACTTTACCTGTTACTTTATCACCTTTCTTAATTTCGAAACGACGAATTTGACTTGCAGAAATATATATATCTTTCTCACCTTTAGAATAGTTAACTGTTCTTAAGAAACCGTAACCATCCGGTTGAATATCATCGAGTATTCCTTCCATATAATAATTGCCATCTTTCTCCATTTGTTTCTCCATAATGGCAAGGACAAGCTCTTTTTTATTTAATTTACTATAATTGACTAATCCTAATTCTTTAGCTCTTGCTGTTAACGCTTTTGTTGTGTGATTTTTATATAATTCGTGAAAAGACTCATACTGAGGGCTTGTTCTCACTTTTTCTACCATTTCAACACCCATTTCTATATATATTTATTAAACGACATCTCTTTTGTCTGGAAAATTCAAAAAGAAAAAAACAGAAGCTTGTATTTGAGGAATATCACTTGATAGTTTAGCACGTTTTAAGTAAAAGAAAAAGCTTGAGCAAAAACTCAAGCTTAAAATGACAATTAAATCGTTTCTTCCTTGTTAATCACTAAACCCGGTTTTTTATCCAGACTATGACGTCCTTGGATAAAACGAACAGTTCCAGATTTCGCACGCATTACTAATGAGTGTGTTTCAGCATATCCACCTTTAAATTGCACACCCTTCATTAACTCACCATCTGTTACCGCAGTTGCAGCAAAAATTGCATCGTCACCTTTAACCATATCGTCTAATTTTAATACAGTATTCGGTTCAATTCCCATCTTACGGCAACGTTCTTCTTGTTCAACATCTTCTGGTAATAAGATACCTTGGAAGTCGCCACCTAATGCTTTAATACCTACTGCTGCAATAACCCCTTCAGGTGCACCGCCTGATCCGAATAAGATATCTACACCAGTGAAATCAAATGCTGTATTAATTGCACCCGCAACATCACCGTGCTCTATTAATTTAATACGTGCACCCGCTTCACGGATTTCTTTAATGATCCCTGCATGACGTTCACGATTTAACAGTGTCGCTGTTACGTCAGAAATATCTTTACCTTTTGCTTTTGCAACTGCATGTAAGTTTTCAGTTACTGATTTAGAAATATCTACAACACCTACACAGTCAGGACCTACAGCAATTTTCTCCATATACATATCTGGTGCATGAAGTAATGTACCTCTATCACCAACAGCAAGGACTGTCATGGCATTCCATGAACCTTCCGCTACTAGCGTTGTCCCTTCTAGGGGATCCACTGCGATATCAATTTGAGGACCTTCTTTAGTCCCTAGTTCTTCACCGATATATAACATTGGTGCTTCATCCATCTCACCCTCACCAATGACAACAACACCATCCATAGGAATAGTATCAAAAACTTCACGCATCGCAGTTGTCGCTGCATCATCCGCTTCATTCTTTAAACCTTTACCTACCCAGCGTGCGCTTTTAAGTGCTGCCGCTTCAGTAACTCTGACTAACTCCATAGATAAACTACGTTCCATAAACATTCTCCTCTTTGCATTAGATATGTAACATCGATATTAGTATAACACATTAACACATTATGAGTATCAATAGATATATAAAATTTATAGCATATTAAAAAGGATTACTTTATCAAAGATAAAGTAATCCTTTTTGTTAAGCTTTTTTCTCATTTAGTTCTAAATGCTGTTGTGCCCATTCTTCAATCGGATGCATCGCTTCAGATAAAGCGTAACCCTTATCAGTTAACACATATTTTATTGAAAGTGGTGTTGTTGAAATGACTTTCTTTTCAACTAACCCCCATTCAGCGAGCTCACTTAATTTCAAACTTAACGCACGTGGCGTAATCGATTTTAAGTCACGCTTCATATCAGAAAAGTGCGCAGAGCGATCTTCTGAACGCGATAAATAATTTATGAGAAGGCCATTCCAGCTTCGACCAAGAATCTTAAATGTTTCTTCTAAATACGGACAAATTTCCATATTAATCACCTCTTTATACTTATAGTGTACTACGATATACAAAATATATCAAATATAATTTTTATATCCAAAAGAAAAAACGGCTATTGCCGTTTTTTTGTATTATTGAATTGTTTCTCTCCAAATATCTGCACCTAGGGCTTTTAACTTTTCAACAATCCCACTATATCCTCTATCGATATGTCTCACGTTATATACAGTAGTAACACCTTCAGCTGCAAGACCTGCAATGACAAGACAAGCACCTGCTCGTAAATCACTAGCTGCTACTTCTGCACCGGATAATCGTGACGGTTTGATTGTTGCTGTTCCACCAACTTCAGTAATATCACCGTTCATACGTGATAATTCATCTACATGTTTAAAACGTGCTGGATAAATTGTATCTGTAATCGTACTTTGACCTTCTGCCATAAATAATAACGGAGTAAACGGTTGCTGTAAATCTGTTGCAAAACCAGGATATACATTTGTCGTAATTGTAACAGGATGATATTGTTCTGGTTTTGAAATCAGTGCTTTATCTTCACCTATCTGTACATTAACACCCATTTCAATTAATTTTGCTGTTAATGGTTCCATATGTAATGGAATGATATTTTCAATCAGTACTTCTTCACCCATCATGGCAGCGGCACACATATAAGTACCTGCTTCAATTCTGTCAGGGATAATCGTGTGTGTTGTGCCACTAAGGGATTCAACACCCTCAATTTTAAGTGTGTCTGTACCTGCACCACGTATTTTTGCACCCATATTGTTTAAAAGAGTTGCTACATCAACAATTTCCGGTTCTTTCGCTGCATTTTCGATGACTGTCTTACCTTTTGCCATTGAAGCGGCAAGCATAATATTAATCGTAGCACCAACTGAAACAACATCTAAGAAAATTTTAGCACCCTTTAATTCTTTCGCTTCTAAATACATGCCACCTGCTTCATTCGTAACAGTAGCACCTAAAGCTTCAAATCCTTTAATATGCTGGTCGATTGGACGAGGTCCTAAAGGACAACCTCCAGGTAAACCGATGACACATTTTTTAAACTTCCCAAGCATTGCACCCATCATATAATATGATGCACGTAATGATTGAACTTTATGATTAGGGAGCGGCATATTAACAGCATTTGATGGATCAACTGTTAAACGATCTCCTTCTAGCGTTGTCGTAATATTTAAATCTTCTAATAAACTCATTAAAGTTACAACATCTGAAATTTCCGGTAAACCTTCTAATGTGACAGGGCTATTGGCCATTAATGTTGCTGGAATTAATGCTACTGCACTATTCTTCGCACCACTAATTTGAACCGAACCTTTAAGAGGATTGCCACCTCTTATTTTAATTACTTCTTCTGACATAGTAGTACTCCTTTAACTTTAATCACACACGTAAACACAAATGTCTATTATTTTCTATTATAAACTAATTCATTTTAGTTATGCAAAATAAAAAGCATGAAATCAAATATAATCTACAGGGTAAAATTAGTCAAGAAAAAAAAGGTTGGTGCATGATGTGCACCAACCTTTAACATTATTATAAATTATGCTTTGTTTGAAGTACCGAACTCTTGAATTTTACCTTTAACAGTTGCTTTAATTGCTTCACGAGCTGGTCCTAAGTATTTACGTGGATCGTAAACTTCAGAATCATTGTTTAATGTTTCGCGAACAGCTTTCGCTGAAGCAATTTGGTTTTCAGTATTTACGTTGATTTTAGCAGTACCTAAAGAAATTGATTTCACGATATCTTTTGTTGGGATACCAGTACCACCGTGTAATACTAATGGTAAACCAGTTTCCTTACCAATTTCTTCCATTTCTTTGAATCCTAAGTTTGGTTCACCTTTGTAAGGACCGTGAACTGAACCTAAAGCAGGTGCTAAACAATCGATACCTGTTTTTTCAACTAATTCTTTACACTCTGCAGCATCTGCGTATACAACACCGTCTGATACTACATCATCTTCTTGTCCACCTACGCGACCTAATTCTGCTTCAACAGAAACACCTTTAGAATGTGCGTATTCAACAACTTTACTTGTAATTTCAACGTTCTCTTCGAATGAATGATGAGAAGCATCAATCATAACAGAAGTAAATCCAGCGTCAATCGCAGCTTTACAGTTTTCAAAACTTGAACCGTGGTCTAAATGAATTGCTACAGGAACAGTGATGTTCATGTCGTGCATTAAACCTTCAACCATTTTTACTACTGTGTAGAAACCACCCATATATTTAGCAGCGCCTTCAGAAACACCTAAAATAACTGGAGCATTTTCTTCTTGAGATGCACCTAAGATTGCTTGAGTGTACTCTAGGTTGTTAAGGTTGTATTGACCAACAGCATAACCACCTTCTTTAGCTTTGATTAACATTTCTTTCATAGAAACTAATGGCATGGATAATATCCTCCTCGTTTGTGCTTAAGCACTATTTTTATAAAGTTAGTATAGCACTTCACAAGTTCATTTGCATGCTTTATGGTGGCATTTATGAAAACTTTTCAGCGATTTTCACAACTTCGTCAATTGTAAACGGCTTCATTAATACGCCTGTCGCACCTTTTGCAATAATTGCCTGAATTTGACCATCCGTCTGGAAAGCCGATACAAGAAATACAGGCACATCTGAGAATTTTCTTATTTCAATTAACGTTTCATCGCCAGACATTACAGGCATTTTCCGGTCAAGCAATACTAAATCATAATGATTTTCTTTAATTAATCTTAAGCCTTCTATGCCATTTTCAGCCAGATCGGCTTCATAACCTTTCAGAACAAATATCTCTTGCAACAACAAACGAATATTAGGTTCGTCATCAATGACTAATATTTTCATGTGATACTTTCTCCATTCATTTATGATATGATATGTATTAAGAATATTAGAAAGAAGGTTTATCATGCTTAAAATACTGGGTACGCAACTTAATGGTATCTTTAAAAAAATAGATATGCAAGAAACAGAATTAGATATTGCAGGAAGATTACTCGCACAAGCAGTTGTGGGTGAAGGTAAGATATACGTTAAAGGTTTTGGTGATTTGAAGCATTTCGAATCATTTGTAGTTAACGGAAAAGAAAACTTATTTGATGTTGATTTTTATATTTCGGATGCACTAGTTGATAAAACTGACCGTGTGTTAGTGATGAGTGATGTATACGATGAATGTACAGTCGAATTTGTAGATAGTTTAGAATCGCGCGATATTGATTATGTATTAGTATGCAATAGACATGATGATATTACTGCTATGAACTTCATTGATTTAAGTACTCCACGAGCACTTGTACCAACTGAAGACTTCAGTCGCATTATCACACCACACGTAATGGCGATGAATTATATTTATTATGCGATATATAGTGTGATGCATGAGATGCTGGTGGAAGAGTAGAAGGTTGTGGGTGAGATTTAACATTACAATATGATTGTGACCTACCTTGTCCGATATATTAGGTTTATCGGACTTGTTTGACCTGTATGTTGGCATTTCGGGTTTGTCTTGTCCGATATATTAGGTTTATCGGACTTGTTTGACTTGTATGTTGGCATTTCGGGTTTATCTTGTCCGATATATAACCTTTATCGGACACGTTACCCAACATTTCAATCAAACCAATAACTCCTCCCTTTATTCATTCCACTATAACTACAATTTTTCTTCAAGGCTCTTTGTACTGTCTTCAACTCACATTTACTCCATTCCGCAATCTCTTTAATTTGAAACGGTGCATTCTTTAAAATCCAAACTTGTTGTGCACATTCGGTAATATAATCTAGTTTACTAATTTTCCTACCGCACATACATTTTACATATTTCAAGCGTTCCACCACCTCCACCTTCCCAAATCGTCTACATGCAGGACAGCGATATCCTTTTTTCATCAGACTGTAATCATAATATGGAAATCTTCTCTCTTCTATATCATTCGCCTGGATAAGCGCATGTGCTAAGCGATAATCTTCATCGGTTGGGGGCCTAATCGTTTTAAGTATTCAATAATAGACGGAATTTGTCCTGCGAATTTTATCGCGTTGTCACCATTAAAGTTTTTCAAATTAAAACGCTCATTCACAAATATGATACGACTTTCATGCTGATGGTTAAAACCATTCTTCATTAAAAATTGAGGTAAGATAATATCCGCGCGTTTCAGTTGGCTGATGATTGTTTGATCAACTTTACCGTTATCTTTTTTAAACAATCCATCAATATATGTATAGTCACCTGTATAATTTTTCACATCAAAATGAAGTATCCAGCCTCCACCTATCACTAAAAAATCAAATTGAGCTTTACTCGATTCTTTCAACGTAATATCCCACAGCTTTATTGAACCTTCAACTGTATTTAACATTTCATAAAAATAGTTTTCACCTTCATACCCCATCTGATACGCATATAAAGTAACCCTATCATCCGGAGTTAACTCACATCTTCCATCAACATTCATTAAATATTTTATCTTGTTATCAGGTTCATGATGTTTAAGAAACATATTCCACCTCCTAACATCAAATTTACAACATCACCATATTAAAATCAATAGTTAACAAAAGTTAACTTAGCGATAAAAAAAGACCACCATAAAGGCGGTCTCAATATTATTTCTGAATTGCTGCTTCAATGAATCCACGGAATAAACTTTGTGGTTTCATCGGGCGTGATAAGAATTCTGGGTGGAATTGACATGCCACAAACCATTTATGTTCAGGAATCTCAACGATTTCGACTAAACGTCCATCCGGAGAAAGTCCAGAGAATACTAAACCTTTCTCTTCTAAACGTGCACGAAATTCATTATTAAATTCATAGCGATGGCGGTGACGTTCATCTACATGAGTCGTACCGTATGCTTCAAATGCTTTTGTACCTTCTTGAACTTCACAAGGATATAAACCTAAACGTAATGTTCCACCTAAATCTACAACATCTTTTTGATCAGGTAATAATGCGATAACTGGGTATGGTGTGTTTGGATCAAGCTCAGCTGAATGTGCACCTTTTAAACCTACAACGTTACGGGCAAATTCAACAGTCGCTAACTGCATCCCTAAACAAATACCGAAGAATGGAATATTATTTTCACGTGCATATTGCGTCGCTAAAATTTTACCTTCGATACCACGTTCACCAAATCCACCCGGTACTAAAATACCATCTGCATCTTTTAAACGTTCTTTATAGTTGGTTACATCTAAATGTTCTGAATTAATCCAATCAATTTCAATATCTTTACCGAATGCGTATCCAGCGTGTTTTAATGCTTCTGCTACTGAAAGATATGCATCTTGTAATGCTACATATTTACCTACTAAGGCAATACGTACTAATCCATCTAAATTGCGAACTGTATCTAACAATTGATTCCATTCCGTTAAATCCGCTTCACCGCTCGCTTCTAACCCTAAACGTTCAATCACTAAATCGTCCATATCCTGTGCTTGTAATGCTACCGGAATTTGATAAAGTGTATCTGCATCACGACATTCAATAACTGATCGTTTATCGATATCACAGAATAACGCGATTTTATCACGTAAGTCTTCTGTCATTTCATACTCTGTACGTACAACAATCATATCAGGTTGAATCCCTAAACCACGTAATTCTTTCACTGAGTGTTGTGTCGGTTTAGTTTTCATTTCACCTGCTGCTTTAATATAAGGTAGTAGCGTACAGTGGATATACATTACATTCTCGCGACCTAAATCACTCTTAATCTGACGAATAGATTCAATGAATGGTAGTGATTCGATATCCCCAGTTGTTCCACCAATTTCAGTAATAACGACATCTGCTTTCGTTGACTCACCTGCAAGTAATAAGCGTGATTTAATTTCATTTGTAATATGCGGAATGACCTGTACAGTCCCACCTAAATAATCTCCGCGTCGTTCTTTCTTTAATACATGAGAGTATACACGACCTGCTGTCACATTAGAGTATTGATTTAAGTTGATATCAATAAAACGCTCATAGTGTCCTAAGTCTAAATCTGTTTCAGCACCATCATCTGTTACGAATACTTCTCCGTGTTGATATGGACTCATTGTGCCTGGATCCACATTTAAATACGGATCAAACTTTTGAATGGTTACATTTAAGCCACGATTCTTTAATAACCTACCTAAACTTGCTGCTGTAATCCCTTTACCTAAAGACGAAACAACGCCGCCTGTTACAAATATAAATTTTGTCATGATTTAACCTCCCAGAAAAAAATAAAAAAGCACTCCATTTGCAAAAGCAAAGGGAGCGCATAAGTTTATACGTTCGTCCTAATTAAAGGAGCCCAAGTAAAATAATAATCATTTTTTGTACTAATGTCAACTAAGATTATAATTCTTCCTCTTCTTCATCTTCAAATTCATCTTCTTCATCATCAAATTCATCTGCTTCAACGACTAAACCAGCTTCTTCTAACTCGTCTTCAACTTCTTCATCTTCAGCATCAACATTTTCTTCATCATCTTCATCGATTACTAAATTAAGTTCGTCTTCAACTTCATCTTCACCAAGTAAAGCAATTTTCGGAGCATCTTCATCATCTTCATCAAGCACTTCGAATTTCTGAACTGTTGGTGCAATTTTTTCTTCGATATCATCTACTGAATACCAGTCACGAAGGCCCCACATGTATTCACCCGTTGACAAGAAACGTCCATCTGTATTTAAATCTGTGTAGAATTGAACAACACGTGTTTCAATTTCTTCGTTAGAGTATTCACCAATGGCCTGGAATTCGTCGATTAAATCATAAAGGTTAACTTCTTTACCTTTTTCAGTTAGATAAATATAAGCTAAATCGATAAATGAGTTTTCATCTATCATTTCTTTTGTATATTCAGAGATTTTCATTTTCTTCGTCCTTTCAAACTATGCTAGTTTAAGTTCACACTACATCATATCAAGAAAATGACCTTTAAAGCAAGATTAATAACGAATTAATTTCGTTAAATAATGAGGACGTTCTACATCCATCGCAACAAAGTTATTATTTAAATACACATCCATCAAATCCTCTGGGACATCTGCTTCTATTTGTACAACATCTTGATAATGTTTACGGACAAACGTTGCAATTTGACGCAATACGTTCTCTCGAATCGTCTCCACATCTTCCAGAATATTCATCGCTTTTAACACGGCCACTTTATCATTTACCGCTAGTTCTACCGTACCTACTTCGTCTTCATCTTTCAATAAACGTACGATGTCACCCTCTAACACTAAACGTAATTTCGATACATACTTCGCATCTAAATCTAAGTAATACAAACGCTCTTTACCAATTGGGCCGTTTGGATTTGTCGCTAAATGCATAAATCCAGCACGCTCATACAAGTTCCATGCCCCTTGATTCTCTGCATCTACCACTAAAAATAAATGATCGAAATCCGGAAATACGCTTTGTGCGAATTCAGGGATATTCATCATAATTTCTGTCCCATACCCTTGTCCTTGTAATTTATTGTTAATTGATAAACTTCGGACGTATACCGCATTCACAGGCGTATCATATCCTTCGTGCTGATAATGTTGATGCAGTACGAAAAATCCAACGACTTCATCATCGTGATTGAGTACGATGCACGGTCTACGATTCGGATCAAAAAGCCCTTCGTCCAGCACTTCTAATGGTAATGATGAGTAAATCATTTGTCTTTCTGTTAATTCAAACGCCTCAAGTTGTGCGCGATATTCTTCTTTATATTGTACGATTTTTATTTGTGTACCTATAAATTCCATACTGTTGCCTCCGTCTTGGATGAATTTTATTATTCTATACCCTAATTCATATAAAATTATCACAAAATTTAAACATAACTACGAAAAGACACAAATCATAAAGTAATATAGTATAATGAGAAAAACAAATTAAATGAGGTAATCATATGAAAATTGGAATCGATGCCGGCGGTACATTAATTAAAATCGCCATATTAGAAAACAATACGTTTACATTCAAAAAACAACCAAGCGTAGAAATAGAACAAGTTGCTAATTGGTTAAAAACCGTTCCTGACGCTGAAGTTGCACTTACGGGTGGTAAAGCAACGTATTTACAAAGTTTAATTCCGCAAAACGCCTTTCAATCGATTGAGTTTGATGCAACATTTCGTGGGATTCAATCATTTTTAACCGAAATGAATCTTGATATTTCTAAATTTGTTTTCAGCAATGTTGGGACGGGAACGTCTATTCATTTCGTTAATGAAGGGAAACAAATTCGTGCTGGTGGTACAGGTGTTGGTGGAGGCATGATGATGGGCTTATCATACTTGCTCACAGGTCTAGATCAATATGAAGATATCGTCAACTTAGCCAAAGAAGGTAACCGTGATATTATCGACTTAAAAGTAAAACACATTTATAAAGGCGATAAAACACCTATTCCTGGTGAACTGACAGCTGCAAACTTTGGTAATGTATTACACAACAAAGATACAGAGCACTTTACAGATGCCGATAAAATTGCATCCGTACTTGGTGTTGTCGGTGAAACAGTAACAACCGTGTCAATACATGCTGCACGCGAATTTGGCGCTGAATATGTCGTTTATATCGGATCAAGTTTCTTAAACAATACGTTACTCCGTGATATTGTGATGAACTATACAGTCCTTCGTAATTTCAAACCGTATTTCATTGAAAATGGTGAATATTCAGGTGCTGTTGGTACGCTGAGATTAATGGATGAAGCTTAATCTACCAAGCATTTCAAAGTAGGCTGATACAGCTCTTCGGGATACATGTCAAATTTAAAAAATGCTTCGCTACTCACTCGAGTAACGAAGCATTTTCTTATTTCTTACCGATCAATTTCACTAAACTAAACAAAAATGGTATGAGTGTTGCACTTATCAATGTTACTGCAACTGCAGTGCCTGTGCTATTACTTTTCTTTGACATATTATAATATCTCACTTTCAAAATTCTTCATTCGTTCATCAATGATTCGCTCATCTCCATGCCAAATACATACAAAACGTGATGGGAATCCATTCTTTTCTCTATAATCTCCATCATAATATGCTAAAGGGAATAAATAACCTGCTTTTACTTCTTCCAATATTGCGTTGTAAAATGCTTCGTTATCACCTTTGCTATAATACGCTAAAAACTTCTTATAGCCACCATTCAACACACTATCCAGTAATAGCAATGAACTTGAGCCATTTTGTCTAAAATTTAAATCGATTGCATAGATTGCGCCCTCTATATCTACGAGCAAATCAAAGCCTGCAATACCAACATATCCGGCCTCAACACCGTTTTGCATAATTTCCAGGCCAACATCAATGACATCTTGCGGGATATCATGATCAATAATATTACCACGGTATTTGCCATATTTTTCAGTAATTTGATGACTACAACCAATAAATTGTGGCGTACCACCTTCACGGTATGCATACTGTACACAATAATTCTTAACAGGCTCAATAAACTGTTCAATAATCATCTGTGTCGTACCTTCTGCTTTTCTCACGCGTTCGATTGACTTTTCAACATCCTCTTCTGTATAGCATAACATTACACCATATCCACCAGCCGTCGGGTGTTCATCACCCGGTTTAATGACAAATGGTAAGGTCCACTCTCGTACAACTGATTCGAATTTATCAATCGATACAACATCACGTTTCGGTAAATATTTGCCTTTCGTCCATTGATCTAATATCGATTTATTATTTAATGCGAGGAATTTTTCTCGCGGTACAACATATTGATTACCTGGTACTAATGACGCTTCATGTGCATACTGAAAAAATAACTTCTCTCCATTATCCACTGCCTCGCGTAATATGCGTTCATAATCTTCACGCGTCTCATATATTCTGTACCCTTCTGGCATCTCAAACCCTACCGCATTAAATAGCGCTTCGGTCTTATCAGTAACTGTCGCTTTATGCACGACAACTGGCATTCCAGCAATCAATAATTCTCTTGCACTCAGCATATTTGACTGATGCTCCTCTGGTTGAAGCCATGGGTTATATGTATAAGAAGGTCTTGAAGAATACAGTACGTTCTCCCCGTATAAATCTTTCATTACGAGTGGTAATTTATTGATTTGTTTCGCCATAAATGCTCTCCTTTAATGATTCATGTAAGTGTTTAATACGCTCAAGCTCTTCTGGGCGCGAAATCAGCTCAATCGCCATCGTCGCCATAATTTTCGCACCTTGCAATAACGCATGATCACCGTGCGCACTTTTCGCTGCTTCACGGAAAGCATCCGTATGTCCTACTAAGTTTGAAGGCCCCATCTTAATATGCGGATGAATAGTAGGGATGATGTGACTTACATTCCCTGTATCCGTAGATCCGAAACCAAAATCATCATGTAAAATCGGCTCATTATGTATATTCGCGTGTTTTTCAAACAAATCATCTAAAAAAGTGTTTCGAATAAATTCATTTACTCCGTTTTGGATATGAGTGAGTTTATAAGTTGCACCTGCAGTTAAACTTGCACCTTGCGCTACACGCTCTACCTTTGCAGTAAGGATATCTAAATCCTTACGACTGATTGCACGCGTATAGAAACGGGCTTTCGTATAGTCCGGTATAATATTAGCACTTTTTCCACCGTCTAATATGACACCATGAACTTTATCTGTCTTCTTAATATGCTGACGTAATTGACCAATGCCATTAAAGAAGCTGATCATCGCGTCGAGCGCATTTATACCGTTATGTGCATTTTCTGAAGCATGGGCTGTCTTACCAAAGAACTCAACTTCAAATACATCTACAGCAAGTGTTGGAACAGTTCTAAAAGACTCGTGTCCAGGATGAATCATCAAAGCTACATCACAGTCATTAAACAATCCTGCTTTAACGTAGGATGCCTTGGCACTTCCGTTCACACCACCTTCTTCAGCTGGTGTTCCAAATACTTGAATGACACCTCCAATATCATCAATAACTTCTTTTAAAGCAATTGCAGATAACACACTACTCGTCCCAATAATATTATGGCCACACGCATGTCCAAGGCCAGGTAATGCATCGTATTCAGCTAAATATGCTATGACTGGTCCTGCCTTCTCACTTTCATATGTCGCAATGAATCCAGTTTCATGTCCGGCAATATCACGCTCAATACTGAAACCAGCATCCTTTAAAGTCTTACAAAGTAGATTAGATGCAAAATATTCTTCATTTCCTAATTCCGGTCGTGCATGAATTTCATGACTAATATGAATAAATCGTGCTCTATTATTATCTATAAACTGAACTACTTTCTCTTCCATTTCATACACTCCTTTTAACTAAAAAGACATTCCCAGATAGGAATGTCTTTACGTTCTTATCTGTCAGCTGATGCTGTAGGAATTAGCACCTTACGCATCGCGCAGGTTGCTGGATGTCACTGGGCCCTTCCCTCAATCCGTCTTGATAATCTATTGAATTTAATAATAACTATATAATTATCTATAAATTCTGTCAAACATCAAATTTTATTTAGCGGGTAATGTAATTAAAAATTTTGTTCCTGCAACAGAACTGATCACATCTATTGTACCTTCATGTAATTCGACAATTTGCTTCGCTACTGATAACCCAAGCCCACTGCCATTATGATGTGCATTTGTTTGCTTACCACGATAAAACTGATCAAAAATATTTTTTAAATCTTCCTGGGGTATCCCTTGCCCATTATCTGCCACTTCAATTATCGCATTATTACCATTCAAATACGTACTTATCCATACTTCAACATTCGTATTATGTGTAAAGCTATTAGAGACGATATTAGTAAGCACTCGGTCCATTCGTGAAATATCGATGTGAATCATCGCATTTTCCTGATAAACATAACTTAATCCCTTATTCCCATATTGCGCCACAAAAGATTCTATATAGGACTTTAGACATGTTGCTTCTGTATGAAATTGAATACCGTCACTCTTTAACTGATAAACCATATTTAAATCTTTTAATAATTCATCAATATATAAAGCTTTATCTTCAATAATTGCCATGAATTTCTTTTGTTCTGATGCATTTAATGGCATATCACTATTTAATATTTTGGCATAACCATAAATTGAACTTAGTGGTGTCTTTAAATCGTGTGTTATCCCACGCACCCAGTTTTCACGTTGTTCATTCATTTTACTTTGATAGTGCTTATCATCTGCTAATTTTCCGGTTAACTTTGCGATTGCCTGGTCTATAGAACTATACATTCGATATTTCCTACGCAATCGACCATCTTTATAAATTTTATCATTATTAAGTACTGTATAATCTCCGTTGGCCAGTTGCTCAACCCATCTTGAGAAATGACGTAGAGGACGTGCGAGCCTGCTACCAATTAAAAATGACAGAAGTAAAATGGATAAAAATACTGCAACATTCAGCCATGCATACCACACCAGGAAACTTTTTATAACAACCATAAAATCTTTATCATACAAATAACTGTTTTCTGCAAATATTGCTTTAGCGTCTTCAGGATATTGATTTTTTTGAACAATATAATAATTTTTTTGATCCTTTTTATAGGAAACAAAATAATATTGTTGATAATGATCATGATTTTTATGCTCAAATATTGCGTTGTTTATAACACCTTCATCAAAATCACCTGATAATTTCTTCAGATGTGACTGTTGTGCAACAAACAAACCAAGATGGTGCGCTTCAAGAAACTTCATTGCATTTTTGTCACCATTTTCAATCTTTTGTCTAGCTTCATTTAAGAGACCATTTTCAACATAAACAACTTGCTTGCCATCCGGCATTTCCCATGTTGTAAACTCCTCATCTCGATACTGTGTTAATGGTCTTAATTTAAAATCTTTTTCAGAAGTATAAATCACCTTGTCATCTTTATTTCGAACAATGATAACACCGTTATTCTTCTTGACATAAGCAAGCATTTTTTTATGCGGCAAGACTTTGTTTCCATTGATATTCATATATTCACTCATCGTAATTGAGTCAACTACTTGTAAATCTTCTTCATAGAAATCCAGTTCAGTTGTAGAAAGAAAGAATACAAAAAAAGCACAAATAATCGCTGTGATTGAAAAATAGAATATTAAGAAGTATCGGATGAAACGTAATATAAATTTCTTTCCGATATTCATTGATTAACACCCGATCTTAAGATATAGCCTACACCTCTAACCGTCACTAACAGTTTCGGCTGACTTGGATTTTCTTCTAACTTTTCTCTTAACTTTCTTATATGAACCATTACTGTATTATCATCAACAAACTGATTTTCCCAGACCGCTTCATAAATTTGCTCTTTCGTGCAGAGGACATCTTGATGCTCATATAAATATTGCATTAATAAGTATTGCTTTCCAGACAATAAATATCGCGCTTTACCCACCACGAGCTCAGCATTATGTTCGTCAAAATGATAGAGTGCTCCTATCCTATGTCCTGTCTTTAAATAACGATCCATATTTACTTTTACACGCGCCGCAAGCTCCATCGGATTAAATGGTTTCGTTATATAATCATCTGCACCATTTTGAAATCCTTTAATTTTATCTCGATCTTGTGTATTGGCAGATACATAAAGTATTGGGGCGTCTGTATGTTTACGTATCGTGTTCCCTAAATCATATCCAGAACCGTCTCCTAAATTAATATCAAGTAAATATGTATCATATGGACGATTTATCATCGTATTTGCCTCTGCATATGTTGAAGCAATATCAACCGTTTCAAAACCTTCTTTAATTAGTATAAACTTAATTAGTTCTGCAATTTCTCGTTCATCTTCAACAATCAGAATAGATGGCATATATAAGCTCCTTTAAAGCATGTCTTTATTTAGTAATAATAACAAAATTCACACTAAATTTGTATTATTGTTGCAATGATATCAAGATTAACAAAAACAAATAAATTAAAAGCATCTTTACAGCACGTGTGCTGTAAAGATGCTTTTTAATTATATGATGGATACATTTTTGTGTTGCAAAGAAAGATACCAATCAAGTGCTTTAACAGTCATTACAGTTACAAAAATAACCTTAGCCTGTTGATATGCTTCAATCTCAAACGGATATAATTTAGCAAGTTCACTTTTCATATGGTTATAACGTTCCATTTCACTTGGATAATATTTCATATATGACGTGAATGCTATCATTTCAATAATCTTTTCGTGACCCATAGGAAAAATAAAAAGTTGGTGGGTCACATCACCCGATATACATTTAATATATTGCAGACTATCCTTAAATTGAGATGGCACGCGTTGATATCCGAGATTGGTTAAGGCTTGATGTTTGGTTTCAAATAACTGTATGCTTTTCGTGATAATCATCATATCAATGATTGGCTTTGCAGATGAGCCTGGTACTGCTGTCGATCCAATATGCTGTAAGCTGTCAGCATGCTCTTTAATACTTGACTTTAGCTTTCTACTCTCATCAATGAATAAATGTTGCCATATACTATCATAAGGCAATACAACATTCCTTTTCATGCGCAACCAACTCTCAAATTTTGTAATAATAATATTATACTGTATTGTGACCACATTCACAAACTTTTTTATTGTGTTATACTTACCTGCATGGTAATATTAATCCCGAGTTAACCGATAAGATTAATTGATAATTAGGAGAGAGGCAAATGAGTTTACCTTTTATGGATATATTTAAGGATTGGGCTTCAGAATACGATAATTTTGTAGCAGGACAAGACCCTGAATATCAGGATGTATTTATTAATTATGAATTCATGATTGAGCAAGCCGTAAAACATGCTAAAGGAAACGTTGTTGAATTTGGTCCTGGTACAGGTAACATGACACGATACTTAATCAATCAGGGATTAAATGTTCGTGCTGTAGAACCAAGTGAAGAGATGGCAGCCATCGGTGAAAAGAAAACAGGCATTACATTTGAACGTGGAGATTTTTTAAACTTTAAAGCTGAAATGGTGGATACCTTTATATCTTCCTTTGCATTTCATCATCTTACTGATATAGAAAAGGATATCGCCATCGGAAAATATGCAGAATTATTAAATGAAGAAGGTTGTATTATTATTCTTGATACGATATTCAATTCAAAAGAAGAAAAACAAGCAATGATTGAACATTACACACGTTTAGGCTATAACAATTTAGTTGAGGATTTAAACCGTGAATACTATCCATTTAAAGAAACAATGGCAGCAATCGCTAGTCGTAATGGGTTTGATTATCATGATACTCAGCTGAATCGCTTTGCACACCTACAAATATTAAAGAAAAAAAACATTAAAAAACCGTTTGATTTAATCGGAAACACACCACTCGTTGAAATTACTGCATTTCCATTGAATAAAGGTAACCGACTATTTGCAAAATTAGAGAACCACAACTTAGGTGGTTCAATAAAAGATCGCTTAGGGTTTAATATTATTTCGAAAGCATTAGCTCGTGGTGATATTAACAATGGTTTAGTTGTTGAAGCGACTGCTGGGAATACAGGCATCGGATTAGCACTCGTTTGTCAGAAATTCGATTTAAAGCTCCGTGTTTATGTCCCAGAAAAGTTTAGTGTAGAGAAACAAAGTATTATGCGTGCACTTGGTGCAGAGATTATTAATACACCAACAGAAAAAGGTATGCTTTTCGCTCGCGAGGAAGCATTGAAATATGCACAGGAAACTGGTGCATTCTTTACAAATCAATTTGAATCATCTGATAACCCTTCGAGTTATGAAGGCTTAGCTCATGAGATTATCGATGAAGTGGGTCGTGTCGATATGATTGTTGCAGGTGCAGGCTCAGGTGGTACATTTACAGGACTCGCCCACTACTTTAAAGATGCTCATAAAGTCATCGTTGAGCCAGAAGGTTCAATATTAAATGGTGGTGCATCTGGCAGTCACAGAACAGAAGGTATTGGTGTTGAAGCATGGCCAGTATTCTTACCTAAAGACTTAATCGACGCCGTCGAAACTATCTCTGATGTTGATGCGTTTACTAAAGTGACAGAACTTGCTAAACTAGAAGGGCTAATGCAAGGTAGTTCATCAGGTGCCGCATTACAGGCTGCACTGAATCAGCAGAAAAACTATACAAACCAAAATATTATCGTCATCTTCCCTGATGCAAGTGACAGGTATTTATCAAAGAAAATTTTTAATATTGAAGGAGAATAAATAATGAAGAAAAAAACGATGATGATCCATGGCGGAAAAACAACAGACGCTTATACAGGATCAGTTAACACACCAATCTATCAAACAAGTACGTACAAACAAGATGGCATCGGCAATTTACGTCAAGGGTATGAATACTCACGTACGAAAAACCCTACACGTACAGCATTAGAAACATTAATCGCTGACCTTGAAAATGGACATGAAGGTTTCGCATTCGGTTCAGGTATGGCTGCAGTATCAACAGTTATTATGTTATTAAACGCTGGCGACCATATCGTTGTCGGCAGTGATGTGTATGGCGGTACATATCGTGTATTTACGAAAGTATTTGACCGTATCGGTATTAAATCAACATTCGTTGACACGACTGATGTAGAAGCCGTTAAAGCAGCGATTACACCCGAAACGAAAATGTTATACATTGAAACACCAACAAACCCATTACTAAATGTAACGGATATTCGCGCTATGGTAGAAATCGCACAAGCCAACAACTTAATCTCAGTTGTAGACAATACATTTATGACACCATACTTCCAAAATCCAATCGATTTAGGCATCGATATCGTATTACATTCAGCAACGAAATATATCGGTGGCCATAGTGACGTGGTTGCTGGATTACTAGTATCTCGTACACCAGAATTATCTGAGCAAATTCACTTTATCCAGAATTCTGTTGGTGGTGTACTTGGACCACAAGATAGTTTCTTGCTCGTACGTGGTATTAAAACACTTGCTTTACGTATGGAACAGACAGAAAAAACAACACTGCAAATTGTTGATTACTTAATAAATAACGATAAAGTTTCTAAAGTATTCCATCCATCATTACTTGATGCTGAACGTAAGTCTATCCATGAATCTCAAAGTAAAGGTTACGGTGGAATGATTTCATTTGATGTCGGATCAAAAGAAAATGCTGAACGATTAGTGAAATCTTTAAAATACTTTACATTAGCTGAATCATTAGGGGCAGTTGAAAGTTTAATCTCTGTACCAAGCCAAATGACACATGCATCTATTCCACGTGAACGCCGTTTAGAATTAGGCATCACGGACGGATTAGTACGTATCTCAGTGGGTATTGAAGATAGCGAAGATTTACTGGAAGATTTAAAAGCAGGTTTTGAATTACTTAACTAATCATTTATACGAGGAGGCCAAATCATGACTCAAAAAATGAACGTAGAAAGCTTTAACTTAGATCATACAATCGTAGATGCACCATTTGTCCGTTTAGCAGGACTAAAAGAAGGCGTGCATGGTGACGTGATTCATAAATACGATATTCGATTCAAACAACCAAATAAAGAGCATATGGAAATGCCAGGACTACATTCATTAGAACACTTAATGGCAGAAAATATTCGTAACCATACGGATAAAGTTGTAGACTTATCTCCAATGGGTTGCCAGACAGGATTCTATCTATCACTGATTAACCATGATGACTATGAAGATGTATTAGTCGTTTTAGAGAAGACATTAAATGACGTATTAGCGGCGACAGAAGTACCGGCATGTAATGAAGTACAATGTGGCTGGGCAGCTAGTCATTCATTAGAAGGTGCGCAAGCGATTGCGAAAGAAATGTTAAGTAAAAAAGATGGCTGGCGCAACATTTACCAGGAAGGTAAAGCCCCAACAGAATAACGTTATAATAGATGAAGCCACCCTGACGTCAGGGTGGCTTTTTTAATGTTTATGGCATTATTTTGATAATTGCAATGATTGCAGAATATTTTCTTTATCGCACCCCTCTGTTACGCACCATAAAAGAACACCACAGCTTTATCACCATGGTGTCCGACACTCAACATTTAAAATCTTATTAAATTTGCAGCAGCATATACATCGTCATATTCGTTTAATACTTTTAACTGTTCATCAACAATATCTAAATGATATGGTCCAGTCGTTTCACTAATTTCATGCATTTTACTACTCTCGATATCATCATTTTTCTTAAAGTTAAACGTAACACTGTAATCAGATTTTTCACCTGTACCGTAAACTAATTCACCTAACATCTTTGCAGTACCATTTCCTTCAAAGTAAGGCTTTAATTCGCCAGGTAATGTAAATCTGAAACGATAATGTGGTGTATTATGCATTAAATAATTATATAGTACACGGTCAATACGATAATCGAGCCTAAATGCTACGCCGTTGTCATTGGGTGTAACTACTAAATTTCTCACCATAAAATGAGGCATATGAAATTCTTTACCGACGGATTCTGGTGGGGTTGGTTCTGGTTTTACAAGTTCTACGTTCACACTCTTTTGTGTAGATGCTTCTTGACTTAAAGATTGCGTATCATCTTTTTGATTTTTCGTTAAGAAATAATATAATGTACCGCTTGCTGCTACAAAGACAAATGCACCGATTGATTTTTTACAGCTACATTTCATATTCATATCCCCTTTTGATTACGTGTTTTTATTCAATATACCCTATAATAACGATTGCTATGCACAAAACAAAAAATATATTGACTTTGGTTTTATTTACAGATAATTTACTTAAAATTTATCTGTAATCAATAAACAAGGGGTAACATGTGTGTATGGAGTTGATGATATGTTTACTAAAAAAGAACGCTTATATTTAATTATGACGTATGGCCTTGAAGAAGCTGTTGAATTTTATAATAGATATCAGGAAGAAATTAAACAAATCAATTTATCAAAGATTAAACCATCGCTTAGTATCCCCGTCGAATTACCGAATAAGTTATATCAAGCCATTTTATTTATTGAATATCAATACGAACAGCGAGGTAACCACTATGAAGAAATATCGGATTTCTTTAATACTTTACGAGCAATAGAACGGCAAGTAATATAAGATATCAAATTTGCCTATATCTGTATGATAAAAAACAAAGATTTTATCAATAACAATAATAAAAACCAGTTGATACTCGTTAGGTTGGAGTATCAACTGGTTTTTATTTAAAACAATCGTACAAATTTAAAATTACTTATTTAAGATTTGTGCAGCATAACCATACGTATATTTACCATTTACTTTGGCATATTTAAATGACACAGCTGTACCTTTAAACTTAGGATTGATGATATTTTTGTGGTGTGATGGTGACTTTTTCCATAAAGTATATAATTTTTGAGCTAAATATTTTTCTGAAACTAAAGTATATGCATTGTTATTATAGTACGTATAAGCAACATTTTCCGCTTTGACAATACGTTTTAAGCTACCTGTATAAACCGTATTAAATAATTGACCATTTGGGCGAATATGACTAATTTTATTCGTATTTGCCTGTTCTTGTGCACGAATCGAGGCACCTTTTAATAATTTAGGATTATATACAATCGGTTTTGCATGGGCTGCAACACGCTCTTTATTCACTAATTTCACAAATTCTTTATTAAATAAGTCAATATTCATTGTTTTACCTGAATTAAATTGGTTGACCATACTTTGTGTCATTGGCGTTTGTTTTTGTTTTTTAGACATCGCTTTTTTATATTTTGTTGCTGAACTTTCTTGCTTAATCGTCTGGATTGAAGTCGTTTGTGCAAAAGCTGTCGTTGAAACAGGTAATAACAATAATGATGCTGCAATCGCAATTTTAATTTTCATATTGATGCTCCTTTAGTTTCGTATTTTATACTTCTATATTATAAATCATTACTACTATATAAAATAGTATAAAATGAAAAAATAATGATATTTTTTCCATTAATTAAATGAATCAAACTCACTCAAAAAAGTCATTCGGAAATCATTTTCATTTGACTCTCCTGCACATTGTCTTTGTCTAGTTACAGCCGCTTCAATGACTGCGTCTTGCTGCAAAGTTTGTAATTTTTCTATTAAGAATAGATAATCTTTTTTATCAAATAACATTGTTGGGTTGGTAAATATTTCATTATGTGCAACTTCATTAAATCCAAGGATAACCTGCTGATAATCAAACGCTGACCGTACTGCATTCATTATTTCATTCCCATTATTAATATCTAAATAGATGCTACTTCTAGCATAAATATCGCGCATTTGACTCAATGATGCATTGGGATATAATTTTACATTTTTATACTTCATATAAGCTTTTAGCTTACTTGACATCTCTGTTACTGCCATGATGTGGAACGTATAGTCAGGGCATGCAGAAACAATTTCATCAAGATAATCAATATGATCAGAATTAGTTAATGTAACAACCTCTTTCGTATTCACCCACTTGCGCATATATTGATATAAATAGCCACTTAATTTTATCTTTTGCGTATAATCTGGTAATAATTTTATGAGTTGTTCATACGCTCTTCGATGTGGGACGATAATCTTAAATTGGCGATGCGTCACATCTTCAAGAATATGTCGCATATTGTCTGGGACGGCATCTCCACTTTCCTGCCAAAATAAAATATCTTTACCTTTGCCTTGCTTTAATACTGTAAATAGTGGTAATGATAATCGATTGATAACAAAGCTTGTCGTATCTATATCTGCCAGTAAAAAGTAAGTGCTTAGAAATGACGCCATTGAAGCAAAAGAACGGACCTGGCCGTTGTATTGCAGTGTGATAGATTGTGTCTTATGATTGATATAAATGACTTCTTGATTACGGTCATTAAAATAGCGTTCAAAGATAACCTCACCAGATTCATTAAAATTGATTTCTTTAAATTTATCACCATATTGATTATAATGTTCTGTTAAAACGACTTGCTGCGCTTTATCTAACCATTCGACACGTTCAATAATTCGACGTTTAAAATTTAATCTGTAATAAATACGCGCAACCGTATCCGATAAATGACTAACACGAGCCTGTTGATTATCCCCACTTATTTCATAATACTCCGGAACTTCAAGTGCATTAAAATATCTTCCGCGAATCGGTTTAGGGTTATTATTTGCAAAAAATCGATATGGCGTCATTATATCTTCAGGTAAAAACCCATCATCATGAATCACAATGGTAGGAATATTTAATTGTGCACGCTTTTGAGATTGATAAATCGCGATACTATCTTCATCGAACTGTTGAAATAAATTAATCATTCCTAAACCTCCCCAATCAATAAATGACGCCATTTTTCCTTGATGACTGATGTCTTAAATTGTTCAGCAATAGTATATGACGCAGCTGAAAAATCTTTCTGATGCTTGAAAAATGCATGAATATAATGCACATACAAATCGATCACTTTACTTATTTCAGCGGCATGTTGTTTATACGGTATTAAATAACCATTGCCTTCATGGGTAATAAATGTTGGATTACCATAATTAACATCAAGACCAATCATACCAAGACCCGAACCTACCGCTTCCATCAATGTTAATCCAAAACCTTCACTCGTTGATCCTGTAAGGAATAATGCATACTTACAATAGCAATCGTCAAGATGATGATGTCCTTTTAAATGAATGTAATCTTGTGCCCCTAAAGATTGAATTAATTCTTGTAATTTTTGACGTTCTCCACCTTCACCATAAATATCAAATGTAATTTCAGGTAGCGTTGATTTACATTGTGCTACTGCTTCGATAAGCCAGTCAATATTCTTCTCACTCGCTAACCGTGAAGCCGTCATAATCGAGAATGGCTTTCTTTCGCCTGTTTTAAGTTCATCAAGGCTTCCTACGGGTATCACTTCAATACGGGGTGATGCTTGATAATATTTCTGAAATTGTGCGCTCAAAATATCTGCCTGACGCTTTGTAGCTGTGATAAAGAAATCAATCTTATCGTGATGATTAAATTGATACTCATAATGATTATTCCATAATATAAATTCATCATCTGTGGCATTTTCACTGAAATGCTCTGCGTGAATTACCACACCTAGACGTGCATTACCCACATGTCTAAATAATGCTTCACCTAAATCTGTGGCACGATCGATAATCACCGTATCATCTTCAGATAGCTGCAAACATTGCATAAAATAGTCAACGAATGCTGTTTTGCCAAATAATGTCTGTCCATGGATTTTGAAGACAGATGTATTGTTTCGTATATATTCGTTATAGGCTATAGAACCATCTTCATTATAGAATTGGCGCATATAAATTGTAGCTGTCTGATTTACAGGTACAAAGTATTCTGAATATAATCGAGTATATGAAAAATAGTCCTTTCTAACGAGTAAGCCATCCACTACAAACTCTACACGGTCTACATAAGATGCTTCTTCGTTCTTTAAATAACATGTTGCAAATTGATTACCGTAAAAATAACGAACGATTTTGCCGGAACGCTCTTCTTTATCAATCGGTGAAGCAATACTATTTAATACATCTTGTAATGTATAGCTTGTTGGCGCAATCGGAATATCAGTAAAATACTGATACAGCCAGATAATTTCATGATCCTCATAATTTAAATTATGGGTTAAAGTCTGAATGTTTTCTGCTGATATAAAGTCTAAGAACACATACTTCTGTTCAATATTCAAATCACGAATCATTCGTGCTCGGTAGCTCTGTGCATATTCAACACCACTACTCGCCCATCCAATTCCAAAGTTAATATTATATAACATCGTTAGACTCCTTTACGGAAAATGCACCAGCATATTTCCTTTTTTATCGAACGTGACAATACTCATACATAAATTTCGCACCATTTGTTCTTTTATATGTTCCGTCATTTCTTCAAACGACTTTAATGCCATTCGGTGATATTCAAAGATAATATTTCGTTCACCATTTTGTTTATTGCCTATATTGGCTTTGATTTGCTGTAAATTATCGACTTGTTTAATCCATGACAAATCAATCGCTTTTAACATTGCTTTTTGCAAAAATTCATAATACATTGTGTCATCATCGACAATTTTTTTATTTCCTTCAATTTGTTGATGAAACAACTGCATAAGAAATTCTACGGTCTTCAGTTTATTATCCAGAACACCTTCAGGTAATTGATGGTTGAACTGAAAACTCACATTCTTATAAATATAGTTTAGCAATTCTCGCGATGACAATTGGTTTGCACCAACATATTTTTTAAATACATCATGTGCTAATTGATTGATATTAAAGTCATTGGTTGGCGTCAATTGTAAGACTTGATTACGCTCTTTATATATAATTTCACGTTGAATACTTATACTTTTTTCAAATTCATTGGATAGTTGTCTGGCAACAATACCAAATTCTTCAGATATCGTTTGTGCCTTTGTAACAATTTCATGAATTTTACGATGCAATAGTCGACTATCATCTAACATCGACTGATGAATTCGGCCAGCTTCATGATGTTTTAACAGCTTATCTTCGCTCCAGCGTTTAACGATATAATCTTCTAAAGAAATATAGATTTGTGAACTTCCAGGATCACCCTGTCTGCCGGCGCGCCCTCTTAACTGTTTATCGATACGGCTATTTTCCATATGCTCACAAATAATTACTGCAAGACCTCCTATATCATAACACGCTTTATCGAGCCGAATATCCGTACCTCGACCCGCCATACTTGTTGCGACTGTAACAGCAGACAAATGACCTGCTTCAGCAATCATCATGGCTTCTTTAGCTACATTTTGTGCAATCAGTAAATTGTTAGGGATTTTAAGTTGAAATAAGCAATCCGAAAAATACTCAGCATCCTCAGCAGTACGCGTAATCAATAAAACCGGTCGCTTTTGTGCATGAAGTTCTGTGACATGCGCAATAATTGCTTTAAATTTATCTGCTTTATGTACGTAGACTTTATCCTTTAAATCTTTACGAATAACAGGTTTATCTGTTGGAATTTGCACAACGACTTTACCATAAAGTTCAAAGAACTCTTTTTCACCAGGTTTTCCTGTGGCTGTCATACCTGAAAATTGTTTAAACGCTTTAAATAAATTCTGAAACGTGATTGTCGCCATTACACTCATATCACGTGATAGCTCTAACCCTTCTTTAGCTTCCAGCGCCTGATGTAATCCTGATTGTAACTTAGTCCCGGTTAGCAAGCGCCCTGTAATGCGATCAATGAGCACAACTTCTCCTTCATTGACATAATAATCAATATATTCATCAAATAAATATTCCGCACGAAGTACAAGATTAATATTACGAACTAAAGTCTTATAACTTGGGTTATATAATTCATCTACATTAAAGAATTTTTCCGCTCGACGTGCACCTTCTTCAGTGAGCCAGATTAAAGACTCCTTTCGATTAACATGAAAATGTTTGTTTTCTTCCAGCGTATCGATAAATGCTTTCACAATACCAAATAAATTGGATTGTACACGTGGAGCCCCCGATATTACAAGCGGTGTTTGTGCTGCATCCAGAATAATTGAATCAATCTCATCTATAATACAAAAACTAAGTTCCGGCATATATTTGGCACGTATACTATCTGCTAAATTATCGATTAAATAGTCAAATCCAAGTCGACCATTTGTCGTATAGATGATATCTGCATTGTATAATGCTTTCTTCTCATCTTTCATATATTCATAACCAGGAATATCTACAAATGCGAGAGATGCAGTTAAACCAAGCCATTCATATAAGGGTTTCATTTCTTCATAGTCACGACGTGCTAGATAATCATTTGTTGTAATTAAGTATGCCTTATTACCATTTAATGCATTTAAATAGAGTGGCATCGTTGCTGTTAAAGTCTTTCCTTCACCTGTCTGCATCTCAGCAATATTTCCTTCATGCATAACTATAGCGCCCATAACTTGAACATCTTTAGGAAACATACCCAATACACGACGACTTGCTTCACGAATTACAGCATACGCATCTGGTAATATATCTGATAAAGTTTCATTGTGCAGTCTTTCTTTTAGTACACTCGTTTGATTTTGTAATCGCTCGTCTGTCATCTGACGATACTTATCTTGCAAATGATTGATACGAATGAGTATCTTTTTAACTTGCTTTAATCTGTAAGCATTAATTGTCTGGTCAATTTTATTCATAAGACACCTCTTTAATTATCTGTGGCATCGTTACGTTACTTAATAAATAGACATGATTCCTAACTGCATCAATTATCACATCATGCGCATCATCATTCAATTCTATATGTACATCACAATTGATACGACGCGCTAGAGCGTGTGTGGAAGGTGCATAACTTATAACAACTGATTTTCTATTTGTATCCTTTATCTTTTTATTGATTCTACTTGGCTCTTTTAAATACCTGATGATATATACATTTTCAAGATGGGAAACATCTTCATAGTGCACTTGATAATTAATATGTGTTTCTTCCTGTAATATATAAATATCCAATGGTCGCTCAACAGGGTTTATACACGGTGAGATATGCTGGGTTTGTAATTGATGCGCTCCTTTAATGGTCATTTTACGAAAGGTGAGTTCATTTAAAGACGCACTCATCACTTCAATTGTGTATGTATGTGCTGCCTCTGGAAACGTAAATGAGTAAGAAGGTTGCATGATATTAATCGCATTAAGTAAGCTACCATCTCTTTTATAAAAATTTAACTTAAAATATACCGATTCAATAGGATCAACATCATAATCAAAGTGTATGGCATAATCAACGCCTCTTTTTAACATTGGTAGATTAGGCGTTATACGTTCTTTATCATAATCTGATATCATCTGAAAACGATGTATGACTGTGCCTGCCGGAATTAGTGCGTTATTATATATCAGCGTACGCCCATCAAATGACACACGCGCACCATACATATACGTTGAATCGTTTACCCCTTCGAAATAAATTTCTACTTGCTTATCTTCCATTATGCATCTCTCCCAAATTTTTCACGCAGTATCATGGCGTAAAAGTTAAGAAACCAGTTCGCAATTGTAAGCGAATCGTCATTATGTCGACCTGGTATGCCTCTTCCCATAACTTTGGCATGACGTTTACTTAATACTTCAAGTAAATGATCATACGCATATAAATCATAATCATCATCCTGCATGTAAGACACGCCAAATGTAATATTGGAGATATCAACTTGTTCAAATATATTCCAGAATTTATGATTCAGCTGCATCACTGCATCACGATTCACTTGACCTGTATTCGTTAACAAAACATCAAGCGATGTACCAAATTCTTCTGGTCGTAATAAACGAATATTCTCTGCAACTGTGCCAATATTAACTAAAGGCTTACCAACAATCACTGCTTGTGGTAGTAATTTAGCACCATAATACAATGCACCAAAAGAACCCATGGATAATCCAGATAAGATTAATTCATCGAAAGCAAATCCTAATTGTTTAAGTGCATTCGTTATACAATCGGCTATCGCTTGTTCATATTCGTCACTGCCTAAATAAAATGCACCACCTTCGATCCGTGGATCCCCAATAAGAATAAATGGGGCGCCCATCTTCTTCATCATAAAATATCCTTCAAATCCTTCAGCTGAACGATATCCACTAAAATATACATTGAGCGGCGGTTTCATGTCTCCTGGGTCAAAGTAATAAATAAATTCATCACGCAGATGATCGCTATAGCGCTTGCCCCCCATAATAAATTCACCAAATTCATGACGGGACCACCTACGATGTAATGCACCAATATGTAATGTACCTCTGCCCTTTGCAAATAATGAAACCGTCACATTCGCATCATTGTCTCTTCTGGCAATTTCAATGGGTTTGTTAATTGCATCGCCAGATACTTCGAACGTCTCAAGAATTTCATGTGTATGACGATCTAAAACTCTAAATTTAAACATAAGCTCGATATCACCATACTTAATAAATTCAAGCCAAAGCGTTATTAATTTTTGTTTTTCATAATATACATTAAATTTCCACGTCAAAATTTGTTCAAATGCTTCTTTCGATAGATCTTCCAGTACAAGATATTTATTGCCAATATAACGAATTGTCCCCTCATATAACGGATTTACAACTGCACGCGCAGGGATCAATTTATCACCGTATTGCCCACTAAAAGTAATTGTTTTTAATTTATCTAATCGTTCCGTCGCAGACTGATACGTGAATTTTTTAACGATAAATTGTTGATAGGGCATTTCTTCATAACAAGGATGGAAAAATTGTTGATCAACAATGGTATTATATGGTGACATTACTTTGATTAATAATTGTTCTAAGCCTGTTGACATATGCGTTTCAACAATCACAAGGTCAAATGCCTTGATTTCCTTTAAATATAAATTCAGCTGTTCAGTAATATCATGAATCAGCATCGATTCATGTATAAAATACCATTTAATTCTTGGATCATATTGAAATGATTCATTATCATTGTGTGTTCCTATTTGAAGCACACTAAACTTCCCTTTCATTAGAATGCCCCCCTATAAACGTATTAATACGCTTGACAATTTGCTTTGAACTGTATTGATTTGCAAGCTCTAATGAATAAGTATAGGCATGATTCCAATGCTTTAACGACAGTATGTAAAAATCAAGTGCATCTGATAATTCTGAAATACTGTCAATCAATAATCCGTTCACTTCCTGCTTCATGTAATCTGTAGGGACTCTATTAATTTGAGGAATACCCGCACTGATACTTGCAATTTGTAAATATAGATCCGGTTGCTGACTCATATCTACTATTACACGAAGCGAACGAATAACCTTTAATAAATCTTGTTCAAACGGTACTTCAATTAATTTAATCATTGCTTTTTCATCAATTTTCTCCTGCAGCAAATCTTCAAAATTTTTCTCCTGTTCAATAAAATGCTGATTAATTTCAGCCATTTTTTCTCTTACAATGCTTTGCGCAAAATAATGCTTCCTTGAAATTAACATTATTTTTATTTGATGATGTGTCTTCAAATAACCGTAAAGTGTATGCATTAATTCAATCAATTGCGTATCTGATAATTCGTCAACAATAACCCCGATATAGTTAAAATACATTTCACTACTCTTATTAGGTGAAATCGTCGTATCAAACGGCGTAATCTTTAAAATATCAATTTGATGATTATTTTGGGCAAAATAATTTTTTAAATGTGTATAGGTAAAAGAAGTATCAACCAATAGTTTCTCTACACGTTTAAATTGGCTCGTAACTATTTCGTTTTCTTTATTTCGGCCGGTAAAAAATGAATAAATTAAATGATTAGTTGCTATGATATCTTGAATAAATACATGATGCTTATGGCTTGCAACAAAAAAATGTCCTTGAAGTTGTGCAGTATATGCAGTGAATCGCTCTTTAATTAATTCAGCCATATCATAATAAACCGATTTTAAAAACTGATGCTGATAGTTATCCGCAATAACAACAGAACCATCTGATAAATGTTCCGTCATTATTACATCACCACGTACACTCATATATCTTACTTCTTTTAACACTCGGTCATTATAAATTCGAATAGAAGATAAATAGCCTCTGTCATCAAATACATAACGCTTTATTAAGATATCTGATTGATAATCTTCTACCCAGATCAAATAACCCTCCTGATTGTAATACATTTTGTAAAATCCTGTATCCGTGTACCCAATGACACCTTGAGGGGTATAAACAAATTCTGTACCTTGGCCAAAACTTAAATGTTTAAAGCTCAATGCACGTGGAACAGCACCTGTAAATCCTTGTATTTCGTCGAATACTGACCAATAATTTATTTCAAGGAGATGATGACGATGAAGAAAACAACGTAAATCCGG
Organism: Macrococcoides caseolyticum; assembly: GCF_021366795.1. Lineage (GTDB taxonomy): Bacteria > Bacillota > Bacilli > Staphylococcales > Staphylococcaceae > Macrococcoides > Macrococcoides caseolyticus_A. Next base: position 28,686 of record NZ_JAHCPS010000009.1, on the reverse strand, counting down.
TTGATAATTTAATATGATTGTCTGAAAATCTTCGTTATTCGTCTCAAAAATATGCATTAAACTCATCATATCGTCAAAATCAGATACCTGTCTTTTGTCAAAATGAGGCACAGTAAAATCACGCCACCACTTTTGTTCACTATACCATGCGGGAATAAAATACTTCATAACGACTCCTTACCAATACTTCTTTAAAAAGACTTTGTATTGATCAAAATATAAATACGTATTTATTGTTTCTTTAATATTGAATCCAATAAAAATTAAAATAATTACTTGAATTGCTAAATAAATCTCTTTATACAAATCAGGTAATAATAACGTTAAAATTAATGGTATACCGATACATAACACTACAAAAATTGCGCCGATAAAAGAAACATGACGCGCTTTCTTCTTCAAAAATTGCGCTGTCTGTTTGCCAGGTTCAATATGTGCGAAATAATTACCATTTCGCTTAAACTCATTAGCCTTACGTTCTGGATTAAGCATTAACATACTCAAATTATAGCTTAACCAGAATAAAAGTAGCATAAAAGTGACGATGCCATATATATGCGCAAATGTAAATAAATCAAATCGAGATAAAATACCGATATGAAGGAAATGAACAACAAAATCATAAACATGCTTGAGCAATAAAAATAACGATACACTCAGCATAATGGATAAGCTACTGGATGGATTTAATTTCCATGTGACCTCTGGCGTTACATAGTGTTTTGTAACACTAAGCATATCAATATAAGGTAATCTTAAAACTGACAATTCCATAAAAATAATTGAAATAACAATCACCAATGTTATCAATGCAATAATAGTAATCACAAACGTTCCAAAATGCGCTTTAATTAATCCTTGTCTAAATATTGATTTTACGACACTAATCGCAACTATTGGCATTGGTCCTGCTAGACCATATAAAGCATTTTGGTCTGCGAGCCAAACAAGCATAAAACTACCAGCTACTAATACCAGCATAATAAGTACAATCTTTCCAATGGCACGATCATCATGTGGTAATAAAGTAAACGCAATCATGAATGCCTGAAAGATACTAATGATAAGCATTAAAACTTTTTCAATACGCTGACGTTCACGTTTTGTACGCTTAATACTACTATTTGATTGCTTATAATAATACAAACTGATAAATAACATTGCAGTGAGCCATGGTCCAAGTCCTAAAGAGAATAAATTGATAAACGTGACATCCCCACCCATATTGGCCGCAGCAATTTGGTAAAAATGATCAGCTTTATTCAAAGAATCCATCGGAATTAAAGGAATGTTACTTCCAACTATGTAAATAAATAAAATAATGCATGTGAATAAAGTGTTTCTATATAAATTAATATGATTAATAAAGAATTTCTTTTTGTTTGATTGTTCCACAAAATACCCCATTTATCATTTGATAATAGCATCATAGCACAAACACTAATGTGCTTGTGCTATGTACTTGATGCCATTTAGTTATTGATTATCTTCCTGGGCTTTATCTTTTTTTCTTTTTAATAATCCAATACCCGTTAAGAATGCTACAGCTGCAGGGATTAGCGATTGCTTCTCACCTGTATCTGGTAATACATCTTGATGCTCTGTCTTATTGCCACTCGTATTATCTTTACCATGTTCAGTAGAAGATGAAGTATCATCTCCTACATGCTCACCTGTATTAGTAGGTATAACATCCTCTGTTGGCGTATTAGGAATATCTCCTGTCGGTATTGTACCATCAACTTCATCATCAATTATTAAAATCGGAAGCGTACCTTCAGTCGGTAATTCCTCTTGAATCATAGAGTTACTCATCGAATGAGAACTACTCATCGATTCACTGATTGAAGTACTCAACGATGTGCTTGCTGATAATGATTCACTTAACGATGTGCTTGTCGATGTTACTAACGATAAGCTTGTTGATAATGATCCACTTTGTGATGTGCTTGTGCTTGCACTTAATGATGCTGAATCACTTATTGATGCACTTGCACTATTATTTAGTGATGTGCTTGTTGACATGGATTCACTGCCTGAATCACTGCCTGAATCACTTAATGAATCACTTATTGAATCACTAAGTGATGTGCTTAGTGACGTACTTGTCGATGTTACTAACGATAAGCTTGACGATACTGAGCCACTTAACGATGTACTCGTACTAATACTTTCAGACGTTGAATTGCTCACAGATGTACTCATTGAAGCACTTAATGAAGTACTTACTGATACTGATTCACTGCCTGAATCACTTAATGAGCTACTTGCTGAGCCACTTAGTGATGTGCTTGTTGAAGTAGATTCACTTAGTGATGTACTATTTGAAACACTTAACGATGTACTTTGTGATTGAGACACACTTGTTGAATTACTTACTGATTCACTTTGTGATTCACTCACTGATATTGAGTCACTTAGTGACGTACTATTTGAAGCACTTAACGACGTGCTTGTTGATTGAGATACACTTATTGAATTGCTTGCGGACTCACTTTGTGATTCACTCACTGATGTTGAGTCACTTAGTGACGCACTATTTGAAGCACTTAACGACGTGCTGATTGATTGAGATGCACTTGTTGAGTTGCTCGCTGACTCACTTTGTGATCCACTTACTGATGTTGATTCACTTAGTGATGTACTATTTGAAGCACTTAACGACGTGCTTAATGATACCGAATCACTTTGTGATGTACTTAATGATGCACTAACTAATGTACTTGTTGATTGAGAACCGCTTAATGATGTACTTAGTGATTCACTGATTGAATCTGATGTTGACGTTGATATGCTTAAAGAACCACTAAGCGATACACTTGTTGAGTCGCTTAACGACACACTTGTTGATTGAGATGCACTTAATTGTACACTGATTGAACCTGATACACTTTGAGATCCACTTAATGATGTACTTAGTGATTCACTGTTTGAGCTTGAATCACTTTCAGATATACGCATTGAATCACTTATTGAAGTACTTAATGAATTTGATAGACTAACTGAGTCACTTAATGAAGTGCTAGCAGAAGTGCTAACAGAGTCACTTAACGATAAACTTGTCGAAACTGAACTACTTGTTGATGTACTTTCAGAAGTGCTTACTGAGTCACTTAATTGTGTACTTGCTGATTCACTTTGTGATGTAGAGTCGCTTACAGACATACTTGATGATGTACTAAATGATGTACTTACAGATTGTGACTCACTTATTGATGTACGCATTGATTGACTCAGTGATGTACTAATTGACGCTGATTCGATTGACGATAAACTTACTGACTGACTCAGTGATGTACTTAATGAATCAGATTCGCTAATTGATGTACTGTTTGAATCGCTCAGTGATGTACTAATTGAAACAGAAGTGCGCTCTGAAGCACTTTCTGATTCTGAGAGTGACGTACTTGCAACAACTGAATTACTCATTGATGTACTATCTGACGCCGACAGTGATGCGCTTGCTGAGTTCGACTGACTGATTGATGTACTATCTGACGCTGATAGTGATGAACTTGCTGAGATTGACTGACTTAACGATGTACTGTCTGACGCTGACAGTGATGTGCTTGCTAAAATTGACTGACTTAATGACGTACTGTCTGATGCTGACAGTGATGTGCTTGCTGAGATTGACTGACTTAACGATGTACTGTCTGATACACTTAAAGATTCGCTAATTGAATCTGATACACTTGTTGAACTACTTTCTGAAATTAATGTTGACTGGCTAATCGATGTCGATTGACTTGTCGACATGCTTGTTGAATAACTTTCAGAAATATTTTTAGATGTGCTCATAGATACCGATTCTTGTATAGATGTACTGATTGAGCCACTTATTGAATTACTTAGTGATGTACTTGTTGAATCTGATACTACTGTCGATAAACTTATTGAGTCACTTAATGATGTACTGATTGAGTCTGATGCTATTGTCGATAGGCTTGTTGACTCACTTAATGATTGACTTATCGAAGTTGATACTTCTGTCGATAGGCGCGTCGAGTTACTTAAAGATGTGCTTATTGAATCTGATGCTACTGTTGATAAACTTGTTGACTCACTTAGTGATTCAGATACAACTAAAGAATTACTTACTGATGTACTAATCGAGTCACTAATCACTGTTGATTCGCTTGCTGAGTCACTTTCAGAATTAGCAAGTGAAGTACTTGTTGCATCTGATAATGATGTCGATAAGCTTGTTGAATTATTTAATGATGTGCTTGTTTCGTCTGATAATGATGTAGATAAGCTCGTTGAATTATTTAATGATGTGCTTATTGAATCTGATACTACTGTTGATAAACTTGTTGACTCACTTATTGATTGACTTATCGAAGTTGATACTTCTTTCGATAAGCTTGTTGAGTCACTTAATGATTCACTGATAGCTACAGAAGTGCTCACCGAATTAACAGTAGATGTACTTAAAGACTGACTGTTCGCAATAGAGTCACTTTCATTAATGCTCGTTGATCCGCTCAGTGAATTCATCTCTGAAGTAGAAATACTATCTGAAAGACTTGTTGACGTACTATCTGAATAACTTGTAGATAACGAAATACTTGATGATTCACTTATTGACGTTGAATCACTATACGAAATACTTAATGATGCACTATCTGAAAGACTTGTTGATGTGCTTAATGAGTTACTTTCTGAAATTGATGTACTTGCTTCAGCACTTTCTGAAGTCGAAGTACTATTTGAAACACTTTCACTCATACTAAGTGATTCACTTAATGAAACTGAATCACTATTTGAAACACTCGTTGAGTCACTAACTGATGCACTAAGTGATGTTGATTCACTATTTGATTCACTTTGTGCTAGTGAGTTACTTTCTGAAATTGATATGCTTTCTGAAACACTTAACGATTCTACATTACTTAATGATTCACTTACAGACGTCGATTCACTAATAGACGTGCTAAGTGATGTAGATTCACTATTTGAAGTTGATGTACTTTCACTATTACTTGTCGATTCAGATATACTACCTGAAATACTCATAGATGTTGAGTCACTTATAGAAGTACTTTCTGATGCACTTAATGATTCACTTTGAGATCCAGAGTTGCTGATTGACACACTTTGAGATGTACTATTTGATCCACTTAATGAAATGCTTGTTGATCCGGATTCACTTACAGATGTACTTAATGAAATACTGTCTGAAATTGAATTCGATGTACTTAATGAATCACTCGTAGACATACTGATTGATGCACTTTCTGCTTCACTTAATGATGTCGAAACACTGCCTGAAACAGAGACACTAACAGATGTACTTTCAGATGTGCTATCTGAGTAACTATTTGATAATGACTCACTGATAGATACACTTTCTGATCCACTTGTCGAAATGCTTATCGATTGTGAATCACTCAGTGAAGTGCTTGTTGATTCACTTGTTGAATCACTTAATGATTGAGAATCACTTAATGACACACTTGTCGATGTGCTTACTGAGTTACTCACTGATTGTGAACCACTAATAGAGTCGCTCACTGATAAGCTCTCACTTATACTAACCGATTCAGAATTCGATTGAGATCCACTTAATGATTGACTCTCACTATAACTTACAGACTGGCTACCTGAAATTGAATCGCTTAATGATGTACTAATAGAAGTGCTTGTAGATAGTGATGTCGATGTCGATTGACTTACAAATGTACTCGCTGAATCACTTAATGATTGAGAATCACTTAATGATGTACTTTCAGAAACACTTGTTGATACACTCACAGATTCACTGATTGAAACGGATTCACTACCTGATACACTCGTTGATAATGATGTTGAACTACTTGTTGAAATCGACGTGCTTAATGATTCACTTCCAGAAATACTGTCAGATAGACTCGTCGATACAGATGTCGAATCTGAAATACTTTCTGAATCACTTGACGATGCTGAATTGCTCACTGATGTACTGAGTGAAATACTATCTGATTGGCTAATTGATTCTGATGTGCTGACTGAATCTGATAACGATGTACTAATAGAAATACTTTCTGAATCACTTGACGATGCCGATAAGCTTACTGACGTGCTCACTGAAATACTACCTGAAACAGATGTACTTTCAGATATCGAAGTCGAATCACTCACGGATGTACTGATTGAAGTCGAGTCACTCACTGAGACACTTGTTGAGTCACTGACTGAGACACTTGTTGATGTTGACTCGCTATTTGATACGCTCTCACTGTCACTTACCGATACACTCGTTGATGTTGACTCACTATTTGATACGCTCTCACTGTCACTTACTGATACACTCGTTGATGTCGACGTACTATTTGATACGCTCTCACTATCACTGACAGACACACTCGTTGATGTTGACTCACTTAATGACATGCTCGCTGAATCACTCACTGATGTACTGATTGAAGTCGAATCACTGACAGACACACTTGCTGAATCGCTGGATGACATGCTAATTGACGTAGACTCACTGTTTGATACACTTTCTGAGTCACTTGTTGATACACTGATAGATGTAGATTCACTACCTGATACACTTTCTGAGTCACTTACAGACACACTTGTTGATGTTGACAGACTGTTTGACGCACTTTCACTGTCACTAACAGATACGCTTGTTGACGTTGACTCACTTACTGAGTCACTTGCTGAGTCACTGACAGAAGCACTACTAGAAGTAGATTCACTACCTGATACACTTGTTGAATCACTCACTGATACACTTGTAGACTGTGATTCACTATTCGATACTGATTCTGACGTACTAACTGAGTCACTGATTGAAATCGAAGTACTCGTTTGTGCACTTGCTGATGTACTCTCTGATAAGCTCGTAGAACTTGAAGTGCTAATCGAAACACTTGTTGATACGCTATCTGACGCACGCGTTGATTGTGAAGTACTAATGGAAATAGATGTTTCTGTACTTGCTGATTCAGAAGTCGATAATGATTGACTGACAATTTCACTATCTGATGCACTAAGTGACGTACTCACTGATGTAGATACACTTAATGATTCAGACTCACTTGCTGTCACACTATTTGAACCACGTGTCGATTCACTTAATGATACTGAATCGCTAAATGATGTACTCATCGAATCACTTAATGATACTGATTCTGATGCTGATTGACTTAATGATGTGCTAACAGATTCACTTGCAACGATTGATGTTGAAGTGCTTGCTGAATTTGAAGTGCTATTTGAAAGTGATTCTGATGTGCTTGCTGAATTGCTTATTGATAGTGACACACTTGTTGAGTCTGACGCTGACGTGCTCACTGAATCACTCGTAGATAGTGACGTACTTGTAGATATTGAATCTGATGTACTCACTGAATCACTTGTTGATTGTGATTCACTTGTTGACACTGACTCTGATGTGCTCACTGAATCACTTGTTGAAAGTGATGCACTTGTTGATACTGATTCTGATGTGCTAACAGAGTCACTTGTTGAAAGTGATGCACTTGTTGATAATGATTCTGACGTGCTAACTGAGTCACTTGTTGATAATGATTCACTGATTGATACAGACTCTGACGTACTCAATGAGTCACTCGCTGATAATGATTCACTGATTGAGTCTGACTCTGATATGCTCACTGAATCACTTGTTGATAATGAGGCACTGGCTGAGTCTGACTCTGACGTACTCAATGAGTCACTTGTTGAAAGTGATTCACTATTTGATACTGACTCTGATGTACTTACTGAGTCACTTGTTGATTGTGATTCACTATTTGATACGGATTCTGATGTACTTACTGAATCGTTTGTTGATTGCGATTCACTATTTGATACTGATTCTGATGTGCTTACTGAATCCGATGTACTTGCTGTAATACTTGATGACACACTATTACTATTGGCAATAGAAGTCGATGTACTTTGTGATGCCGATGTTGAGTTGCGTACTGACGTAGACACTGAGGCACTATCTACTACAGAATTTGATGTACTTACTGATTGTGAATTCGCTATTGACTGCGAATCAGCAGCCGAAAGACTTGTAGATTGTGACACTGAATTAGATACACTTTCAGAATTAGCTTTCGATAAAGATGTACTTGCCGACTGTGAAGTCGATCCGCTAACTGATGTAGAAGTTGAAACTGATGCACTATTTGCAACACTCGTCGATGCCGACGTCGAAAGACTTGTCGAATTCGACACTGATTCAGCATTACTCAATGATGTACTTGCCTGCTGTGAATTCACAAGAGATGTACTTACTGATTGTGAATTCGCTACTGATGTTGATGTAGATTGTGAAGTAGCTAATGAATTACTTACTGATTGTGAATTTGCTATAGAAGTACTTAATGACTGTGAATTTCTAATTGACGTACTTAATGACTGTGAGTTCGCTACTGATGTTGAGGCAGACTGTGAATTCGCTACTGATGTTGAAGTCGATTGTGAATTAACTGCTGATGTACTTGCCGACTGCGAGTTCGCTGTCGATACGGATTGTGAATTCACAACAGATGTACTTACCGACTGCGAATTTGCAGTTGATACTGATTGTGAATTCGCTATTGATGTTGAAACTGACTGTGAATTCGCTACTGACGTACTCGTTTGCTGTGAATTTACAGTAGACGTACTCTGTGATGCTGATGTTGAATTTGCAAGAGATGTACTTGTCTGTTGTGAATTTGCTACTGATGTTGAAGTGGATGTACTCATTGATGTTGATTGTACCGAATCAACGCCAGTAATCGTATCATTGAAATAATTAATTCTTCCTGTCGCAGTATTATCTTGTGTGACATATGGTGTAAAAGTATAAGATAAATTACCTGTCGTAGAAGTAATTGGTGCTGTCCATGTTGTAACCAATGAATAACCTGCAGCTGTTTGTGTTCCTGACATTAAGCGCTTCGACCAAGTATATTTTCCACCACCTTGGTTATAAACAGACATATTCGCCTGCACAGGGCTCGTCAGCTTATTTCCACTTGAATCTGTGAAGTAAGTTTGAACACCTGTTATTGCACCATATCCCGATCCCAAAGTAATCATCGTCCCACCTGTTTCAGGTGAATTGGCAATCGTTTGGCTAATAGTCGGTTTTTCTACAGTTGTTGTCGCTGGATTATCATATGAAATAGAATATGTAAATTGTTCATATGTTCCCATGTTCGTTACGACTAATTTATAATAGATTGGAATATTGCCATTGTTAATATCTGTACCTGATCCAGTATATGTTGTTGTCGTTCCAGAAGTAACAGCTGTTAAGTTCTGAACAGTCGACAAATCTACCATAATTGATTTTAATGCAGAAGAACGTGTTGTCATTGAAGTACTTGTTGATGTACTATCTGTTGTTGAAGCTTGTTCAGATGAAGATGCCGCTCCAGATTCACTCGTCAATACATTAGAATCACTTGTAAGGAATGTGTCACTTTGAGACGCTCTAATACTCGTCGATTGTTCCGTTGAACTTAAATCAGAGTTGCTATCCGTTATACTGTCAGAAGTCGCAAGTTTCGCAGTATCTGAAGTTGTTTCACTTTGATTTAATGTATCACTAACAGATGATTTTTCTTCTGGTGACGTACTTGAACTTTCATTTGAAGTGCTCTTTAATAATGATTCACTTGTTGATTGCGATTCTGATACACTGAGTGATTCAGACTTTTCAATGCTCAATGATAAACGTGCTGACTCTGATTGTTCCGTTGACAAAGAAACCGATGAACTGTTTTCATCCGTTGTGCTTTCTTTAGTAGACGTTGATTCCGACTGCGTATCACTTTCTGTGACAGATGTTGTATCTGAATCAGATTCAGATGCAACTGATTCTGCTGAATTAGAAAGTATCGTTGAGTTCTGGTTTGCAATCGTCTCACTATATGCTGTTAATTCTGAAGTTACCGGTGCATCTGATGCGGCAAATGCCTGCTGATCATTTAACAAATTAATCCCAGCAGCCCCGCCTATTAAGGCTGAAGCTTTTAATAAAGTATGATTAGACTTCTCTTTTACTTCATTTGACGTTTCTAACGTCTTATCCATTTTATGACTTACAAATGAAGGCCCCATCAATCTTAATAACTCTAAATCTTTAATACTTGCTTTAACCCAATGCTTCCCTGACTTGTATAACCTGTATCTTACTTTTTCATCGATAATACTCATTTTAAATTTCTTTGTCATAATTCACCTCAGAATTTTTTATCAAACAATTCCATACATTTTTATATTTCTAAATTGTTTAATTACTTTTTAAATTTAATCTAATCAAATTATAAGTGATATCATTTGTTTAAACAAACGACACATTTTACATATAATGTAAAAGCATATAGTTATACTCCATTTTTATTTATACGAATAAAATTATTAAAAAGTTGTTTACCATATAATTTCTATAAATATATATTTCAAATTGACAATTAAAGTCATGGTATAATGCTAGAATAGTAAATTATGGAAATTTCATCTACTAGATTTCATCTAAATAGTTAATCCAAAAAAATACAAAAAATTATGATAATATAATTTTTCTTTATTTTATAAAAATGTGTTGATTTTGTGACATGTATGAAAAAGTAGACACACATTAATTTGATGTCACCTTTTGATATTGATTGAATAGCATTTTAATTAATATTAAACAACAAAAAATTCCAGCCTGCTAACTATAGCGAACTGGAATCCATCTTAATAATATTATATTAAACTTTGTAAATAACTTTTACCAAACTGAGGTAATGTCACATCAAAATTATCTGCAATGGTAGCACCAATTGAGGCGAATGTCGTATCACTACTTAATTCGCCACTACCGATAGATTTGCTATAAATTAATAATGGAACATATTCTCTTGTATGATCTGTACCCGGCATTGTTGGATCATTACCATGATCTGCTGTAATAATTAATAAATCATCATCTCTTAACAATTCTAATAATTCACCTAATCGATCATCAAACGCTTTAATAGCATTCATATAACCTTCTTTATCACGACGATGTCCATATAAAGCATCGAAATCAACTAAATTAAGGAAGCTTAATCCTTTAAAGTCTTTATTTACAACATCTATTAATTTATCCATACCATCCATATTATCTTTTGTTCGGATAGATTCAGTCACGCCTTCACCATCATAAATATCATTAATTTTACCAATTGCAATCACATCTAATTCTGCATCTTTTAATTCATTCATAACCGTTCTGCCAAATGGTTTAAGTGCATAATCATGGCGATTAGAAGTACGTGTAAAGTTACCTGGCTCACCGACATATGGACGCGCAATAATACGGCCAATGAGATATTTAGGGTCTTTCGTAAGCTCACGTACTTTCTCACAAATTTCATATAACTCTTCAAGTGGTATAATCTCTTCATGTGCTGCAATTTGCAATACCGGATCGGCTGAAGTATAGACAATTAAATCTCCGGTCTTCATTTGATGCTCGCCCCACTCATCAATGATCGCTGTACCTGATGCTGGTTTATTCGCTACTAATTTACGACCAGTCATTTCTTCGATTGCAGTAACTAACTCATCAGGGAAACCATCTGGATAAACTTTAAACGGTTTATCGATGTTTAAGCCCATAATCTCCCAATGTCCTGTCATCGTATCTTTACCAACCGATGCTTCAGAAAGTTTAGTGTAATAACCTTCTGGTTTATCAATTTTGTTAACAACAGGTAATTCAGCGATATTACCTAAACCTAAACGCTCTAAGTTTGGTAATTTCCCTTCGAAACCTTCTAATGTATGCTTTAATGTATGGCTACCTACATCACCAAAGTCTGCTGCATCTGGTGCTTCACCAATACCTACTGAATCCATTACGATTAAGTGAACTCTATTAAATTTCATGTTATCTCTCCTCTTTTAGGTAGTACATGATAGATTGCTCTATTTTTGGGTTCTGATATTTTATTTTTTCGTTAGCACATGATTGATATATTACGTTTATCAGTCATGTCGCACGCATTTACCCGATTTCGAGTCGCCAACCGACTACTCGATGTCATATCACATATTACTCTGTAATCACTTTGTGCACTAATACTGGTGCTTCAGCATGATCTGCAATTTCAATGTTTGCGTAAATCTTATCCATCACATCATCTACATTATCACGGTTTGCATAAATTGTTACAAGTGATTCACCTGCTTCAACTTTGTCCCCTACTTTTTTACGTAACATTAAACCAACTGCAAGATCAATTGTATCTTCTTTCGTCGCACGTCCTGCACCTAATAACATAGATGCAACACCGATTTCATCTGCTACAATCTTACTTACAACACCTGCATTCTTAGCAGGTACTTCGATTTCATATTTCGCTTGTGGTAATTTAGATAAGTCGTCTACTACAGATGCATCTCCACCTTGGTTTGCTAAGAATACTTTAAATTTCTCTAATGCTTTACCATTTTGAATCACTTCTTTTAGTTTCTCACGTGCTTCTTCTAACGTTGCTGCTTTACCTGCTAATACTACCATTTGGCTTCCTAATGTTAATACAAGTTCAGTTAAGTCTTCCGGTCCTTCGCCACGTAATGTTTCAATCGCTTCTTTTACTTCTAATGCATTACCAATCGCAAATCCTAATGGCTGGCTCATATCAGAAATGATTGCCATCGTATTACGTCCTACATTATTACCAATCTTAACCATCGCATGTGCTAACATTTCTGCATCTTCATCTGTCTTCATGAATGCTCCTGCACCCGTCTTAACGTCTAACACAATCGCATCAGCACCAGCAGCAATCTTCTTACTCATAATACTTGATGCAATTAAAGGAATTGAGTTCACCGTTCCTGTCACATCACGTAATGCATATAACTTCTTATCTGCAGGTGTTAAGTTACCTGTTTGTCCAATAACTGCTAATTTATCTTCATTTACAATCTTCACGAAGTCTTCTTCAGAAATTTCAACGTGGAAACCTTCAACCGCTTCTAATTTATCAATCGTTCCACCTGTATGCCCTAATCCACGACCACTCATCTTCGCAACAGGAATATCTAACGCTGCTACTAAAGGCCCTAATACTAATGTCGTTGTATCCCCAACACCACCTGTAGAGTGTTTATCAACTTTAACACCTTCAATCGCTGATAAATCAATTTGATCGCCACTTTCAACCATTGCCATCGTTAAATTCGCGCGTTCTTCATCATTCATGTCCTGGAAGAAAATCGCCATCGCTAAACTCGATGCTTGGTAATCTGGAATTGTTCCATCTGTATAACCTTTAATGAAGAATTCGATTTCTTCTTTCGTTAATGCTTGTCCGTCACGTTTCTTTGCAATAATGTCTACCATTCTCATTTTAATTTCCTCCTTTTTGTATCCGCTTACATTTATTTTCTGTAAAACGAGAGATTAATAATCTCCCGTTGCTTGTTCACCTTTTAAGATTTGTACACCTGCAGATGCACCGATACGCGTTGCACCCGCATCAATCATTGCCATTACATCTTCATAAGAACGTACGCCACCACTTGCTTTAACACCCATATCAGGCCCTACAGTTTCGCGCATTAATTTAATATCTGCAACTGTAGCACCACCTGTTGAGAAACCAGTTGATGTCTTAACAAAATCAGCACCGACTTCTTTTGCAATTTCACATACACGCACTTTCTCCGCGTCTGTTAAAAGACATGTTTCAATAATCACTTTCGTTGTAACTTCACCCGCAGCATCTACAACAGCTTTGATATCTTCGCGTACTAAGTCGAAGTTACCGTCCTTCACTGCACCGATATTAACAACCATATCTACTTCACCTGCACCACTCGCAATCGCAGATTTCGTTTCAAATGCTTTAACGTCTGGTGTATTTGCACCTAATGGGAATCCAATAACAGTACATACTAACACATCTGTACCTTGTAATAATTCGCTAGCATATTTAATATGTGTTGGATTAACACATACACTCATAAATCCATATTCACGTGCTTCATTTGCTAATTGCTTAATTTGCGCTTGTGTTGTTTCTGGCTTTAAGGCTGTGTGATCGATATACTTTGCTAAATTCATAATCATTATTCCTCCCTTATATTCAATATCATTATAACAGAAATTGAACAAAAGTAAAAACAATAAATGAAAATTCGTTCAGATTAAATTAATTGCTTGGCAGTAATACTATCTGTTATCAATACATTTGGTATACCACCTGTTAACGCACCACGTATCGCCTCAACTTTATGCTTTCCTCCAGCGACTAAAATGCTTGTCGGTATATTTTTTAAAGTCTCAAGTGTCACACCCATTGTACGGTCATCCACCCATACATCAGCAATTTTCCCGCTTTTATTATAAAATCTAGAACAAATATCCCCGACTGCTTCATGTTTTAATCGTTTCATTTCATCATCTGAGAAGAAACCTAATTTAAATAATAGCGCTTCTTCACGAACTGTCCCTGTAGTATAGATGGCAACATCACATTCCTGCGCTTTATTTAATATACTTTTAATATGACGATCTATACTCACCAGCTTCTTCACTTGTTTATTATCAAATATAACTGGTACAGGTAAGTCTAACGGAATAGAATTAAAACTCTTGGCAAATAGCGCTAAAGTCTCATGTGAATTCGTCTTAATATTAGAATAAGAAATTCCACCCTTTAACTGAATTGTTGAGACACCTGTTAAATTAGTAGGTTTCATCAAATTAGCTGTTTCAAACATTGTTTTCCCCCAGCTAATTCCTACTGTATCATTATTTTTTACATTCTCATGTAAATAGTCAGCTGCTGCTTCTGAGATAGCGCTTAGTACTATTTCATATTTATCACTTGATACTTCTTTAATGATGACATCTTTTAATGCATATTTATCTTTTAATAATTCAGCAAGTTCCTCACTTTTTTCATAAGGATCATGAATTGTAATATTAACAATCCCTATATCTTTAGCAAACTGTAACTGCCTTGAGACGGTCGGTCTTGATATATTAAGTTCGTCTGCAATTGCTTTTTGACCTAAATTTTCTTCATAGTACATCTTTGCGATTCTTATGCACTGTTTAATTTTATCTTCCATATATACTCACCTCTGCGTCTACTTAATTCCATTCTATAGAAAAACAAAAAAAAATACACCTCAATACTATTGAAGTGTATTAATTAATTTTATTATCCTAAGAATGATTTTAACATCCAGTTATGTTTCTCTAAAGAAGTAATCATACCTAAGAACTGGTCAGCCGTCATTTCATCTCCAGCTGCTTCTGCTGCTTCTTTACCTTCTTCTAGTTGCTTAATCACTTTATCAAAGTCTTTTGATAAATCTTTCACCATATCTTCAGCTGCTAAATTCTTCTTCGCTTCTTTAACAACTGATAACTCTAAACTTTCTTTTAAAGTTGCAATCGGGTTACCATCAATTGCTAAAATACGTTCTGCTAATTCATCGATATATACATTTGCTTCATCATATAACTCTTCAAACTTTGTGTGCAAGCTAAAGAAATGTGGTCCTTTAACATACCAGTGATAGTTATGAAGTTTTGTATATAATACCGTCCAGTTTGCTACTTGTTGATTTAATGCAGATACTACTTTGTTTTCTTGTGTTTTTTTAGCCATGATATTCTCTCCTTATCCATTTCTTATTTATAATAATTATTATATAGAAATAATTCTAATTAATCAAATGAAATAACCTGACTCATTATTATTTTTTTGGGTATACTATTAAAAAAGAGGAGGTCACCATGTTTAGAAAATATATATTACCACTTATTATTGCAATTATTGCTACGACAATGCTACTTACAATCGATTACTGGAAAACACCATTAACCGATTTACTTACTTCTACCCCATATATCGTTGTATTATGCATACTCGCTGTAATATTTTCTATCATTGCATTTATTTACAGTAAACTTGCGTATAAAGTCGACAATGATCCATCACTGGAACATTCTGAACAGGATAGAGCATCATTTAAGAAATTCTCTGAGATGAATATCGCAATCATAATTTCATTTTACTTTGCACTCGGATCGATACTACTAATCAGTATTAATGATGCACCACTTTATCTAGGAATTATCAGCGTCGTTGTATTAGTTCTTTCTATATTAATGCGATACTATGGATATAGTATGATTAATAAGTTATATCCTGAGAAAGATTTGCCAGAGAACTTCGAATCAGACTTTGATGATAAATTGATTGATTCATTGACGAAAGAAGAAATGTATACGATATTTACCGGTTTATACAACGCATTCAAACTAACTAATGTGTTATTACCAGCAGCTATGATGCTGATTACGATTTACGGGTATGCAACAGGCATGCCACAACACTTCGCACTAACAGTGATTGCAGCTGCTGCTATTATTATTAATATTATCTATCAGTTAACAGTAAGAAGAATGATATAACATAGGAGGACATGTTCATTATCAACTCATTATTGGACATCTCATCACTTGGAGAGACACTAAAAAAGACGACCGGAATCTTTGCCGATCGTCTTTCTTCTATATTAACGATGTTCTTCTAATAAAGGTTCATCTGGTTTAACAAAGAACCATAACACAATTGCAATCGCTGCTGGAATCAACATTAAATAGAATGTCGTATCCCATCCAAACTTCTGAACGAGTACCCCACCTAAGAATGGGCTTAAGAAGGCACCCACGTTACCCCATAAGTTCATCCAACCTGAAACAGTCCCTGAGAAGTTGCGGCCTAAGTCAGAAGCAGATGCCCAGCTCATTCCCATCGATAAACCAACACCACCTAGACAAAGCGATAAATAAATTAAGTTCATAATCATATCATTTGTTTGGACTGATAAGAATAATGATATTGAGAATACTACAAATCCAAATATCGCAATACTTGCACGTGCTTTAAATTTAGAATGACCACGCGCAACAATCGCATCAGATATTGATCCACCCGCCATAATTAATACAAACATCATTAACCATGGTGCAGCAGCTAAGAATTTCATATCATTAAGTACAACATGATATTCTTCCTGTAAATAAGTCGGTAACCAAATTAAGAATAATGAAATTACAAATTGTACGACAAAGTATTGACCTGCAATTGCAAAGAAACTAAAGCGTTTGAAGAAACGTCCCCATGGTGCAGTTTCTTTTGTTACGCCTCCGACTGCATCACGATTTTCCATGATATAAGCTTTTTCTGCTTCATTAACCATTTTGTGATGTTCAGGTAAGTCTTTAGCGATTACCATCCATAATAATGCAATTAATATACCAATCGCACCAAAGATATAGAATACTGCTTCCCAACCAAATGCCTGATAGATTGCTATCGTTACAAATGGTGCGATGACTGGTCCAAAATAACTACCTGCAAGTAAGGCACTTGAAGCACGGCCCTTCTCGGACTTCGCAAACCAGTAAGTATTAAATACCGCATTTGATGGATACATCGGCCCTTCACCAATACCAAATAAGAAACGCATCGCGTAAAGTAAGCCGTGATTTTTCACGACACCTGTAAGAATCGTAAATGCACTCCACCAAATTAGTGCGAATGTTAACATTTTCTTCGGACCGAACTTTTCAGCCATAATACCTGCTGGTACTTGCATTAATGCGTAACCTGCCGCAAATATAGAACCAAGCATACCAAATTGCGCTTTGGACATATTTAAGTCTTCCATCATAGGACCTGCAATATATGAAATATTCGCTCTGTCCATATATGCAATTACACCGATTAAAAAGAACATTAACGCAAACATCCAGCGAACATTAGATCGTTTTTCCCCCATAATATAATACCTCCTATTTCCCCACTCATTAAGTCATCGGATGACTTGTTTTTTGACTATTCAAAAATAACATAAATTGAAAGCGAATACAACATCAATTGTGAAAATAATTTTAGGATGTATTCATTGTATAAAACGCATCAAGTCAATATCGTATCAAAAATCCATCTTCTTTGTTGATATGTTTTTCACAATTTTGTTATATAAAAACATTTAGCTATTGTATAACAGCTGTTATTTTTATAAATATTTTATAATAAAACATACAATAAAATAAATTTTATTTCATTAATATATATTTTAAGAATTATCTATTTAATTTATTACCATACATTGTTATAATAAATTGTATCAAATACATTGAAGGAGTGAACAACATGAAAGCAGCAGTATGGTATGGTCCTAAAGATATTCGTGTAGAGGAGAAAGAAATTCGTCCAATGAAACCCAACGAAGTTCGCGTGAAAGTTGGTTACGCAGGAATTTGCGGTTCAGACTTACACGAATATCAAGAAGGTCCTGTATTTATTCCTGTCGATAAAGAAGATGTATTAACAGGTGGGAAAGCACCTTTAATTATGGGACATGAATTCTCAGGCACTATCGTTGAAGTCGGAAATGATGTAACCAAATATAAAGTCGGTGACCGTGTATCTGTTAACCCTACAATCACACATGGTAAATCAATCGATGCTTTAGATGTATACGATGGATTCAGCTTTATCGGTTTACATACTGATGGTGGTTTTACTGATTTAGTGAATGTACCTGAAGTCAATGTATATCATTTACCTGATTCAGTTTCGTTACGTGTTGCAGCTACAATTGAACCGTTAGCAGTGGGCGTACAAGCGGTAAAAGAAAGTGAAATCGAATTTGGTGATACCGTTGCAATCTTTGGCGCTGGACCGATTGGCTTGTATACTACAATAGCAGCACGTGCAGCTGGTGCCCGTAAAATTATTGTATTAGACTTATCTAAAGAACGTTTAGAAAAAGCATTAGAATGTGGCGCAACAGACATTATCAACTCTGGTGAAGTTGATGCAGTAGAAGCAATTAAGAAGATTGTTCCAGGTGGTGTAGATCGTTCATTTGAAGTTGCAGGTGTCGCACCAACATTTAAACAAGCAATTGGTGCAACCCGCCCACGTGGTAAAATGGTTATTGTATCTATCTTTGCTGGTAATATCTCTTGGCCACCTTTACAATTAACAAACACTGGTGTTCAAATCACTTCTACAATTGCTTATTCAAGAGCAAGTTACCAACAAACTATCGACCTATTAGGTAGTGGTCAAGTCAACACTGAAAACACCATCACTAAAGAGATTGAGTTAGATGATATTGTCACTGAAGGCTTTGAGACACTAACAAATGATAAGAACCAAGTTAAAATCTTAGTTAAACTTAACGGAGAAGGTTAATTTAATATCTATTTCATTATTGCCGGATACTCAAAGTATCCGGCAATAACTGACCTTACTCAACACAAAAACACGCAACTTTAAGTGAAGTTGCGTGTTTCTCAATTAATTACTATTATATTCTCTTCTAAATTCCTCGGTAAAAGACGCTACCTTAAAGTCTTCCGGGACTAATTCTGAACGCACAACCAATACATCACATTTAGCGTATCGAACAATCGCTTCAGAAACACTACCCATAATAAAGCGTTCTAATGCATTAATACCGTTAGAGCCACATATAATCAAATCACATTCTGATTTCGGCGCAATTTCTTTTGTAATCACTTGTCGTGCAGCACCATGACCAATTACAGTATCAACAGATTTCACACCAGACTGAAGTGCTATATCTTTATATCCATTTAACATTTTTTCTGTGTATTTATCTGCATTCTCATGTAACGAACCTCTGTCTGATTCAACATTGGCATACGTTCTAATATCTACAACATGCGCTAATGTTAATGCAGCATTATTTCGTTTTGCGATATCTACACCCTTTTGAAAAGCATATTCACTTACTTTTGAACCATCGACCGGAATTAATATACGTTGATATGTCATCTACATTCAGCCCCTCTCTCATCTTCACCTTTAGTATAACACCAAAATGAAAACGCTTCATTCTTTTAGGACTACAAATTTAAATTCTCAACATATACATCTCTAACTTCGTGCTTTTGATCTTCATTCGGTAAGAAATACCATAAATTATCTTCCATAATTGTACCTTCACCTTTAAGTTGATGCTTCTTAACATTATCCATTGCACTGCGATATGACAGACCTAATCCTTTCAAATCATCAAACGACATATCAGTGACGACATTACCTTCAACATTTTTAAGGATTGAATCAAGCATCGTCACAGACTGTACATTGACTACTTTATGTGCTAAACCTTGAATCACAATTTGTTGACGTTCCTGACGGCCAAAGTCGCCACCAGCACCATCGCCTTTACGTGCACGAATAAACGCTAATGCTTTATCTCCATCTAAATGTACAGTTTCACCATTAACAAAATTGAAGCCATTCGCACTAAAAGTCGCATTACTCTTAACATCAATACCGCCAACTTCATCAATTAATTCATGCATGCCATCCATGTTCACTGTAGCGTAATAGTCAATCGGTACATTCATTAATTTCTCAACCGACTGCACTGCCATCTTAGCACCACCGTATGCGTATGCGTGAGCGATTTTTTCCTGTGTCCCTTTACCAACCATCTCACTATATGTATCACGCGGAACACTAATCATGACGGTCTTGTTCTTCTTAGGGTTAATGCTCATTAAGATAATCGAGTCACTGCGCCCCTTATCTCCTGTAGATAGACGCTGTGCATTTGCATCCACACCAAATAATGCTACACTTATTGCATCTTTATCTGCGATACTTACATTTTTATCACGCAAATCAGACTTATTACGTCCCTCAATTTTGTGTTGAATATTATTTGCTGTATCTCGCACTTTAAAATAAGCATTTCCTACATAAAGCCCAATCGCAAGTAATATGACAAAACACGCTAATACTATCCATTTTAAGCAGCCACCACGTTTTTTTCCGCTTCTTATCATTATATACACCTCTCAATAAATTTATCATACACTATAAAGCTATTAAATTGCTATCATTCCTTAGCTGTATTTACATTTTTTCCAAAATAAATTTCTTCACCACATAATTGATAGCCAATATCTCCTGCTTCAAGAAGCATACTTATCTTTTCAATATCGAGGTGATGCACTTTTTGGTGTGTATGGAACACAGCATCTTGTTTTAAATCTTTCATAAATACGAAGCGTAATTTACCACCGTATAAATAATCCATTGCTACAATGCTCATACCTAAATGAAATTTATCCTTTAGACTCGGAAGGTTATTCGGGTGAACCGTCGCCATAATCACTTTATACTTTTTTTCTACATCATCAAATAACCATTGACCTAACTTACGTTGTAGAGACATCCCTCTAAATTCAGGATCAACAATGGTGATATCAGAGTAGATTAAACCTTCTCTATTCGGATCCTTAATACCAATATAAGGTCCCAAATAATCCTCTTCCGGTATATGCATCGTTCTAAAAGCAGCAATTTTTCCATCAACAAGGGCAACCGCCATTAACGCATTCTTTATTTCATTTAATAAATCTTCAACAGGTACTGGGTCCAACTCTTCAGGATTTTTCAGTACTGCAAGTGCAGATTGCTGAATTTCAGAGATTCTGTCGATATCATTTACTGTCGCACGTCTTATATTTATTTCAGTCATCGCTATCCCTCCACATTTTCATTTTCTTTAATAACCATTAACGCTGTAAAGAATTTTATACACTTTCACACAATGTTCACATTTATATTTTTAATATCATATAATTTATTTTAAGAATCACAGATAAATTAATAAATATTATTTATAAATCAAATTAATATTTTGTACAATATTTTTGAATTAATCAAACGTATGCATTTGTTAATGGATTTAAGTGCTTTAGTCTATTACATTTAAGATATTCGTTTTTATATATATACTTTCTGTGTTATAATTAACTGGAGTTTTTCGATATAATAAAATAATAATTACGTTTATTATTATTTTAAGATAATATCCAACAAAAGAAAACGCTTTATACCTTACATTTAAAATATTAAATATTTGTATTAACTTATCAGAATTTACTGTTTTATAGTATGAAATATCACAAATTCAATTCAAAATAATGAGAAAACACGAACATAAAAAGAGTTTTTAAGAAGAACGTCAAAAATTATAGTGATATTCATTTATTTTTATGATATACTATCAAAGTTGATGTCATGAAAAATATTACGTGTAAATAATGGAGTTTAGGGAAACTAAATTTTATTAACATTTCAGTTAACGCACGGTTAAATTGTTTAACACCAACCGCAAAATTAATAAAAGAAATGGGCGAATTTTATGATCGAATTAGAACAATCTTTATTCAAAACAGTCAGTTTAATTGAAGCAAATCTGAATGAATCATTAAATGAAGCATACGGCATTTCTTTTACGGAATTCTTAATTCTTTACAAACTTTACACTGATAAAGAGAGTACAATTGCTGAAATCCAAAGAGATATCTCTTATAAAATGGACTCTGCCAGTACAAAGACGAAGAAACTTCGCACGATGGGACTTGTTGCTAAAGAACGCCGTAAAGATGATGAACGCAAAGTATGCACTAAACTCACAGATGAAGGCGTTAAAATCGTTGAACATGTCATGAGTAAATACGAGCAACAATTCGACAAATCAACGACTAAATTTAGTAAAAATGACGCTAAATCATTACTTCTATTAATTAATCGTTACCGAGAACATATTCATATGAATTTTAACATGAATGACTAATAAAGGCTGCGGCAGAATATCTCTGCCACAGCCTTTATTTCTAAGTAAAATTTATATTGTAGATTCGGACACTTTATTATAGTTCTGCAGGTTGCAGGTTCTGTCTCTCAAAATGTGCTCTTTCTTCTTTTGTCATCTTTACAATCTTAAATCCTGTATAACCATAGAGAATTGAAATAAATGGTACGATGAAGTTTAAAATTGCATATGGTGCATATTCTAAGACACCTACACCTAATGTACCTGCAATAAATACACCACATGTATTCCATGGTACAAACACACTTGTGAGCGTTCCACTATCCTCTAAACAACGTGATAAATTCTTTGGATGTAAGTTCTTATCAATAAATGCTTTCAAAAACATACGACTTGGTACAACGATACTAATATATTGTTCAGAACATGTTGCATTTGTAATAAAACAACTCGCTATCGTCGTAGCGATTAAGCTACCTGTTGATTTAGCAATAAGTAAAATTTTAGAAATAATCGCATTAAGCATTCCACTGAATTCCAGTATACCACCGAATGTCATTGCAACAATCGTCATTGAAATCGTAAAGAACATCGATTCTAATCCACCCTTATTAAAGAGCTCAGTAACGAGTTCATTTTTAGATTCCATCTTATAACCTGTTTGTAATGTATCCATTACCACCTTCATACTGTCACCTTGAACAAGTTGCTGTGCACCTGCACCTAAAAGAATACCGACAACTAATGCTGGGACTGCAGGTACCTTTAATGTTACGAGGATAATAACAATAACAGGAATTAATAATAACCAAGGCGAAATAACAAATTGTGCTTCCATCGCATTGAGTAATGTATCAATCTTCTTCGTATCCATATGACCACTTGCAAATTGACGCCCAATCATAAAATAGGCAATAAGTGCAATAATAATACCAGGAATTGTTGTAAAGAACATATGTTTAATATGTGCAAATAAATCAGTTCCTGTTAAACCTGATGCTAAGTTTGTCGTATCACTTAACGGACTCATCTTATCACCGAAATAACTTCCTGAAATAACAGCACCAGCAATCATACCTGCAGGGATATCCATACTTAAACCAATCCCCATACCCGCAACACCAACTGTCGCCATCGTTGACCAGCTAGAACCAATCGCAAGCGCAACAATAGCACAAATAAGACAGATCGTCACTAAGAACATACCTGGTGAAATCAACTTAAGACCATAATAGATCATCGTAGCAACAACACCGCCACCAATCCATGCACCGATAACTAAACCGACTAAGATGATGATGACAATTGCCGGTAAGGCAAGTTTAATCCCCTTATACATCATCTCTTCAATTTCTTCCCAAGTAAAACCGTGTTGATGGGCAACAATGGCTGCAATTGCTGTACCAATCATCAACGGAATATGTGGTGCTTGTTCAAGCTTTACAACTGTAAATAACATACTACATATCATAAAGACAAGTGGAACAAGTGCCCACCAAACACTGATTTCCTTTTTCTGTTTGATTTTTTCCATACCCCTTTACGTCCTCCTAAAAATGAAATCGTTTTCAATTACATTTTTATTTTAATGTATAAAATCGTAAAAATCTACATCAATTTTCAAAATACTTAAAATATTTAAAAATAAATTAAAAAAAAGCATTCTTCAAAGAATGCTTTTAAAACGATTATATTAATACATATGCTGAAGCACAAAATTGCCAGAATACCCATATAACGATTCCGCCCCGGCATATTCTACTTTACTATAACGTGATTTATCATCTCCATATAAGTCATGGCCATATGTTCTAACACCATGAACACGTAATTTGCTATCCATTAAAGGCGAACCTGATGCGCCTGCACGGAATTTATCTTTAACGATAAATTCTGTTTGATTTAAACTACGCATCATAAACAGTACACGATTATAATATCTTTTTTCATATCCTTCTCCGTCATAGGAATAACCTATACTAAATAAACGTTGTCCCCTTTTTAACCCGTCTATTTGTCTATCTGTCGCTAATTTTAAAGGTTTTGCATAATTTGTTAATTTTACATTCGTATGAAGCAATGCCAAGTCAGCATAAGGGACTTTAACAACTTTCGTTATCTTGAATGAATAAGGGATATCATCTCCGTTACGATTCATCTGAAACTTTAAATACATAGGTTTTGTTGCTTTACCCAACTCATCATCAATAACGTGAGCATTTGTAAGTATCGTGTGATCGTCGATAACGAAGCCCGTTCCCATTGTTTCGTACTCTGGCCCTGCCCATCCATTTTTATTTGAGATTCTACCAATCCCTCTATATTTAGTATATCTGTTTGATACAGGTTTCATTACTGTTAGTTGATTACTATATGATTTTAGAATAGGATAAGCAATTTTTTTATTGTTCATTTTTGTGCCATCGTAAAAATAATGTGTATCCATTGCGAATGTGATTGAACTAAAGCACCAAAATAATACTAAAACACTTATAATCAATTTTTTCATAGTACCCCTCCTCTTTGAATGCGTTAATTTATTATACGATAAGTTTATAAATTAATGATTAGAATTTTATAAGCATTTTATAATTATTTTTTTATTGTAAACGCTATAATAGCGAGAATTTACCTCATTTAATTGACAATTAAATTAACGATTAAAATAAATCAAATATTGAATTAATTTTTTTCTAATAAATATTAGACAATGTTTCAATCTAACTTATTAAGGTTAAAGATATAAAGCATTAAAATCATTTTATAATGGGGGAACGAATGATGACGAATGAAAAAGATCAACAACTTGAAAACTTTAGACGTAAGCACGACGAAAATTCTGCTTTAACAACAAATCAAGGTCTGAAAATGGCAGAAGACGAATTTTCTTTAAAAGCCGGTGAACGTGGCCCTACATTATTAGAAGACTTTCATTTCAGAGAAAAGATGACTCACTTTGACCATGAACGTATTCCAGAGCGTATTGTTCATGCACGTGGTTACGGTGCACACGGAGAATTTGAATTATATGAATCACAGGAGAAATACACTAAGGCTAAATTTTTAAACGATACTTCTAAAAAAACGCCTGTATTCGTTCGATTCTCAACTGTACAAGGCTCACGTGGTGCTAATGATACCGTTCGAGATGCTCGTGGATTTGCAGTAAAATTCTATACAGAAGAAGGTAATTACGATTTAGTTGGAAACAATATTCCAGTATTCTTTATTCAAGATGCCATTAAATTCCCTGATTTAGTCCATGCTGTAAAACCAGAACCACATAATGAAATACCACAAGGTGGGACTGCACATGATACTTTCTGGGATTTCTTTGCACAAAACCCTGAATCAACGCACATGACAATGTGGACAATGAGTGACCGTGGACTCCCAAAGAGTTATCGTACAATGGAAGGGTTCGGCGTGCATACATTTCGCTTAATTAATAAAGAAGGTCAATCTGTATTTGTTAAATTCCACTGGAAACCAGTACTTGGCGTTCATCAGTTAGTATGGGACGAAGCACAAATTATTGCCGGTAAAAATCCAGACTTTAATCGTGAAGATTTATACGAATCGATTGAAAAAGGTGATTTCCCAGAATGGGAACTTGGTATCCAGGTTATCGAAGAAGAAGATGAATTTAAATTTGACTTTGATATATTAGATCCTACAAAGTTATGGCCAGAAGAAGAAGTACCTGTTCAAATAATCGGTAAGATGACATTGAATCGTAACGTTGACAATGTATTTGCAGAAACTGAACAAGCAGCATTCCATCCAGGACATTTAGTACCAGGAATTGATTTTAGTAACGACCCATTATTACAAGGCCGTCTGTTCTCTTACACGGATACTCAGTTATCACGTCTAGGTGGCCCAAACTTCCACCAGTTACCAATCAACCGACCAGTTTGTCCGTTCGCTAACAACCAACGCGATGGTATGCATCAAACTTTTGTTCATACTGGTCAAACTGCTTACCATAACAATGCAATCAATGGTAACCATCCACATACAACACCAGTTGAAGAAGGTGGATTTGAGTCTTATCATGAGAAGATTGATGCACATAAAGTACGTGCACGTAGTGAAAGCTTTAAAGATCATTACTCTCAAGCAAAGATGTATTACAATAGTTTGTCTCAACCTGAGAAAGAACATTTAATTGATGGATTTGCATTCGAGTTAGGTAAGTGTAAACATGATTTCGTAAAAGAAAATGCCATAAATAATATTAACCATGTTGACAAAGAGCTTGCTACAACAATTGCAAAGCGTATCGGTGTTAAGCCACCAAGTAAAGATGTAGAAGTGAAATCTGAAAGAAAATCAGCAGCTTTAAGTATGGAGAACACTGTTAAGAAATTAGATACTTTATCTGTGGCTTTACTTGTTAATGAAGATAGTAAAGAAGATGAGCTAACTGCCATCATCAATGAATTAACAGCTAATAAAGTTAATTTTAAACTTGTTGCGAAAGAAGCTACTACAATTGGTAAACTTAAAGTAACTGAAACATTTGATACAGTTCACTCTACTTTCTTTGATGGTATTATCGTAGTAGATGCACAATTACCGTTATTGCCACCAGTTAAAGACTATATTGAAGCAGCTAACCGTCACTTTAAAACAATTGGATACACACCACAAGCTAAAGATGCGATTGTTGCAACTTCAGTGAAACCAGATAGTGAAGGTATTATTGAAGTGAAAGATACACAATCATTCTTAGATGAATTAGTGAAAATGAGACATTGGGATAGAGTCCTTTAAAAAAGAAGCCATCAGGCTTCTTTTTTTATACGAAAAAAGCAGGAAGCATATTCGCTTCCTGCTTTCTAATCGTTATTTTCTTCGTCATTGCGTTTTGTACGTCTTGCTAAAATTAAGAATAATCCCCCTAATAACAACGTAGTACCTGTTAATAGACGATTGTTATTCTTCTCACCTGTATCAGGTAATACATTTGAATGCTGGATGTTTTTCTCTAATTGATGTTCAGACTGAACCTTTTGTGATGCGATAGATTTAGCAATTTTATGTTCTTCAATAGGAGAGGTATCTTCAGTCCATTCAGTCGAATGACCTAATAACTCCTCATCAACAATTGATATTGGTAATACTCCTTCACTTGGTTGATCTTCAATTATTTTTTCAGGCTCATCATCTATGATTTCCATAGGTAATACACCTTCACTTGGAGGTTCGTTACCATCTGCTTCCTCATTTTCTTTAATAATAATTGGAATTTCAATTGTTGAAGTTGTGCCATCCGGATAGGTTACTTCTACCAACCCTGTGTACTTGCCTGCTTTTGTTACATCGATTGCTCCGGCTGGTGTTACATCTTTAATCGTTGTTCCTGTCGGTACTGATGTCACATTATCTGTTAAATCATATGTTCCATCTTCAGAGATTGTTTCTGTTGAAGCTACTGGTGTTGTTTCCGTATTATCCGGTACGTCAGTTACCACAACTGGTACTTCGATTGTCGCTGTTGTACCGTCTGGATATGTGACTTCAACCAATCCTGTATACGTTCCAGCTTTCGTCACATCGATTGCTCCGGCTGGTGTCACGTCTTTGATCGTTGTACCTGACGGTACCGATGTCACATTATCTGTTAAGTCATAAGTACCATCTTCAGACATTGTTTCTGTCGAAGCTACTGGTGTTGTTTCTGTGTTATCAGGAACGTCAGTTACTACAACCGGAACTTCGATTGTCTCTTTCGTTCCATCCGGATATGTGACTTCTACGATTCCTGTGTACGTGCCGGCTTTCGTTACATCAATCGCACCTATCGGTGTCATGTCTTTAATCGTTGTTCCTGTCGGTACTGATGTCACGTTATCTGTTAAATCATATGAGCCGTCTTCAACCACTGTTTCTGTCGAAGCTACTGGTGTTGTTTCTGTGTTATCAGGAACGTCAGTTACTACAACCGGAACTTCGATTGTCTCTTTCGTTCCATCCGGATATGTGACTTCTACGATTCCTGTGTACGTGCCGGCTTTCGTTACATCAATCGCACCTATCGGTGTCACGTCTTTAATCGTT
>NZ_JAHCPS010000008.1 GCF_021366795.1 Macrococcoides caseolyticum | reverse complement strand
CATCTTTAATTCCTAATGTTTTTGATATAAAATGATTCATAGACGCATTATCTCCTTAGTTATTGGTTTGGTCACTTGTAATTATAGAGATAATTGCGTCCTTTTTATATCAAAAAAAATCAAAAAACGGGCTGAAGAAAAGATTTGTATCTTTTCATCAGTCCGTTTTATTATAGAACCAAATAAAAAAGGAAATCTATTCGTTTAGATTTCCTTTTTATTTTGACATTCCGGACATATACCGTATATTTCCATACGATGATGAGACACTGCAAAGCTTGTAATATGTTGTGCGATATACTCTACTTCATCAAGTCTAGGATAATGAAAGTCAGTAATCTTACCACATTCACTACAAATCACGTGATAATGATTGTCTGTTTCAAAATCAAACCGACTTGCTGCATCTCCATATGTTAATTCTTTAACCAAACCACTCTCTTTAAATACCTTTAAGTTATTATAAACAGTAGCAACACTCATATTTGAGAATTGTGGAGATAACGCTTTATATATTTCATCAGCAGTAGGATGACTATTAGATTCAATTAAAAATCTCAAAACTGCTTGTCTTTGCGGTGTTATTCTCACGCCGGTTTTTCTTAAACTTTGAATTGCATCCTCAAGCATATGTTCCATATTTAATTCAGCCGACATCATAACACCCCTTTCTAGATTATATTAATTCTATTTTACATGTATTTTTTCAATTATGTCAAATAGTCAATCTGTAATTTTCATACGGTGTTACGATGTATATTCCTATTTAGTAACCTTTTATCATGTCTACTCTATTTTTAAATTTATTATTGTTTTCTATACCTAATGATAGATTATGCCTAAAAATCTCTGTGGCGCGTTCATTATAACGCTTACTGTTTCCTGTAATATGTGGCGTCATTATCACATTGTCTAGTTCGTACAACGGATGATCTGATTCTAGTGGTTCATGATAATAAACGTCCAAGCATGCTTGTCGAATTTTTCGTTCCTTTAACACCTGAAAGAGTGTTTCCTCTTTAGTAATCGTTCCCCTACCAACATTGATAAATAAAGCATCTTCGCCCATCGCTAAAAAATCATCTATCGTCAGTAAATTAATCGTTTCTTTTGTTTCAGGCAAAACATTTACAATAATATCTGCTGCCTTAAACGCTAACTTTCTGTCTTTAATGGATACAACTTCATCAAAATGTTGAATTGGGCGGCCATTTGTATTCACGCCTATTACTTTCATTCCAAATGCTTGAGCAATTTGTGCTGCGTACGTTGGTATTTCACCAGTGCCTAAAAAACAAATCGTCTGTTCAAATAGCTCTTTGTGACGAATTTTCGTTCTATATCCTTTACTTAATTGATGTTGATAATAAGGGATGACATTTTTATAATCTGTCATAATATAACTAAAGATGTATTCAGAAATCTGTACTTTATGAACACCTCTAGCATTTGTTAAGATAATCCCCTTACTTTGAATATATTGAAGTGGTAGTTGATTGACCCCTGCAGCATACCATGCTATCCACTTTAACTGTGATGCACGTTCAATAATGGCTTCATTTAACTTTGAATCATATGTGATGATAACATCCATCGTACGAATATCTTCATCTGTCAGTGCATCAACCCCGTCTCGATAAATAAATTCATGGTCAGGATACGCATCAATAAGATCATTCCATACATCTTTTAAATTGATAGTCGAAATAACTTTCATTTGCCCCCTCCTACTTCAGAACTGCTTGTATCTCAGACATTTGCTGCTTCACTTTAACACCATCGAAGTAAGCCAACACTTTATTTTGTTCATCTAAAATAATCGTCGTTCTGACAATCCCCATAGATTCCTTACCAAACGATTTCTTAAGTCGATAGATATTAAGAGACTCTGAGTATTGGTAGTTATCATCAACTAATAAGTCAAATTTTAAATTATGTTTTTTAATAAAGTTGATATGTTTCGTTTTGCTATCTCCATTAATACCATAAACTTGTGCGCCAAGCTCATGTAAATCTGTTAAATGATTGTTAAAGTCACATGCCTGTGTTGTACATGTCGGCGTATTGTCTCTCGGATAAAAATAAAGAATTGTTTTTCTTCCCAATAATGATTCATTTGTCACAATCTCACCATTTTGATTCTCCATTGCAAATGCAGGTAAATTATCACCAATTTTCAACATTTTAATCCTCCTAATCAAATTTTCTTTAACTCTATGATAGTATAGTAGACGAAAATACTAAACAAAAGAGGTTGATATTAATGAACTTTACAAATTCTGAACGTGTACAAAAACGTGCGAATGAAGCAATCCTTGGTGGCGTTAACTCACCATCTCGCTCATATAAAGCAGTCGGTGGTGGTGCTCCTGTCGTTATGGAACGTGGAGAAGGTGCCTACTTTTATGACGTTGATGGTAATAAATATATTGATTATTTAGCAGCATATGGTCCGATTATTACAGGGCATGCACACCCACATATTACACAAGCCATTAAGCGCGCTGCAGAAAACGGTGTATTATATGGCACACCGACTGAGCATGAAGTTGTTTTTGCTGAAATGTTAAAAGAAGCGATTCCATCATTAGAAAAGGTCCGTTTTGTCAACTCAGGAACAGAAGCTGTAATGACAACGATTCGTGTAGCACGTGCATTTACAAAACGCGATAAAATCATTAAATTCGCGGGTTGTTACCATGGCCATTCAGATTTAGTACTCGTCGCTGCAGGCAGTGGTCCTTCTCAACTCGGTACGCCAGACTCTGCTGGTGTTCCTAAGAGCGTTGCGCAAGAAGTTATCACTGTACCATTTAATGATATCGAACAATTTAAAGAAGCTTTCCATCATTTTGGTGACCAAATCGCTGGTGTTTTAGTCGAACCAATCGTTGGTAATTTCGGTATTGTTGAACCGAAAGAAGGATTCTTACAAGCGGTCAATGATATTGCACATGAACATGGTGCATTAGTAATCTATGATGAGGTCATCACTGCTTTCCGTTTCATGTACGGTGGTGCACAAGATTTACTCGGTGTAAAACCAGATTTAACAGCATTCGGTAAAGTTATTGGTGGTGGTCTGCCAATCGGTGCTTATGGTGGTCGACAGGATATTATGGAACACGTTGCGCCACTTGGCCCAACTTATCAAGCAGGTACTATGGCCGGTAACCCACTCAGTATGCAGGCTGGTATTGCATTACTTGAAGTGATTAAACAAGATGGTGTGTATGAAGAATTAGATCGTTTAGGAAAAATTTTAGAAGACGGTATGCTTGAATTAATCGAGAAATACAATATTCGTGCGACGATTAATCGCTTAAAAGGTGCGATGACGATCTACTTTACAGATGAAAAAGTAGTAAATTACGCACAAGCAGAAAATACGGATGGCGAAGCTTTCGCGAAATTCTTCAAATTAATGTTAAACCAAGGTATCAACTTAGCCCCTTCTAAATATGAAGCATGGTTTATTACGACAGAGCATACTGAAGAGGACATTAAAGATACATTAGCCGCTGTAGAAAATGCATTTAAAACAATGTCTATTGAAAAATAAGCAATATTCATGTATAAGTGTACTATCAATCAAATAATGAGGTAATCAAAGTATGAAATTAGGTGCACGTATATTTAAAACTGGTATCGCTATTATTATTTCTTTATTTATTGCACATGCATTTGATGCGCCTGGTGCTATTGTTGCGGGCATCTCTGCATTGTTTGCAATGCAACCCAATGTTTATCGCTCATTTATGACGATAATTGAGCAGTTTCAAGGTAATTTAATCGGTGCCATTCTAGCTGTCGGCATGGCACATTTATTTGGATTTCATATTGTGATTATTGGTATCACTTCTATATTACTCATTTCAATTTTACAAAAATTAAACCTTTCGCACGTTACAGGTCTTGCAGTGGTAACACAATTAATTATTATGGATCATCAGGATGGTAATTTCCTTGAGTCTGCTGCATATCGATTTACGTTTGTCATGATCGGTGTGGTAAGTGCATTTGTCGTTAACACACTATTTTTGCCACCTAAGTTTGAAACGAAAATGTATTATAACTGTCTAAACATTAGTAGTGATATTTTTAAATGGATTCGTTTAGAAATCAATGGTGCAACAGAATATCATGCTGTGAAGCGCGATATCGATGATATAAGAAGCCGTATTGAGAAAGTAGAAGAACAGTACAATTTATATAAAGAAGAACGTGCCTACTCGAAAAAAGGGACCATTCGTAATATGCGAAAGAAAATAATCTTTAAAGAAATCATACTCGCAACAAGAAGGGCACATGATGTATTAAGAAAATTACATCGATATGAAAATGATTTCATCAATCTCCCGGAAGATTTAAAAGTACAAATCAAGTTTGAACTAGATGAACTCATGACGATCCATGAGGAAATACTTATGCGTGTTTCTCAAAAAATACCAGCCATTAAAATTGATGAAAACTATATGATTAATGAAGCTTTCAAAGAAAATATACTGGATGCATTCTTACAGGAAGTCAATCATAATGAAACACCATGTTACAGTAAAGAACATGTATTGATTGTACTCGGCACAATATTTGATTATCGTGACCGATTAGAGCATTTAGATCGAATTACCCACAGTTTCTATAAATACCATAAAGATGACAAGAAAATTACGATTCATAATGAAAATACAGATTTTAATAGTTAAAAGCGTTTGAGACATAATTGGATGTCTCAAACGCTTTTCCATATTATCAGCGGAACAAAAGCAGCAACTTCGGTAAAGAACCTCACAATCACTCAAAATCAAAGAACGATTTTGGTTCATGTTCGGTTTTTACTTGTTGCTGAACGCTTTTGTCCCAGCCTCTTATTGTTCCCAACCGTTATTTTCAATTTTTTTTACTTTATCTTTAGATACATAAGGATTATTTTTCACAGTAAAACGATATAAATATTCAACCGCTTCTTCTTTATTATCAATTCCTATGCGCTTACTCTCAATGATTTCTGCTGGAATTTTCCCTTCTGAAAGATAAATATCCCCCTCATTAAGTCGTGTACCATTATGTAAATGGCGTTTCACCCCTAAACTTTGTGTTAACTTGCCCGGTCCATCTGTTAAATTAACTTTCCTTCCACGACGTTCAATCATTGTCTCAATTCCTTCATCTGGTTCAATCCCTCTAATCAGAACCCCTTCAGGATGCGCTGCATCACGTGTTATAAAATTCATACAATGATGTCCATGCATCGTGTAAACATATATACCACCAAAATCACGATACATCATTTCATTTTTCTTAGTTCTTTTTAAATTATAGGTATGTGCTGCTTTATCGTGTTCACCTAAATAGGCTTCCACTTCAGTAATATAACCACTCGTAATTTTACCATCAATGGTTGTTGTTATTTTTTTACCTAATAAATTTCGCGCTGCTGTTAACGTATCATCTTTAAAAAAACTTAAATCCATTTCGTTCACCTCGTGGTATTTTTTACCCATAATTATGCTAATCTATGCAAGTTATGCAAAGTAGAATACACAACTTCCACACTTCTCTCACAGAGCGCTATATAAAAAGCGACAAACACGAAATGGTTTGTCGCGGTTATCATTAACCTACTGTTTTAATGTTTGGTACATTTTATTCACATACTGCTCACCTGTAATAATCTCACCATTATCCGTTCGATACAATAAGTGCTTGGCCGTTATTTGTGTTGGACTGTCGACACCACATGCTGCTGCTAAATTAAAGAGTCCTTCATGCATACTAACAACGTAATTGGTTACACGGTACTGTTTCTCTTCCACAACAAGACCTTTTTCTTTCTCAGGATCCGTAGTGGCAACACCTACAGGACAGTCATTCGTGTGACATTGCTGTGCCATAATACAGCCAACACTCATCATCATTGCACGTGCCACTTGAACTAAGTCAGCACCCAAACCTAAAGCAATCGCAACTTTATCAGGTGTAATCAGTTTTCCGGATGCAATAATTTTTATGTCGTCTCTTAAACCATTATCAACAAGTACTGCGTTTAATATCGGTAATCCTGAGAATAACGGCAGTCCAACAGTATCTTCTAATTCCTGATATGTTGCACCAGTTCCACCTTCACCGCCATCAATCGTAATAAAGTCCGGATAAATACCTGTTGATTTCATATCAGCAACTAAGCTGTAAAGCATCTCAAGGTTCCCTACGACCATTTTAAATCCTACGGGTTTCTCACTTAAATCCTGAAGTCGCTTTACAAAATTTAATAAGTCAATATTATTTTCCATGAATGTAAATCGGTTTGGTGAATTAATGGTCGTAAACGGTTTAACGTTACGTATCCTTGCAATTTCTTCCGTGACTTTGTCTGCTTCAACGTGTCCACCACGCGTCTTCGCCCCTTGAGCAAGCTTAATTTCAAATGCTTTCACATATTCATTTTGTGCTTTTTTCATAAAGTGTTCTTCACTAAAGTTTCCAGCTTCATCACGTACCCCGAATAATCCAGGACCGATTTGGAAGATAATATCACAGTTACCACTTAAGTGATGGTCACTTAATCCACCTTCACCAGTATTCATCCATGTTCCTTTAGCAAGTCCTAATCCTTTAGATAATGCAGAAATTGCATTTTTCCCTAAAGCACCATAACTCATACCAGATTGTCCGATTAATCGTTTAACATAAAATGGGTGCTTCCGATTTTTACCGAGAATAACCGCATGTTCATCTGTTAATAAATATGGGTCGACTGATGCTGATTCACGATGCTCTTTTCTCGAGAATAATCCTTCTGAATCAAGTTTATAAAGTTTTGTCGCTACTTTGTTGTCCTGGTCAATCGCGAGTTCATCTGGTTGCTTCGGAAAGATTGAATTTTGAATATAAAATCCCGGCGCAGTAAAATCACGTCTAGAACCGAATCCACCTATGCGTGATTTATATTTACCTGCTTTCACGACATCTAAATAATCTTTCCTCGAAAAAGGTGTTGATTCATTGTCAGAGTGAATCAAATATTGACGCATTTCCGGTCCTATTTTCTCAAAGAAATAACGCACACGTCCAAGAACCGGATAATTTCTTAATATACTGTGCTGACTTTGCTTCTTATCCACAAATATAAGTGAAAAGACCCCTATTGCAATAATCAAAATAATGACTAACAGTATTGTATCTACAATCAACTGTATGGCCTGTAACAAATCCACAATAAAAACCCCCTATGTATGATACTTCTATCATACAATAGGGGATAAAAAGTCTCTACCCTATTCAGCATCAAGATGTTGAATAGAATATAAATTATAGTAATGTGATTGATGACGCATTAATTCCTGATGCGTTCCTATTTCAACGATTTCACCATTTTGAATCACAACAATCTTATCTGCATGCGTAATTGTTGATAATCGATGTGCGACAATTACTGTAGTTCTATCTTTAGATAATGTCTCAAGTGCTTCCTGTATAACTGCTTCACTTTCTAAATCGAGTGCACTTGTCGCTTCATCTAAAATTAAAATTGGTGGATTCTTTAAAAATACACGCGAAATAGCCACACGTTGCTTCTGTCCACCTGATAATTTCACACCACGTTCTCCTACTTCAGTGTCATATCCATCTGGCAAACTCATAATAAAATCGTGCGCATTGGCAAGCTTTGCTGCATAAATCATTTCTTCTTCGGTTGCATTGGGTTTACCAAGCAGAATATTTTCACGTATAGATTCTGAGAATAGGATATTATCCTGCATCACCATACCGATTTGTGTACGTAAGCTTTCGATCGTATAGTCTTTTAAAGTCACGTGATCAATTTCAATTTCACCACTCGTAACATCATAGAATCTAGGAATCAGGCTAATCATCGTCGACTTACCCCCACCACTCATACCAACAAATGCAACAGTCTCACCACTTTTAATGTCAAGGTTAACGTTATGTAATACTTCATTCTCACCTTCATTATATTTAAACCCAACATTTTTAAATGTTATGTCACCATGTTGAATTTTTAAATCTCGTGCTTGTGGTGTATCTTTTACGTCATAAGGCTCATCAAACAATTGGAACATACGATCCATCGATGCCAGACTTTGCGTAAGCGTCGTTGATGAAGATACCAATCGACGTAACGGTCCGTATAATCGATCAAGATATGCTATAAATGCTGCAAGACTACCTACTGTTAATCCACCTTCAATCACAAGATATGCACCAAAGCCTACAACAAGTAATGGGCCAATATCAGTGATTGTATTAATAACCGCAAAGCTCTTCGCGTTCCATTTGGTATGGTCGGTTGCTTTTTTCAGGAAATTCTTGTTACGTTTATTAAAGCGTTCGTTCTCTTCCTCTTCAATTGCAAA
This sequence comes from Macrococcoides caseolyticum, assembly GCF_021366795.1. Classification (GTDB taxonomy): domain Bacteria; phylum Bacillota; class Bacilli; order Staphylococcales; family Staphylococcaceae; genus Macrococcoides; species Macrococcoides caseolyticus_A. The sequence goes on along the minus strand of NZ_JAHCPS010000008.1, from coordinate 107,355 downwards.
CGTCTTAATGACTGTCATGCCTTGAACACGTTCATGCAAGAAACCTTGTACTTCAGCAAGCGACTGACTTCGCGCACGTGTTAATTTACGTAAGTTCCCAAAGAAGTAATAAATACTAAACATATAAAACGGGAAGACGATTAATGATATTAACGTTAATTTCACACTCATCGTAAACATAATCGCAAGAGCAATAATGATGGTTACTAAATCTAACCACACATTCATAAGACCCGTCACAATAAAATCTTTCGTCGATTCAACATCGTTAATCACGCGGGAAATCACTTCTCCGACTTTATTGTTAGAATAGAAACGTACACTTAATGCCTGCAAATGTTTATATAATTTCTTACGAATATCATATAATATCTTATTACTTGTCCACTGCGCCAAATATTGTCTGTAATATTCAACAGGCGGACGGATCACAACAAAGATAAAGCCAAAAATTAATATTGCATTCATTAATGCTGATTTTTTCTCTTCAACCGTCATGGCACCATTTTGAATCACATCATCAATGACATATTTAATCAATAATGGAATTAACAGCGGAATTCCGAATTTCAAGATACCAACGGCTATTGTTAAAATAATCAGCAACCAATAGGGTTTAACAAACTGCATGTATCGTTTAATCATAAAAAATCTCCTTTAACAAAATTAAATCAACCTAATGTTAGGTTGATTTAATCTTTCATTCTTTTCTGGAAATGAAATCTTTCTTGCCATACTTTAATGAAGTCTGGCGCAAATGGTCCCTTTTTCCTTTCAATCCATTGCTGCAAAATATCAACGTTTCGCCTTAGGATGACATCTATCTCTTTTGGATAATTCATCTGTTTCATATGTTGCTGATACTCATCTTCATCCAATAAGTGATACTTACCATTCGGATAGACTTTAATGTCTAAGTCATAATCAATATATTTAATGGCTTCTGTATCATAAATAAATGGTGATGATAAATTACAATAGTAATATACACCATCTTCTCTAAACATACATATGACATTAAACCAATACTCAGCATGAAAGTAAACAATAGCAGGTTCTCTTGTTACCCATGTTCTACCATCACTTTCAGTTACTAGCGTTCGATTATTCCCCCCAATGATAACATGATTCGTCCCTTTTAAAATCGTTGTTTCAGACCAGACTCTATGAATTTTTCCGTTATGTTTATAACTTTGAATTTGTACACTCTGGCCTTCTTTTGGTATGGATTCTTTGACCATATTCCACACCACCTATAATTTTTAATATTTGCATTTTAAATTATAACACAATACGAGATTCAATAAACGTATTTCAACCTATTGATTGTGAGCAATATAATATTCAAATATTTTAGTCATTGAAACCGGAAAATTATAATCTTGTTTTTCATCTAGATTTATCAGCGTATACTGCTCTGGCACTTTATCCTTTGTATAAGCCATATACACTTCAAGTTCCCACGCTAAGTGTGTGAAAATGTGTTTCGTCTTTAAGAAGGGATCTGTTTCAATATAGAGTGCCATGTCCATTATGTTTTCAATATCACTGACATGTGTATCAACTTCAAACATCGGAAATTGCCACATCGATGCAAGTAATCCTGATTCGGGTCTTCTTTCAATGATAAGTTGGTCATTTTTATGAATCAGCAATACTTTATATTGTTTTACGGTCTTTTTCACCTTTTTTAATTTAACTGGCAGTTGCAAAACCGTGTTCTCCTGCAATGCTTCACAATGAGAAGCTACCGGACAAAACATACACAGTGGCGCTTTCGGTGTACAAATCGTTGCACCAAGTTCCATTAAAGCTTCATTGAAATCACCGGCTTGTCCTGGCATCACAGTCATCACTTTCTCTTCAAAGTGCTTCCTTGCTTTAGAGCTTGAAATATCAAATGCATCGTTATCTATACGTGCAAATACACGATATACATTTCCGTCCACCGCAGGTAATCGATGATTAAACGCAATACTCATTACTGCACCTTGTGTGTATGGCCCCACCCCTTTTAGTGAGAGAAAGTGCTTCGGGTCATTCGGAACGATACTACCATACTGCTGTTGTACTTCACGAACTGCTGTATGAAAATTTCTGATGCGCGAATAATAACCAAGCCCTTCCCAATACTTTGCCACTTCATCTATCGGGGTATCTGCTAATGAATCAATATCAGGAAATTTTTTAATAAAGCGTAAATAATAATCTTTTACCGTATTGACCTGTGTTTGTTGCAACATCACTTCAGAAAGCCATATTTTATATGGATCTTTCGTTTCTCGCCAAGGCATATCTCTTTTATTGATATAAAACCAATCTAATAAATCTTTTGCGAATGTCTCTTTATATTTCATAAAAACCAACTTTCTAAAATTATTGTTAAACCTCTGTATTTTTTTTATTTATTACACATGTTTAGATTATAATATAAGTGAAAGGAATGATACTTATGGATACAGCTACGCATGTCGTAATGGGAGTTGCACTCGCAGGTTTGTCTACAATTGATCCTGCAGTGACACATATGTACCCGGCAATCATCACAACTGTTATGGTCGGATCACAAATTCCCGACATTGATACATTACTTAAATTGAAAAATAACGCCGTTTATATTAACAATCATCGTGGTATCACCCATTCCATTCCATTTACGTTGATATGGCCCATCGTTCTAACCATCATCATCAGTTTGCTATTTAAAGAAACACAGTACCTCCATATATGGCTCTGGGCTCAAATTGCCGTCTTTGTCCATGTATTTGTTGATATATTTAATTCGTATGGTACTCAGGCACTTAGACCACTTACAAAGAAATGGATACAAATTGGAATTATTAATACGTTTGATCCTATCATCTTTATCTTACACTGCTGTGCCATTTTATTATGGTACCTGGGGGGTAATCCGGTCTATATCTTTACAAGTTTAATTTTAATACTTGTTGTATACTATATCATTAGACGTATGCTACAACAATCGATTAAGAAAGCAGCGATTAAACTCATTCCTAAGGACGAACAAATTATCAAAACATTTGTCGCACCAACCATTCGTTTCTTTGAATGGCGTGTGGCGATTCAAACAAATACACATGACTATATTGGCCGAAGTTATAAGCGTTCAGTCAACTTCAGTGATCGCTTTAAACGTATGCCATTCCCTGACCATAAATATATGCAATATGCACAATATGATGAAAACTTTAGAGCATTTATTAATTTTAGTTCTATTTATCGCTGGACTGTAACAGAAACAGAACATGGCTATGAGCTCCGCTTCATCGATTTAAGATATTTAAAGAATGGCCACTATGCTTTCGTTGCGATATTAGGATTAAATCATAATTACCACGTTACACACAGTTATACTGGCTGGGTATTTTCTGAAGATAAACTTCAAAAGAAATTACGCCGTGGTAAAGTAAAAATAAAAGAAGTGCATTAATACTTGTCATTCCTCTACAATAAAAACCTTACAAAACAATTTCTCAATCGTTTTGTAAGGTTTTTTCGTTCAATCGTCATGGCTATTCTTGATGAAACAACATATCACGGATTTGTGATAAAGTAAATTTACTTTTCTTATGATGACGTTCTTCACTCTCTACTTTGTTAACATTAATTTCATCTTTTAATATTTTATAGAAATAATTAAACCAGATATAAAATAAAAATAATTCAAAAAGAAAAATCATTTGTGTTGGTATGTTTAAAAATGAATTCGTACCGAGAACAACCGATTCCTGAATACCATTCACGACAAAGTAAAATGGATTTAAATTCAAAATATTCAATGCAAGTGATGGTAAGTCTGATGGAATCCATAGAATTGGCACACTAATAAAGATGAGCACAAATAACAACATGATAATAATTCGGCTATTGACCATAAGATGTGATAGTAACGCAAGTACTGTACATATAGGTAAAAGCAGTAAAAAGGTCATCAGCGAAAAATATAATACGCTTAATAGACTAAAATCAATTTCCACTTGATTCGCTTTAGCAATCATTACAAGCATCAATAATGATAGTATAAATAAAATAAAGAAGTTTATAATTTGCACGGTTGTCAGTACATAAGTCGGTGTGTTCGTAATATTAAGCATAAATCCTCTCGCCTGTAACATCTTCATCGAGAAATAAACAGAACAGGCAATCCAGAAAAATACCAAATATCCTGATAATGACCACACTTTTGATAGTTTTTCTATTGGTAAACTTTCTGATATATTAATATATAAGAATGCGGAACCAATTAATAATAAATTGATGACAAGCCAAATTGAATATAACTTCTTATTATAATAAATTTCAATTAAAGCATTTTTAAAAGTATGCGGAATATATTTAATTGCATTTAATAATTCATTCATCATTCACACCTACATTTGGATATATAGCCATTCATTATTTTTAAAATCAGCTATACCATATCCTTCTCCAATTTTTACAATCCATTGATCAGTTGTAATACCAAATTTCTTTTTCAGCGCTGCTTCATTCTCAATCGGGAAGCTGATCGCATTTAACTGATTAGCATCATCAAAATGCAAATAAATTTCATTTTTCGTTAACTTCACTTTATAACGATCATTTGATTCCGGGTATAATTCTTTATTAATCGTACGATGTGGCTTGCCTAAATAACCATTGAAGAATTCAATAAAGTTGACGTAATTACTATACATATAATTTTCAAGTTCACTAAATGTATGTTCATCATATAATGCTGCAGGATTAATGTAAGTCATGTCTTTCTTATTGATTTCATAACGCTCGCCAGCAAATTCAACACGATAGACTTTGTCATTAAATCCTGTTATCGCTAATGTAATATTTGAAGGTAATTTCACCTTCTTTGCATGATTTGTAAGCATAGTATCTTTATTGGTCACACCTAATGCATATTTATCAATATACGCTTGCTTCGGTTTTTCAACTATATTATTTTCGACATTTTCAGAGGCCTTGGTCGGCACGCCAACGTTATTTAATAGAAGGACAAACATGAGCGCAATACCAAATAAAATAAGGGCGCTCGTTGTTAATAACTTTTGAATATCTTCATCAATAATAACGCGGCCATAACGCTTAATACGACTCAGTTTATCTCCCTCATCATGCGTTAAAGACCTCGCCATTTTGTAATTTAAATCAAATAATGCGCGCTCATCTTCATTACGACAACTTTCGTAGTCAATAACATAGTTTTTATATAACGGGATGATTTCTTTTGGCGTCCCGGATTTCCTTACTTGCCCGTGACTCATCCATGTAATATAATTTGCCTTTTCCTGAATGAAATCAATATCTGTTTCAATTAAGACGATTGATTTGTCCTCTTTTACAAGTAAATCGATAATCATACTAAATTTCTTTTTAAATTCATCATCTAGGTGATGATACAAATCATCAAATATAATAACATCCGGCTTTAAAAAATAAGCAAGTGTAATCATTAGCTTTGATCGTTCAAATGTTGATAATTCATTTGTTGCTTTCTTTTCCTGATCTTTTAAACCACTAAACGCCAGAACATTTTTCCTTTTTTCATTAAACGAATTAAGTGGTAGGTTGTAAGACAAAAAGATGGTTTCAATCAATTGTTTAACCGAAGACTCACCATCAAAAATATGATTATGACTTGCTAGAAAAGTAGGATATTCGTTCTTAACACGACCTTCGTTTGGTTCTACGACTTTAGAAATAAGTTTCCCAACAACAGATTTACCAGAATGCGGCAACCCAATTAAACCTAAAATCTCACCTTCATAAAGATGAATTGTAACATCCTTAACCTCTACATGATGATTCTTTTCATCAGGTAAGATAATATCTCTAAACTTTGAAAAACCACTCACATGGCGAAAATATTTAGTTACATTCACAAGCCTTACTAAAATGTTATTTGACATCTTTTCTCTCCTTAAGCATCAAGCTGTAACAGCGCTAAAGGGATACCTTCTTCTTCTAACTGTGCTCCCAATCTAAATCCCCAGGCAAATACGCCTTTTATTCGTTCTACTTTAAAATATTCTTTTTGATTACCTATCAGTTGATAAACTTTTCCAATTTCAACTTTATTTATATCTATCATATAACTTTCTGCGATTAAAGCCTTTCGCATCCAAACTTCATATTCATTGATGATACCCATCGTTTCGGCCTTACGTGCCTTTTCACGATAAATACCGACAACTTCACGTAATTCATGGTCATTCATTTCGATTAATTTTTTTTCAATCACTTAGCCCACATTCCTTTAAATGTTCTATAATTATATCGTATTCAAAGCCTTTTCTCATCATACTTTGAATGACTTTTTGTTTAAGTTCAACACCTTCAAACTTTCTAGATAATCGATTAACTTCTTTCTCTAAATTTTTTTGAAATGCATCTTCATTCATGTCTATTTTAACACTTTTTAAAGCTTCATTCGCAATATCCAAATTATACCCTTTTTGAATGAGCGTTTGCATTATTTTTTGATGAATCATTCTCCGAGATTGCTTTTTTTCATATTTTTTAATCATTTTATAAGCGATTGCTTCAATACGTTCATGGGTCATCGATGTCTCAAACTTGTCAGTATAGTGCTGGATTAAATGATGTTCGATACCTAATTCTTTTAACTTTAAAGCAAAAATTGCCGGACCCTTATCCGTTGTATTAAGCATCGTATTCATTAAACTTAAACAATAATCTTCATGATTAATATAGCCATTTTCCTTACAATACTGTATCGCCCTATCGATTGCCATATGATTTACTTCACACTTTATTAAATACTCACGCACTTCTTTTTCTGTGCGTTTTTTATATGATAAGAAATGAATTGCTTTATTAATTGCAACACGATATCCATCGTATTCACCAATTTCTATTAATAACTGATCTGTGACGACCAAATCTTTTTTTAAATTAAAATGAACATAGGTTGCTGCATCAATGCCTGCAAAAAATTCCCCGTTGATATATAAATTAAAACGTTCTTTGTTATTTTTCTGGACTTCTATTTTGGTGATTTTTTTCTCCACAGTAAAACCTCCATAAAAATAACGCTAAATCAAATTTAGCGTTATGTTAATTATATTATAAACCACGCAATGCTTCATTGTATTGATTTTCATTAATATAGTTTTGTTCAAGCATCTTTTGTAAAGTTGCTTTCGTACGCGTGATTAAAGCAGCGTCTGATTGATACGCTTCAGGATGATAAAGAGATGGCGCATTGATAGTACTCGCGAGAATTGCGCTCTGTAATATAGTAATTTGCGGATAATATTGATTGTCTTTATGTGTACTCGCATTGAAATCTGCATTTGCTGCACTTTCAATATTATAATGATTATTACCAAAGTATATCGTATTAAGGTAATAACTTAAAATTTGATCTTTCGTAAAATTATTTTCAATGCGTTTCGCAACAACGACTTCTTTAATTTTCCTTGAAATTGATTTCTCATTATTGAAAAAATAAGTTTTAGCTAATTGTTGTGTAATCGAACTACCACCTTGTGATGCTTCACCATTCTTAACCGATATGATGATGGCACGTGCAGTGCCTAACCAATCTACACCATCGTGTGAGTTGAAGCGTTTATCTTCAACTGCGATAAATGCATTTTTTACGTAAGGCTGCATATCTTTTGTCGCCACAAATGTTTCTTTTTGTTCGATAGTGCGAAGTTCACCAATATCAACCTGAAACCCTTTATAAACATTGAAACCTATGTATAATACGAGTATTAGTAATGGGATGAGAAATAGTGTTGAACATCCTAGACATCCTCGTTTGCGTCTTTTCAAATAAGATGCACCTCTTTTCTTTAATTCCATATTACCACCCAGCCAGATTGTTTGGAATTAAAAGTGACAGAAGTGGCGTAAAATCAGTCTTAGGATGTATCGGATGGTGGTGGACGAGGCGTGCTAGCGATATTTTGGGTTTATCGCTAGCTTGTGCACGATTTCTGATGATTTTTGGCTCGTGCTAGCGATATTTTGGGTTTATCGCTAGCTTGTGCACGATTTCTGATGATTTTTGGCTCGTGCTAGCGATATTTTGGGTTTGTCGCTAGCTTGTGCACGATTTCTGATGATTCTTGGCTCGTGCTAGCGATATTTTGGGTTTGTCGCTAGCTTGTGCACGATTTCTGATGATTCTTGGCTCGTGCTAGCGATATTTTGGTTTTATCGCTAGCACGAAATTGGTGTTACCAATTTTGAATACTTGGTTTGGTTGCGATATATCTCTTTTATCACAACCATCTCACCTGATGATACCCACATAAAAAACCAGCTGACATGCGTCAACTGGTTAATATCAATCTATTTCAATAAAGCTAATGCTTCACGGTTAAAGTCTTCAAGGTCATCAGGCGTACGGCTCGTTACGATACCACTATCAACTACTACAGGCTCATCAACAACTGTTGCACCAGCATTTTGTAAATCTTTACGAACTGATAAGTAACTTGTTACTTTCTTACCTTTCAATAAATCAGTATCGATTAATAATTGTGGTCCGTGGCAAATTGCAAATACAGGTTTTTCGTTTGAAACGAAACCTTTCGCAAATTCACCGAAACGTCCTTCTTCATCTCCTCGTAATAAATCTGGAGAGAATCCGCCAGGAATCAGTAATGCATCAAACGCTTCTGGTTTTACATCACTAATTGCTTTATCAATTGTAACTTCTGTATTTTCTTTTTTACCTTTCACAGTTGTTCCTGCTTCTTTACCAATTACAGTCACTTCGTGACCTTCTTGTTTAAACGCCTCAACTGGGCTTGTAAATTCTGAATCCTCAAATAAGTTGTCTAATACTACTGCGATTTTCTTAGTCATAAATTACATCCTCCTCAAATCGTTATAGTATTATTTACCCGACTCAAAACTGATAAAACATTCACACATTTGTAACATAAAAATAGACTAGAACAAACGTCCTAGTCTTCTATATTATTTACCTAATTTTCTTTTTCTCACAAGCCTAACAACCGCTTCTACTTGTGCTGTCTGCGGGAACATGTCAACAGGCTGGATATATTCCACCTGGAACGCTTTCGTTAAATGTGCTAAATCTTTAGCAAGCGTTGAAGGGTTACAACTCGTATAAACAAATGTCTTCGGTTTAATTTCATTGATGAGTTGAATCGTTTCTTCTGATAATCCTGTACGTGGTGGATCCACCGTAATCACATCCGGATAGAAACCGTCTTTAATCCATTCATCTAATTTTTCAGATGCATCACCGATTTCAAACTTACAGTTATCTTTATTATTTGCTGTTGCGTTATAAATTGCATTTACGATACCGTCTTCGTTCGTATCCATACCTCGTACTTCTTTCGCTTTATCAGCGAGCCAGATACCAATTGTACCTGTACCACAGAACGCATCGACAACATTCTCTTTTCCTGTCAGTCCAGCTGCACGCTCTACTTCTTTATAAAGTACAACGGTTTGTTTTGGGTTTAACTGGAAGAAACTTTCTGCTGATAAATCATACACGTGATCCTGCAATGTTTCACGAATGGTCTCATCCCCAGCTATAACGATTGTTTCATTCCCCATAACAATGGATGTCTTTTCTTTGTTAATATTTAATGCAACACCTTTGACACCTGGTAATCGCATCACTCGTTCAGCAAGTAAATCCTGTTTCTTTAAGTCACGCGTATTCGTTACAAAAACAACTTGTAAGTCACCCGTTGCCAGTGCTACACGTGTAATAATATGGCGTACACCAATATCACGTGATGGGTTTTTACATACGTCAATATTAAGTTCGCTCATTATTTTTTTGATTTCATTTGTTGTCTTCATTGTACGGTCATCCTGTACAATACATTCATGTAAATCGATTAATGTATTAGAGTGCTCTTTATATAAACCAGCACGAATTTTACGACCAGATTTTTCAACTGGGAACTGATTTTTATTACGGTAACCAAAAGGATTTGCCATACCTAAAGTATCTTTTATTAAGTCTAACTTTATATGTGGGGCGTATTTCGTGATTGCATCTTCAACGATTTGCTTCTTATACTTTAATTGGCCATTATAAGATAAATGCTGCAATTGACATCCTCCACACAATTCAAATACATTGCATGGGGGCTTCACACGTTCACGTGATTTCTCTCGTATCTTTACCATTTTCGCTTCTAAATATTTGTGATTGATATCTGTCACTTGTGCAACGATTACTTCACCGGGTAATGCCCCTTTAACAAATGTAATCTTCCTTTTAAAATAACCTATTCCCTCGCCGTTTATGCCGAGTCTTTTAATTGTTAAAGGAAACTGCTGACCGATTTTAACTTGTATATCTGCCATTATTTATCTCCTTATTGTTGTATCGATTTTACTTTCTCTTCTAACTGGTCTAAAATGCTTAACCACTCGTCGATATCTTGAATATCTGTTGTTTCCGGGTCCACAGATTCTATTGTTTCCATAAAATCACTTAATTTTATTTTGATTTCTTCTAAAGATTCTTTAGTCATATTGAGCTCCTTTTCATATCTTGAATGTATTCATTATGTAACAAATTCACACAACTTTCAATGTATTTGTTGTTGACAAAGATTTTCACACGTTCATAATAGAAAAAGACGAATATTGGAAAGAAGGCTAATAATGATACAATTGAAAGACAAAATTTCAATTCACAATGATCCTTGGGAAGCTTATAACGATGTAGAAAAGTATGGTGAAACGAAACTTTCAAACATTGAATTTACGACAACGACTTCATGCAATATGCGATGTGCGCATTGTGCAGTAGGATATACATTACAACTTAAAGATCCTGAAACGATTGATATGAATGCAATTTTTAAGCGTCTTGATGAAGTAGAACATCTTTCTACTTTAAGTGTGACAGGTGGAGAACCAATGTTCTCAAAAAAATCAATCAAAGAAACAGTTATTCCAATCTTAAAATACGCACAAAATCGTGGGATTTATACGCAAATGAATTCAAACTTAACCATTCATTATGATCGATATGAACCAATAATCGATTTGGTTGATGTGATGCATATATCTCATAACTGGGGTACGATAGATGAATTTGCTGAAGTGGGCTTCCATGTGATGGATAAGAAACCACCACTTGCAGCACGTTATAAATTATATGAACAAATGATTGAGAATTCACGCAAATTATCTGAAGCAGGCATGTTTGTATCAGCAGAGACGATGCTCAACAAAAGTACTCTGCCCTATTTAGAAAAGATTCATAAAGAAATTGTGAATGATATGAAATGTTCTCGTCATGAAGTGCACCCGATGTATCCTTCTGACTTTGCAAGTGACTTAAATGTCCTTACAATCGAAGAAACAAAAGCAGCAATCAGAAATTTATTATCATTTAGAGATCCAAACACATGGATGCTCTTTGGTACGTTACCGATATTACCGTGCTCAATGCATCCAGATGATCAGGTGTTCTTAAAAGAAGTGCATCAAGCCAAAAACGTTACAGTGCGAAATGATCCTGACGGACGCTCAAGGCTGAATGTCAATGTGTTTACAGGTGATGTTATTGTTACTGACTTTGGTGATGAAACAGGAACGATTGAAAACATTATCACAACACCACTCCAAACCATTTATGACAAATGGAAGATGAGTGAATTAAATCAGTCCCTCAATTGTCACTGTCCAAAAGTAAAATGTCTTGGTCCAAATTTACTGGTTAAAAATATGTATTATCCTGACATTGACTTTAAAGCAAATGAAAAACGCATGAATCAATAAAAGACCCCTTGTGGGTCATTTATTATAAATAATTAGTTTTTTTGAAATATTCTTATTATTTATTTTACGATTCATGTATAATAGATATTAAAGTATATTTTAGGGGTGTATACAATGACAATAGGGGAAAAAATTCACGAAATTCGTAAGAAACAGAATAAGACGCTGAAATATATTTCAAATGAAACAGGTGTTTCAATAGCATTTCTTTCGCAACTTGAGACGAATAAGTGTAGCGCAACGATGGCCTCTCTAAGAAAGATTGCAGATGCACTTGAGATTCATCCAAGTTATTTCTTCCATACGACAACGGTAGAAAAAGAAGTTGCAGATTCTTTGGAACCAACGAAATTATTTACATATCAAAATCTATCGAATGGTGTTCCTGGTGCTTTTACACCGATTCGCGTGATATTACAGCCGGGCGCAAGTCAAGATGATACGAGTCAACATGATGGGGTGGAATTTATTTATTGTATCGAAGGAACCTTGACTTTAACAATTGGTGCAAAGCGCCTTGATTTAGAACCAGGTGCATCATTTATGTTTGATGCATCAGAGCCACATTACTGGTACAATTATACAAATCAACCCGTAGAATTTCTTGTCGTTAATGAAATACATAAACATTAAAAAGATTCCTGAATTTGTCCAGGAATCTTTTTAATATTCATTATACTTCTATATTCTTTTCAAAGAAATTCAGTAAATCTTTACTTTTTTCTCTTCTCGCCTTTCGAAATTCTGCGCGTTCTTTTCCTGTTTCATTTAGCCACACCTGATCATCTGTTTCAGGTACAACTTCCGGTACTACAACAGGTTTATTCTCTTCATCTAATGCGACAAAAGTTAAAAAACTAATCGCTGCGAGTTGTTTTGTCTGACAAATAACATGTTCTGAAACTACTTGAACACATACTTCAATTGAAGATGTACCTGTATAAGTTACTACGGCTTCTAATGTCACAACTTCTCCTGGTCGGATCGGTTTTAGAAAGTCTACTGAATCAGTACTCGCTGTTACCACTGAGCGGGCACAATGTCTTGTCGCCGCAATACTAGCCACATCATCTATCAGCGCCATTAACTTACCACCAAATAATGTATGATGATGATTGGTATCTGTCGGGAAGATTTGCTTTGTTTTTATCGTCTTAGATTCATTCATCGTCTTTTTTAAGCGTTCTGTCATTGTCCTACCTCAATTCATTTCCTTTTTATTCCGAATACTTTCATCATAATGGATTTATCACAAAATAAAAAGAGATAGTTACCTATCTCTTCAAACTTAATTAATGAACTTCGTCAGCAAATACTTTCTTTTCTAAAGCTTCTTCTGGTGTATCAATAATATCAGCTTCTTTAGCATCAAATGCATTAATTAATGTAAACATAATAAACATTCCAAATGTTCCGATTGCAAATAAGAATGCAATAACTACTAACCACATCATCGGTACTGACATATCCATCCTCCTAGTTAAATCACTAATAATATAATCATATCACTTTATATGATAAATTAAAATGCCCAATTTCCTTTTAAGAAAATTGCTTCTTCTTGACCATCTTCTGTAATACCGTAGATATCCATTTCATTTGAACCAATCATAAAGTCTTCGTGTGTAATTGAATTATTTAAGCCATGCGCTTTTAGTTCAGCTTCATTCATTTCTTTACCACCTTCCATACAGAATGGATAGGCAGAGCCTAATGCTAAATGACAAGAAGCATTTTCATCGAATAGCGTATTATAGAATAAAACTTTAGAGTTAGAAATTGGAGAGTCATCTGGCACTAATGCAACTTCCCCTAATTGTTTTGCAAATTCATCAGAGTTAAGTAGCCCTTCTAAGATATCTTTACCCACTTTAGCATCAAAATCTACAACGATACCATCTTTAAATGTTAAAGTAAATTCGTCGATGATATTACCACCGTAACTTAAAGGAAGGGTACTTGATACTGTTCCATTCACCTGGTCTTTATGTGGCACAGTAAATACTTCTTCGGTTGGCATATTTGCCATAAATGAAGTACCATCCTTATTGATACTTGATGCACCACACCAAATATGCCCTTTTGGTAAACCGACTGTTAAATCTGTTCCCGGTGCTTTATAATGTAAGCCAACATAAGCTTTCTCATTTAAATAGTCTGCTTTTGTATGCAAATTATCATTATGCGTTACCCAAGCTTGAACAGGATCAGCTTCATTTAAACGCACTGCATCTAAAATTGCATCTAATAATTTCTCAAATGCAGCATTTTCATCTAATTCAGGGAAAACAAGCTTTGCCCAGGCCACTGATGGATAAGCTGCCACAGTCCATGAGAATTGGTCTGATTGCATCATCTTCATATATTCTTTAAAACCTGCACCATATGCTTTCATATTTGCAGAAACTTTCGCTGGATCGGCATCTTTTAAATTCTCTGGACTGGTTGAGATTAATGCAAGTTGTGCTGCATAATCATTTGCATAATCCATACGTTCATCAATTGCGTATTGTGGTACTGACTCAAAAGCAGACTGATCACGATACTGAAAATTAAGTTGTGTCAAACGATCATCTGTATAAGCCACTTTCACATCTTTAGAACCTGCAATATAGGCCTCTTCTACAATTAAATGAACGAAATCTTTCGCATCTACTGTCGCACGAATAAAGACACGTTGTTCAGGTTGAACGTTCATACCGACTTTTACTAGCAATTCTGCATATTTTCTTAATTTATCCTCTTTGTATAATGTCATTATGATTCCCCTTTTCTCATTGCGATGTTTGATTATTTTCTTAATTGACCTAATGCTTCAGTTAAAGCAGTCATTTCACTTGGAGAGAATGTATCTCTTTTAGATACCATCTCATGAATTTCTCTTAACTCTTCTAATTTATTATCATCAATTGATTCAGGTTTAATCACACCTACATTAACTAATTTTAATTTTTGAATGATTTCATTTACCATTTGTTCTTTATTCATATTTTCGCCACCTACATTTACAAATTTCATACAATCTCTATTTTATCAAACAATTCAAAAAATGAATAATATTAATTTTTAGTATTTTTAATATTTCTTTGTTTATCAATCTTACGAAATGGCTATATAATAATTAATAGGTGTGCTAAACACTATTTCTTATAACATTAGGAGGAGAAATGATGAATAACAAATTAATTCCTGCAACAATTGCTGGTGCCGTTATTGGTGCTGCTGTATCAATGCTAGATAAGAAAACACGTAGCTCTGTTAAGAACCAGGTTCAAGCAACAAAACAAAATGGCTTAACACCTGCACCTGCAACAAAATCAAAAGTGAGTAACTTAAAAGATGAATTATTATACTGGAAAGAAACAATCGATGAAATTCGTCGTAATAATCCAGAATTAGAAAAAGCACTTTTAGACGCTAAAGATACATTTGTTGAAAAGCGCAACCAAAAGAAATTAAATGGTCCAAACAACTAAATAAACAATATAAGAGGTGACAATATGTCTAAAGATAAAAAAAGCACCTCTAAATTCCTGACTCAGGCTGCAAATAGTCCTGAGTCAAATCATTTAGAGGAAGATAATAAGCAAACACTTCTGAGTAATTCAGATGAAAATTTTGTAACAAATCAAAAGTTTAAAACCAAGCAACCGGAAAAAGAAAATGAGACGTTCTACGTTTCTAAAATAAATAAACCAGCAAAATACAAAGAAAACGGCAATTTCTTAAATAAGCTATTATTTAGAATCGGAAAAGACGATGCATCAGGATTATCAGCTCAACTTGCCTATTATTTCTTACTGTCTTTATTTCCAATGTTGATTTTCCTATTAACATTAATTCCATTCTTTAATATTAAACCTGAGACAATTACAGATATGATTTCTAAAAATGCACCAGGTGAAACTGCTAAAATGATTACTGATATTGTGAATGACGTTATGCAAAATGCAAATGGCGGATTATTATCATTTGGTTTAATTGCAGCACTTTGGTCAGCTTCAAACGGTATGACTGCTTTGATGAATGCCTTTAATGTTTCGTACGAAGTTGAAGATGCAAGAAATCCAATTGTATCTAAATTATTAAGCGTATTATTTACTATTATTATGGTATTAGTATTTGGTGTCGCTTTAGCATTACCGGTCTTTGGAGAACAAATTGGTAACTATTTATTTGGACACATCGGATTAGGCGATCAATTTAAAGGGGTATTTAACTTAGTCAAAGTGGTATTACCTGTGATTGTGACGTTTATTGTCTTTATGACACTTTATGCGATTGCACCAAATATTAAACTTAAAATTAAATCTGTTCTTCCAGGCGCATTATTTGCAACGATTGTATGGTTAGGTGCAAGTTCCTTATTTGGACTCTATGTCAACAACTTCTCTAACTATTCTAAGACTTATGGAAGTATCGGTGGGGTCATTGTATTAATGCTTTGGTTATATTTAACTGGTTTTATCATAATTATTGGTTCTCAAATTAATGCGATTATCCATAAAGATAAATTGGATGCATAAATACAACCATTTATATTAAAATAAATTGAGATAAATTTGATTGAAATCGAGGGAAAAACATGACATTATTATCAAACATACTGGAATTCAATAAAAAATTCGTCGAAGATAAAGCATATGTAGCTTACGCAACTTCTAAAAGTCCTGAAATGAAAGCCGTTATCCTGACATGTATGGATACAAGACTTCAGGAGTTGTCTCACAAAGCACTCGGCCTTAAAAATGGCGACGTTAAAGTCGTAAAAAATGCGGGCGCAACAATTACGCATCCGTATGGTGCAACAATGAAGAGTTTACTTGTAGGTATTTATGCACTAGGTGCTGAAGAAATTATTATTATGGGCCACAAAGATTGTGGTATGTGTCAAATTGATGCGGATAAAGTCATTGAAACAATGACGACGCGTGGCATTAAACAAGAAACAATGGATACGTTAAATCATGCCGGTTATAATGTAAAGCAATTTATTGGCGGTTTTAACGATGTAAACGAAAATGTGTATCATAATGTAGATATGGTTTATAATCATCCATTATTTGATAAATCAGTACCCGTTCATGGCTTAGTTATCGATCCCCATACTGGCGAACTTGAATTACTAGTAGATGGTTATGAAAAGGTCCTAAAGTAATAATGTCATTAGAAGTACGATTCATATGATTTCTACCCACAATAAAAACAGGCGAACGTTTCGCCTGTTTTTATTGTGGGCTTTATTCTATTAAATCATGTTGAAAGGCATAAATCACAGCTTGCGTTCTATCCTGTACTTCGAGTTTACTCAATATATTACTGACATGTGTTTTTACAGTTTTTATTGTGATATGACTCTCATCTGCAATTTCCTGATTAGAATACCCTTTTGCAATGAGTAATAATATTTCTTTCTCTCGTTCTGTCAGCATTTCATGTAACTCTGCCTTTTGATTCATACGGTAACGCATCTTCGCCATGACTTCTTTTTCAAAAACAGATTCTCCCGCATACGTTTTGTAGACCGCATCTCTTATTTCATCTGCACTACTTGTCTTTAAGATATAACTGTCTACGCCTGCATCTAATGCGCGGTACACTTCTTTATCCTCAATAAAACTTGTCAGCATGATTACTTTCACTTGTGGCAATTGTGCTTTGATGTGCATTGTTGCTTCTATACCATCCATTTCATCCATTACCATGTCCATTAACACAATATCCGGTTTTAAAGCAAGGGTCTTCTCAATGCCTTCTTTTCCATTACTTGCCTCACCGATAATCTCAATACCTTCTTGCATTGATAAATAACTTGATATACCAATTCTGACCATTTCATGATCATCTACAAATAGTACGCGCATATTACTCCTCCTTGATGGGTACTTTAACTTCGATTCTTGTTCCTGACTGTGGTGCCGAAATCACTTTGCATGATCCTCCAATCTCTAAAGCTCTTTCTTTCATTGTATTTAAACCATAGCGTGTATTATCCACCTGTTGGATATCAAATCCAATCCCATCATCAGTAATACGCAATATCACACTATTCTTTGCTTTAAATAATTCAATCGTTATATTTTGAGCTTTCGCATGGCGCAACGTGTTTGATATTGATTCCTGGGCAATTCTAAAGAGATGGTCTTCGATTCCTTTTTCAAGTTCAAGTTCTTCTATATCCGTAGTAATATTCATCGGAATTTTCTGCTTTAATTCCTTAATGAGTTGCATTAAACCTTGTTCTAATGTTTTATTCTTTAATCCTACAGGTCTTAAATGTAACAGAAGTGCACGCATTTCAAGTTGTGATTCGTGCAACATTTTCTCAAGTAATGTTAATTGCTTCTTAACGGGTGCTTCATGCTTTGTAGACTTTAAAGCAGAAAGCATCATACTCGCTGCAAAGAGTTGCTGACTGACTGAATCATGTAGTTCACGTGCCAGACGTTGACGTTCCTCTTCAACAATCTGTTTGACTGTGGCTTCATTTAATGTGTGTACATCATTAATAACCAATTGATTTTGACGCTTAATGTCTTCAATCGTTTGACTCACTTGTTCAAGCGTCTTCATAATCTCAATCACTTCAATGTCAGACTTGAGATGATTGATTGTAATCTTTTCACCGACACCAATACGTTCAATCATTTCCTGTATTTCTGTATATTGCTCATTTTGACGATAAGCTAGAATTGAGCCCATAATAATACAAGCTAGAATTACAGTAACATTGAGAAATATGATCGCCGGAACTCCAACGATTTGAGTATAGAACATCCCTTGAAAATAAATAATATTTACAAATATTCGATCTAAAATGAAAAATATGATGGCTAAACTGTACGTTAAAATTAATAAAGCGCCAATCATGCGTGTATAGTTATTCATCTATAATGCACCTCTAAATCACCCACGATTGAGGAAACAAATAATTTAATCACAATATTATTTGCATATGCAACTGATTCATAGGTTAAACGCTCATTTCGTGCCTTTTTTGTATACACATCTTGTATGACAAGCTCACCATACATCGTTGTATAGTCTACTTTTACCTGGTAATGATAAGGTAACGTGATTGTTGTTTTACCAATCATATTTCTAACGACAACAATATTCGTATTCTTTAAATTCGCTGCCTGACTTAAATCGATATTAATATCTCCGACAGCATGTTGTAAATTGATATCTTCAAATTTATAAACTTTATCTGGTGTCGACTGGAAACTAAATAGGGATTGTTTATTAATAATCATTTTATCGTCTTCTGTCTGGATGACCTTCATTGGCTGGCGCTTATAAATAATATAACGAATTGCAATAATAATAATAAAACTAAATAAGACAATTAATGTGTAGGGATTAGATAATAGACCAAATAATAGCATAATTAAGCCAATCCAGAGTATGATAAGTCCTCTTAAATTCTCTTTCATATGCTGACTTAAATAAATCAATATGATAGCTAATGCGATAACGAGTAACATACCAATTTTTACAAAGAAAATATAATAAAGATTCGATAATAGTATCAAAGTAAAGAAAATAATCAGCATCTCAGAGTTAATGATTTGTTTCACGTATTCACATCCTTATTTACTTAATGTTAGATAATAATAATATTTCACACTGAATATTTCTTTTTTCTTCTTCTAAGTTTAACAATAACGATTCAATTTCATCAATATCATTATCAATCGTATTAATTTTATTAATCAATGGCTGACGATTGTTCTTCAAATGTTCTGTCGGTTCAATTTCATGCGTATCAAGTTCAATTTGAACCTGTTCTTTTTCATTGGTTAATTGCTTTATTTCATTTAATTTAACATTTTTTAATCCATTTATATCAGCTAATCTTTTATAGGCCGTCGCTCTTCTCATATTCATGAAGTTCAATATACAAGCCTTTACGGTATTATTTAAATAGTGTTTGATTGTATGCATTGTCATACCTCACTTAATGATAGTCAACTTATTATAGAAAAAAAACCACGAACACGTAAGCGTCCGCGGAATGATTCTTGACTACAACTAAAGTTGTATGACTAATCCTCTAATTGTGTTAATAATAATGGGCCATCTTGAGTCACGACTAAAGTATGTTCAATTTGTGCAACATAACTTCTATCTTTCGTTTCAAACGCCCACTCATCTTTACCATCTGTAACAATCGTCGCTTTAGAAGAAATAAATGGCTCAACTGCAAGCACCATACCTTCTTTAAGTAACGTCTTATCCATTGGGTCATAATAATTCATAATATGCTTCGGTTCTTCATGTAAGCTCTTACCGATACCATGCCCTGTTAAATTTTTAATGACTGTTAATCCATTCTTACGTGCTGTTGCATTGACTGCACGCCCGATATTGCTTAATTTCGCACCAGGCTTAATCTTCGTCATCGCTTCATTAAATGCCATCTCAGCACAGTCAATCACTTTTTGTTTCAATGGATCAGTCACTTCACCAACTACAAATGAAATACCTGTATCGGCATAATAACCATCTTTACATGCTGATACGTCAACGTTGACTAAATCACCATTATTAATAATGCGTGTGCCTGGAATACCATGTGCGACTTCTTCATTCACACTGATACATGTATAACCCGGAAAGTCATATTCTGTAATTGGTGCAGATTTTGCACCATGTTGCTCGAATAAGTCTTTAGCAATATTATCGAGTTCTTTTGTTGTCATGCCAGGTTTCGCCTGATTTTTTAATTCATCACGGATTAACGCAACAATGCGTCCGATTTCTTTTAATCCTTGTAAGTCTTGTTCTGATTTAATAATCATGATAATCTCTTCTTTCACTTAATTTTATTTATAATAAATGATATTGATACTACTATATTCATTATCAAAATAACTAAAATGTATTGATTATTTCCTGTATTCACAATATCATATATTCGTCACTGTTTATTATAACAAAGATTATGCAGTATACTACTTTTTAAAATTGGAATGATAAAAATGAAAATCAAATGGACGAAAAAAATCATAGGTGCCAGAACAATTAAAACTGGCTTAGCTACTTTTTTAACGGCATTATTTTGTCAGGCTTTAGGTTTACCACCCATCTTTGCTGTCATTACCTCTATCGTTTCAATAGAACCAACAGCACGTGCATCTCTCAAAAAAGCATTTGTTAGATTTCCTGCCTCAATTCTTGGGGCATTCATTGCTGTCATGAGTACTTATTTTCTTGGCGAGTCACCCCTTAGCTTTAGTATCGCTGCAACACTAACATTATATATCTGTTATCAATTAAAATTATATGACGGTATGCTTGTTGCAAGTCTTACGGCTGTAGCAATGGTCCCTAATATTCATCAGGACTTTGCATATAATTTCTTTTCACGCCTTGCGACAACAACAATTGGCTTATCTACGGCCACCATCGTCAATTTCTTTGTGCTTCCTCCGAAATACCATACGCAAATTGCGAGTTTAATGGATATACTGGAAACAAAATTAATGAAGATGCTGATACAACGCTCTTCTGAAATTAATGCAGATTTAACAGATTTAAGTGGTGCGCTTCCAATGATGGAACAAACCAATAAACTCATTGCGAAGATTGATACACTGCTCGCCTATGAAAAAGAAGAAATGTACTTTCATAAGAACTTAGAAGTGGAATATGAGTTAACACGACTCCGACATCGGCTGGATGTTAATCGACTGATTCAACTTCATATCAACCATATGATTTTGATACCTAACGGTACAGCGTTTGTCATGACAAATGATGAAAAAGATGCAATAAACCAACTCATGAAAGCCTTTGAAACATTTGGTGATGATAGAACATATATCCCAAACAAACCATCACTGAGCTTGCTTAAAATGAGCGTTAAACATTTAACAGAGTTTGATGATAATCAAATGAAGAGTCACTATATTTATGAGCTACTGATGATAAACAAATTATTGATGGATCACCCAAATAAAAAGAAACAGGTCTGAATGAAGAACATCAGCCTGTTTCTTTTTGTTCTGTTTGAAATGCTTTTGATTATTTTATACGTTCAAATAATACATTGTTTTCTAAATGAACATGCTGGAAAGTATCACGTTCAAGCATTGCTAGACGTTGATATACGACTCTATAAGTACCACAAGCATCCATTGGTGGTGTGAAGTCATTTGTAATTTCACGCATGCGTTTTAAGATGTTTCCTGCACCATCATGTTCTGTTTCAAGTTCAGCGACATGTGGTGCAAGCTCAGCTTTCAATGCTTCTGTTGGATTGTTTGTATAGTCAATCACTAGTGGGAATACCAATTCATCTTCATCTTTAGTGTGATCTAATAATTCATCGCGGAGCTGCATTGTTAATTCCTTTAGTTCTAATAGATGAGGATGACGTTCACCATGTACTTTAGCAACTTTCGTGACGTATGGCATTAAGTTTTTAAATTCTTCTGCTAGTGGCTTATGGAATTTATTCTGGATGTAATTGATAAGTGCTGCATTATCTAAATATTGTACGTCTAAAGTACCTTCACTACCGTTATCCAGTGCATTAATTTCTTTTAATAGTTCATCAAGCGATTGACTCTTTTCGTTGATTGCTTCTTCAAGTGGAATATTCCCACCACAGCAAAAGTCAATTCTATTACTTCTGAAAATATCCGC
The DNA here is from genome assembly GCF_021366795.1 of Macrococcoides caseolyticum. GTDB lineage: Bacteria > Bacillota > Bacilli > Staphylococcales > Staphylococcaceae > Macrococcoides > Macrococcoides caseolyticus_A. The sequence goes on along the minus strand of NZ_JAHCPS010000008.1, from coordinate 84,921 downwards.
TGATTTTGGTGATTGTTTAACGATATCTGAAACGAGCATGTCTTTAGTAATCAATTTAAATTCCTCCGGTATAATTATTATTTAATAAACTTATCTTTATTGATTCTGCTTCTTTTATTATTGCACTTGTTTTAATTTTCTTTGAAGCTGTATCCATTGCTTTGGTTGATATACACAATACGGTTCTGATTCCATATAGTCTCCAGTTACAGCAAATGCGCGGCTACGTGAACCGCCACAAACATATCTAAATTCACACATACCGCATTTCCCTTTAAATAAATCAGGATTGCGTAAGTTTTGTAAGATTGGTGAATCGACATAAATCTTACTTAACGGTTCGTGACGAATGTTTCCACATGAAACAGGGAGTAGTCCACTTGGATAGACGTGACCTAAATGAGAAACAAACACAAAGCCATTCCCATCGTTCACACCTTTTGGTGCACGTCCTAAACCGTCAATTGTATTAATATCCATCGTCGTTAAACTGTCCTCATATTTAATCGCATCAAATGTTCCTGCTTTTTTCATTTCACGAATTTGTTCTTGTAACACGACGCGACGATAGTGCTGTGCAGACGTTGTCTTAATACCAAATGAAGCTGTCTTACGTAGTTTATTTAAGAAACGGAACACACGTTCATGTTCTTCAGGTGATACCATATCTTCCGTCTTCCCACGTCCTGTCGGTACTAAGAAAAAGACTGACCAAAGGACACAACCTAAATCTTCAACCATTTGCGCCATTTCTTCTAAATAATCGATATTATAACGACTTATGACCGTATTAATTTGCAGTGGCATCTTCAATGCTTTTAAATATTGAATTGCGTTCATCGTTAAATCAAAGCTGCCTTCTGTTCCTCGGAAGTGATCATGGATTTGTTTGTTCGGACCATCGATACTGAAAGCCCAGCGAGATAAACCGACTTCTTTCGCACGTTGCATATTCTCCTTTGTGACATTAGGTGTTGCACTTGGTGTCATTGAAACACGCACACCACGATTAACTGCGTAAGCTGCAAGTTCAAATATATCTTCACGCATTAATGGGTCTCCGCCCGTGAAGACTAACATCGGGCCATCCATATGAGCGATATCATCAATTAAAGCCTTACCTTCATCCGTTGATAACTCATATGGATTACGATTGACTTGCGCTTCCGCTCTACAATGCAAACAATGTAATTCACATGCACGCGTGACTTCCCAGATAACGATAAATGGTTTTTCGTTATAATCTATCATCCACACCCCTCCTCGAAACTTATACGTTGATTATACACTTAAAAGATACATTTTAAATACATCTTTAAAAGAGTTTGATAATTTGTCACATAAAATTGGCACGATTCTTAAAAGAACCGTGCCATTTTAATGCTCTATTCTATTTCTTCTCTTCCATCAATCGCTTTACAATCACTTGCTTCGCCGCTTCTTCCACGCGGTTATCTAACTGAATTTCAGGGAAAGACATCCCAATTCGCTCACAAGCTTGTTTCAATAAGTAATCTGTAATTTCATGGTTCTTCGGTAAGATCGGTCCATGTAAATACGTTCCTAGTAAGTTCTTATAATGAATCCCTTCTTTTTTGTCGGTATCATTATTTCCGTAACCACTCACGACGCGTCCTAATGTATTGTAATCATGATATGTTCTACCCCCATGATTCTCAAAGCCTACAATCTGGCCAAATGTTTCAGATTCAATCACGATATTTCCAGTTAATCTATCTTTCTTAGATTCAGTATAGAAATCTAGTATATGCAGACCTTTTAATTCAATACCATCAGGCGTCACATATTTTTCACCTAAGAATTGATATCCCCCACAAATCGTCAGTGCCGGCATACCGTCTTCAATCGCTGCTTTAAAGTCATCCTTCACACGGAACAAGTCATCTGTCGCAATTTTTTGTTCTCTGTCACTACCACCACCGATAAATAATATATCGGCATCACTTATTTTAATGCCTTGCGTTGTATTAATGTCTGTCACATTAACCTCTAAGCCACGCCATTTCGCGCGTTGTTTCAGTGCAATAATATTTCCGATATCACCATATAAATTCAATTTATCCGGCATAAAGTGGAAGATTTCAATCGGTCTATTCATGGCCTTTACCTCCTTCAAAAAATGCATTTAACGCTTGGTGCATCGGTTCGAGCGATGTATAGTTCGGAATACACACCGTATATTCTGGTCGTTTAAGGATAGTTGTCGTTGCTTCTTTAATATTCTGATTCACTTCAATTTGTGCATCAATTTCAGCGTATTTTAACCGGAGTGCGATTTCTTCAGCACGATTTCCTGTACACATAATATACGAGATATTTTGACGTGCAAGTTTCTCAAAGTCGGCATCCCAAATCCATGAAATATCGCGTCCATCTGCTCCGTTGTCATTGAGTGAAATTAAATACGACTTCTCGCCATCAATCTTCTCGCCTACTGATAAACTTGCATTAAGTCCTGCTGGATTCTTCGCTAAGTTAATAATCGCTTGTTTCTCACCTTTAACAAAGTTCTGCATGCGTCCGTTATCACTTGCATAAGTCGAAAATCCTTTTTCAATCGATTGATCATTTAAACCGAGTTCTCTTAACACCGCATACGCTGCAATAATATTAAATACGTTAAAGTCTCCAGCAATCTTCATATTAAAAGTATGCCCATTAATCGTCGGATTTAAAAACGGCGTTTCTGTTAAAGCTTCCACTTCATATTTCGGTGAATTTCGGTTAAATCCGCACGAACATGTGTAATGACCAATTTGATTGTAATGGATCCAGTCATACTTCAGCATCTTCCCACAATTCGGACAATACTTACTTTCAATCATTGTACTTTCTTCAAAGTTATGAATATGAGCCTTCATCCCGTAATATGTGACTTTATTACTTGCAATTTTTAATCGTGATACAAAGGGATCATCTGCATTTAGAATGAGTTCTATTCCGCGTCCTTTAATATTATCTGCAATTCTATCAACTAATATATCAATCTCTCCGAATCGATCCATCTGATCACGGAAGAAGTTTGTAAATACCATTTTCGTCGGTGTCATTTCTTTTAGAACACGTGGTATTGACCCTTCATCAATCTCAATAATTGCAAGCTTTGTATTTTTTGAAGATTGAACAATAAAGCTTGCAGTAATGCCGGCAGCCATATTGGCGCCTTCTGTATTGTGAATAATTTTTATTTTGTTTTGTTTTAATGTGTGACCAATCAAATTACTTGTTGTTGTCTTTCCATTCGTTCCTGAAATAAATACAACTTCTTCGACTTCAGCACTTAATTTTTTTAAGATTTGTGGATCTATTTTACGTGCAATCTGACCTGGTAAGTCTGTACCACGTTTACCTGCCATAATGCTTAATCGTCGTGCAGCTTTCGCCATATTTTTAGCAGCAAATTTTTTCATAGTAACCTCCTATAATTAACACTTTATTATATCATTACATTAATTTTTATCATAAATATTTGTTGCTATTTTTATGAACATGACACATTTTCATAAATCTTACAATTGTATTATATAATTATGTAATTCACTCTCATTGTATTATAATGGAATTATCTTAATCAATGGAGGGATAACATGCTTTCTCAAGAATTGACAGCAGCACTTAATAAACAAATGAACGATGAATTCGCCGCAGCGCATGCATACATGGCAATGGCCGCTTATTGTGCATCAGAGAGTTATGACGGTTTCGCAAATTTCTATGAACAACAAGCAGCAGAAGAAAGATTCCACGGTACTAAGATCTATAATTATCTCAACGATCGCGACCAACACGCGAAGTTCACAGAAATTCCTGCACCTAAAACAGAGTTTACAAGCGTACTAGATACGTTTGAGTCTGGACTTGCTCAAGAACAGCAAGTTACAGCAAGTTTCTATAACTTAGCTGATATCGCTAGAAATGATAACGAATACTCAACGATTTCTTTCTTAAACTGGTTCCTCGATGAACAAGTCGAAGAAGAAGCGATGTTTAAAAAACATATCGATTATATTAAACGCATTAAAGATGATGCTAATGCGCTTTATCTATATGAAAAGGAACTAGGTGCACGTACATTTAACGAAGCGTAAAATAAATGGCTTTCAACACGGTAATTCTATTTACCGTGTTTTTATTTTGTCAAAAAAAGGGGGATTCCCTACTTGTTTATGTCAATACTAAGTGCTATTCTATACGTAAATGATAATCAATATCAATTATTTAAAAGAAGGTGTCATTATGATTCATATCGCCAATGCAACGCTTGGGCGTTCATACAGAATAAAATCAATGTTCTTTGATAATGCGATGGTCATGCATCGCTTACATGCATTAGGATTCACTGAAGGTAGTGAAATAAAAGTACGTCAAAAAAGTTTATTTAAAGGTCCCTGCACTTTAGATATTAACGGGCAACATGTATGTATAAGAAATTGTGATGCTTGTAAAATTATGCTGGAGCACATCGATGCCTAGTCCATCCTATTGTATATTAGGTAATCCGAACGTCGGGAAAACGTCGCTTTTCAATTCGCTAACAGGAAGCTATGAATATGTAGGGAATTGGAGTGGCGTTACTGTCGAAAAAAAGGTAGGTCAACTGAAAAGCAATGCAGGACAATTGATTGATTTACCAGGCATTTATGATTTGTTACCACTGTCAAAAGATGAAACAGTCGTAACAAATTTTTTGTTGAATGAACACTTTAATGGCATGATTAATATTATCGATGCTGCTCAACTGAAACGTAATTTATTATTAACGATTCAACTAATGGAATATGGCGCACCGATGATGATTGGATTAAACATGGTCGATGTTGCGACGAAACGTGGCATTAATATCGATATTGATTTATTAATGCGCAAGCTTAAGACACCGATTATCCCTGTCATTGCTCGAACAGGGCGTGGTTCAACTGAAGTATTACATGCATTGGGCGATACGCTATCCCACAATCGCCCGTTGAAAATTACGTATGATCGTCAAATTGAACAAGCCATATCAGAAGTGATTCAGTTATTGCCATCTGATTTACCGCTTGCCAGTCAACATTATCGTTTCTTAGCGATTCAATATTTGTTGAATAATCCATCTGTTGAAAGTTATTTATCTGAAGCAACGTTATCGCAATTATTGCCTATCAGAACCAAACTTGAATCAGAACTTGTTACAAGTTTAAAAACGAGTATTCATCAAACGCGTATTGCATATATTGAACAAGTACTAGATGGTGTAATAACGTATCCAGATGAAGAGAAGCAGTTTTTGACAGAACGTTTAGATAAGATTGTCACACATAATCTATTCGGTATTCCAATTTTCTTATTCTTAATGTGGCTGATCTTCCAGACAACATTCACATGGATTGGTACCCCACTATCTGACAAGCTCGATGCATTCTTTGCTGGACCATTGACGGACACTGCAAAATCAATCATGCAACAAATGGGTATCGTACCTTTCTTACAAGATTTAGTGACTGATGGTGTGATTGCTGGGGTTGGTGGCGTCCTTGTCTTCGTCCCTCAAATATTAGTGCTATTCTTCTTTATTTCACTGCTTGAAGATTCAGGATATATGGCGCGTATTGCAGTGATTATGGATAGAGTAATGGAAGTGTTCGGCTTAAATGGTAAGTCGTTTATTCCAATGATTATCGGGTTTGGGTGTAACGTACCTGGCATTATGGCGGCACGTAGTATCGAAGAAGAGAAAGAACGACTAACAACAATACTCATCGCACCATTTATGTCATGTTCAGCACGTTTACCTGTCTATGCATTATTTGCAGGTGTCTTCTTTAAAGAAAACCAGGCACTTGTCGTCCTAAGTTTATATGTGATTGGTATTGTCGTGGCATTACTTGTAAGTCTCATATTATCTAAGACCGTCTTGAAAAACGATACTTCAATCTTTATCGTAGAATTACCACCGTACCGTTTACCGTCATTAAAGACGCTGTGGAGAAGTACATGGGAAAAAGGTAAAGGTTTCGTTAAAAAAGCAGGCACATTTATCTTCGGCGGATCCGTATTAATTTGGTTACTGAATTATGCAGGTCCTGGGGGATTTGGTGTAGATATAGAAGAAAGTTTCTTAAGCATGATTGGTGGTGCAATCGCGCCATTCTTAGTACCCTTAGGCTTTAGTTCATGGCAGGCAGGCGCAACGTTAATACCTGGATTCTTAGCAAAAGAAGTTATCGTAAGTGCGATGGCGATTATATATGCCGTAAAAGATGATGCTTTAGTATCAATGATTCATCATCAATTTACACCACTTTCAGCGTATGCATTTATGTTATTTATCTTGCTCTATATTCCTTGCTTATCGACAGTTGCTGCGATTCGAAAAGAAACTTCATCATGGAAGTGGACATTCATCGCGATGGCCTATCCACTAGCAACCGCGTATATATTAACAATGCTTGTTTATCAAATCGGAAGATTATTTATATAGGAGGTTGAATTATGGCATTATTTTTTAATATCTTATTATTTACTTTAATCTTTGGCTATGCATTCTATACTTTATATAAATTCTTCAAGAAGTCTAAAGCTGGTAAATGTAATAGCTGTGATTTAAATGATAATTGTGGTTGCGATACATTACATCAAATTGATTTTGATAATATTAAGAAATAAATATAAAATGAGTGCGATAAGTGCACTCATTTTTATTTTGTCGGTAATCATGATAAAATACGTTAAATCTAAAAATGAGGGATGCTTTATGAATCGTTTTATCGCTTTAGACTTTGAAACAGCTAATGGGAGTCCTGCTTCAATTTGTAGTGTCGGGATGGTAAAAGTTATTGATAATATGATGACTGAGACATTTTATACAACAGTTAATCCGGAAACATATTTTAGTGAATCCAATATTCGCGTCCATGGCATTCATCCTGAAGATGTTCTTGAAGCTCCGACATTTAAAACGGTATATCCATATATGTTAGATTTCATCGGAGATTTACCGATTGTTGCCCATAATGCACAGTTTGATATGCGCGTGTTACATGACTCGATTAATAGATATCACTTTGAAATGCCTACACTTCCATATTTCTGTTCAGTTATTATGGCACGTGATACGGTAAAGAACCATAGCCATAGTTTGAAGAATATGATGAAGTATTATCATATCGACTTTCATGGGCACCATCATGCATTAAATGATGCGAAAGCCTGTGCCATGATTACAGTAAGACTCCTTAAACATTATGAGAATTTAGAAGACTATTTAAAAACGAAACGCCGAAAAAAATATATAAAAAATATTTCTACCACTTCAAAAAAACAAAGCATGTCACGTTATCAACAAGAACTAAATCAAATTCAACCTGAAACTAACATTATTGATTCAAATCATCCATTCTATAATAAACGTATTGCGATTACTGGAACACTGCATAAAGCTAGAAAACATATTGTTCAGTATATCGTTAATTGTGGTGGGACATATACAGATGATATTGATCATATCGACTACTTTATTATGGGTAAACAAAAAAACGCGCAACCATCCAAGAAAGAAGGTATCGTGCGCAATAAAATTGCTTTAGGACAGGATATTATCATTATGAACGATGATAAGTTACAAGCGATGATTGCATTTTACCAACAGAATATATAAAAAACACGACTACTTTTTTTTCGTAGTCGTGTTGTCTTTTATTGTCTTTTTTATCGTATGGCGATTAACAGGTCGTTCTAATTTATGATCAATCCAGAATAGAAATGCTGCAACTAAAATAATTCCGACAAGTGGTAACACTTTAAAGCCATGCTCAATTGTTTCCATAATGTACATCATAATGAGAAGTGCAGTTATACCAATGATAGCAAATTTAAATTTCATAATACTTCCTCATTTCTAAAGAAAATCATAGATGGTTAGATTTTCATACACTTTATTTTTTAAATTCCCCACTGAGACCCCGACTAAACGTATATTGTCAAATTTCCCTTTAAGGTCTGTATATAATAACACAGCTGTATTATAAATGGTATCAGATTGATCCGTAAAGTCTAAAAGCTTAGTTTGTTTTGTGTGGGATTCGAAATCACTTGTTTTAATTTTTACAGTGATAGTATCGCTTACTTTATTTAAATCCTGAAGCTTCTGTGCAACCTTCTCTGAATGTTTGCGCATCGTTTGTAAGATGAACGTCTCGTCTTGAACATCATGTGAGAATGTTGATTCTTTACCAATAGATTTTCTTACTCGGTCCATATTTATTATGTCTGAACCGATACCACGTGCTTTCTGATAAAGGCTCGTGCCCTTTTTTCCGAATAATTCGATTAACTCAAACTCAGTTTTAGCACGTAAATCTTTACCTGTTTCAATCTTTAAACGTAACATTTTCTCTTCAGTCACTTTTCCTACACCAGGAAATTCGCCTATTGGAAGTTCATTTAATATCGCATCCACATTATCATAGTGAATAACAGTTAGACCATTAGGTTTGTTCATACCCGATGCAATCTTCGCTAAAAATTTATTGTATGACACGCCCGCTGAACACGTAAGATTTGTGGCAGTCAAAATATCACGTTTAATATAGGCAGCAATTTGACTGGCACCTAAATCTTTGCGCACAAGATGGGTAATATCAAGATACGCTTCATCTAAAGAAACAGGCTGGACGATATCTGTATAACTCTTAAATATCGACATAATTTGATTGGATACTTCACGGTATACTTCAAATCTCGGACTGACGTAATAGCCATCTGGACAAAGCTGATGTGCACGCGCAGTTGGCATCGCACTATGCACGCCAAATTGACGCGCTTCATAGCTACACGTTGCAACGACACCACGGTTTCTACTCTTACCACCAACAATAACAGGTTTACCCTTTAATTCAGGATTATCCCGCTGCTCAACTTGAGCGAAAAATGCATCCATATCGATGTGTATAATTCTTCTCGTCATAATATCACTTCTTTTGTTTTACTGTTATTTTTATTATATATGAATTGGGAGTGAGAAGGTAGAATACTACTGCTTATTTATGTCAATGAATGCGGCTGTAATATAAAAATACAGTCGCTTATTCTCTACAAAATGATGCGCATAAAAAACACAGACCCAAAACCAGTCTGTGCTCTACGCATTAAATTCAATTCTCATGCGTTTAACTACACCAAAATAAAAAAAGTCCTGATTATCAGGACTTTTTTTGACGATCCATTTATTACTTCGTAAGGCTAACGACAACTTCAGTATGGGCTGTTTGTGGGAATAAATCAACTGGTTTCACTGTTTCGATTTTGTATCCTGCATCTGCAAATTTACGACAGTCACGGGCACATGTTGACGGGTTACAGCTGACATAGACGATCTTTTTAGGATTTTGTTTAATAAGTGTTTGGATGAAGTCATCGTCTAATCCTTTTCTTGGTGGGTCAACGACTGCTACATCAAACTTCACGCCTTCTTCACTCCACTTCGGTAGGATTTCATCTGCAGCACCTGTTTCAAAATGCGCATTTTCAATACCATTAAGTTTCGCGTTCTGTTTTGCCATCTTAATCGATTCATGGACAATTTCCATCGCATAGACTTGTTTCGCTTGTTTCGCTAATGCTAGAGAAATCGTTCCGATACCACAATAGGCATCTAATACCGTTTCAGTTCCTTTTAAATCTGCCGCTTCAAGTGCCAATTTATAAAGTTCTTCTGCTTGTGGTGTATTTACCTGGAAGAATGAATTCGGAGATACTCTAAATTCTAACCCTAACATTTTATCTGTATAATACGGTGTGCCGTGTAATACTGTGTTGTTACGTCCTAAAATCACGTTACCTTCCTGATTATTGAAGTTTAAGACAACACTTTCAACGTTTTCGATTTCGTTCACAATATCATGTGTAATTGATTCGATGTTTTGTAGGCGCTTTTTATTTGTCACTAATATAATCATTAATTGACCTGTATAATGTCCACGTTTCACAACGATATGGCGGATTTCACCATTATGGTTACGTTCGTTATAAGGTACAATATCGTATTTACGTAATATATCTCTTACTTTCACGATTGCCTCATCAATCGCTTTATGTTGAATATAGAAATTTTCAATTGGCACTAACTGATGACTATTCTTTCTAAAGAAGCCCGTTTCAAGCACACCATTTACGTTTCTTACTGGTATTTGCGCTTTATTTCGGTATTCATAAGGCACTTCCATCCCAACTGTTTCAGCAACCTTAATATTTTTAAATTTCCCTAAACGCTCAAACGCACTTTCTACTAAATGCTGTTTAAACTTTAATTGCGCAGGATATGCTAAATGCTGTAACGTCATCGTTCCAATTTGTCGTCCTACAACATCCTTTTCTGGTACACGATCCGGACTTTCTGTTTGTAACGATACAAGTCTTGCAAAACCAAAATTCTTACCGACTTTCATTACTTTAATCGTTACTTCTTCACCTGGCAATGCACCTTCGACAAAGAACGGATAGTCATCAATTTTAACAACACCTGCTGCTTCGTGTGTTAAATCTACAACTGTTCCTTGTAATTCATCATTCTTCTTAAATTGAATTTGTTTCATGTTTTCTCCTAATAAGTTTTATTTCAAAATACCTCTAAGACAATCATATTTTGAGTTGTTATAAAGCCTTTGTCTTATCCTTAAATGATACTTGTGTCAAATTCATAAACTAAGTAATCTTCATCATATCGATCTGTTGGTGTTATTCCAGACTGTAAATAATTAATACCTGCTGGACTCGATTTGAATAGATAACGGCCTTCCTGTTTAAATGTGAATGGACGTGTCGGTTCAAAATCCATTCCTTTTTCTTTAATATATGACATAATCACTTGTCTAATTTCTATATCATCTATTTGTAATTTAATCACAGAAGAATCATTTAATATTGGACAGAAATTTGTACGGTAATCCGTTGTCAGCACAGTAAACTGCATGTCATCTGTAACAGGTTGTCTGCGATAAGTTAATGATGTAATACGATATGTGTCATTTATTTTCTCACCTACATTACTGTACCTTGCTTCGCGTGATAAGTCTATACAATACTTTAATTCATAGAAGATATCCATATTATAACTTGGAAACCCTGGTGCCGTGGATTTGTTGTCTTTAAGAATATACGGGCTTCCCATTGTATTAAAACACGATACATTCCATTCAATCCACTCTCTTAACACTTTTCCATTCACATTGACGACAGATAGTTTGTTTGGAAAGCGATAAATATTTAATGCATCCTTTAATGTCAATTCACCAGGATTGATATCAATATAATCATTGACACCATCTCTACCCGCTTTAATTGGTGCACTTGTTGAAATAATGTGTTCACTTGCAATCTTTAATTGCCCACATAAAACCATCTCTTCAATTGCTTTCTTTCCAGCTCTGGCAATGACTTCAACCACTGAACTTGTACCCACTTGTGCAAAATAACTTTCATGGTGACGGGTTGTACTACCAATTGGACGTTTAATATAATTCAGAACACCATTATGTGCAGCTTCATTCACTGAAACTAAATGTGAATTAATCACAACATCACTTGATTTAAGTTCTATGACCTGACTCTTACCTTGTACCACATTAAGTCCTGATTCAGTCTTCTCTAATTCTAAATCAATGCGTCCTAAGTGACTTGCAAAACACATCGGCTGAACACCATATGCATTAAATATCTTTCCAATCTGCGCATCTACTTGTGGTATCCCTTCATAATCTGATCCAGGGAATTGCTGATGGGTATGACCGAATACGAATGCATCAATCGCATCGATTTGAGTAAGTTGATAAACTTGATTTTCAATGCCACGCATATCTTCAAGTTGTTCCTGGTCTAATCCTGTGTGCATAAGGGCTATAACAATATCACACCCTTGAGCTTTTAACTGATGACTTGTTTGAAATAACGCATCATACATATCTTCAACAATCACACGCTCTGATAGATGCGCTTCATCCCACATCATAATTTGTTCCGGCACAACGCCTGTAATTCCAATGGTCACTTTCGTCCCATCTTTATAAACTTTTTGAAGAATATGATAAGGTGAAACAACATAATCCCCATTGATATATTTCACATTACAGTTGACCATCTCAAATTGCGCTTTTGAATTTGCTTCTTTTAAATAATCCAGCCCATAATTAAATTCGTGATTGCCGAGCGTACCCGCATCATAGCCTATCTCATTCATCATATTAATTGCAGGATGTATGTCAGGACGCATTTCTGCAGCATAATCTGCCATAATATTCCCTTGGAGTATATCACCGTTATCTACAACAACAGTTGCTATATCTTGTTTTTCATTTTCTGCTTTAATGGTTTCAATCTTACTACCAGCAAGTATGAGACCATTAACTTTTGATTCATTTTCCAGAAAATAATCATATAAACTAATATGACTATGTGTATCTGTTGTTGCAAGAATAGATAATTTATACATTAATCGGTCACCTCAAATCTATTTTATTAAAAAAAGAATCGAATGTCACATTTCACACGATAGATTATCTTAAATCAATACGGGTATAACTTAATAAAAAGGAGTGACGTCATGTATAACGATTTAACAGGACAAGTGGCAATTATTACAGGCGGGGCATCAGGTATAGGAAGAGCAATTGCAATACGCTTTGCAAAAGAAGGTGTGAACGTCATTATCAACTATCGTTCGCGTGAAGATGAGGCAAATGCACTTGTTGATATATTAAAAGAGATTGGTGTAGATGCCATTGCGATCAAGGCTGACACTACAAATAAAAATGAAATGGAGCACTTAGTAAAAGAGACGATTAATCATTTTGGTGCTTTTCACATTATGGTAAATAATGCAGGTATTCAAACTGAACTTCCGAGCCATAGGATGCCAATAGATGCGTTTGATAAAGTAATAGATGTTAATTTACGTGGTACATTTATTGGTTGCCAACTTGCGCTTCAACATTTTATGGAACGTAAGTTTAAAGGGCGTATCATCAATATTTCAAGTGTACATGAAATTATTCCATGGCCACATTATGCGCATTACTGTGCAAGTAAGGGTGGCGTGAAATTATTAACACAAAGCTTAGCGCTTGAATATGCGCGTGTACAAATTCGCATTAATAATATTGCACCTGGTAGTATCAATACACCAATTAACAAAGACAATTTTAAAACACCACAAGATAAACGCGATGCAGACTTATTTGTACCGATGGGTTATGTTGCTGAACCGGATGAAATTGCAAATGTTGCAGCATTTCTTGCAAGTCGTGAAAGTCAATATATTACCGGGCAGACGATTGTTGCTGATGGTGGCCTAAGCTTATATCCATCTCACCGCAACTTTGAATATGATGACTTGTTAGAAGCATTTACGGATGAGATAAAATAAAATGTTAAAAAATAACCGTTTCAGGATGACTTTCGTCATCGTGTAACGGTTATTTTAATCATTCTTATTCGTTATTCAAATCTTTTGTATATTGCGTGATAATTTCATTCTCTTTATCCGGATGAATTACCTCTAGCTGACTATAGACGTTAATATGACGTTCCAGGTTCACAAAATGTGCTGGTAAAATACCCCCAAATTCACCGTCAACATTCAACTGCACTTTCTCAAAACTAGACACTTTAATATCTTTCGCTTTCACATAATGCACTTTTGGATGTTTGATATGTTCACCACGTGATGCCAGTGAGAACACATGTCCAAACTCGGCAAAGTTTACCTTCTCTAAAAATAATAACGTAAAGTAACCATCATTAATTGAAGCGTCAGGTACTAATCGTTCAAATCCACCAACAGAATTAGTTAAGCCGATTAAGAACAACATCACTTCGCCACTAAACACTTCGCCATCATACTCAATGCGAATATCTGATGCTTTAATTTCCGGTAACATTTCTAAGCCTTTAATATAATAAGCAAGTGGACCTAAAACTGTTTTCAGTTTACTTGGGGCTTCATAACTGACTTCAGTGATTTTACCCCCACCGGCAATATTAATAAAATAGCGATTGTTCATTTTACCGACGTCTACTGGTACCGTATTACCTTCAATGATTACATCTACAGCCTGCATAATATCTTTTGGAATTAATAGTGCACGCCCGAAGTCATTCACAGTACCCATTGGTATAACACCGATATTCGGTCTGTATTCCTGTTCTGCAATGCCATTGATTACCTCATTGATTGTGCCATCGCCGCCTGACGCAATAACTAAGTCAAAGCGGTCTTCTACTGCTTTACGTGCAGCCTGTATTGCATCCCCTGCTGCCTTTGTTGCATACGCACTCGTTTCGTAACCCGCATCTTCAAGCTTAATTAAGACATCTGCCAATGACTTCTTAAACAACTCTCTACCTGAAGTTGGATTATATATTATTCTTGCTCTTTTTCTCAAAAAGCACACCACCTATTTTTTCTCTTTTAATAATCCTCTATCTTTTAAATACATTCTAAACAGTATAAATGTCACAATGACAATACCCACCTGAATTGCTTTAGTAACGACTTCATTGTTGTGGACTGAAGGTGACACTAATACAAACATTAAAGCAATGTTGATAGCGACTAGTATAATATAAATCCATCCATTTTTCATTATCTTCTTCTACCACCAAATAAATTTCTTACAATTTCACGACCAATTTGTCTACCGACACTCGTTAATACACTTGTCGCAACTTTTTGCAATTCTGACTTCGGTTGACGTTTTTCTGATTTAACTTTCTTTTCTTCTACTTTTTCTTGTTCAGCCTTTTGCTGTTCCGCTTCAATCGCCGTAAACTTTTGCTGAAGCATTTCATAAGCACTTTCTCTGTCAACTGCTTTACCGTATTTCGCTTGATAAGGATTCTGACTTAGAACAGTTTGTTTTACCGCCGGATCAATCACACCTATCTTACTTTCAGGTGGTCGAATAAACGCGCGCTCAACGATACTAGGTTGGCCTTCTTCATTTAAACAAGAAATTAAAGCCTCACCTGTTTTTAACTCACCAATCACCGTTGCGACGTCAAGATCCGGGTTTTGTCTGAACGTTTCTGATGCACTTTTTACTGCTTTCTGATCTCTTGGTGTAAATGAACGTAAGGCGTGTTGAACACGATTTCCTAACTGGCCTAATACTTCATCAGGTAAATCAATAGGATTTTGCGTAATAAAATATACCCCTACGCCTTTCGAACGTACAAGACGTACAACTTGTTCAACTTGCGTAACAAAAGATGCTGGTGCGTCTTTGAATAATAAATGCGCTTCATCAAAGAAGAAAACAAGCTTCGGTTTATCCATATCACCCACTTCTGGAAGTTCTTCAAATAACTCTGTAAGAAGCCATAATAAGAATGTTGAATAAAGTACAGGTTTCGTGAATAAATTATTTGCCATTAAGACGTTAATATAACCATCACCATCACTATTAACTTCCATGAAATCACTTAAGCTTAATGCCGGTTCACCAAAGAAACTTTGTGCACCTTGGGATTCAAATGTAAGTAATTTTCTTTGAATTGCGCCAACAGATTGTTTTGTAATATTACCGTATTGGCTACTGTAGGTTGATGCATGATCAGCCATATCTTTTAAAAGGGCCTGTAAATCCTTTAAATCCAGTAATAATAAACCATTATCATCACTTATTTTAAAAGCAATATCCATAATCCCTGACTGCGTATCATTTAACTCTAGTAATCGTGATAATAACATCGGTCCCATTTCAGAGATTGTCGCTCTTACAGGGGCACCATCAACACCAAATATATCCCACAAACGCACAGGGAAACGACGTGGTGTATAATCTGTAATATTTAAATCTGTTAAACGTGCTTCTATCTTTTCGCCTATCGTCATCGGTTCTGCTATACTTGCAAGGTCACCTTTAATATCCGCCAGGAATACTGGTACACCATTTTTAGAAAACTGTTCAGCTAATACTTTTAAAGTGACCGTTTTGCCGGTACCTGTTGCACCAGCGATTAAACCGTGGCGGTTGGCCATTTGTAATTGTAATGTAATATCATGATCGTTTTTTGCTATATTTACAGATGTCATGTTCATCCCTCCCCTTTAATATTTCAGTCTTACTTTTTATTTTACAATAAACACACAAATAAGCAATTTTGACATAAAAAAAAGGCTAAGCATACGCTTAACCTTCATACCACATAAGTGCTTTTGCCTCTATTGCAGATATTTCCACATCATCCATATACTCATCATAATTTTTAACCGGTTTATTGAAAAATCGTTGTAACATCTTTTGATCAAAAATTGAACTTTCAATATGATGGGTTCTCAAATAATCTCTTAGTGCAAGTCTTCTAGTAATCGCATCTTTATTCGATTGTTCAATCATCATAATATAAAAGGTCATGTTATCTTTAACAGCTTTAAATAATCTACCATTATCATCTGCAAATTCACAACGACTCACTTCTCTATAGCCGATGCTTGCCAGTTCATGCATATACTGGTCAATCAGTGCAGCATCTTTAATGACTGTGAGTATATTCAATGTTTGATTCGCATGTAATCCTTTAATAGCTGAATTGCCATAATGATGTAATTCAACGACGATGTTTTTATAAATCGAAATTATTTTTTTGGCTTCATATATAAACAGCTGATGATAATTCTTATCAAGCTGTGGTATGTAGTCAATCATATGCCACCTCCACTTCACGATTTGTATCGTTAATTAATTGTATTTCCAAATATACCACTTTATTATTAATTTTATGTAAATTTTTAAAATAATGCAGTGAAATTTGCTGAAAGTTGTATAATATATTTACTTTATATATCCTAAAATATAAGGTTTAAACTTATATTTTCCACAATTTTATGGCATAATTCTTTATGTAGCACGTTTTTAGATGATGAAAATCAATCGACATTCATCATGTCTTATTTCTTTATTATCGAATAACTATGGAGGATTACTCACGATGAAGAATTTATTATTTTGGCTTTATATTATAGCCGCAATTGTTCTTATCAATGTTGGTTATATATACTGGGAAACACGTGTAACAGACTCTAAAGAGAAAGCATCTGTTATTACTGAGAAGAAGGAAACAAAACAAACAACTAAGGCCGATAAAGCAAAGACTTCTAATAATACAGAACCCAATGACAAGCTTTTTAAAAATGATACATTTCAGTCGATTTACAATAATGCTGTAAAAGAAAAGGATGCAATGAATATTACTATCGTTTCAACGCCTTATCAAACAGCTGATGATAATTCGACAGTTAAGGAAGCATTTGAGAAAGAAACTGATACATTTATTAAAGTTAATGAAGTTGAAATCTCTAACGCTTCTAGTAATCTCAATCTGGATGATATTAAAAATACACAACCAGACCTCGTCATTATAGATGCAATGACATTAAATGATTACTATGAAAATATTACAGTTGAAGACCATAATACAACTGTGGAAAATATTTATTCATCATTAAACAACGATAATATTCCCGTTGTAATTGCTGGTACACGTTCAGAAATTAATGACACTAATTTTATTGCATATCAGCAAAGAGAAGCTGAATATTTTAACAATCAAAATAACTTTAATTATATTAATCAGTCTGAAAACTGGTCAAATCGTGATAATTTAGTTACTTCAGATAGTTTATTAACTGCTGAAGGGGTTGAACAATGGGTAACAAGTATCACTGGTTACTTATTTAATGAGTAAGTGAGTGTGCGGCTTGTAACGCCATGTTTAACCATAAATAAAACCGAACAAAGCGGGTGAATCCATTGCATGTGGATTCATCCGCTTTGTTCGGTTTTTGTCATTAGACAATTTTTTCATTATTATGTTTGATTATTAGAAGTGATTTTAAAATAAACCAAAAAATTTCTTTCTTTTTTTCTTTCCTTTTTTCTCTACTTTATTTTCTTTTTCTACCGTTAATGGGCTAACGTATTTAATGACTTCACCCTTTAATACTTTCTCAGCATTTGCCTTATATTGATTCACTGCTTCTATACCATATTTCGCTTCGATTGCTTCGTAAGCTTCTTTCATGTAGTAATTTCTTGATGTAACATTATGTGCATCACTTGCAACAAAATGTATTAAGCGATGTTCTATCATCATTTCCGCACATTGCTTACTGTATTCGCCTAACTGACCACAAACAACACCTGCTGTCACCTGTGCTAATGCTCCAAGTTCAATCAGTTCGACAAGTTTGTTTGGATTCTTTTGTAGTTCAGAATTTCGTTCTGGATGTGCAATAATTGGTGTATAGCCTTCCAATGCTAATTTGGTAAATAATTGTTCTGTGAATATCGGAACTTCATTCGATGGAAATTCAATGAGTACATACGGACCACCTTCAACCAAGGGTAGTGCCTTTAACGTCTTTAAATCTTCAATCACATCACCGTAAATTCTTATTTCCTGACTTGGATGAACTTTTACAGGTATGCCTTCAGCTTCAATTGCTTCATTCACTTCTTCTGCTAATTGTTTAATCTTAGGACCAAAATTTTCATAGACACCGATTTTATGATGGGGTGTTGCTATGATATCTGTTACGCCTTCTGCATGTGCTGCCCTTGCCATATCCAGTGTATCTTCAATCGTTTGTGCTCCATCATCAATGCCAAATAGTATATGGTTATGAATATCTATCATATCATTCACTCCTCTATGCTTTTCACTAAACTAATCGTATCAATATCCATATGCATTGTATAATAAAAACCCTAAAAAGAGTGTTCACACACTACAAATTAGGGTTTCATCATGGTTGTTTAACGCTTTTCTAATTCCTCTTTTAGTATTTGATTCACCATTTGAGGGTTAGCCTGTCCTTTAGAAAGTTTCATAATTTGTCCTACTAAGAAGCCAGTTGCTTTACCTTTACCATTTTTAAAGTCTTCAATCGATTGTGGATTATTATCTAAAGCTTCTGTTACAAAAGCTTTTAATTGTTCAGGATCAGAGATTTGAACTAATCCTTGTTCTTCCATAATCACTTTCGGCGCTTTTCCTGTTTCAACAGTATCAGCAAAGACTTTCTTTGCAATTTTTGATGAAATCGTACCATCCGCTAATAACTTCACCATTTCCGCTAAGTTTTCAGGTGTTAATTTCGTCTCATGTAATTCTTTTTGGTGTTTATTTAAGTACTCATTGACGCCGCCCATTAACCAGTTAGAAGAAAGTTTAGCGTCTGCTTTTAAAGCAATCATTGCTTCAAAGAAATCAGACATTTCTTTCGTTAATGTTAATACGTGCGCATCATAAGCTGGTAAGCCATACTCAGATACATATTTTTCTTTACGTTTATCTGGTAATTCAGGAATCGATGCACGTACACGTTCTTTCCATGCTTCATCAATAAATAAAGGTACTAAATCTGGTTCTGGGAAATATCTGTAATCATCAGATCCTTCTTTTACACGCATAAGAATGGTCTTACCCGTCGCTTCGTCAAATCGACGTGTCTCTTGTAAAATTTCTCCACCGTTAAGTAATACTTCTTCTTGGCGCTTCACTTCATACTCTAATCCCTTTTTAACATAAGAGAATGAGTTTAAGTTTTTAAGTTCTGCTTTTGTACCAAATTCTTTTTGGCCAATTGGACGAATTGAAATATTGGCATCACATCTCAGTGATCCTTCTTCCATACGTACATCAGATACACCAGTGTACTGGATAATTGCTTTTAATTTCTCTAAATAAGCATATGCTTCTTCAGGTGTGCGAATATCTGGTTCAGATACAATCTCAACTAATGGTGTGCCTTGACGGTTTAAATCGACTAAAGAGTAACCATCTTTATGATTTAATTTTCCCGCATCTTCTTCCATGTGTAGACGTGTAATACCGATACGTTTCGTCTCACCATTAACTTCGATATCAATATAACCATTCTCACCAATCGGCTCATCAAATTGAGAGATTTGATAAGCTTTTGGATTGTCAGGATAGAAATAGTTTTTACGGTCAAATTTTGTAGATGTACGAATGTCCATGTTTAATGCCATTGCAGCACGCATCGCCCAGTCTACCGCTGTCTTGTTGACTACAGGTAAGACACCTGGATACCCTAAATCAATAACACTGACGTTTGTGTTCGGTTCAGCTCCGAAATGTGCAGGAGAAGCTGAGAACATTTTTGATTCTGTTTTAAGTTCTACGTGGACCTCTAGTCCGATTACTGTTTCAAAATGCATATGTCAATTCTCCTTATAATGATTGATAACGTTCAGACATATTAAATACTTGCTCGTAGTTATATGCAACGTTGTATAATAATTTTTCATCGAATGGTTTACCAATTAACTGTAAGCCGATTGGGCGTCCATTCGCCTCACCACATGGTACAGAAATAGATGGAAGACCTGCTAAGTTAATTGGAATTGTTAAAATATCATTTGCATACATTGTTAATGGATCGTTAATTTGTGCACCTAAATCAAAAGCAACTGTTGGTGCTGTTGGTCCAACAATCACATCATAATCGGCAAATACACGTTCAAAGTCTTGTTTAATTAACGTACGTACTTTTTGTGCTTTTTTGTAGTATGCATCGTAATAACCAGAACTTAAAGCATACGTTCCAAGCATAATACGACGTTTAACTTCGTCTCCGAAACCTTCCTGACGTGTCTTTTTATATAATTCTTCTAAGTTCTTAGCGCCTTCTGCCTGGTAGCCATAACGGATACCATCGAAACGTGCTAAGTTCGCTGATGCTTCACTTGAAGAAAGGATATAATATGTTGCGACACCATATTTAGAGTTTGGTAAAGAGACTTCTGAAATTTCAGCGCCCATTTTTTCAAGTTCTTTAATGGCATTTTGAACAGATGTACGTACTTCCGCGGACACACCTTCACCTAGATATTCTTTAGGGACAGCTACGCGTAAACCTTTAATATCTTTCTCAATCGTAGAAGTGAAATCGACATCTTCAACAGGCGCACTTGTAGAATCCATTGCATCATGTCCAGAAATAATTTCTAACACTTTCGCATTATCTTTAACATTACGAGTGATTGGTCCGATTTGGTCAAGTGATGATGCAAATGCAACTAATCCATAACGTGATACACGGCCGTAAGTTGGTTTCATGCCGACAACCCCACAATATGATGCTGGTTGACGGATTGAACCACCTGTGTCACTTCCTAATGAGAAAGGTACTAAGCTTGCTGCAACTGCTGCAGCACTACCACCCGAAGAGCCACCTGGTACTGCACTGTGATCAAATGGATTGACTGTCTTCTTATAGAATGAGTTCTCAGTAGACCCACCCATTGCGAATTCATCCATGTTTAATTTACCGACAACAATACCGTTTTCTTTGTTTAATTTATTCATAACCGTTGCATCATAAACCGGATTAAATCCAGTTAAGATTTTAGATGCACACGTCGTTTCTAAATCTTTTGTTACAATGTTATCTTTAATCCCCATTGGGATACCAAATAGTTTACCAGTAGGTGCCTCGTTATCTAATTGCTTCGCTTTATCCATTGCAACTGCTTCGTCTAAAGCTAAAAATGAATTGATAACTGCATCGTCTTGTTTAATATTTTTAAATGTTTCTTCGATTAATTCAGAAGGTTTAACTTTCTTTTCTTGAATTAATTTTGATAAATTTTCGATAGATTCATATCTTAATGACATATTATTCTCCTCCGTCTAAAATCGATGGTACTTTAAATTGGCCCGCTTCAGTACTGCGTGCATTCTTTAAAATTTCTTCTTGTGTTAAGCTCTTATGTGCAACGTCTTCACGTAATACATTTTGAAGATCAAGTACATGGAATGTTGGTTCAACATTCTCAGTATCCACCTCTTCTAGCTGGTCAGCGAAGGTTAAAATCGATTCTAACTGTGCGCTAAACTTTGTTGCTTCTTCTTCAGTGATTTCAAGACGTGCGAGATGCGCTACGTGCTTTACTTGCTCGTTTGTAACTTTTGACATGAATAAATTCCTCCTGAACTTTGTATCATCCTTAGATTTTATCAAATTTTCCACTAAAAATCTAAAATAATTAAAATATATCTATGAAAACGCTTTAAAAGAGATTATAATGAATTATGTAAATATTCTGATTTAATAAGGTAAAGGACTAAAAGGGGGATTTATATGTTTATATTAGCGAATACATTTCAAAATGTAAAAATTGAAGCTACATGGATAACATATGTCATGATTGCCGTCTACTTCTTAATATTACTTGCAATTGGATATTATGCATACAAACAATCTACAAGTACTTTAGACGAATACATGTTAGGTGGACGTAATCTAGGTGCATTAGTTACTGCGTTATCAGCAGGTGCTGCAGATATGAGTGGGTGGATGCTGATGGGATTACCTGGTTCGGTTTATGCGACTGGGATTTCTGCAGCATGGATCGCTATCGGATTAACATTTGGTGCATGGCTTAACTATATTTTAGTTGCACCACGACTACGCGTTTATACTGAACTTGCAGATAACGCAATTACGATTCCAGATTTCTTCGAGAAGCGCGTAAGTGATCATACACGTATTTTAAAGATTATTTCAGGTTTAGTTATTGTCGTATTCTTTACATTATATACACATGCTGGCATGGTTTCAGGTGGCGTGTTATTTGAAAGTGCATTCGGATTGAATTATCATGTTGGATTAATCTTAACTGCTGGTATTGTAATTTTGTACACATTATTCGGTGGCTACTTAGCGGTATCATTAACAGACTTCTTCCAGGGGGTTATTATGTTAATTGCCCTTGTATTAGTACCAATTGTTGCAATACTTAAATTAAATGGCTTAGAAGTTTTCGATACGATTGTTGAACTTAAACCAACGAATTTAGATATCTTTAAAGGGACGACAACTGTTGGTATCATCTCTTTACTCGCATGGGGATTGGGCTATTTTGGCCAACCACATATTATCGTACGATTTATGTCGATTAAATCTCATAGAATGTTACCGGCAGCACGACGCATCGGTATTTCATGGATGGCAACGTCTTTACTTGGTGCCGTTGTAACAGGTCTTGTTGGTATTGCTTTTATTCATCAATCCGGTACAAAATTAGATAATCCAGAGACAATCTTTGTTGTAATGAGTCAAGTACTCTTCCATCCGTTAATTGCTGGTTTCTTCTTAGCAGCCATTTTAGCAGCGATAATGAGTACAATTTCATCTCAATTACTCGTAACAAGCTCAGCTTTAACACAAGATTTCTATATGTTATTTACAAAATCAAGTTTACAAGATACATCTCGTGAGAAAGAATTTGTCATGGTTGGACGCTTATCTGTACTTATCGTTGCAGTTGTAGCAGGTGCGATTGCATGGAGTCCAAATGACACAATCCTTAACTTAGTAGGAAACGCATGGGCTGGATTTGGTGCAGCATTTGGACCACTCGTATTATTATCACTATTCTGGAAAGGCTTAACGAAACATGGGGCAATTACAGGTATGGTTTTAGGTTCATTAACCGTAATCTTCTGGATTTTTATGAAATCTCATGGTGGCATTTTCGAATATTATGAAATCATTCCAGGCTTTATCATTAGTTTCGTTTCTACCGTTTTAGTGTCTATGGTCACACCAAAACCAGAACAACGTATTATTGATGAATTTGATGAAATGAAACGTATTGTAAGAAGTTAATCATCATCGGGGTACTTAATGCTTGTCACAAACAAATAACCGAACAAATACGAATAAATCATGCATTGATTGGTCGTATTTGTTCGGTTATTGTCTTTTGCATTTAATTCATTTATTCATTAAAAACGGATGAGACATAATGCTCACCCGTTTTATGCGCATATCACTTATTGCTGGTATACATGTATCTTTGGTTCTTTGTCTTCCTTATCCTTCACAATTAATGCAAGAGGTTTATCATTATCAACAATTGAAATCTCAAGGTGATCCACATGGTTAAAGCTCTTCATCGCAAGATCAGCGATATATTGTGTCACACCAATAACTTCAGCTTTACCGAAATAATCTAGCGGTACATTGATATTCAGAGATTGAATTGAGTCATTTACGAAGTAACCTGTGCCAATTGATTGCGTAAAATTTGGGAAATACGTTTGTAACTGTTCATTAAATTGCTTATAATCATTATTTAACTTTTCATTTAATTGATCAGCTTCGCCTGATGGTAACAGCACATACTTTTCATTAATTGCTTTCCATTTCCCCATCTTTTTGCTATTTTCTTCGCTGACTGCATAGCTTACAAAGTTACCAGGTGTAATGCTTTCTGAAGAGGACTGAATAAATATTGCAAACGTTATTGGAATATCTTTCAATTCGGGTTTAACACGTAATCGGGATAAAATTTCATCTGCCATCTCTTTTCCCTTTTTCTCAACTGTGTCCACATCTAGTGCCTTACTATAAACTTCGCCATATTCTTCTTTCTGATAATAATATACACTATTCATTGCCAGACCTATCGTCATGCCTGAGATTTTCTTACGTTTGGCATCTGACTCTGTAAAGAAATCCTGTTCAATGATATGCGAAAGATACGCTGGAGATTGTTCTGCAATCTTCTCAGGGTCTGTTTCACCTTTGTGTGATGGATTTAATCCAAAGTTGGCGTAAGCATTTTTTTCAATACGCTCATCTTTATCCATCTGATCTATTTCAGCTTTCGTATATTGCGGTTCAAGGTAACTTTCAACTGCATCTTTATTTAATAGCTGACCATCACGGTATAAATAATCATCTGGTGAGAATACATTCTTACTTATTCGTAATAAGCCCGATTCGAACGCTTCCCCATTATAACTGCTTGCCATATTCGTACTCGTCAAACCTCTCGCCTGACTTTCTTTAAATGGCAATAATGTTCTGAAATAATCATTTGAAATTTGAATATCTGTTGCAATTTGTTTTTCGTCTTTTTCTTTCGATTGTTCATTGGATGGTGCATCATTATTTGAACAGCTTGCTAACATGATTGCGGATAATACTATGTAACCTAATCGTTTCATTTTTTTCTCCTAACTATAATGACTTCAGAGCATCAATCATCATTGTTTCATTCCAGACTTCAATGCCTAATGATTCTGCTTTTGCTAATTTACTGCCTGCATCGGCACCTGCAATGACAAGATCCGTTTTCTTTGTGACTGAACTTGTTACTTTCGCACCTAAATTCGTTAATGCCTTTGTTGCATCACTTCTGGACATAATCGCTAATTTACCTGTTAATACAATGGTTTTATCCCCAAAGACCGGATGAATTTCAATGTCTTCTTTTTTCTGTCCGTTATATTGCATATTCACCCCACTTGCTGCAAGTTTATCAATTAAATGTATAATATCTGCGTTCTGCATGTAAGTAACGAGTGATTGTGCCATTTTATGACCGATATCATCTACCTCAGTGAGTTCTTCAATTGTAACAGATTTTAATCGTTCCATCGTATGATATTCCTGGGCTAATATCATACATGCTTTTGCCCCTAAATGACGAATACCCAATCCAAATAATAAACGCTCTAATGAATTAGATTTTGATGCTTCAATTGCATTCAGTAATTTATCCACTTTCTTATCGCCCATACGTTCTAACGGTAATAATTGTTCTTTTGCTAATGTATAAATATCTGCTACATCTTTAATGATACCTTCTTGATATAGACTTTGAACAATACGTTCACCTAAGCCATCAATATTCATTGCAGTTCTGGATACGAAGTGAATAACACCTTCTACAAGTTTGGCATCACACTTTGGATTAATACAACGTAAAGCCACTTCACCTTCAATACGCACAAGTTCATGACCACATGATGGACACACTTCAGGCATATGATAAACCTCTGCGTCGTCTGGACGACGTTCTAATACAACACGTACGACTTCAGGAATTATTTCACCTGCTTTACGAATAACAACGGCATCGCCTATGCGAATATCTTTCTCATGAATTAAATCCTCATTATGCAATGATGCTCGTCCAACAGTTGTTCCTGCAACATTTACCGGTTCTAATATTGCAGTAGGTGTGACAACACCTGTTCTTCCAATCGATAATTCGATATCTTTAAGTGTCGTTACCACTTCTTCTGCCGGAAACTTGTATGCAATCGCCCATTTAGGTGATTTCGCTGTAAAGCCAAGTTCATCCTGCTTTGCTAAATCATTGACTTTAATAACGATACCATCAATATCATAAGCTAAATCATTGCGTTTTTCTGTCCAATACTTAATATAATCAAATACTTCCTGTATATTTTTGCATAGCTTACGCTCATGATTTGTTTTGAAACCTATTGCATCGAGACGATCTAACGCTTCACTTTGACTTACTGCGCTGATTTCACGTAAATCATTGACACTATACAAGAAAATATCAAGTTTACGTTTTGCTGCTAATCTTGAATCTAATTGTCGTAATGATCCAGCTGCAGCATTACGAGGATTTGCCGCTAATTGTTCACCATTTGCTTCACGTTGTTTATTCAGTGCAATAAATGATTTTTTAGGCATATACGCCTCACCTCGCACTTCAAATGTTAAAGGTTCAGAAATTGTTAACGGAATTGCATATATTGTTCTTAAATTCTCAGTGATATTTTCGCCCGTCGTTCCATCACCACGCGTTAAACCTTGAACAAATTTACCCTCAACATATTTTAAAGATACCGCGAGGCCATCTATTTTAAGTTCGACCATATATTCGACATCACCGACTTCATTTCTAATGCGCGTATCAAACGCCAATAAGTCCTCTTCACTAAAGGCATTGCCAAGACTAAGCATCGGTGTGTCATGATTCACTTTATCAAACTTAGATAAAGGTTCAGCACCAACACGCACAGTCGGTGAATCATCTGTTTTCAGTTCTGGATGACGTGCTTCAATTGCGATTAATTCATGCAATAATTTATCGTATTCAGCGTCTGGAACAGATGGGTTATCTAATACATGATATTCATAATTATATTGATGAAGAAGCTTGTGTAACTCCTGTACTCTTTTTTCCATGGTTTACTCCTTTTTCTCAATCGGTGCAAACTGACTAAGTAGTCGCTTCATACCGACAGATTTAAAAATAATATCCAGCTCAGTAGAACCATTTTTCACACTCACATTGCTGACTAATCCTTCACCCCATGATTTATGCATTACTTTATCGCCAACTTTATAATCTCCAGCATTCTGATTATGATTTGATGCAGGCGTTGCGATTCTTCTTGCTGGCCCTCGTTTCACACCTTTAGGTAGACGTGGTTGTGGTGATGCTAATAAATCATCTGGAATTTCGGTAATAAAACGAGACTTTCTATTTGCTTGTGTGCGTCCGTATAGGCTACGCATATCTGCATGGGTTAAATATAAATGTTCTTCTGCTCGTGTAATCGCCACATACATGAGTCGTCGTTCTTCTTCCATTTCAGAATCACTATTGAGACTTCTTGAATGTGGAAAGATTGTTTCTTCTAATCCAGCAATAAATACAACCTTAAACTCTAAACCCTTTGCAGAATGCATTGTCATTAAAGTAATACCGGCTTCAAGATCTGCATTATCCACATCAGCAACAAGTTGTAGATCTGTCAGGAAGTTAATCAGTGACTGCGCTTCGTCAGGCGTTTCTTGTTCGTAGTCTTTCGGGACAGACATAAACTCCTGAATATTTTCGATACGCGACTGTGATTCAAGTGTATTTTCTGCTTCAAGCATCTGCATATAACCTGTCTTATCAAGCACTTCCTCTGTTAACTCTGATACAGTTAAGAACTCCTGTTGCTTCATAATGTTATCCATCATGGCATAGAATTGCGCCAACGTTTCTGTCGTCTTCTTCGGCAAACCAATAAAGTCAACTTCTGCTAATGCATCAAAGTAACTTAAACCGTTCTGCTCTGCATACGCAATAATCTTCTCTAATGCCGAAGGCCCTATACCACGCTTTGGTGTGTTAATAATGCGTACAAAACTAATATCTTCATTACTATTAGCGATTAATCTTAAATAACTCAGTACATCTTTAATTTCTTTTCTATCATAGAATTTAGTTCCGCCAACCATCGTATAATTAACGTTAGATTTCATAAGTGTTTCTTCCAGTACACGTGATTGTGCATTCGTACGATATAAAATGGCCATGTCCTGAAGGTTGTAACCATCTCGTTTTTTCTTTAAAATCTCCGAAACGATATATTCTGCTTCAGCACGTTCTGATTGTGCTTTGTAGTAATTAATCTTTGAGCCGTGTGCGTTATCTGTCCACAATGCTTTCGGTTTACGTTCTGTATTGTTCTTAATGACTTCATT
Source organism: Macrococcoides caseolyticum (assembly GCF_021366795.1). Lineage (GTDB taxonomy): Bacteria > Bacillota > Bacilli > Staphylococcales > Staphylococcaceae > Macrococcoides > Macrococcoides caseolyticus_A. The sequence continues at coordinate 56,588 of NZ_JAHCPS010000008.1, read as the reverse complement.
GGCTGCAAATAAGATATTCTTTGTCGAACGGTAGTTTCTTTCTAAAAATATCGTCTTAGCGTCTGAATAATCTTTCTCAAAGCTTAAAATATTATAAATATCTGCGCCACGCCAGCCGTAAATCGATTGATCAGAATCACCGACAACACATAAATTCTTAAACTTACCTGCAAGCATCTTCACAAGTAAATACTGCGCTCTGTTCGTATCCTGATATTCATCTACATGTATATACTGAAATTTATTCTGATAATAATCCAGAACTTCTGGCACACGTTCAAATAATTTTAAAGTCACCATAATTAAATCATCAAAGTCTAATGCATGATTTTTAAGTAATTTCTCCTGATATTGCTGATACACTTTCGCTACCATAATCCCCATATAGTCGCTTGCTTCTTGTTCAGCGTCTTCTGGCGTTTTCAGTTCATTTTTTAAATTTGATATTTCAGCAACAAACATTCTCGGATCATATTTTTTAGGGTCAATGTTTTCTTTTTTAAGAATATCTTTCACAACTGAACGTTGATCTGTTGGATCAAGAATTGTAAAATTGCGTTCAATACCTATACGATCAATATCACGTCTTAATATTCTAACGCACATTGCATGGAAAGTTGAAATCCAGATGACGTCTGAAGCTTCACCAATAATATTTTTAACACGTTCTTTCATTTCTTTAGCCGCTTTATTTGTAAATGTAATCGCTAGAATCTTGTATGGTGAAACATCTTTTTCGTCAATTAAATATGCAATACGATGTGTTAATACACGTGTTTTACCAGAACCTGCTCCAGCCATTATCAGCAGCGGCCCTTCAGTCGTTTTCACTGCATTGCGTTGCTCTTCGTTCATATTCTTTAATAACTCATTCACAATTATTAACCCCTAACCTTTACTGTTTGTAATGCTTGATTGATATCTGTATAAATAATATTACCAACTACAATGGTATCTACGACTTCAAACATTTCTCGTGCTTTATCTAACGAATCGATACCGCCACCATAAATTAATCGCGTGTTCTCAAGCTTAGCGCGCGCTGCTTTGACCATTTCTATATCGCCATAAGTCCCACTATATTCAATATACATTGCTTTCAATCGATACATATGTTCAACCATTTCTGCATAGGCTTTTATGTCTTCTAAGCCTAAGCCAGTATTACTATTTGTAAGTTGTGCGACTTTACTGTCATTATTTAATACAATATACCCTTCAAGCGTAAATAAATCATAATCCATCATATGCCCCATTGTTTTAATGGCCTGATGTAATAAGCCATTATGAAATTGAACATCTTTACTATTAAGCACAGCCGGAATTAAATAATGATCAAACCCCGGCATCGCACTTTCTATATTCGAAATCTCTAATATACAGGGTACTGGATAACGACGCACTCGACTCATTAAATCAAGTACATTCTCCATTGTGACATTATCTGAGCCACCGATTAATATTGCATCTGTACCTGATTCGCATAGTCGTTCTAAATCTATATCATTAATCGGTTTTGCCGGGTCTAATTTAAAAACATGTTGCCAATCCTGAATCTCGTACATAAGGTGTCTCCTTTTATTATAATAATGAATATTATATCATTTTTCAGCTTGAAATTAATAGGATATGAAACGTATGTTTGGATAAAAATCAATACGTAAAAATAACTTGAAGCCATTTAAAAACCGTACAAAACAAACAAATCAATATATGATTTATTTGCTGTACGGTTTTTATTTGTCAGTCATTACTCCATAGCGGATGGTGTAAGTGTGCACGAATACAAACACAATGTTACTCTGTTAAATATGTTTGAGGTACTTCAGTAGATTGTGTTACGCTGGTGCCACTATTAATTGAAGGGACCGTGCTTTCCGGTGCTACCATTGGCATTTCTGTGGTTACTGAAGATTCTACTGTAACAGGATGCTCTAAAGTCACGCTTTCTGTTGATTGCGGTAGCGTGACAGCTTCAGTTGTTTCTGGCAGCTCAGTTGATACCACTTGTTTCACCTTCTGTTTAGGTTTAATTACGGTTTTTTTATAAAGACCTAAATACTCTTCAAGCGTTTTCCCTGTTTGATAAAGTCGCGCAGCATGAATTTTACCGACGTAACGTATATGCCATGGTTCATACTGGTAGCCAGTAATAGCTGTCTTACCTTTTGGATAACGAATAATAAAGCCATATTCATGCGCATGTTCACTTAGCCATTTACCTTCTTTCGTTTGACCGAACTGGATAAATGAATTCTGAGCAGATTCTCTTGAGCCAATATCATAGGCGAGTCCTGTTTGATGTTCAGAGTGTCCCGGCATCGCACTATAAGATTCCGCATACTGCAGACCATTTTGAGCGACAAATTGATCGTACAAGATTTTTTGCGCTGCATAACTACGATAACCACTTCGAATAACAAGGTGCATATTATCTTTTTGGGCATCCACCATCATCTGATTTAATATCTTTCTCACAGATTGATTTTCACCAGGATGATAAGACTTAGGTAAACTGATTTTCTTATTCACAATAACGATACCGTTAATATAAGTCACACCATTGATTACTTTCTTTTCATATTTAGGTTTTTTCTTTTGTGGTTTTTCTTGCGCCGGTTTCTTGGTTACAGTTTTTACTTGTTCATCATTTTTATCTAATTCATGCGTGCTACATCCTGACAGCAGCAACGCGAGTATCATTATCCTTTTCATCGTTATCTCCAGTTTCTAATACTTAAATCCTTTATTTTAAACCAAGATATTCTTCTAATGTTAAACCACTGTCTGTGACTTTTTGTGCAGTTGATTTGCCTAAGTAACGAACGTGCCACGGCTCATACTGATAACCTGTTATGCTGGTTTTTCCTTTGGGATATCGAATAATAAAACCATATTCATGGGCGTGTGCTTTCAACCATTTGCCTTCATTTGTATCCTCAAATGATACTTTAAAATCATCTGTTCCCACTATGTTACCTAAATCAAATGCAAGTCCAGTTTGATGTTCTGAATGTCCAGGTTGGGCACTATATGTATCTGCTTTTTCCTTACCATCTCGTGCGACATAACCATTATAAAGTGTTGACTGCGTATCATAACTTCTGAATCCACTACGAATCGCAAAGTTTAGTCCCTCTTTTTCTCCAGCTGCCATCAGCTGCTGAATGGCTTGTTCTGCTTCAGGCTGAACGCCTGGTGCATAATCTTTTGGCAATGCAATCGCTTTATTAACGATTAATATATTATCGATATAAGTAATACCATCTTTCACTTCTTTGTGATGTTGATTTGTAGCTTCACTTGTTTGATGGCTGTCATTTTTACTGTTGCTTGTGTCTTTTTGATTTTCCTGTTGTATATTTTTTTCGGTCGTCACTTTTTCATGAATTTGTGTATCGCTATGATTACACGCTGACAGTAGTAATATAGCTAGCATGATGAGTGGTTTTTTCATCGTCTGACCCCTTTTCTTTTTCCTATTATATGACAAAAAAATACTGAATCAAATGTGACTCAGTACTCATTTTTAAGATTTTGTTTCAATGTTCATACGGTCTAAAACCATTGTATAGGCATCATTACCCCATTGTAATGAACGCTTCACTCTTGAAATCGTAGCAGTCGATGCACCCGATTCTTTTTCAATTGCTGCATATGTATAACCTTGTTTAATCATCTTTGCGACAAGTAAACGTTGTGATAAAGATTGAATTTCATTCACTGTACATAAATCATCGAAGAATTGATAACATTCTTCACGCGTTTCCAGCGTTAGAATTGCATCGAACAATTCATCAAGCTGTTTCCCTTTAATTTTTTCGATTTGCAATACGAACACCCCTCAACAAAATAGATACTTAAATTTTAACGCATTACATTATTAAAGTACAGTTTTATATCCATCGTTAAATTTCATTTATACTTACTTTCATTCTATGCATTTAATTTATATTTGTAAATCATTTTATGTAACAATTAATGTTAAAAAATGGATAAAAAATGGATAAAAAATGGAATGGATTGCTCCATTCCAAATTAATTTAATGATTTTAGGACATCACTTTTGCCGCGCATACTTTTTATTATTCTAATCCAGCACGTTAACAAACAAATTTTGTAACTATTTCATACTTTTTAAAAAGCATATATATCAAGGCTTTGAGCGTTTCAGATTTTAAAATACATAGTTTGGTATATCAGACTAAATGATAAAGTTGTCCTTTTTTTGTCCTTTTTTTATTATCGTTCTTGTTAAATATTCGACTTATCTGTTCCTTAATCTCTTTAGGTACTTTCGCTGTTGCTGGATCAATTACATTTCCGTCTTTGTCGTAGCATGTGACTTTCATGTCGAGACCTCCTTTAATAACTTTTTAACAAGCTATTTTCTATGTAGTCTAATGACCCTTTAACCTTTATATACCTTTTGTTACTACCTTCAAATCTATAAACAAATTTTCTTTGAAAGCCAAAATCACTTAGTACCTTTTTCTCTAAATCACTTTTAGATATTCCACTTATTTTAACGAATTGTTTAACATCTGCAAAGCCGATATACTCTTCTTCTGATGTTGCGTTTTTAACTATTTCAATTATCGATTTTTCTAATTCAGATAAATCAATGTCAACATTAACATTCATTCTAAATAACCTCATTTCAATTTAAGTCGTTTTAAATCAAGTTACTTTAAGTTAGTGGGTGCGTAGTATTTTAAAAGCTAAATAAAAGAATGTTAACATTTATATTTCTTTTTCGATATTATTAAAATATTTTCTCATTTTTTTATCATCATAATCTGTCAATTTGATTTTTAATATTTGAAGTGGATCTACATTTTGATTTGTAAAATCTCTTTTTAACGAACTTACAATCATTGCAACAAATACTAAGCTTTTATAGTTATGTTCTTCTTTAATATCTTCATCTTCTTCAATTTTAAATTTATAATTATGTTGTTGATAGGCAGACACTAAATTGACCGTTCTTTCACTACCGTATACAAAAGACTTTTGGAATAAGGATTGAAAATCAGATGGTGTCATATCTTTAATTTTTTGCATATTTAATACTAAATCTGACCAATCAAGTAACAATGTTTGTATTTCTTGTCCACTTCTTTCTTTGTAAAAGCTTTCTGCTTGTAAATCCATTGAATTATTATGTTTAATTTTTTCAATACTCTTATTTATGATTGATGACCCTATATACAATAGTGTGAATGGAATAATAATCTTACTAAATAAGGGAGTCTCTATTAAACTGTTGATACATTCAAAGAGATTGTTTATTAAATTCATCGGTTCTCTCCTAATTATATTTAATTTTAAAAACCACCTACATAAGTAAGTGGTTATACTTTTCTTTTTGTTTGTTTACTGTACTTAAATATTACGAAAACAATAATTAATGCACCTAGAAACAGTTGAATATAACGCAATTCTAATTTGATGTTCCAATCAAAAATATTATTTGGTATATGCATAAGTGCTACTAATACTAATAATACAACCAATGAATTGATGAACATATTTATCTTTTTCATTTTATTACCACCTCAAGAATAACTATTATATATTTTACCATATATTTAAAGTAGTATAAAATATCTTCAATCTTCAATTATTTTATCTAATATGATATGTTCATACCTGCGTATTGTATGTTCAGTTCTATTAAACATCTTCCCTACTTGCTTATATGTCATACCTCTAAATAAGCACAATAGCACCATGCTTTCTCTCATACTGAAATTATCGTCTGCAAACTGCATCATCTCATTAAATAGTGAGCCATCATCATATTTAGATATTGCATTATAAACTAGATCAATGTTATCTGTGAGTGGCTTATCCAGGTTAAAGAAGTCGTCTATTTCAATATCTTGCTCGGGTGCTATCTCCATCTTATGAAAGTTTCTTATGTACTGCTTTAGATACTCTGAATCGTCTATACTTAATTAGACAACTCTCCTGAGGGGATGTATTGTTAAATTAGATGATACATGCATCAATATATTAAAAAGAATTCAATTAGAAAATAAAAAATTAAAACAGTGGGATAGTAATTACAACGATAGAGGGTTTGTATTTACTAACTTAAAGGGTAACCCTACTAACTATGTGAATGTTAGTAAGTACTTGCAGGAAGGCGCTAAAGCGTGTGGCATTGATAAGCATATATCTTCTCACACATTAGGACATTCAGACTACAGAACAACAATAGCCATTTATCAGAAAGCAACTGCAAAAATGGAAGAAGAAACAATCAACAAATTAAATGCGCTAGCTTAAATGAGTCTAAAATATAGGCTCATTTTTTTATTTTAAATTACTGCATTTTACTACTTTTTTCAGATTATGTCCTTTTTCTGTCCTTTTTTCATTCTCAAGACACACAAAAACCCTCACAAACATAGTGTTTATAAGGGTTTAAGCTTTTTATTATTCTAATCCAGCACGTTTGAATAATGTGTCGATTTGATTTAAGTGATGATTTTCATTGAAGCACTCATCTAATTCTTCTTTAGATAATAAGTTTGTAATCTTTTCATCTGCTTCTACTAACTCACGGAATGGTGTCTTTGTCGCCCATGATTCCATCGCTTTTGGTTGAACTGTATCGTATGCTTCTTCACGAACCATACCTTTATCGATTAAAGTTAACATAACACGTTGTGAGTAGATTAAACCGAATGTTTTCTCCATATTCGCTTTCATATTTTCTTCATAAACTGTTAAGTTATCAATAATGTTTGTGAAACGATTTAACATGTAGTCTAACGCGATTGTTACGTCTGGTAACATAATACGTTCTGCTGATGAATGTGAAATATCACGTTCATGCCATAATGGAACGTTTTCGTAAGCTGTTGTAATGTATCCACGAATGACACGTGCGATACCTGTAACGTTTTCTGAGCCGATCGGGTTACGTTTATGTGGCATAGCTGAAGACCCTTTTTGACCTTTTGCAAATGCTTCTTCAACTTCACGTGTTTCAGTCTTTTGTAATCCACGCACTTCTACAGCAAACTTCTCAATAGATGTCGCGATTAAGCCTAATGTAGCAATGTAGTATGCATGACGATCACGCTGTAATGTTTGCGTTGAAATTTCTGCACAACCTAATCCTAATTTGTCACAAACATAGCTTTCTATTTCAGGAGGAATATTGGCAAAAGTACCAACTGCACCACTCATTTTCCCCACTTCGATTTCTTTACGCACTTCTTTGAAACGTTTTAAGTTACGTTGCATTTCCATATACCATAACGCCATTTTTAAACCGAATGTTGTTGGTTCAGCATGTACGCCGTGCGTACGCCCCATCATTAAAGTCGTTTTATGTTTTAAGGCTTTTTGTTTTAACACTTCAATGAATCTTTCAAGATCTTTCTCAATAATATCATTTGCTTGTTTAATCATATAGCTTAATGCTGTATCTACAACGTCTGTACTTGTTAATCCATAATGTACCCATTTCTTTTCTTCACCTAATGTTTCAGACACTTGACGTGTAAATGCTACCACATCATGACGCGTTTCAAGTTCAATTTCTTTAGCACGTTCCACATCAACACGTGCGTTCTGGCGAATAAGCTTCACATCTTCCTTCGGGATGTATCCTAATTCAGCCCATGCTTCGCTTGCTAAAATTTCAACCTCTAACCATGCTTCAAAGCGGTTTTGTTCTGTCCAGATATTAGACATTTCTTCTCTTGAATAACGTTCAATCATGAATAAATTCCTCCGTGTTTAGTTAGTCATTAGTAGTATAACAAATAATTTAAAATACGTACATTACAAAATTGATTTTATAAAAAGTTCGTAAAAATTGTGTTTCAATGTGCGTTCAAGTATATTTTAACATGCTTTGTTCATATTTGCTTATAAAAAAATAGATCAGCACATACTGATCTATGTTCTATTATTCTGTTATTTTCTTGCCTGTAAATATGATTTGTTCTTTAAACACTTCAATCTCACCTTTTTCATTCTCGATGAAAATTGGTTTTTGAAATCTTTTCACTGGCATATAACCAGCAGCTTTCATACGTGCTAAACACTCTGTAATCGTTTCATTTTCTCTGACTTCAAATTTCATCTGCATCATACGCCTTTAACCTTGTACTTTTAACACCTTTTACCCAGAATCCGCCGTGAATATTTTTAGGTTCATATGCAATAATAAATGCTTTTGGATCTAGGTTTTTTACAGTATCCATCAACTTTAATTCATACTTTCTTGGCGTAAGTATTTGCATGACTAATCGTTCACCATCACGCCCTTGTGCTGCGTAATGCGTTACACCATAACCTAAATCGCGTAATGTTCTTGGAATTTCTTTATCATATTCAGCTGTTGTAACATTAACAACGATATAGCCGAGTGCTATCATTTCTTCAATCTTCATACCGACAATTATACCAGCACCAAATCCTAAGGCATACGCAATAATATTCTCAATCTTATCAAGGCTATTCATTACTAATCCTAAACCAACCACATAAATAACAACCTCAACAACAGAAACGGCTGCGGCCAGATATCGGTATCCCTTAAGTGTTAATATCATACGCATTGTTAAAAAAGTCACGTAAAAAATGTTAATTACAAAGATAAGTCCGACAACGACCCAATGATTACTTAATATATCCATTTCAATCCTCCTGGCTTATTACAAACACACTATACCATTTTTATTCAATGATTTCATGGAACGTAAATCGCGTAATCGGCAACATACGCTTATGTTGTGTTCTTAAATAATGTGTCTCGATTTTCTTAGCGGCGTCATGCTCGACTGCTTTACCTTCCAGATAATCATCAATTTGATCATACGTTACGCCTAAAGCAACTTCATCTGGTAATTGTGGTTTATTTTCTTCTAAATCTGCAGTAGGGACTTTTGTATAAAGATGTTTAGGACAGTCTAGTACTTCTAATATTGATTTCCCTTGGCGTTTATTAAGGCCAGCAAGCGGAAAAAGATCTGCCGCTCCATCACCAAACTTTGTATAAAAACCTGTTATACTTTCAGCAGCATGGTCTGTCCCAATAACAATGCCAGAATGATGTGCAGCGATTGAATATTGTGCCTTCATACGTTCACGCGCCTTTTCATTCCCTTTTTGAAAATCTGTTAACGCTATCCCTTGTAATGCCAGTGTATCAACACTTGCATCTACTGTTGGCTTAATATTAATCGTATATGTTAAATCAGGCTGAATAAAATCAAGTGCATCCTGACAATCTTGTTCGTCCTTTTGAACACCGTAAGGTAAACGTACTGCTATAAACAATACATTTCGCCCTTCTCTTTGTAATTCCGTAGCAGCCATCTGACAAAGTTTACCGCACAGTGTTGAATCTTGTCCGCCCGAAATACCTAATACGAGTGACTGTACAAAAGTAAACTTGTTCACATAATCTTTTATGAAATCAATAATTTCACGTTTTGTTACTTCAGGATTGATTTTTGGCTGTACATCTAAAGCTTTAATAATGTCCTGTTGTAATGTCATTTATTTCACTTCTTTCACTTTTCTTGAGACTTCGTAAATCTCCTGATTTTTATTTTCCCAGCATAACATGCTTAAGTCGACAGGATACTCTTCTGGATTTAAATAACGTGTTGTCTCTTCCCAAAGCAATTCTAAATTCTCTTTCAAATAATTCCTTGACTGCTCTAATGTCGGTACAGTATAAACAAGTTCGCCATCTTTGAAAATATCCATATGTAAATCTTTTGCGGTAAAATCATTAATCCACTTTTGTTTATACGTATGGATAGGATGGAACATTTTTAACGGTTTCTCTCGATTCGGATCTTCAAAATCTAAAGTGATATAATCGCCTTCTGATTTCTTCGTCTGATTATTAATAATGCGATATACATTCTTTTTACCTGGTGTGGTTACTTTTTCAGCATTATTTGAGATTTTAATACGATCTTCAAGTTGACCCGCTTTATTTTCAATTGCGACAAGTTTGTATACTGCGCCAAGTGCAGGTTGATCAAATGCTGTAATCAACTTTGTACCGATGCCCCATGCTGTTATTTTTGCGCCTTGAAGTTTTAAGTTTGTTATTGTTTCTTCATCCAGATCATTCGATGCAAATATTTTAGCATCGGGAAAACCTGCTTCGTCCAGCATACGACGTGCTTCTTTAGAAAGATAAGCTAAATCACCAGAATCTAAGCGAATACCAACAAAATTAATTTGATCACCTAATTCTTTAGCCACACGTATTGCATTCGGTACACCAGACTTCAAAGTATGGAAAGTATCAACTAAGAAGACACAATTCTTATGACGTTCTGCATACTTTTTAAATGCAATATACTCATTATCATAAGCTTGAACCATTGCATGTGCATGTGTACCAGCCACAGGGATACCGAATAACTTTCCGGCACGCACATTACTTGTAGAGTCAAACCCAGCAATATAAGCCGCACGTGTCCCCCAAATCGCTGCATCCATTTCCTGTGCACGTCGCGTACCAAACTCCATAACAATCTCATCTTTTACCACTTGTTTAATGCGACTCGCTTTCGTGGCAATTAACACCTGGAAATTCACAATATTAAGGATTGCTGTTTCTAATAATTGTGCTTGTATTAGTGGTGCTTCGATACGTAATAATGGTTCATTATTAAAGCATATCTCACCTTCCTGCATTGAACGAATATTACCGGTAAATTTTAAACCTTTTAAATAGGTTAAATAATCTGCTTGATAACCTAGACTTTCTAAATAGGCAATATCTGTTTCAGAGAATTTAAAGCCCTTTACATATTCAATCACACGTTCTAATCCCGCAAATACAGCATAACCCCCATCAAATGGCATATTTCTAAAGTAAACATCAAACACTGCCGTTTGTTCATGAATGCCATCATTCCAATAAGTTTCTCCCATATTAATTTGATACAAATCCGTATGAAGCATTAAGCTGTCATCTTCATAATTGTACATAGCCTGACTCCTTTAATGAATTAATAGACTTTCAAATATTAAATCTATATTAACATACTGTATACATTTAGGCATTGAAGACCGATTCTGTTACAATCAAAAATAAGGAGGCATAACATGTTTAAGAAAAACTTTATAATTCTTACAATTATCGTTTCGATTTCCGGACTCACGCAAGGTATGCTACTTCCGCTCATCGCGATTATCTTTGAACGTGAAAATGTGCCAAGCTTCATTAATGGATTGCATGCATCGTCACTTTATATTGGTGTTTTCTTAGCTTCATTATTTCTAGAAGGTTTATTACGTAAAGTAGGCTATAAACATTTAGTCATTATCGGTGCCATCATTATTGTACTTTCAATGGCCATGTTCCCTGTCATTAAAAATATGACATTCTGGTTTGCACTCCGTCTCTTAGTTGGTGTCGGTGACAATATGTTACATTTTTCAACGCAATCCTGGTTAACTGAAACGACACCGAAACACAAATTAGGACGCATCATTTCACTCTATGGTCTTAGTTTCTCACTCGGTTTTATGGCAGGTCCATTACTTGCAAAGCTACACGATATTCACGAAAGCCTGCCGTTTATTATGAGTGCCATCTTCACATTGTTAGCAAGTGGATTAGTACTTCTTTTAAAGAATGAATTTCCTGAAGATAATGCGACTAAAATCTCATTTCGAACGACGACCATCAATTTTGGTAAAGTTATGAAAACAAGTTGGGTTGCTTTCTTGTTTCCAATGATGTATGGCGTACTTGAAGCATGTCTGAACAGTAACTTTCCTGTATTTGCAATGAAACAAGGCATTGAAGTAGATATTATCGTTTTAATTATTCCAGCATTTAGTTTAGGTGCGATATTATTTCAGATTCCTCTTGGCATGTTATCGGATAACATGAATCGCAATCTTTTACTTGTGTTTGTCACGTGCATTGGTGCTTGTTTGTTTTTAATGTGTCAACTCTTTAGTCATGAAGGAATCGTTCTGATAGTATTATTCTTTATCACCGGCATCTTCATCGGTTCTTTATATTCATTAGGTGTCACATTTATGACGGAAATCACACCTAAAGCTTTATTACCCGCTGGTAATCTCATGTGTGGACTTATCTTTAGTATCGGTAGTATTATCGGTCCAATTCTCGGCGGATTAGTGATTCAGTTCTCAAACAACACACAATTCTTTAGTTATATGTCTTTTATACTCTTTCTAATTAGCTTCGCCACATTTTATGACTATCAAAAACGAAAAAAGATACAACAAACCGTATCTTAATTCAAATGAAAAAGCCCATTTCGGGCTTTTTTTATTGTACAATAGAGGAAATATATAACAATATATCGAGGTGATTAGATTGATTTATCAAAAAGCTTATGACTTTATTCAGCAAATGGGTAAAGCATTACATCTTGAAGAAGACGTCATACATACAAGGTTAAATGAGATACAAGCGGAAATTGCTGAAACAGGTACATATACACATACACTTGAAGAGCTAATATACGGCGCACGTGTTGCATGGCGCAATAGTAATCGATGTATTGGTCGACTATTCTGGGATAAATTAAATGTTGTAGATATGCGCCACATCAATCAGGAAAGTGATTATTTGCAAGCATTTGAAACACATATTCAAACCGCAACGAATAATGGAAAAATCATTCCTACAATTACGATATTTAACCAAAGTGAAAAAATTAATTTCGAATTATTCAATGACCAGTTAATCCGTTATTCTGACGATCCGATTGTTACTGAAATAAAACAAAAGATTTCTCAGACTGGCTATGACACATTCGACAGATTCTTACCACTCCTTTATAAATACAATCATCAATATAAGACCTATGATATAAAGCCTGACATCATTAAAGAAGTACGTATCATGCATCCTGATTATCCAAAGTTTAATGATTTAAACCTTAAATGGTACGCTGTACCGATTATTTCAGGCATGGAGTTACGTATCGGCGGGATTACCTATCCACTTTGTCCATTTAACGGCTGGTATATGGAAAGTGAAATCGCCAGTCGCAATTTCCTAGATGAATACCGTTATAATTTACTCTCAGTGATAGGTGAAAGTATGGATTTTGACACAAGTAGAACGACGAGTTACTGGCGAGATAAAGTCGTTGTTGAATTAAATTATGCTGTTTATCATTCTTTTAAACAACAAGGTTATTCAATCGTTGATCATTATAATGCAAGTAAACAGTTTCTAAAATTTGAAGAGAACGAAAAGAAACAGAACCGAACAGTAACCGGCGACTGGACATGGCTTATCCCCCCCATTTCCCCGTCACTCGTTCACAACTGGCATAAAGGTTATCAAAATACATATTATGATCCTAATTTCTATTATAAAAAGCAAATGACAGCATGCCCAATCCATTAGGCATGCTGTTCATTATAGTTCTAAAGCCGATTCTTCTTCGGCAATATCTTCAGTATAAAAATCATCCACTTCGACCTGTTTAATTTTTTTTAAGTTTTTATTCTTTATACAGACAACATTTTTAGCTTTACCTATCTTTATCGTGCACGTATGATCCTCACTAAACTGATTATCTATAATGTATATATCCTTATTCTTCTCACCTTCATAACTTTGAAAAAGAATCGCATATTTATCATTAATCGAATGGAACTGGTTACGACGAATCAATGTCATTTCTCCAGCCTGTACCCCATGATCCACACCATTTAAGTCAACTGAATACTTCCCTTGTTTCGTCGCTAAATAGCGTATCCCACCGTTGCAGTCATTGAATGTATTATCATGGATATGCAATACTTTCGATTTTAGGAATGTAAGTGCATAGTCACCCATCTGTTCAAATGTATTATGCTTTACCGTAATATTCTCATAATAAATTTCGTACGTACTTGCATGACTACCAATCGCTCGATTCCAAGGCTTCATCAATGGATCATCAGAGTTGCCAAAATAACAATTTTCAATAATGACATTTTTTGTAACCGTTCCATCATACTCACCAAACTTCGGAAAAGAATCTTTCAGCTGTAAATCAAGTTGAATCGCTTCACTAAATGCACGCTTGCCACTATCATCACGAAAACCTAAAAACTTGCACCCTGTCACTTTAAAGCCATCAATTCCACAAGCATCAATTGCATGCCCTTGTACAACATTCTTAAGTGTTACATCTTTAATTTCAATCTCACGTGCATGACCTAAAGACATAATACTATTATTAAAATTAAGCACATGACCATATTGATCAAAAGTTCCACCTTCAATCTTTATGAAGCCATTACCATCGTAACCTTTATATCCTACACTTTTTTTCCCGTTTTTAAGCATGGCAAATGGACTCATGCGTCGGAGGACTGCATCTGGATGTAAATGCAAATAAGTATGTCCGTATATAACAAGTTCTTTACAGATATAATAAGTACCTTTAGGCACATATACTTCGACCGGTTCTTTTTTCGCCTGGTTTAGTGCACGTTGTAAAGCAATCGTATCAAATATCGCATTACGCCCTTTTGCACCGTAGTCTAAAATATTAATCTTCTTCATTACTTACACCTTCAAATCCTTTATAATGTAATTATGATTATACCCTGTTTTAGAAAAGTTAATAGAGATTTTTGAGCATCATTCAATTCTTAATTCATCGCTATAGAAGAGTCTGATTAATCGTGATAGAATAAATAATAGAATAGAAAACATTTAAAGGAGACTATTATGAAAATTTTAACATTCGGACACAAAAATCCAGATACAGATACAGTAACATCTGCATTAGTAATGGAAGATCTTCAAAAAGCATTAGGAAAAGAAGTCGAAGCTGTACGTTTAGGCGACTTAAACGGAGAGACTGAGTATGCTTTAAAACACTTTAACGTTAATGCACCACGCGTATTAGAACGCCTTCACGGTGAAGATGTTATCTTAGTGGATCACAACGAATTCCAGCAATCAGCTGAAGGTATTGAAGATGCCAACATCTTAATGGTCGTTGACCATCACCGAATTGCGAACTTCGAAACAGCAGGCCCTTTATACTACCGTGCAGAACCCGTTGGTTGTACAGCGACGATCTTAAATAAAATGTATAAAGAAAATGGTGTAGAAATTAAACCTGAAATTGCTGGTCTTATGGTTTCAGCGATTATTTCAGATTCTTTATTATTTAAATCACCAACATGTACTGAAGAAGATGTAAAAGCTGCTGAAGAATTAGCTGCCATTGCAAATGTTGATCTTCAAACATACGGTTTAGAAATGTTAAAAGCAGGTGCGTCTACAAAGGATAAAACTGCTGAAGAATTACTCAACATCGATGCAAAATCATTCTCAATGGGTGAACATGAAGTACGCGTTGCTCAAGTCAACACTGTTGATATTGATGAAGTGTTTGCACGTCAGGAAGAATTAGAAAATGCAATCAATGCTGAAACAGCACAGGAAGGTTATGCATTATTCGTATTAGTTGTTACTGATATCTTAAATTCTAACTCTAAAGTATTAGCATTAGGACAACAACAAGAAGCAGTTACGAAAGCATTTAATGTCGTATTAGATAACAACACAGCATTACTTGAAGGTGTTGTATCACGTAAGAAACAAGTCGTACCACAGTTAACTGACGTATTATCTTAATAAGCGGTTTGGTTCGAAGAAACATAGCGTGTGCCGTAATCATTAAAAGATTAAAAACATTTAATGCTATCATCGCCATAGTTCGACTATGAAAGAGGGGTTTATATGGAAATCAAACAAGGTGATAATCGATTTTTTATAGGTGAAGAAACGAATCCTGAAGCTGAAATCACTTTCCAGCCTACTGATAACGATACAATCATTATTGATCACACCTATACTGATCCAAAATTTAGAGGACAGGGCATCGCTAAAGCACTCGTCCTAAAAGTGACAGACTATGCTAAAGATAACAATTTAAAAATAATACCTCAGTGTTCATATGCACAAATTGTTATGGAACGTGACGAAGATTTAAAACAACTGATTAAATAATAAAAAGAGACGCCGTTGCGTCTCTTTTTATATTTGAAAGAATGAAAAAATGGTATGGTTTTATTATAATGCAAATTTTCAGAATAATCAATAACTTATTTAATTAATATTCCGATTTGTTTTTTCACTTCATCGATTACTTTCATTGTATGATGACTTGTCTCTAAGTTTAATGCACTAATATTACGGCTTTTTATTGTTTCTATAAAATGTTTTATTTCATATGCCATCGGAGGTTCATTGCTTATTATTTCATCAATCACTTCTCCATGCCGATTCAATTTCTGAACTTTATTCGGTGCTGATATTTTATCTACGAGAATTATCCCCTCTTCACCTATAATTTCTGAAGGTAAATGACTATCGATAATTTTAGAATAACTGAGCACTGAAGTCATATGATGATGATTACAAATAATTGTTCCTTGGCCATCCGCACCTGTCGATAATAGTTTTCCAGTTGCCTGGATGGTTTTTGGCATACCAAATAAATGAACAAGCGGACTGATTGTATACACACCTAAATCCATTAATGCCCCGTTGCCAAGTTCCGGTTTAAATGCATTTTCTATAATACCTTCTTTATATTTATCATAACGCGATGAATATTGATTATAATGAAAGTTAACACGACGTATCATGCCAATTTCATGTATCCATTCATGCAATTTTTGAAATGATGGGGAGTATATACTTTTCATAGCTTCCATAAAGAAGACGTTATTGTTTTGCATTGCCTGGACCATTAAATTAAAGTTCTTCTCGCTTGTCGCGATTGGTTTTTCACACAATACATGTTTCCCGTGATTCATTGCTTGTATTGCCTGCTGATGATGTAATATATTTGGAGTGGCGATATAAATAATCTCTAATGCATCATCATTTAAAAATACATCTAAATCATCCGTGTAGTTAGGGATATGATGCTTTTCTGCAAAACTTTGTGCGCGTTCTAATGTTCTTGAATAAACATAATGTAATTCAAACTCTGGTACAGTCCTACCCGCTTCAATCAATCGATCCGTGATCCAGTTCGTTCCGATAAATCCAAATTTCATGTACTTCACCTCTAGTATCATTCTTAAACTGATTCTAATAATATATCAATAATTTAATAACAGTATACACCTTAATATTTATGAATGGAGGAATTTTTCATGAAAATTCAAGAAGATATCAAAAAGATGAAAGACTATTTTGATACACATGAAACAAAACAAGTAAAATTCAGAAGAAAAAAATTAAAAGCATTAAAAAAAGCAATCAAAGCACATGAATCAGAAATACTCGATGCCTTAAACAGTGATTTAGGCAAAGGGAAAGTTGAAGCCTATGCAACTGAAATTGGCATCGTATTAAAAGAACTTTCAACAGTCATCAAAGAACTTAAAAACTGGAGCAAGACAAAGTCAATGAATACACCGATGATGCAATTTCCTGGTAAGAGTTATTTAATGTATGAACCTTATGGCACTGTATTAGTAATAGGTCCATTTAACTATCCTTTCCAGCTAGTTATGTCTCCGCTAATCGGTGCCATCGCTGCAGGTAACTGTGTAGTCGTTAAACCGTCAGAACATACGCCTCAGACCAGTATAATCCTGGAACAAATTATTAGTGAAGTGTTTGATAACACTCATGTTCTCGTCGTTCAGGGTGAAAAAGAAGTGACACAAGCGTTACTCGATATACGTTTTGATTATATTTTCTTTACTGGTAGTTCAAAGGTTGGCAAAATTGTTTATGAAAAAGCGAGCCAACACCTGACGCCAGTGACACTTGAACTTGGTGGCAAAAGTCCAACAATAGTCGATCGTACAGCTAATATAAAGGTTGCCGCAGAACGTATCGCTTTTGGTAAATATATGAATGCAGGGCAAACATGCGTCGCACCAGACTATGTATTAATAGATAACAAAATTAAACATAAATTTATTAAAGCATTGAAAGCTACATTAAAAGAATTCTATGGTGAAGATGCCTTCAATAGCGAAGATTATGGTCACATCATTAATAATGCACATTTCAATCGATTAAGCCGTATGATTGATGAAGCAGAAAACCGTGTATTAATCGGTGGTCATACAATTGCAGATGCACATTTCATTGAACCTACCGTTATCGATGCCAAACTAACGGATTTATCGATGCAGGAGGAGATTTTCGGACCAATTCTGCCTATTATCGGTTACGATGATAAAGAAGAAATATTTACTTGTATTAAACAGTTTGAAAAACCGCTCGCATTATATTTATTTAGTGATGACCATGATTTTATTAGAGATGTATTTAATCGCGTTTCATTTGGTGGTGGATGTGTAAATGATACCATTATGCATGTCGCAAACCCTTATCTTCCATTTGGCGGTGTAGGACATTCAGGGATTGGACATTATCACGGCAAGTATACATTTGAATTATTCAGTCATCAAAAAGGTTTCATGACTAAAAGTACGAAACTTGAATCAGGTATTATGTTTCCGCCTTATAAAGGAAAGTTGAGATATGTAAAGCAACTATTCAAGTAAACCTCACACCAATAAAAGACGCCTGAAATTCCACAAGTTCAGGCGTCTTTTGATTAATATAAATCAATTCTTCTTGTTGTAAGTAATGGAATAGAGGCTCTAATATCACGCACTTCATTCAAATCAATCTGCGTTTCTAATGCCCCCTCTCCTGATAATAAAGGGGTTATTGCATCCCCTAACGGATTAATAACCATCGAACGACCACCGAATACCGTTTGATTACACTGTCCCACTGCATTACAAGCTACAACAAACAATTGATTCTCTATAGCTCTTGCATACAATAATTTCTCATATTGCGCAATACGTTCCTCTGGCCATTGCGCCACGACAAATAACACTTCAATGCCCTTTAACGTTAACATGCGCGCAATTTCTGGAAAACGTAAATCATAACATATTATAATCCCCATTTTCTTACCATCTAATTCAAATAAATTCACTTTGTTACCTTGTGTTAAAAATGCAGGCTCATTTAACATTGGCACTAAATGCACTTTATCATAAAGATGCACGACTGCACCGCGGCGATTGATGACAATCGCTCTATTATAAATATTATTACCATCTTTCACTGCAATCGAACCCGCAACAATATGGATTTGAAATTGTTTTGCACATTGCTGTAAAGCTTTAATTTCACGTTCGCCATTTTCTGAAGTAATGTTGTGAAGCGCCTCTAATGTATATGACGTATTCCACATTTCAGGAAGTACCGCAATATCAATGTTTTCTAATGTCTGCATCCATTTTTTTATCTTTTCAATATTTTTATCTGGATTTCCAGGAATCACTTCCATTTGATATATTGCAATTTTCATATGCATCACTCCAATTTTACAAATTTTTAACGCCTATTCAATATTGATGATTTATAATTATTTTATCATTGAAATTGTAAAAGGAGATTGTTAATGATCTTAAAGAAAAGAAAATTTGATGATGAATTAGCATATTTATTACAGGTGAGTTTAAGGCTAAACTTTATGATGCAGATAATGAGAATATTAATGTGCGAATTAAAGGCATTAATGGTGAACGGCGCTTCGACGATTTAGCTATACAACATATTAAACATGGATTGATTCTGAATAACTTACAATTTATTGTGAATCAACAATACTTCCAAATTGATACGCTGATAATAATGAATAATGAAATATATATTTTCGAAATTAAGAACATACATTGCGATATCTTCTATAAAGATAATTACTTTTACTTTAATAATGGTGCACCTATTGAAAAATTAAACGCACAGCGTACAAGAACACCTAAATTATTTAACCAACTACTTATACAAAACCACATCGATTTACCCTTCAATTATTACACTACTTTTGTAAATCCCGATTATAAAGTTTACGGCTATTCAACTCAAGATAAAGTCTTAGAATTTCATATGATACCTAAAATGTTACAGACCTATAGCCAAAAGGTGACTACGGATTATGATGAATATATTGCCAACCAATTACTTTCACTTCATCGACATGATGAAAAGTTTAATTTCAGAAAACACATTCATATAGAACAATTAATAAAAGGTGTTGCTTGTCATTGTCACATCAATTTATATCGCAAAGTTTCTAATCGTAAATTTATATGTCCAACATGTAAGAAAGAAATTAATTGCGAACAGTTTATTCAAAAAGCCATAGAAGATATTCTTTTGATGTATCCAATGGAACGACTCACAGTTAATTTGATTAGAGAATGGACTAAAAGTGCAGTGAGCGGGGAGAAGATACGGTTGTATTTAAAGAGGCATTATACTATGTATAAGTGTGGACCTTTAACTTTTTATCGATAAGTATTTAGTTTGAATTAATGATAACCTTTTATGAAATTGGGGATTCTCCAATTTCGGCACCTAGTCCCACTCTCGAAATTGGGGATTCTCCAATTTCAGCACCTACTCCTACTCTCGAAATTGGGGATTCTCCAATTTCAGCACCTACTCCTACTCTCGAAATTGGGGATTCTCCAATTTCGGCACCTAGTCCCACTCTCGAAATTGGGGATTCTCCAATTTCAGCACCTACTCCCACTCTCGAAATTGGAGATTCTCCAATTTCGGCATGCACGCCCCCCTAATCACCAAAAAATCCTACCTCAAGTGAGGTAGGATTCATCCATCTTATAAAAATTGAACACATACGCCTTCTGGGGCACGTTTATCATTTTCTAGTAATGTAAGCTTACCCGTTTCTACATTTCTTTCAAATAGACTTAATACCCCATCTACTTCATGCGCACAGACTAGGAATCTATCACTTGGATCGATATTAAAGTCACGTGGCCAGTCACCACCACACGAAACAATTTCAACGCGTTCGATTGCTTCGCCTTCACCTAATACTTTAAATACTGCGATAGACTGATGTCCTCTATTCGACGCATATAAATACTTGCCGTCATGACTTAAGCGAATCGCAGCCCCTTGTGTATTCTCAGTGAAATCGTTTGGTATTGATGATAACTTACTTAACATTGTAAATACACCATCATCATACTTTAATACAACGACGTCATTACTTAATTCTGTAAATAAATACGCATATTTCCCGTTATCATTAAATACTAAATGTCTAGGTCCCATACCTGGTTCCACCTTAAGTGTATGAACACGTTTCAATCCTGTTGTACCGAATGTAAATGTAATTACTTCATCTGTTCCTAAATCCACTGCAACAGCATACTTACCATCTGGTGTTTCCTGTACATAATGTGTATGTGCATGATCCTGACGGTCTTGATTTGGCCCAGTTCCTTCTTGTTCTGCAACATCAATTAATTCAAGGACTTCACCTGTTTGTTCATCTAAACGATATAATCTTACAAGACCTGGACCATACACCGCTTCTAATAAATACTTTCCATCTCGCGTCACCCATATATGGCATGCTGAATCTGTCGATGATAAATTATCATTGATAACTTCTAAGCGACCATCTGATTTAATTTGATAACTTTGGATACCTGCTTTGTTGTCTACTTTTTTAATACCGTATAGTTTATCACCATGTTGCATCACATAAGTTGATGCTGGTACTTCATAGGCTGTTTCGACGTCCTTAATTGTTTTTTTATCTGTATCTAATGTAAAGCTATAAATCCCTTTACCATCCTGCTTTGTGTATGAGCCAATCCAACCTTTTACTTCACTCATTTTATCGCCTCCTGTTAAATTTATTCTAACAAATTCGAACTGACATTGCGAAAAGTAGAAAATTATTTTCTAAAAACGAAAACTTTTTGTTGCTAAAAGTTTAGTAATACATTACAATTTGTTTGGTATTAATAAAGCAACAGTGCAACAATACAACAAGTTAAGTATAACTAATATTTACCAAAAATAAGTCAATAAAGGAGTGTCTTATGATAAACACTCATCAAAAGAAATCTTTCACACCTATTGATGTCAATCGCCAAACAGAAACGCCTTTATTTACAGCACTCAAAGTTTATGATGAAGAACAGGTAATCAGTTTTGATGTACCTGGTCATAAACGCGGACTGGATAAAGATTATCAACTGAATTATTACGGCGATCGTACGTTACGCCACGACATTAATTCTATGCCGAGATTAGACAACTTCGACCATCCAACGGGCGTTATTGCTCAATCACAACAATTGATGGCAGATTTATTCTTAGCTGATGATGCCCACTTCCTACTGAATGGTACAACATCTGGCATCCAGGCAATGATACTTTCTGTTTGTAAACCTAAAGATAAGCTGATTTTGCCGCGTAACGTTCATAAGTCCGTTCTTAATGCAATGGCTTTAGCAGACGTTACGCCGATTTATTTGATACCAGAATTTGATACAACGTTTGGTATTGCACATAATGTCAGTTTGAAAAGTGTAGAAAATGCAATCGCGAAACATCCAGATGCACGTGCTATATTCCTGATGAATCCGACCTATTTTGGCGCAGTCAGTGAATTACAAGCAATTACTACACTTGCCCACAAGCACAATATGCCTGTGCTTGTCGATGAAGCCCATGGTGCTCACTTTAGATTCTCAAGCGAATTACCAATGTCTTCAATGGAAGCTGGTGCTGATATGGCCGCTACTTCACTTCACAAGACAGGTGGTTCATTTACACAAACCAGTATATTGCTTGTTCGTGGTGATTTAATTGATTATCACAAAGTGAAAAGTGTCATTAATATGCTCACTTCAACATCCGCATCATATTTACTGATGTCTTCACTGGATATTGCTAGACAGCATTTAGCATTAAATGGGCAATCTCGTATTGAACGTAACCTTACGTTTATTCGTCGTTTCAAAGCACGAATTAATCAAGTGCCTGGCTTTCATATGATTGATTCAGCTGTTTTTAATACGAACTATCATCAACAGCTAGATGAAACAAAACTTACAATCTATATCGATCACGCACTCGATTTATCAGGTTTTGAAGTGTATCACTTACTTCGCAATCAATACGATATTCAAATGGAACTTGCTGAACCTAACATTATTATGGGGATTGTTTCATTTATGGATAACGAAGAAGTATTGAATCAATTATATCTGGCATTACTTGATATTAGTAAACATCATTACAATACGGATAAAGAAGTCATTCCACCTATCCTTAAGCAGATGGATATTCCGGAACAAATGATGGGTTTACGCGACGTATTTTACGCTGAGAAAAAAAGTGTACCTCTCCATGAGGCACTCGATGAAATTTGCGCAGAAAGCTTAATGATTTATCCACCGGGTATTCCGATACTGATGGCCGGTGAACGCATTACCCAGAAAGTCATTGACTACTGGTCATTTATTAATGATCAGCCGATTATTAAAATCGGTGCTGAAAACAAAAACGAAGTATTTATTATTGATAACAAGGGAGATAAATAAACAATGAAATTAACAACTTTAGGTAGACACGTATTAATCGAATATTACAACTGTGACAAAGAAATCTTAAAAGACCATGATGCAATCGAACGCATCATGAACGAAGCAGCAGTGGTTTCTGGTGCAACAATCGTAGAAAGCTGTTTCCATACTTTTAACCCATATGGTGTAAGTGGCGCAGTTATTATCTCTGAATCACATTTAGCAATTCACACATGGCCTGAATATGGTTACGCATCAGTAGACGTATTTACATGTGGTGATTCAGTTGATCCATGGAAAGCTGAAGACTTCTTACAAACGAAATTAAAAGCTGAGTTATCTGATTCATTTGAAATGGGTCGTGGTATGGCTGATAAAATTGAAAAATATTCAAATGGCGAAATCAAAGTCGAATCATTCAAACCAGTAGCAGGATAAGGAGGAACGCATATGTTAGATTTATGGTATACAGAAAATCACACGGATAATGTTAAGTTCTCTATCAAAACAACAGAACATATCTTAACGGAAAAAACACCATTCCAGCAAATTGACTTCTTTAAATCTGAAGAATTCGGTACGTTCTTCACTTTAGATGGGTTAATGATGGTGAACGAAAAAGATGAATTCGTTTATCACGATATGATTACACACGTTGCAATGGCAACGAACCCTAACATCAAGAAAGTTTTAGTTATCGGTGGCGGTGACGGTGGTACAGTACGTGAATTAACACGTTACGCTTCAATCGAACAAATCGATATGGTTGAAATTGATGAGCGCGTTGTACGCCTGTCACAACAATACTTACCAATTACAGCAGGTAAATTAGAAGATCCACGTGTGACATTATTATTTGAAGACGGTTTAGCATATGTTAAGAATAAAGAAGATGGCTATTATGATTTAATCTTAGTGGATTCTACGGACCCAATCGGTCCTGGTGAAGGATTATTCTCTCACGATTTCTATAACAACTGTTACCGTGTGTTAACAGATGATGGTATTTTAATTAACCAACATGAATCACCATATTATGCATCTTACGCACATGAAATGAAACGTGCACACTCTAAGATTAAAGGCTTATTCCCAATCACACGTGTGTACCAATTCCATATGCCAACTTATCCGTCAGGACATTGGTTATTTGGTTTTGCTTCAAAATCATTTGATCCTTTAAAAGATGCAGACTTAGATGCATGGAATAAACTTGGTATCAAAACGAAATACTACAATACTGACATCCATACTGGTGCATTTATGTTACCGACATTCGTTAAGGAGATGTTAGCAGATGAAACCGAATAAACATGTTTACATGAGCTGTGAGGCGTCATTTGAAGAAGCAACAACAGTGATTTACGGTGCACCGTTTGATGGGACAGTATCCAACAGACCAGGTACGCGTTTTGCGTCAGATGCCATTCGTTCTGAATCTTACGGTTTAGAGACATATAGTCCGTATTTAAACAAAGACTTAGAAGATGTTAACATTATCGATACAGGCGATGTGGATATTACAATCGGTAATAAAGTAAAAGTACTAGAAGAATTAGAAGATACAGCACGCACAATTTTAAACGCGAACAAATTGCCGTTTATGATTGGTGGCGAGCATTTAGTAACGCTTGGATCTTTCCGTGCTGTACATGAAAAATATCCAGATGTTGTGTTAGTTCAACTGGATGCGCACACAGATTTGCGTGATGACTATTTAGGTGAACCCTTATCACATGCTACTGTCGTTCGACGTATTCATGATATTACTGGAGATAACCGTATTTATCAATATGGTATCCGTTCAGGTACGAAAGAAGAATTTGACTGGAGTGACACACATACAACTTTAGAAAAATTCTCAATCGATACCCTAAAAGACTTACCAGGTTTAATCGGTGATACACCAGTATACGTGACAATCGACTTAGATTGTTTAGATCCATCTATCTTCCCTGGAACAGGTACACCTGAACCAGGTGGATTAACTTATAAAGAACTTGAGCCGGCATTTAAAATATTTGAGCAACTGAATGTTGTTGCAGCTGACATTGTAGAACTGTCACCACCATACGACCATAGTGGCGTTTCTAATGCAGTCGCAGCAAAAGTTGCACGTGAACTTATGCTTGCTATTACAAAATAAAAGAGGCTATCGAACAAGCGTTTACCCTAAGCAAAATAAAAAACTTCCCGAAAAATCGTTCTTTGATTTAAGGAAAGTTTTGTTTTTGTCGTAAGAGCTGCTCGTGAGATGCCGTTTAAGGCTGACTAACGAGTGTGAGCCGTTTGTATATGAGAACCCATTTAAATCATCTGGGATTTAAATGGGTTCTTTTTTATCTATATTTTCTGATTATTATGAAATATAATGAATATATAAAGATAATCTCGAGGTATCCTCTATGAAATTTAAAGACTTCCCGGCCAATGTAAAACTACGTATTATTTGTGGGTTCTTTTCTCATACTGCTTCAATGAGCGTTATGCCATTTATGGTGTTATATATTGCTGATGAACTCGGAAAAGTAACTTCAGGTATATTAATGTCGCTCAATGTATTTGTCAGTTTAACGTGCAACTTAGTCGGCGGTTATTTCGCTGATCGCTTTAGTCGTAAAGGTCAACTGATTTGGGGACAATCGCTTTCTATCTTATTATTTACAGCAATGGCGATTGGCATACATCCACATATTAATTTGGCATGGTTTGTAGCCATTTTATTTATGTGTCTGGCAATTCCAGGCGCTATGATTTTTCCAGCACTTGAAGCACTCATTATTGACGCTACTGACGAAGCAAGTAGAAAGTCTGTTTATGTAACGACCTACTGGACAAATAATTTAGCAACCGCGATTGGTACTGCACTCGGTGGTTTATTTTATAAAGACCATCGTTTTTTACTTTTTATGATTATTATCGTTATTATGGTCATGAACACGGTAATCTTTTATAAATTCTTAAAAGACCCTACAACCCAAAAAGAAAAAGTCATTGTACATACCCATTGGATTCATGATCTTTTCGCCAAATATAAAGTCGCTTTCAAAGATACGCGCTTCGTCCTATTTACTGCAGCTGCAATTTTTATATTCTCAGCTGAATTTGCGCTGACCAACTATATTGGTGTACGTCTCCACGAAGTGTTTAAACCCATTGATCTATTTGGCATACACGTAGATGGTGTACGTATGATGAGTCTAATGCTAATAGAAAATACTATCCTTGTTGTAAGCATTACGTTTCTTATTAATAAGCTTGTTGAACCATTCAATCAGCGTACGATGCTTGTCATCGGTGGGTTAATGTATACGTTCGGTTATGCATTAACCCATACGCTATCGACGTGGTGGATATTAATGATTTGTATCCTCTTTGCAACGATAGGTGAACTTATTCAAAGTCCGATTTATTCAACTTATATGGCCAAACTCATGCCGGATGATGCTCGTGCAAGTTACGTTGCATTTAGTTCACTTGGATTTAGTGGCGCTAGCCTTGTTGCCAGTTCAGGACTCATTATCGGTGCTATACTCAACAGCGTTATGACGAGTATTTATGTCGCACTACTTGGTATAGTTGGGGTTACGCTTATTGTTATCGCTTTAAATCTTCCCAGCCAACATCAATTTAAGACACACAAATAAGCAGTGGAAAATTCCACTGCTTATTTGTGTTGCGGAATAGAACGTATGTTCGTATAATAAAAGAAAAACTTAAGGATGTGAGAACATGATTCATCCGATTTACGGAGAAACAGATTATAGAAAAGTCGATAAGCAGCTGCTTAATCGTAATATTCCTAAAGGACGTGGAATGATTAAGTGGGCCCCTTTTGCGACGATGCCACAGCAATTTGAAGATGTAAGACGTCAAATTGAAAACCAGAATAAAATCGCGCGTCCTGAATTATCTGAAGATCGTCTGCAGGAAATAAATGAAACACTTCATATCGCACTCGCTTTGCATCATGATGTGACGATTGAATATTATCTTGATG
Source organism: Macrococcoides caseolyticum (assembly GCF_021366795.1). Lineage (GTDB taxonomy): Bacteria > Bacillota > Bacilli > Staphylococcales > Staphylococcaceae > Macrococcoides > Macrococcoides caseolyticus_A. Next base: position 29,179 of record NZ_JAHCPS010000008.1, on the reverse strand, counting down.
GATATATCCAATCTGTACGTATGACACTCGAGAAAATCGATCAGTGGTCTGCTTTAATTATCGGTACAATTGAGCATAGTAACCAGACTTGCTTTATTTCATTTTTAGATGTCATAAATATTTATGCGCACTAAAGAATGAAGCTGGGACAGTTTGATAAACTGTCCCAGCTTCTCCATTATAACTTTGTTTCACTTTCTTCAATAATACCTAGCTGAATGCCTTTAAGGACTGCACCCAGTCTTGATTCAACGCCAAGCTTTCGAATCAGTTTCGTGATGTGATATTCGACCGTTCGCTTACTGATGAATAACGCTTCACTAATTTCCTGATTTTTCATATCTTGCGCTACCATTTTTAATATTTCTTTTTCTTTTTTACTTAATAACGGCTTTGAAAGTAACGTATCGTGCTTTAAATTTTGATTTAAATAATACACCGAACGAATACCATCAACGAGTTTGTCTGTCGATTCGTCTTTTAGTATAAAGCCCACTGCACCATATTCATAGGCTTTAATTTTATATTCTTCAAGATTATAGCCGCTCAGCATAATAAACTTCACTTTAGGAAATTGCTTTGAATACGTCTTTACAATATTCAACCCATTCACATCCTTAATCTTAATATCACAAAGCACGATGTTGGGCTGTAATGTTGTAATATAATGCGTCAACAGATGAGGATCTGTAAATACTTTCAACACATTTAAATCATCTTCAGCATCAATAATCTTGGCGACACCTTGACCAAATAATTCATGATCATCTAATATAATAATTTTTACCACAATACCACCTCTATTCTAAAGGTAACGTCACTGTCACAACTAACCCTTTTTTCTTTTTACTTTCATCCACTGATGCAAAGAAGATTTCACCATCAAACATATTAACTTGATTGATTAAATATTTTAAGCCGTTATTAGAACCTTTCAGCAGAATATCTGATACATGATGATGGTTCATGCCCTTTCCATCATCTTGAACTTTAAATGTTAATGCATCAACTGCTTCAGTAACTTCAATATCAATATTTTTCGCATCTGCATGCTTTATAGCGTTATTAATTAATTCCTTCATCATACGGTACGCACTAATCTTAATTAACTTATCGATGATAATGTTACTTTCCTGATAGTCCAGTGTGATAGTAATCATCGATTCATATAAATGTCTACGAATCAAACCATTTAAGCTTTCTTTTAGACCAAAATCATCTAAATCTGCCGGGAATAAATCTTCACAAGCTTCACGAATTGCATAGATTGATTCATCTAATATTTCTTCAAGATGTTCTTTATCGCTTTCTTTTTCTGTTTCCAGTCTTTTAGTCTCATTTAAAGCGAGAATAATATTTTGCAATATCTCATCATGTAAAAATAATGACAAACGCTCTCGCTCTTCTTCGAGGGCAGCATGTGATAAATAAATGCGATTCTTATAATCCTCATCCATTAGCTTTGTTGAATAATTCTTCATAAAGAAATCAAACTGTTCTAAAAGACTAACAAAGGTATGGTATTTAAACTTCTCAGTTTCAGAAGTATGGATGGCTATAAATGCATTGGTCGAAGCAGAACGATGCACGTACACTGTCATATCCTGTAACTGATTCATTGCAATATTCGAACGTTCATAAATCATGTGCGCTTTCTCGATAATATCATTGTAATTAAAAGTGCCTGCTGGAAATTTATATTGCTCAGACTGATCAAGTGATTCTATAAATAAATAATAGTTCGATAATTCGATGTTGTTCTGAATTAAAGTATCATAAATATTTTTGTTTATTGTATTTCTATTGTTTATCACACGATGTTTCACCCGATAGCGCTGTTTAAAAGAATAAACAATTGAAAAGAATACAAGCAACAGACTATGAGCAATAATAGAATAAATCATTGCTGGAAGTGGCATGAAGCACGTATAGAACAAAATCATTGCACAAAGCATCAGAACATTCCAGATTTGAAATAAACTGAGGAGCAATGCACCAAATGATTCAGAAACAATAATTTTAAACTTACAAAATGAATACAATAAATATAACGGGAAAATAATCAATGTTGGCAATATATAATAATATGGCACACTACTATTAAAAAAATGCAAAAATAAATTCAGTGTAAACATCGGAAGTATACTCATAAGTAATGAGGCTAAAATAAAATATAACTCTTTACGAATTTGACCATGTGCATTTCGAATAATCGAGAATACAACATAAAATACACTTAAAAGTAAAATTAAACACACACTTAGCAGCATAATAAATGAGAAAAAGACAAATTCACTACGATTTAAAGTGATATTCATAATAATTGCAATTATGAATAAAATGACAATTAAGTAATTATTGAGTTTCAGGAAATTATTGAGTTTATTCGATCTGGAGAACACAGGATAAATACTAAATAATTTAGATAGCATTGCCAATACAAAAAATAATAAAAAGATTTCAGTCGTCGAACCAAATCCTTTTAAAATAGGGTCATAAAATGAAAACGTAATGGTATTTGCCAGCAGTAAGCAAAGCATGAAGAAATGTTTCAGAACATAAGAATCAAATTTATATAAAATTTGTAACACTAAAATGGCAACAAAAAAGCAAAATGTTGCCGAACACATTGTTAAAATTGTAATCACATCTATGTCTTTTTCCGCAAGAATTGCCACTTTTATCGCATAAAAAAACTTTAAGTGAATCACACAGGTTAACAACACTAAAAGACTAAATCCTCTTATGGAGATACGTTTTATTTTAAAAATTGAATTCATTTTTTAACTTCCTTATTCCTTCAGTTTTTTCTGGAAAAGCATCGAAAAGAATCGTATATGCTTCTTCGATGTAATAATTATACAACAATCTACAATATTCTAGTGCACCAGATTGTATAATCTTTTCTCTTGAAAAGTGCTGAAGGCCTGTATCTCCTGTAAAATAGATGTATTTTATCGTCGGTAAATACATTTTCTTTTCGTCAAAATCGCTTTTATTGAAAGACAAAATACTATCGATATCATTTTTAATTTGTGCAGCTATACCAATGTACGACATAAAGCGTTGTAATGGTAAGTTACTTTGATCAATAATTATCCCTATCAACTGCATTAATTTTCCTGACTTCTGTTCAACCAGCGATAAATAGTCATCTTCAGTTAATAAATGGTTCACATCATGTGTAAATGTGATATCACTAAATTCTGCATAACCTGCTTCTATAACGATACGCATGACATGATCTTGAATATGCGTATCTAATAAACGTATCGCTTGTAACATGACAATATGGGACAATACAATTTGTTGTGCTTGAGATAATGGTAATTGAACCACATCTCCATCCACTACATCATCTACTAAATCAAATGCCCAGAAAATAAGCTGAACAGCAACTGAGTTTCTTTGCATATCAGCTTGAGTTGAAGTATTAAATAACGCGTTAATGGTTTCATAATAACTACCCCAGCTATCACGCTTTATTTTGTTCATAACAAAGTCCAGCAATTGATTTGATTCTTGCTCAGGTAAATTTAATTGTTCAATCAATTGATGTAAATTTTGTTGTAGCACTTTAAAAATCGCCTGTCCAGTATTTCGAAACTTGTATTTTTAGTGGCTTACGCGCTGCCGCATCCATTACTGCGACAACATCCGCGCTTAACTTCAAATCATCTTTTTGAAGCAGTAATTCTTCCAAAGTAACATTCATCTCTTTCATTTTTAATACAACCTGTTCGAATTCTTCTCTCATAGTAATATCCTCCAATCAATGCTAATAACATAGCTTAATAATACACGAAATTTTCGAAAAATTCGATAATCATTAAGAAATTTTAATAAAATTCCAAACATCTTAATAATAATGTAATCTATTATTTCATATACCATCCTACAAAATGGTATATTCCATAAAAAAAATAAAGGAATAATATCAATTGATTCACCAATGTTAATCTTTATTGGACTTAATAAAATAATTGTGAATAATTGGATAACTTCTAGCACTTACCTATATTTTATGTCATAATAAAAGCAATAAATGAAAAGGAGTCACCCATGAAGAAAATACTATTATCATGTGCTGTCCTCACCTCTTTCACACCTTTAACGCATGCCAATGCACAGTCAACAACAATCCTTCATATTCAGAATGCGCACCATCAACCATTACGTGACATTCCATTTGCTGTAACTATAGAAGACGTTAAACAAACATTCTCGACGCTTGATGACGGTACAAAAGCCCTTCCTCTAAAAGTAACTGAAATAGAAGTGAATGGTAAGGCGTATGAAGTTAAGCCAGGTGAATACAATATACTTACCATTTCAAATGTTGCTTTAGACAATGAAAATATAGAAGATGAAAGCCCTAATCCACTTCCTACACTACCAGAGGATGCATTGCGTGTTTATGCAGTAGATGCCTCATTTTCTAATATAGCGGATGGTGTAACAGTTTATTTATTAAAAGAAAATAAAATTATAGATGAAACAACCATTATAGATGGCATTGCCCAATTTGAACATCTTGATCCAGAAACAACATATGAAGTAAGTTATGAAATGAATCCAGAAAATCATCAGCGTCATCAAATAAAGGCGGGCGAAGAAAAATATTTAATTGATGACAACAAGACAAGCATCATTCATCCACTAAAAAAACAAAAACCGTTAGATAGACCTGCTAAAAAGTATAAAGCACCCGTTGAGAAGTCACCATTACTTACAAGAGAAAGTCAACCAAAAGCAAATCATCAAAATCACGATGTTCCACTTACTCAAACAAAAAAACGTTCATCTACAAAACAAGCATCTCGTGATACAAAAAGAACAAGAGACCGTAATACAAAGCGCACAGAAAACGTAAAGCCACAACTACCCGTGGCACAAAAGCATGTCAATCCTATACAGCAAAATATCAAGAACAAATATCAACCACAACATGCATCATCCGTACCAAGATACACTATTAAAGAAAAAACAGTCACTGAAGATAGCACTCCAAAAACAAATGAAATAATCACTTCTCCATCAACGCATAAAACGACACTTCATACCGTGATGGACCGTGAGAATGCTTATGAGAAAGATGGTAAGACAACATTAGCACATGCTGAAGAAAGCGCAATGAACACAAAGCATCGTACTTCGTCACACACATTACCAACCCAACATAAAATAACACTCGGCTCAAGGGAAGCATTGCTTCCGGAAACAGGAGAAGCCATGCGTAAGTTATTACCGCTTGCTGCCCTCATGACGACGATTACCGGTGCGGCATTACTCTATATAACACGCAAACAAGATAATTAACACAATAAAAGGACATTAAAAACCGACCAGAACCACTCATGATTCTGGTCGGTTAAATTATGTAATTTGAATGCGTCCATCATTCACTGAAAAATATTGCCCTAACTTTGAGGTACCGCGTAACCCTTCAAAAATAAATCGTCCTGCATGATCAATCATATGTTGTGATTCAAGTGTTGATAAAACAAATGTGCGATTTGCCTTTATTTCCGTAAAACGATGCAATCTTCGCATCACCTGTTCAAATCCCTTCGTCTCACCTAGTGCTACAAACCCGTCTGGCATTTGTTGCGTAATTCTTGTGACATATTTATTAAATGAGGATGAATAAGGATTCCAGCTGACAATCGCAAGGACTGTGCCACCAGCCCCATCATATCCCCCATAAGTTTCCCATAAAGTTTTAAATAGATATGCTTTATTTAAATCATGATTACACCTACTACATCCTATTACAATATCATGAATCACTGGTCTAGCCTGTCGCATCAAATGGATTAACGCTATCATTTCATGCTCATCATACATTTCAAAATCATATAATAAATTATTTGAGATAGACTGTAACGGATTCAATTCAACACCCCTATTATTATTTTAGGCAAAAGAAAAAGACCCTAAACATAGGTCTTATACATTTTCAGATTCAATTTTAGAAACGATTTCTTTTGTACGGCGTTCGATATCTTCAAAGTCTTTCTTAAAGCTAATCACAAATAAAGCTGCACCAGCAGTAACGATGACTGATAATAATAAAATCGTAATAAATAAAGCTTTGAATAAAGATTTAATAAATTCCATCGGCATTTCCCTCCAATGTTTATTGATATATTTATTTTAACACATGAATAAAATGGAATAAAATAATTAACATTATTATTTCTTGTTTATGATATAGTGTTATTAAGAACATAAGATAGGATGATTTGAATGCCCCATGTACATTTACTCGCAGCATGGCAAAATAATGATATTAATAAAATTAAAACAATCGTTGATAAACATGTACAAACGAATATTATTGATGAGAAAGGTGTAGGATATGAACAAGACTACGATGCATTTATCCATGCAATTCACACATATCTTGAAGATACAAAAACATCGAATCTGGAATGGCAATTTGATGTAATGCATAAAACAGAACGCGGAAGTGCTAATATAGTGATTATCAAAATATCACGTGGTGATGATAACTATAACGTCTCTGAAAAGGCTGCATTATGCGTATTTACATTCGATAATGTCGACAGCAATGAACGAAAGCTGATACGAGCATATGTTGAAACAGGTGTTGCTAATAATTAGCGACATCTGTTTTTTTGATGAAGAATCAATGATGGAATGTTACTTTTGTTAAAAACGTATCGTATCACATAAAATTTACTGATAATTCTGTCAATAATGTGCTAATATAACCATTATTTGAGAATTTAATTAAAATGTTAACTTACTAGAATAAAAATATTTACGGTATATACGAGTGATATTCTATTTCATTTGAATATAATAAAAATTGTATTGAATATTTTACTAGGAGAGATGACAATGAATAAAAAACAATTTGTAACAACGCTACTGTCAACATCACTTATCGTATCACTTGTACCGCATACGACATTTGCAAAAACTGAATCCGGTAAATCACTCCACCACCTTCAGAAAGTACAAACTAAAATTGATGCGAAAAACTTCTTAAAATCACTACCAGGTGATAAAGCAGCAAAAAAGTTCTATAAGCAATATGAAATCACAAAGGTAGAAAAAGATGAACAGGGGTTCACACACTATACTTTAAAACCTCATAACAATGGTAAAAAGGCTCTAAATAAAGAAATTAAAATTCACGTTAACGATAAAAATGAAGTTGTACACGTCAATGGTGAATTAGACCAAAAGCAAGTTCTCCCAACAAATACGCAAACATTATCAAAAGATCAAGCGATTGATTTAGCATTTAAAGCAGTGAATGCAGATAAAAATAAAGTAAAAAATATAGATAATCGTAAAGTTGTGAAAAAAGCGGAAGTCGCAATCAATGCTGATAAAAATAAATACGTGTATGATATTCAGTTAATTTATGTCACACCGAAAGCAGCGAACTGGAAAGTACAAATTGATGCTGAAACAGGAGAAGTTATCAAAAAACAAAACATGCTTTTTGATGCAGCAACGACAGGTTACGGGTATGGCGTAGACAATAAATTCAAACCATTAAATATCTATCAGGAAGGAAGCTACTACTATTTAGCGGATATGACGCATAACGGTAACATTGAAACGTATGATGCCTTCAATACTCAAACTAACCTTGAAATTGTAAGAGACACAGATAAATACTTTACATCATCACGCCAGAAAGCAGCAGTCGATGCACACTATTATGGCGACATTGTATATGATTACTATAAAAATACACATAACCGTGACTCATATGATGGAAACGGAGCACCGATATATTCTGTCGTACACTATGGTCAAAACTACAACAATGCCTTCTGGAATGGTGAAGCAATGGTTTATGGAGATGGTGACGGCAGAACTTTCACTTCTTTATCAGGGGCGAATGATATTATTGCACATGAATTAACACATGCCGTTACAGAATATACAGCTGGATTAATTTATGAAAATCAACCAGGCGCAATCAATGAATCGATGTCTGATGTATTCGGTTACTTTGTAGACCCTGATTTTCTAATGGGTGAAGATGTGTATACACCAGGCGTACCTGGAGATGCCCTAAGAAGCTTTGATCAACCGGAATTGTATGATCAACCATCGCATATGGATGACTATCAATATCTTCCAAATACTGAAAATGGCGACTGGGGTGGCGTGCATATTAACTCTGGTATTCCGAATAAAGCATTCTACAATACAGTGACTAAGATCGGAAAAGCAAAATCAGAACAAATTTATTACCGCGCATTATCATACTACTTAACATCAACTTCTGACTTTAAAGATACAAAAGAAGCATTGATTCAATCAGCACAAGACTTATATGGTCAAACAGAAGCGGATACAATTAACGCAGCTTGGGAAGCAGTAGGTGTTTACTAATATTGTGATAAGTTTGTATTGGCCCGGTTCCAACGTGGAATCGGGCCAAATCTGTTATTTTTGGGCGGTTCTCCATTGGAATCGGGCCATTTTTTTGTCACGCATCGACGCTGACGTGTGACAATTCGTTGATTTTGTCACGCATCGACGCTGATACGTTCCTATATTAATACTTTCTCCATAGCACAAAGTTACTTACTGAAAATGATAAAAACATCATCGCTAGTATGATAATAATAGAACTTTCAGGTCTCATTTCAATCAAATCAAATGTATACAAAGTAATAAAAATCATCCCGACAAATAACGTTACTAAATAAGAAGTTTTAAATGCGCGATTGCTTAAATGAACTACACGCTCATCAACAATCTCTTCTCTATTCTGAATGCCCTTCAGGATTAAATGAATACCTAGCACAAACTGCATCGCATAGAGTTCTGGTTTCTCAAATATCACAACCATCAAAAATGTAGACATTAATAACATTCCAAATCCAAGAAAATATAAAACAGGGCGATTCCCTTCTAAATGATCAAAAATGATTATCCCCTCCTATTTATAATCGCTTTCTTCTAAAATAAAGATATCTTCAACTTTCACTTTAAACACTTCTGCTATCATCAAACCTAGTGGTAACGATGGATTGTACTTTCCTTTTTCAATCGATATAATCGTCTGCCGTGATACTTTCAGATGTTTAGCTAATGTTTCCTGTGAGTACCCATGTAAACTACGATATTCAGCCAATTTATTTTTCATACACTCACCTCTTCAATATCATTATAATGTAAAGCACCCTTTACGTAAAGTTGACTTTACATACAACATCAAAAACTATTCTTTGCTATAATTTCACTATAGTACGGAGGAGGTCACATTATGCAACAAGTCAAAAGTGCCATTACAGAATTTCGTGGCAGTCATTTCGACTTTGGGATTGAACAAGGGAAATGGCTTAAAACGACATTAATGATGGAAAATCGTGCACGTGAGCGGCGTCTGCGTCGCCCACGCTTTGATATAGATATCCAGGAAACAAAAGCTGCTTTCAATCGATTCGCGCCTGGTATATGGGAGGAGTTATTAGGTCTTCAGGCAGAACTCAAAATGGATATGACGCAAATACTATTAAACTTTGGTCATTACCGCGTGTATGCGAAGCCAAGTGGTTGTAGTGTATTTACAACTGAAAACTATTTACTAAGAAACTATGACTATCATCCTGCAACATATGACGGAAGATTTACTTTCTTCCAGCCCAGTGATTCTGGCTATGCAACAATGGCACCTGTTTCAAGAATTACTGGTCGAATGGACGGCATGAATGAACATGGTTTATCGATGGGCTATAACTTTATGCATCGTAAAGTACCAGGTGACGGCTTCGTTTGCTATATGATTGGTAGAATGATTTTAGAGTGTTGTAAAGATGTAGATGATGCTGTGCAATTCCTGAAAGAAATCCCACATCGCTCAAGCTTTAGTTATATTCTGTTAGACAAGAAAGGCGTCACTCAAATCGTTGAAGCCACACCACGTGATATCGTTGTACGTGAACATCACTATTGTACGAATCATTTTGAGGTATTAACGCATGAGAATCGTCGTGTTCTAAGTGATTCAGAAATGCGTATGAAACATTTAAAAGCGCAAACGACTTCAAATATGGATGCGAATGCTGCATTTAATATGATGAATGATCCAGACGCGGGTGTCTTTAGTAGTATGTATTCTAGCTGGAGCGGAACAATTCATACAAGTTGTTACTTCCCAAAAGATTTAACCGTTATGTTTGCTTTAGGGGGCAACAATACTCCAACAACACTGAACTTCCAGGATTGGCTTGACGGTAAGCCGCTTCCGATTCATCAGTTTAACGGTCAAATTGATAGCGACATAACATTTGCCAGCGAATAAGAAGAAGGCTGTCGAATGAGTGTTTAGTTCCGAACAAACTGGAAGAAATTCTAAGAAATCATTCTTTGATTTCGATGAATTTCTGAAGTTTGACGAGGGACTGCTCATGAGACGCCGTTAAGAAGGCTGTCGAATGAGACGCTGTTAAGAAGGCTGTCGAATGAGACGCTGTTAAGAAGCTGTCGAATGCGTGTTTAGTCCCGAAAAACCAGAGAAAACCCATTAAAATCAACGAGTGATTTTAATGGGTTTTATTATTTTTCGTGGCGACTAATCATGAGACGCCGTTTATAGTTCATCGTATGAAGAATAATACATATGTCCTTGCATCTTATTTAAATGACGTAATGATTTTATATGGATTATTCTCAAATAAATCAAACATCTGTGCTTTCTTCTCTAAAGCTTTTAAAATGCGATCTTCAGAAATTTTACGCGTTACATATTCCGAGATGTTCTCTGGGTTGACTGGATAATATCCGACATCAATCGTTTCATCATCCCCATCTTTAAGGGTGCCACCAACCACTTCTCCAAGGAAGGTAAAGTTCACGACCCCACTCGTTTTATTATGGGAGCTATATAACAATCCTTTAATATCAACATCTAATCCTGTTTCCTCTTTCACTTCTCGCTTAGCGCCTGCAATCATATCTTCGTCTTTATCAAGACGTCCACCGGGCAACTCAAGCGTATCACTTCTATGTAAGCTTCTGACAAGCAATACTTCACCTTGATTATTTTGAACAAGTACATTCGTCGAAACGATATGTAAATCCATTTTATAATCACCTGTCGGGGTAATTAACATGTCTTTCTTTGAAATAATCCATTTGTCATTTGCAAGCTTATCTGGTAATGAATTCTGATAATGTTTTGTTTGCTTTCTTAGTTCAAAGAAATCACGGTAATGCTGTTCATCAAGATAACCCCAAATCTCAGTAATAACTGTCTTATCCTCATTTACCCATCGACCTACTAAAGTGACTCCAAGTTCTAAGTAATTATTCAGCACATGTTTATGGAAGTAACGATTTGTAGATTCGTAACCATCAGGAATTATTTTAATTTCTGTTTTTACTTCAAACATCTCATCAACCCCTACCCTTCACTTAAGTTCATTATACTTTAAAGCAGTATATATTTCATTTCGCACACATACAAACCTACCATTTATTTACCAGACATAAATACATGAAAACAAATTTTTATCAAATACAGACAAAACATCTTATAATGTAATCATCAAAAAATAAAGGAGAGTCACTATGAAGACATTACTTAATACACCCTATGAATACAAAGGCTTAACACTAAAAAACAGAGTGGTTATGCCACCGATGTGTCAGTATTCGGTTGAAAAAGAAGATGGTACACCAACAGACTGGCATTATATCCATTATGCATCTCGTGCAGTAGGTCAAACCGGATTAATTATAGTCGAAATGACGAATGTAGAACCGGAAGGTCGTATCACAAAAAACTGCTTAGGTTTATGGGATGACGCTCAAATTCCAGCATTTAAACGTATCGTCGACGGGATTCATGCCAATGGTGCGAAAGCAGCGATTCAAATTGCACATGCCGGACGTAAGGCACGTGACGTTGAGACACCTGTGTCATCATCTACGACACCAGTAGAAGAGCCAACTGATTTCGGTCCAATTCGTTACCCACGTGAACTATCAAACTCAGAAGTAAAAGCAATGGTGAATAAGTTTAAAGAAAGTGTACGCCGTGCTGTAGAGGCTGGATTTGATGCGATTGAATTGCATGGTGCACATGGGTATTTAATTCATCAGTTTCATTCACCAAGTATCAACAAACGTACTGATGAATACGGACAGGATTTATCAGTGTTTGGTGTTGAAGTAATACAGGCTGCAAAGTCAGTCATGCCTGAAGATATGCCTTTAATCTTTAGAATCTCTGCACGTGAATATATGGACGGTGGATATGATGTTGAACATGCACTAGCGATCTCAGAGAAATATTTACAAGCTGGCGTTGACATGTTCCATATCTCAACAGGTGGAGAAGCGCCGGCAGGTAATGATAAACCTGGTAATTATCCAGGCTATCAAGTCCCATTCGCGAAGCGTTTCAAAGAAAAGTTTGACGTACCCGTTATTGCTGTTGGTATTTTGGATAGTGCTGAAACAGCAGAAATGACATTGCGTAATGGTGATGCAGATTTAGTTGCAGTCGGTCGAGGCATGCTGAATGACCCTTACTGGGCGATCCATGCTGTTAAAGCGTTACGTGATGAAATTACTGTACCGAAACAATATGAACGAGGGATAAGATAAAGAGCAATATCAACGATTCACATTGATACCAATAGCTTTCAATACGACTCGAAATTATCACCACGAAGTTTCATAATACACCTAATAATTTGACCTTTATTGACTAATTGGTTATAATAAAAGTATCAAATCAATAGGAGTGATGAACATGGATAATAAATATGGTATCTTTTCTCGCGGGCAAAATGTATTTGATGTAGCAAACGAAATGTTAACGAAATCTGTCAGTCAATTTGCAGATAATGCTTATAATCATAGCTTTAAGTTAGATATTAAAGAAACAAATAACGACTATACAGTTCATGTAGATTTACCAGGCATTAAACAGGAAGATATTCAATTAGATTATCAAAATGATGCATTAAGTATTACAGCGAAACGCCTTGAAGAAACTGTTGTTGAACACAATGACCACAATTATATTAAACGAGAACGCTCATTTGGTTCAATGCATCGTTCACTATACTTACCGGATGTTCAAGTAGAAGCGATTAAAGCTACCTATAAAAAAGATGGTACGTTAGATATCGTATTACCGAAATTACATGTAACAGAATCACCAAAACAATCAATTAAAATAGACAGTGAAATTTAATCAATAGGAGTGGACGATACATTAATATCGTCCACTTTTTTATTTTCTAAATGTATTATACCTTATGGTAGAAATGCAGTAATCGATGCCGATAACCAAACATTTGCTATTACTGAAAGTGCTGTAGAATAAAAAATGAGTGGGCGGAAAACAATGTTTTCCGCCCACTCACTCTTTTAAAATTAAATCACCCAGTTACCATCTCTAAATACCGGTTCTACTGTTCCGTCTTCCTTAATTCCGTCTATCGATAGATCACTACTTCCCATCATAAAGTCAACGTGAATCATTGATTGATTTAATCCTTTATCCATCAGTTCTTCTTTCGATAAAGTCTTTCCATCTTTAATCGCATTCGGGAATGAACGTCCTAATGCCACGTGACATGATGCGTTCTCATCATATAACGTATTATAATAAAGAATACCTGAATTTGAAATCGGCGAATCATCTGGTACTAACGCGATTTCACCTAAACGCCGTGCGCCTTCATCATTGTCCAGCATATTCTTTAGAACATCATAACCGACACCCGCTTCAAAGTCCGTCACTACACCGTCTTTAAACGTTAACTTGAAGTCATCTACTATGGCACCTTGATATGCTAACGGACGTGTATTACCGATTACACCATTTACTCTTCGATAATCTGGTGATGTAAACACTTCTTCAGTCGGCATATTGACCTGTATCTCAACACCATCAGCATTAACAGTACTTGCGCCTAACCAAACATGACCTTTCGTTAAACCAATTTCAACATCTGTTGTAGATGATTTATAGTGAAGTCTGTCATAGTTTTTCTCAGTTAATATACGCGCTTTCGCATTAATATTTTCATTATGTTCTTTCCACGCCTGAATTGGGTCATCATGATCGACACGGACAGCTTTAATCATTGCTTCCAGAAGCTTTAATTTCGCTGCTTCACCTTTCAGTTCAGGAAATACTAATTCTCCCCACTTAACATTCGGGAAAGCAACAATACACCACGAGAAGTCATAGCGACCGACCGCTCTTGAGAAATCTTTATTTGCTTCACCAAGTGCTTTTGCCTGGGCAGCAATTTTAACAGGATCAGCATCTTTAAGTAATTCTGGTGTTTGAGAATAAATTCGTAAGTGGGCAACTTTATTTTTCACAAAGTCATTTGTTTCATCAATTCTATATTGAGGAATACTTTCAAACACTTCAACTGGCGAGTATTCAAACTTCATTTGTGTGGATGGTCCATCCGTTAATTTTTGAATGACTTCTTTAGCCCCTTTTTCATAAGCAGCTTTCGTTACTTCACGTACAAAGTCGATTGCGTCAATATCTGCATTGATGACAACAGATTGTCCTGGTTGTACATTTAATCCAACACTTACAACCGTCTCTGCATATTTTCTTACAGTTGCTTCATAATTCATTGAAATACCTCCTTGATTTTCATATTGCTTTAATTATATCGGAATCCGAAACATTTGAAAATAAAAAAATAAGCAACGTATGTCGCTTATTCTTCAAATAATTCTATTTTTACAAGGTTGTCTTTTTTAAATATAAATTTCATACCGATATGATTTTCTTTATCTTTATAATAAAACTGCGTTTGTTTCTTCGGTAATAGTGATTTTTTATACGTTTCACCATAAGCATCAATGACTGCTTCTTTTGAATGCCCTATCGCAATATCTCGACTCGTCTGTATTTTTTTATTATGAAATAACATAATTGCAGTGATTTGCTTTTTCTTCTTATCAACACGTACGATTAATCCTTTATCTTTTTCTAATCGATAGAAGAGCTTACCATCTAATTGAACCATTGGATCAA
Organism: Macrococcoides caseolyticum; assembly: GCF_021366795.1. Classification (GTDB taxonomy): domain Bacteria; phylum Bacillota; class Bacilli; order Staphylococcales; family Staphylococcaceae; genus Macrococcoides; species Macrococcoides caseolyticus_A. The sequence continues at coordinate 14,154 of NZ_JAHCPS010000008.1, read as the reverse complement.
TCGCGAAAGCTTTATCTTTATTTTCAAACGTGTCCTTAATCAATAAGTTACCAATTTGTTCATTACTTAAATCATTATCTGGTGTGGTACAATAGCTATATAACCAGGCACCGACGCCAAATAGTAGTGCTATTGTCAAAATAATTATTATGTATTTTTTCATGATTCACACACTTTCATTTAATCTGCATTATCAATATACCATAATATAACAAAGTCTTAAAAATAAAAAAAGCGGGTAGTTAATACTACCCTTTGAGAAGACTTACATGTATGAAAAATTATTAGCTGAGATAAGCTTAACATAGGGATATGGTATAAACATCCGTATATACCGTAATATTTATGAACGTTCGTTCATGTATTTAGTGAACATTATATCTTTTGTTTGATTATTCTGAAATTGTTATAATATATATTAACTTATTTCATGCATATAGGAGGCCAATATGACACATTTAGGTGATTATTTCAATCAAGGTTTAACGCTCGAAGAATATGTTAATCAAATGAAAGTCAATAAAGCTGAAATGCATAAAATTTATGAGACTTTCGAATTACCAGAAGACGATCGCCTTTCGTCAATTAAAGAAAAACACTTAAAGGTTATTGTGATAACTGAAGACTGGTGTGGCGATGCGATGATGAACTTACCAGTCTTAATGAAAATCGCAGAAGTAACTGATATGACCATAAGTGTAACTTTACGTGACTCTAATCCGGAATTAATGGATCAGTACTTAACAAACGGTTCACGTTCGATTCCTATCTTTATCTTCTTAAATGAACAGGATGAAGAATATGCCAACTGGGGACCACGTGCTGCAAAAGTTCAAAGCTACGTCACAGATGTACGTAAAGACTTACCTGCTAAGGATGCATCTGACTTTGAAGCGAAACAAAAAGAAGTCCATCATCAAATTCATGAAAAATATAAAAATACGCCTGAATTCTGGAACGAAGTATATGAATCCATCATTGCACAGCTGACAAAATAGTCAGCTGTTTTTTTTATGTAACAAGCGATTTAAATGTGACTGCCTTAACCTTCGATGACGCAGGAGTTCACGAAACTCACGAGGTGATAAATAAGACAATCGAATATAAAAATAATTAATATATTCTATAATCGCAAATCCAAATAAAAATATACTCAGACTAATATATTTTTGCTGCGAAAACATCGCTAATATTAGCAACATACTGCACATCATTAATAAAAGAAGTGACACACCTTTCAATATGAAAAATATTCTTTTCTGCTGTGATGTTAAATTCATCTTTTCTCCTTTAATCACAGTGCGTAGCATCAATCTCCAAAAGTAAGTGCCTATCATTAATATAAAGCATAGCGTTATCGTTGGTATTGCAATATGCAATTGTCGTGCAATTTGTTGATAATCATCACTGAAACATGCATAAAGCCAAATGATAAAGAACGCAACACCTGAAAATCCTTCGCCAGAATATAAACTTCTTAATTCTTTAATGAGTGAATTTTGCATCGTTTCTCCTTTCAATGTCTTAAATTGATTCAATCAGGGTATAAATAAAATATCAAACTGTGAGGTGAATCGAATGAATAATAATAATCAAATTTACAATGAAGTAAAACAATCAAGAGATGAACTACTCAGTCAGATTAAGCAACTTAGTTCATCACAATTTAATTATAATTTTGGGTCTAAGTTTAAAAGTATTAAATACAACTTATTACAAATCGCGTATGGCTATCACGAGGGATTAGAAAATCACCGTGACCAAATTGGTGACTATGCATTATTTCAAGAGAAAGGACATACACTCAATATTATTGATGTGCTGAACTACTTTGATAATATCGACTATGCCATTGAACAAAATCCAGTCCATCCAAATGACGTCATGCCACTAATTTTCAATGAATATGAGTATCGCGGAAAAATCCGCTTCTTAATGACGTTCTTTGAAGTACTTGATAGTCAATTGGATGAAGAAATTCAAAATTTAAAAGTAACGCGTCTATAAATACTTAAATCGTAAAAAATATCATCCATTGATACCTGGATGATATTTTTATTTTATTTGTCTTTGGTTTAAAAATGCGATTTGCTTATTCAGCATGAATGCCGGGATACTTTTCAAAGCTTTGTTACGTATCTTGATTAATCCTTTATTTTCAAGCTGCGCTGACTTTCCGATTTGGCGTGATTTCATGATAACGCGCTTTGTATGCTGTACACTTAATTTATCGAAACGCGCTAACGCCTGAGCAATTGGCAATTGCTCTAATTGATGGGCTAAAGAAATCGCATCTTCAATCGCAAGAGATGCACCTTGTCCCATGTTGGGTGTGGTAGCATGTGCTGCATCGCCAATTAACACAACCTTGCCTTTAGAAAAGGTCTTTAAAGGATTAATATCATAAATGTCATGATGTATCGGATCATGAATGGTATGTGCGATTGTATCGGTAACCGCTTCAGGAAAGGCTTTAAAGTATTCAATCAGTTTATGTTGATTATAATAGCGAAATTCATTGTCGCGTTCCATTGCATTCATACATGCGAACCAGTAAATTTCATTATCTGATAGCGGGACGATACCAAATCGCCCATCACTTCCCCAGTATTCTATTGCAGCATCTTCCACCTGTATACCCGTACTTGTGCCTCTAAAGCAAGTGTAGCCCTGATAAACGGCATCACTATTTTTAAACATTTGTCGTCGGATATTGGAATGAAGGCCGTCAGCAGCAATAATTAAATCAAATTGATATTTTGTGCCATCACTAAAAACCATCGTCGGTTGCTCGTAATCGCTAATATGTACAACATCTTTAATTAAATGAATATCCGCTTGATTATACGAACGTAATATATCATGGAGTTGCTCACGTTGAATTGTTACATTATCGTATTCGCCTTGCGACAACTGAATGGTGTTAAGCAATGTATTACGATCTGTTCGAAACTGGCATTCACGAAGTACTTTACCTGCCGCCAATATATCCTTATCTATCCCATAGCGTGAAAGTGCTCGCATCGCATTGCTTCCAATCCCTAAACCTACACCCTGTTGCTTTAATACGTGACGTTTTTCAAAGATTTCTACATCGTGACCCGCTAAGCTAAGCGCAATGCTTTGTGTCAACCCGCCAATACCTGCGCCAATGATACCAATATGCATATCATCACCCACCTTTCTCCATAACATAGACCGCTTACCCTGTATAGTTCATCTATATTATAACGTAGCACAATTGATTTTACAGTTTTAAGGTAAGCGGTCCACATAATAAAATTTCAGTTCAATGCTTTATCGCTTTAACAGTCTTAAGCTATTTAACGTTACAATCAGTGTTGCACCCATGTCAGCAAATATAGCAATCCATAATGTGAGCCATCCTGGGATAACGAGCAATATTGCAATAAGTTTTAAACCAAGTGCAAAGCCAATATTTTGTTTGATGATATTTAACGTACGTTGACTTAACTTGATTACTTTCGGTAAGTCACTTAAATTATCTTTCATAAATGTGATATCGGCAGTTTCGATGGCTGTATCAGTTGCGGCACCCCCCATTGAAAAACCAATATCTGCCTGAGCAAGTGCTGGTGCATCATTAACACCATCACCCACCATCGCAATATGATGGCCTTTTTGTTGATAGTCTTTGATTAATGCTAATTTATCTTCAGGTAATAATTCTGAATGAACTTGTGTTATACCTAACTGACGGCCCATTGCATCTGCAACGTGCTTATTATCTCCAGTTAACATCATTGTACGGATACCCAGTTGATTCAGTGTTTCAATAACCGTTTTAGATTCATCTCTTAATGTATCCTGGATAAAGAAGATACACTTAACTGCTCGCTTTGTTCCGAATAATACTTGCGTTGTGCCACTGCTGTCATATTGATCAATAATGCTTGCATCTTGTTCACTCAAGTCAAAGAATTGACGCTGTCCGATGCGATACTCTATTCCATTAAACATTGCCTGGACACCGCGTGCTGTAACGACTTCATAATCCGTTACATTGACAAGTGCACAATCTCTAAGATACTGCACGATTGCTTTACTTAATGGGTGACCCGCATCACGCTCAAGTGTATACACAATGTTTAAATCTTCATCTGTCAAATCAACCAAATCAATACGATCAGTAACGACAGGTGTCCCCTTTGTTAATGTTCCTGTCTTATCCATTGCTATCATGTCCACTCGACCAGCATGCTCTAAATGAATCCCGCCTTTAATCAGGATACCTCGACGTGCAGCACTTCCTATTGCTGTAACAATTGCAACTGGTGTAGAGACGACAAGCGCACACGGACAACCTACAACTAACACAGACAATCCTTGATACAAGTAATGTTTAAAGTCTCCGCCAAATAAAGGTGGTACAACCATTACAAGAAAGGCAATCAGCATAATCACCGGCGTATAGTATTTCGCAAATTGATCTACAAATCTCTGAGTAGGCGCTTTCTTACTTTGTGCTTCTTCTACTAAGTGAATCATTTTTGCAAGCTTTGTTTCATGTGCATGTTTTGTGACACGTATTTCCAGCAGCGCAGATTCATTAAGTGTACCTGAGAATACTTCGTCACCCATCGTTCTTGTAACCGGTATACTTTCACCTGTAATGCTTGCCTGATTAACATTACTCTGACCACTAATAATCGTGCCATCAATCGGTACTTTCTTTCCAGGTAATATACGTACAATGTCACCAATCATTAAATCCTGAACTGCAACTTCCTTATAATCCTCACCGTGCTTTTTAAGTGCGACTTCAGGTGAGAGATTAATTAACGTTTGGATACTCTCTCGGGATTTCTCCATTGCATAACTTTCTAAAGCTTCACTCACTGCAAATAATAGGACAACCATCGCACCTTCCTGTACTTCACCAATTAATGTTGCCCCAATAATCGCGACAGTCATCAAAACATTCATATCAAAGTGGAGTTTAAAGAGTCGCTTTATACCTTCGATAAATAAATTGTATCCGCCAATTACCATCGTACAGATATAAAATAATCGCGTATACCAGCTATCTTCGCCTAGAGTAACACTACAAAGTAGTCCTGCAATGAACAACACCAGTGCAATAGCAAAAGGAAGATGCGCTTTATCTTTATAGAAAGGAACCTTTTTTGGACGTTTCACATGTGCCGGTCTCACTTTAATATGATCAAATTTCCCCGCCTCTTCTAACGCTTCTATCGTCACATCACCCGTAACGTTTAGTTTCGCTGCACCAAAGTTTAAATCCACTGCTTCAACACCAGGAATTGCTTCTATGTTCTTAACAAACTTTGCAGCACAATTGGTGCAACTCAATCCTTCTATGCGATATGTTTCCTGTGCTTTAGTCATTTTTCTCACCTCCATGCACAAGTGCAGTTTCAATTAACGTCTTAATATGCCCATCTTTTAACCTGTAAAATGCATTCTTACCTTCTTTACGATAATCTAAGACTTGCGCTTGATTTAAATAACGTAAATGATGACTCGTCGTAGCAATTGTCGCATCTATAATATTGGCCAGATCACATACACATAATTCATATTCGTGTAATAAGCTATAACAAACCTTTAACCGCTTCTCATCTGCTAAAGCTTTATATATAGTAAGCACCGGTTGTAAATCAACAGTTGCGTGCTGTGCTTTTGCACGTCGGACTTTCTCTTCATCATATAAATAAACATCGCAAATACCTTCAGACATGCGACCACCTCATTCAAATATATATTTGAATATAGTATACACCCAAGCTATCATTCAAACAATAATTTGAATGTATTATGTTTACAAAAGTGTCACATGGGAATATATAAAATGTATAACAATTCATATATTAAAGGAGTTTTAGTTAAAATGGACGCTAACAGTCGATATTTAAACATCGAAATACAGCTTGATAACGGGGAAAAAGTAATCCATCAGGAGTTTTATACGACGGATGAAAAAATCGCATTTAATAATTTTATGAAAAAAATTGATTTAAATGAAACAGGATTTTTACCGGTTAATGAACATGATTGCATGAGTACAATTAATATAGATAAAATCGTGAGAATCACACCTAAAAATGAATAATAATAAAATAAACATACTAAGATGCGTTCACTACGCATCTTAGTATGTTTATTTTAACTTCATTTTATATACAGTCACTTTTCAGCACTTTTTCAATATAAGTTTGAACGAGTTTACCGTTCTTATTAATCACAACTGCAGCAAGTGCATCATAATTTCCAGCGCCTGCATCAATATTTAATACATGCTCCTGCTTTAAATAAATCGGTTTACCAATTTCAGTCGGTGTATGTCCGATCACCTGAAGCTTCTTCATTTTTTTTAATTTACCACGAAATCTCAGTACACTCCACATACTATCTTCATGAAACTTTCTAAAACCCAAGAAATTGACCCCTGCATGTGATACGTAGAGCACATTATTCTCGTAGAATAATGGCAAACGCTGCATCCACTTGGCATCTGATATGTATTTATGCTTTAAATCATAATGCGTGATTGTATACTTATAATTCTCTTTCATATGATGTTTCGGCGTGTTAGAAAATATATATTGCGCCATTTGATATTCGTGATTCCCTTTAATACAAATCGTATTCGGGTAATCTGTTTGTAACTTCCTGATGAGCTGCACGACTTCTTTTGAGTGCTTTCCTTTATTAATGTAATCACCCACGAAAATCAATTGCTCTGCTTTAGGATTCCAGTGCTTTAATAATTTCTTTAAAGTGTTGTAACACCCATGTATATCACCAACGATAAAATAATGCATTAAAAAACATCCTTAATATTTGAATTTCTCATATTTGATTATATAAAAGATGTTGAGAAATCAAAAGTTAAGTTTATGTTAATCTATTCAATCATGTATTCTTTACTGAACAAGTGTGGCGTATTAACGATAATAATGTAGTGAAAGATATCATCTAACATACGTTCTTTAATGGCTTCATCCAAGCCACTTTCTGTAATCAACTGAATGCGCTGTGTAAATTCTTTCGTTTCTTCTTCAGAAAGACGATCCAGTGCTTCAGATAATATATATTCATGTGATATGCGTTTCATGACTCACCCTCCTCATTTTTATAAAATTACTATACACCAAATGATAATCATTCTCAATTAAAAAGTCGATACTTTCAATTACTTTCTGTTTCATCAAATATAAATTGTAATTTCATCCAACTTCATGTACGCTATTTTTAGTCATTAGTCTATATAAAAGAAGGTTGCCTTATGAAAATCCCCATTAAAAATCCATATTTAGTGATCATCAGTTCATTTTTAGTCTTTCTGGTGCTAGGTTCACTATTATTGTTCATGCCTTTTTCACAGAAACAGCCGACATCTTTCATAGATTGTCTCTTCATCGCAACAAGTGCATTTACAGTAACAGGATTAGCAACCATAGATATCACACAGCAATTTAATTACATCGGATACACAATAATAATGATTCTCGTCCAATGTGGTGGTTTAGGGATTATCACATTAGCCATGATTGTATTCATCATGCTGGGTAAGAAAGTCGGATTTAAAGGAAGATCGCTTGCTACAGAAGCATTAAATCAGCAGAACACGGGAGGAATTATACGTCTTGTGCTCATTTTATTCTTCATTAGTTTTATTTTCGAAAGTATTGGTGCATTTTTACTGGCATTAGAATGGGTACCACTGCTTGGATGGAAGAAAGGTTTATTTAATAGTATCTTTACTGCCGTCAGCGCATTTAATAATGCTGGATTTGCGCTGCATAGTGATAACTTAGTTAGATTCCAGACAAATCCCATCATTAATTTTATCATCACGAGTTTAATTATCATTGGGGGAATCGGATTTACAGTTATCCTGGATTTATATAAAACGAAACAGTTCAAGAAACTGAGAGTGCACACGAAAGTGATGATTATTGGAACATTTGTAGTGAATTTCTGTGCAACACTCATTATTTTCATGTTAGAGTATAGCAATAAAGCAACACTCGGTGGTCATACGACATTCGACCAGCTTCAAATGGCTTATTTCCAGGCCATTACAACGAGAACCGCTGGATTCAATACAATTGACATTGGTGCACTCTCTACACCAACGATTCTTATAATGATGTTACTTATGTTTATTGGAGGCGGGTCTACATCAACCGCTGGTGGTATCAAGTTAACAACAACCGTTGTTATATTATTTGGTACATTAAGCTTCATTAAACAACGAGAAAATTTAAGTTTGTTCAAAAGAACGATAGATAACCGATTTTTATTCAAAAGTTTAGCTGTAGCCGTCTTAAGCTCTGGTTTTATCTTTACCATCGTCTTTTTACTGGTGCTTGCAGAACCAAATTTACCATTTTTGGCACTCATGTTTGAAGTGATTTCTGCCTTTGGTACAGTTGGACTGACGATGGGGATTACCGCTAAATTATCTGTCATCGGAAAAATATTAATTATTTTAATGATGATGATTGGTAAAGTCGGTGTCCTTACCATCGTACTGACATTCTCGAAACCGAATAAACCACTTTACAGTTATCCGAAAGAAGATATTTTAACAGGATAATCTTTCTTGTGCTAGTAACTGGCACAAGAAAATAACCGGACGCATTTTACTTCATAAGTGAACTGCGTCCGGTTGTTTTTTTATAACATTTTAGGATCTTTACCGTATTGATTGTCTCCTGTGTTACCTCGTATGAAATTACATATAAATAAAAATAACCAAGGAATGATGAATATCAATGATAAAACGATTAAAAGAGACGCGCCGCCATTCAATTCAAACGGTGTATAAAAGACATGGTCTGTTAAAAATGAAAGCACCGTACTGAAAACCATAACCACAATCGCGAACTTCCCATTGATATTTATATCCTGCAAGCGTCGACTAGCTTGTGCCATAGAAGGAATGGTTGTGATGTAAGGGAATATCTCTCTTGAAAAAAATAAAAATGTTCTATTAGATGATATCGATATGCAAGTATTGCATCAACCATGAAAAATAGTGCGCTTAGTACAAGACCAACCAATAAATTAAAAAGAAGATTTAACCAGTATTCGCTACGCCTTGCACGACCTGTAAAAACAAAAGCTTTCGTCCAGAAATTAATGACTGCTTGTTTCATTGTCATACTATTTTCCATCCTTTACACCTCTCTCAACAACTGCAATATGCATATCTTTATGTCTTATTTCATTCTTGAACACTTTAGGATGTTCATTATTCTGCTGCAAGTAAATCTTATATGGGATACCCTCTATCGCTTCTTCCATACCAATATCCACAATATCATCCGTTTCATATGTAAAGCGCTCAAACTTTCCTGCCATAAACTGTCCATCTTGAAGCATGACCGGGATGAAAGTATATTCATTATATTCTGCTACTTTATTTAAAAAGATATAACAATGCATATGCTGTGTTTTAACCATACCGATTTGCTTACCAAAATCACCTTGTTTCACCGCTTCGACTGCAGCATCTTCTGATGAATAACGTTTCATTCGATTCTCCATTCCTACTTTGAATTTCGCGTGGTCTAACCAAACACCATCATGATTCACCTCGACAATCCCTTTTTTAGGGGTTAACGATACCGTCACACCCGCCGTCTCAGCATCATTGGTGATGATTCGATCCTCTGTTGCCTCATTATCAAAAGTACCAGCAGACATATGAAACACGCCTACCTTACTCGGAATTTCCCATGATTTATCCTTAAATTGTTGATTCACACGCACTAACTCAAAACTGGACTTTGGAACCTTTAAGTTGGATACTGTTGCATGCTTTGTTTCAATCAGCCCAGTATACAAATATTCCGACTGCTTATACGTTGCATCAAGAATCTCCAGTGTATAATAATTTCGATTCGGCAGTTTATACAAACGTTTAATTACTGAGTAATCAGAAATACCTTGAGACTCCAGCAAATACCCCATCTCACCCTCAGCATCACTTACCGTTTCAAATTCACCTTCAGGCATTAGTGCCGAAGAAATTTCAAGTCGATTCCCTAAAACATAATTTCTTGTATCCAACAACGCGCCAAGTATTAGCAACACAATAAAACATGCAAGCAATATCTTTTTCATTATCCATCTCCTCGTTCGTTTTCTAATAAATACCATTACCCCCATCATAATACTAACAACTTTTACTGTCAACTATGGATAAAATAGACAAAAAAATTCCCGAAATTAATTTCGGGAATGAAATATCATCTATAAAAAAATTATTTTTTCTTCATCTTATAAAGTTTGTAGAATAACGGATTTAATGGCTTTTCGAAATCACCAACATACTCTTCTATAACGGCATTAAACCCTTTTTTAAACTTAAGCACACCATAATCCTCAGCATCCTCAGTGAAGACACCACTGACACCATAGAAATTGTACGTTTTTAAGTTTAAAGACTTTGCATATTGAATCATACGCCACATCATATGATATGACCCCATAAATTGGTTATATTTCGGATTAGAACCACTTGATAAGTAATACAATTCGTGAGCATTATGGATATATAAAGCACTTGCCAATTCCAAAATGTCGCCGTCAGATTCACGAAGTGCTTCAATCTCCTCCACTTTCTTCTTCAGACGATTCACCGTGTTCTCTAACTCTTTTGTCTTATTTCTTAATTTGCGATAATCCGGATTTTCTTTCAATTCTTCGTTCGACAATTCAAATTCTTTCTCTGCATACTTTAATTCAACATCCAGCTTCATTAAATAATCATTTAAATCAATATAACTCATCACTAGACGACATTGATCACCATAAGTACGCTGCATACGCTTAAAGTATTCTAAATCACGGAATGAGAAACCATGTTTATCTTCAGCCATTTTAAACAATCTGAAGAACTTCTCTGTCTCATCAATCGATAAATCTCTTAACTGCACACCCATCTCGATTGTCTTGTTGATATTACGACGCGTCTTATATTCCATATCCTTTAACAATTGATCCTCTGACTTACCATCTAAATGCAGAACAGATAACCATCTTACTTGCGAATCCATGGAGTAACCCACACTGAACCCTTTATGTTGGTAACCCAATTGATTCATTTGATTAATGAAACCATCTAAATCTCTCGACTCTAAAATATCACCATCGTGGTTACGCACATTTAAAATAATATGAGGATCCACTAAGACAAATAAACCTTTACGCTTCCTTAAATATTTCGTTAAACCTTCAAAGAATGTAGACACTAACAATTTATTCGTGTGATCCATAACAGGACCACGATGAGAATAAAAGTAATTAAAGAACTTGAATACAGGAGCGCTGTTAAGTAAGCACGCAGCAAGCACCTCGTCGCCCTCTTTTACGCCAACTAAGTAAACAGGCTCGTTGTTGTTGTGTTTGTAGTCGTAGTGAATTCTAGATTGTGTGTAATGACTGAAATGACTGTTTACAAAACTTTCGAATTCCGATGGGGAGAGTTCACAAAATTGCATATATAAAACACCTTTTCTCTTTTTATTTTTATATTAATATAGAATACTATTATTTACGTATTGTTCAATAATATGTCTTTTCAAGTATATTATTCACGATTAGAAATATCAATAATATCGAATAATAATTTCCAATAATTTTCAATAAGACATTACGAAAATGAGAAAAAATTAATAAAACAAATCATATAAAATAAAAAGACAGTGCATACACACCATCCTTTATCGCTATGATTAATTATTTTGGTATAAATAATCGTACTTTTTGGTATTTGGATTATCAGGATAAGGATTTGAAGGATATACAGACTTCTCCTGACCAGATTCAATGCGTAAAGAACTCTCATACGCAGCATCAGCTGGCCCTTCCATTACATTACCTTGAGGAATAATCCCGTTCATCACAGCACTATTATATGCTCTTATCTTATCCATTTGTGAATAATTACCGTAAACAATACTTTCTAAAACCTGTCTATCTGTAACATTCGTTATGTCGATAGAGGCTGCATTTGAAGCATTGTTCACATTATTATAAGCCCCACCATTATTTACACCATTTTGCTGAACCTCATTTGACTGAGTAGTATTCGACTGCGCAGCGTTTGATTGTGCATGCGATGAAGGCACTTCAGTAGTAGCAGCTTCTGTCATTGGTGCTTCAGTAGTCGGCACTTCTGTAGTCGGTGCTTCAGTGGTTGCAACTTCTGTCGTTGGTGCTTCAGTAGTAGCTTTCTCTTCAGTAGATTTCTTTGCTTTATCCTTTGATTCGGATTGCTTCTCTTCTGTCGTTACAGCCTTATCCTTGTCTTTATTGTTCTCACTATCACCATTATCATTCCCACAAGCACTTAACAACACACTTAGAGACAACGCAGTATAACCAATTGCCTTTAATTTCATTTTAAAGATCCTCCTTTTATTAATTTCAATAATTTTTTAATATAACTATTTATTGGCTATTATTCAGTTTCATTATAATATGATGGTGTTCGAATTTGAAATATTTTATGACTAATTTAGAAGTTACAAATAATTATGCAAATAGCAAAAAAAGCAACCCAGGATACATGGATTGCTTTTGTTCATACTATTCACTTACTGCAAAGAAATTCCCTTGTCCATCCTGGAAATTAAATACGCGAACGCCACCTATATCAATGATATCATGGTCTGTTAAATTTAATGCTTTCAGTTTGTCATATAATGCATCAAAGTTTGTTTCTTTGAACATTAAAGATGGTGTTTCAGTGCTTACTTCCGGACTGTATTTCTTGATGAATGCTTTATCGAATAAAGTGAGAGACGTTTCAACATTCTCGTTTGGAGCTACTTCAACAGCTTTGTAGTTCTCCGGCATTTCTGTTTCCTGAACGATAACGAATTTTAAAGTCTCAGTCCAAAATTTCACGGCACTTTCTAAATCATCTACGTAAAGCATTACCTGATTTAATTTATCCATAGGTCATCTCTTGATTGTTAATGTTAGTTGTATAACTTAACATTTATTTGTTATGCAATTTTATTGTTATCGATAAAAATGAGATTTGCTAACAAAGTTAACTTTGGAGTAAGGGTGAGGGTGTGTTGGGAATGAATAATAAGCATAAATATTTATTAATAAATAAATATTTATCAACAATGAAGAATTTTTTTACTTTATTCTTTAAGATTATAGTTATATATCGCGTTATTATTTTCTATGATTTTTAATTCTAACATTTTATGGTGTATTATTATGTTCATTAAAATATGATGATGAACGTATTTGAAATGGTTTCCTGTAATAAATACAAATAAAAATTTTCCACTAGGGTAATTTGGAACCTATCGCTCTTATGTATCTATTTTATGTACTTATTAAAATGTTTGTAGACGATGTAATTTATATTATGAGAAGTTTCAAGATGGTACTGTGAAATCTGTACAGGATGAGATACCTTTTGAAGTGCCTGAGGGATGGGAGTGGACAACGCTTTTAAATATTACATCTACTGATACATTAAATGATGGAGACTGGATATTATCAAAAAATATGACTTCTTCAAAAGAAATAAAAATAATTCAACTTGGACATATTGGATTAGGCGTTTTTAATGAAAAACCTTTCAAGTATATTTCAGATGATACATTTAATGAATTGAATTGCAGTGAAATAAAAGAAGATTTTATACTTTTAAATCGATTATTAGGTGATGAAATGTATGTTTGCAAGTCACCTAAATTAGATGGTAAAGCTGTTACTTCTGTGGATGTATGTTGGATTAAACCGTCAATTTCGAATTATGATATCGATTATTTATTATATCTTCTCCTTAGTCCTTATTTTCAAAACTCGGTTTTTAGTTTAGCAACAGGAACTACGCGTCTTAGAATTAGTAAGGGAAATTTAATAAAAATTTATATACCAATTCCACCTATAAATGAACAAAAAAGAATTGTAAACACAATAAACAATTACTTAAAAGTTATTAATTCAATCAATGAAAATCAGAAGCAATTAAAAATATTATCAAAAAGAATAAAAACAAAATCATTAAGTTTAGCAATGCAAGGAAAACTCATCCCTCAAAATCCAAATGATGAACCCGCAAGTGTGCTTCTTGAAAAAGTAAAAGAAGAAAAAGAAAAATTAATCAAAGAGGGTAAAATAAAA
>NZ_JAHCPS010000007.1 GCF_021366795.1 Macrococcoides caseolyticum | reverse complement strand
CTTAAAAGATTATAAAAACGAAAAATCCTTAAATATGCGACAATCTTAAACCGCTAAAAAACGACATTTTCAAACCGCCATAAAACAGCATTTTTAAACCGCTATTGACAATGTCTAGACTAAATAGAATTCAAACTGAAATAAAACAGCTTGATGGAGGTAGATTTCAAAAATTATGTGATAGTTATCTGTATCGTAAAAGAAAATGGGTGAATATCGTATCTCTAGGTTCTATGGAGGGGGCAGATAAGACGACAAAAGGTATACCTGATACATACTACTTTGATAAGCAAACTAATAAATACATTCTAGTTATGTACGGTACAAGAGCAGATGTTTTAGCAAAGCTAGAAGTAGATATTAGAGAAGCGATTGAAAAAACAAAGATTGAAGACAAAGATATTCAAGAAATCATCTGCTGTCATACCTCATCAAATATATCTGTAGCAAGAGATAAAGAACTTAGAGAATTAGCAGGTTCAATAGATTTAACCCTAATTGGCATAGATACATTATCTCATGATCTTCTACATTTTAAATATCAAGATATTGCAAAGGATTTTCTTGGAATTGCAGAATCAACAGAGCAAGTTTGGAACATAGAACAATTTATCTCAATTCATGATAAAAGTAGAACCAATGCCCCTCTTAATACATACTATATCGACGAGGCACATACTGTTGGAGAATTGATAGAAGAACTAAATTACCATCAGATTCTTTTACTATCTGGAGTATCTGGAGTGGGCAAAACAAGACTAGCAATTGAGATATGCAAAAGTTTATCTTCAGATAATAATGTAATTTGCGTTAAAAGTAATAATATGTCCGCTTACCAAGATATTAAGGATGCATTAGATGATAACAGAATTAATTACTTATTATTAGATGATGCAAATACGATTACTAATTTTAAGGCTATCGTTAGCTTGTTGAGTTTAGAAGAATTTGTGCAAAATTTGAAAATTATTATTACTGTTAGAGATTATGCACTTTCAGAAGTAGTCACTCACTTGGAATCCTTTAAGACAAAAATATATAAAGTACCATTAATGAGTGATGAAAAGATTGAATCACTCATTAATAGTATAAATGAAGTTTCTCCAACCGATATTAGAAAAATAATGAAATTATCTCATAATAACCCAAGATTAGCTGTTATTGCATCTATTATGATAAAAGATAACAATTATGAGTTTATTGATAATGAGAAAGATATATTAGGATGTTACTATAGTCAAATTATTAAAGAAAATTTACTTTCTCAAAATGAAAAAATTAGTCTGTTTATTTTGAGTTTTAAACGCAAATTAAATTTGACTAATAAAGAAGCTTTGAAGAAGTTATTAAAGTTTTTTAAAATAGATATTAATGATTTTAATGCCTCATTAAAAAAACTTCATGACAAAGAGTTATGTGATATATTTCATGATAAAGCAACTAAAGTTAGTGATCAAAGTTTGTCTGATTTTGTGATAATCGATTTTATAGTAGATAAAAAAGTTTTCAAAGTAAGAGACTTTTTCATTAGTTTATTTCCTGAAAATGCAAAAGAAATTGTTGAGATGCTTGTACTTGTCAATAATTTTAAATCCACAAATGAATGGAAAGATTACTTAATAACTGAAATAAAGTATGTCTATAATGAAGTTATCGCAGATGTTGATAAAGAACGTTTTTTAATACAATACGGGGTGTTAATTCCTATCGAAGCACTCGTTTATTGTAATGAAAAGATACAGTCTACTAACTGTAGTGAGTATCAAATATCTCAAAAAGAATTCGAAGAGAAAAAAAGAACTAACAGCGTTAATGATCCAATTATTGATATACTTTGTACATTGTCAAATAGTGAAAAATTTTACGAAGCGGGCACACTTCTCATAGAATATTTAAAAAGAAGACAAGATAAAGTTTATGAAGTTTATTCAGCAGTTAAATTGAACTTTGATATTGAAGATGGGTGGCATTCTTATTTAGAAAAGAGATTTAATATTCTTGAAATTTTTTCAAAACAAGAAAATATCAATATGACAATGGCATTGTTAATCGCAAATATTGCTGAAGAGTTTTTAAAGTTTTCTAGCGATAAAATTGTTTCGGAGGGTAATAGGGTATTAATTAACCATTATACATTGATTGATGGAGATTATTTAATTAGACTTCATAGACAAATTTATGAACTTTTATCTAGAGTGTACGAGTTAAAATATGAACAAGTAAATAACTATATAGATAAATTATTATTTAATTATCCAGTATACGAAGTAAGGAATGGTTTTTTTAAAACTGTTAGTTCGGATTTATATTATATAGAAAATTTATTTTTTAAAGATTTAAGTAAATTGAGCATTAGGGATGAAGCGATTGTATATAAATTGAGTTCTAAATCAAATAAATTAGGGCTAGAGTCTAATCACTTTACTGAGTATGAACCATCAGAAAAACAAATAATTTACAATGTTTTTTCATCTGATTATTTGCATTATAAAAAAGAAGAATTTAATTATGAGGAATCTCAAATATTGCGAGCGAAGAAATTAAAAGAAATTTTTAATGAATACTCTTTTGATTTATTACAATTGTTTAACGTGCTTTCAGAATATCAATCAGACGAACTTTTAAATAAACATCAAATAGAAGAATCTGTATCCGTTTTGTACTCAATTTTAGTTATAGAAGAAAAGAAAAAAATGTTAATATCTATACTTAATAGTAGTTTTACTTTTACTTATCCTAACTATGAAAAATATATGGGGATATTACCATTTAATGAAGGAGCAAATGTTTTAAAAAGTGTTGAAAAAGAATTAGATGAAAGATGGTATCTTTCAAATCTGTTAACATGTCAGGAAGTTAACAGAGATATGGTACAAGAGCTTATCACATTTTTAAAAAAACTTAAAAATTATGAAATAATAAATACTTTCAGTATTTTGTCATTTAAAAATTATATTGAAAAAGATAGAATTATTTTTGATGTGTTAATAGATCGATATAAGGAAGGGAAAATATTAGGACGTTTTTTTATACCTATTTATGCTACAGAAGAAAACGCAATAAATATAATAAATATGCTTGACTACAAAGAATTAAAAGAAATATATTTAGATATTATAGTTAGGGAAGATGTTGATAATTTAGGTGAATTTTTCAAGAGCTTACTAAAGGATAAAGATATTAATTTTATATATGTATTTTTGGTGAAATTAAACACCTCTAGATTAAACTTAAATTTTGTAAAACGTGATATTCAACTGAAATATATATGGGAATCTGAAATCGCAGAAGCAGGAATTAGAAAATATTTAGATTTTTTAATTGGAGAAAATTGTTTAATTTACGTTGGAGTAGATCCATATTTGAAAGAAATATTGATATCAAATATGGATCGTGCTCGAAAGTTTATAAAATCTGAAGTGCATGATACTGAGGATATGAAGAAATTGGTTAGCTTGTACAATTTGTCATTTGAAGTTTTCGATGATAAGTTTCTTTTAGAATTATTCGAGTTGCTTAAAGAAAAAGAAATTGATGCTCATACATTTGAAAAAATATATTTAACTAGGGGAAGCCGTAGTTGGTCAGGGAGTTTAGTCCCATTATTAGATAAAGACATCAGTTTTTTGAATAAGTTACTTGAAATATTTGATGGTGTAAAATATATTTCTCATGCTTTAGTTATTTCATCAAGGATAGACGCTCTAAAAAAACAAAAAGAGAAGGAACTACTGTCAGATTACTTAGATTAAAAATATAGATTAACAACAAAAATGAATTTCGTTCTAGAATCTCATTATATAATTAAAATTTTTAAATATAATTGATGTAATGAATTACTATTAAACGTGGTGGTGAAATTATGGAAAGCTATAACACAGAATATAAAGAATCTATGCCCAAAGCACAACAAATGAAAGCAGAAATAGTTTCATTTTTAAACAGTAATAATGGTGGCACGATATTTTTAGGCGTGGATGATAACGGTGATCCCATCAAATATGAAAGTGAAATGCTACGAAAAACATTATACAAAGAATGGGAAGAAATATTAATGAATTGGATTGCAACGGCATTTCGTCCCGAAGTCACTGGTCTGGTCATGATCGAACCAAATGAAATTCCATTTAAAATATCGGTTAGTGCAGGGGTAAATAAACCATATTACTATACTGATGGTGACGGATTTAATTCTAAAGGTATATACATACGTACTGGAAGTTCTAAGAGAAAAGCGAGTGACGAAGAAGTTAGAAGAATGATGAACAGGCATATTGCAAATTCATTTGATGGAGAAATGAGTTCATATGATAAATTAAGGTTTAATGCCGTTCTTTCAGTATTTGAAGATTTAAGCTTAAATTTTGATGAAATATCTTTGAATTTAAGAAAAAGTGAAAATGAATACTACAATAATGCAGGGCTTATATTAAGTGATCAAAACCCATATATATCGAAATTGGCTGTTTTTGATGGCACAGATACTGTAACTTTTAAAGATAAACAAAAGTTTTCAGGTTCGATTGTAAAACAAATAGAAGAAGTTTTAAGCTATTTACGTTTGATTAACAAGAATGAGATTACTTTTGGTAGTAACGGGAGAAGAGTTGAATCATTTTCTTATCCTCAAGATGCAATTCGTGAAGCATTGATGAATGCATTTACACATAGAGACTATACAATGACATCAGATATTAAGATAGAAATATATGATGACAGGATTGAGATTTCTTCACCAGGTTCTCTTCCAGACGGACTGACGATTGAAGATATCAAAAGAGGTGCAAATGCTAAACGTAATCCAATATTAATCAATGCTATGGATAAAATGGATTATATTGAAAACTATGGTTCAGGAATAAGAAGAATTTTCTCATTATATAAAGGTTTTAATAAACAACCTATTTTGATAGCAACAGAAAATCTATTCACTGTAATATTATTTAATAAGAATTATAAGTTGAATAAAATACCAACTAATCAAAAGTTGTCAGAGATTGTAGAATTTTTATCAGATGGCAAGTTAGCAAGTAGGCTAGAAATTCAAGAAACAATGGGACTTCAAAAAAGTTATACATCTGAGTTAATTGCTGAACTGAAGAAGTTAGAGATTATCGGATCTGAAGGTAGAGGACCAGGTACTAAATATTATTTAATTAGAGACTAATAAATTCATCAAGTGATAACCGGACGATAACCTATTAATTTACATAGAAACATTGATAAATCAATATATTTACGACCGGACGATAAACGGACGATAAACGGACGATACCGAACGATAATCGACGATACGAGAGTATATACCAGCGGCCAGCAGTTTATTTAGTTACCCTTTAGATACCCCCTGAGTGATATTTGAGACAATTCTATGCGATCGAAAAAAGTAAAAATCCTTTAATATCAAGGTTTACGACAGTCTATACAACTGTACGAAAACCTAAAGTTTTTTGAACGTAAAAAACCAGGTCTTAAAGGCGCTCGTCGTTCACCACAGTTCTCAAAACGTTAATACTGGAATTGTTGCAAACTTGTTTGCTTACAAGTCCAGTACGCAAACTGGCGTAGACAGTTTGTGTTCCATAAGAATTTTCAACACTCTTCAGCATTCGCTGGAGAGTGTTTTCTTTTATTTAGATATAGATTTAGTGTTACGATGAACTAAGCGATATAAATCTATACTTGAGGTGATTAATATGTACAAACTTGCACGTATTTATGATGAAGATATACCTAAAGGAAAACGTGTGTTAGTTGATCGTGTTTGGCCGAGAGGGATAAGCAAAGAAGATGCTAAATTAGATGAATGGTTGAAAGATATTGCACCGAGTACGGATCTTAGAAAGTGGTTTGATCATGATCCAGACAAGTTCGATGATTTTAAGAAAAAGTATAAAGAAGAACTTAAAGATAATGATGCGGTTAAAAAGCTCAAAGATATGAAAGGGACAATTGTACTACTATATGGTGCTAAAGATGAAAAATATAATCATGCGGTTGTGCTGAAAGAATTTATGAAAAAGTAATATTGATAACAATAAAAAATTAACATATAGGGAGTATGAAATGAAAGAAGTGAAAATTAAAAAAAGTATATTAAAAATGTTATTTGCTTTTTTAATATTGTTTATTAGTGGATTACTATTAACCTTTATTGCAATTATAGCTTGGGAAGAGAATGGATGGGATATGAATTTATTGGCAGTCTTTTTAGCATTAACAATGTATTTTTTTTCAATGTTCTATCTAAAACATTTAGTTTTTAATAAGCCCTTAGTAACTATAAATGAAGAGGGATTTTATGATAATTCTTCAATGATAGCTACGGGTGATAGATTAGTGCATTGGAAAGAAGTTAAAGATATTTCCTTAAGATATTTTGGTGGACAGTCATATATTACTGTTGCACTGAAAGATCCATATAAAACATTAGAGCATGAAGATTTAGCGACACGCATGATAGCAGATTATAATACTCAATATACTGAAGGTGAAATTAATATAATGCTTAAATTTGTTACAAAGTACAGTGATGAAGAATGTTTAATGTTTATGCAGAATGCTTTTGAAGAATATAAAAGGAAACAAAAATTGTCTGGAAAAGAAGATAAAGAATTTGCATTTCTAGAGAATACACTTGATTAATTTAAAATCATATTTTACATCAGTAAAGTGTGATTTTTATATTACATGAAATTATATACAATAATATATAATTTAAAAAAATAGAGAGGTATGCTATGTACGGATATGAAGTAACAATCACGAATAGACTGTTAATCGTGTTATCGACGCTTTTAACTATTTTTACGATAGGTCTTTTTTTATTTTTGTATCCTTTGTTTCAGTTTATCCATGGATGGTATCAATTGATTTTAAATATTGGGCTTTTCGTATTATTCATCTTGATGTTCGTTGTTCTGAAACACTCCAAACATGGTGAAGTTGTTATGATCATCAATGAGAAAGGCTTTTTTGATAGAATATCAAATGATGCTGAACCCGATAAGATGGTTGTCTGGAAGAACGTGAAAGATATTACATTACAAAAGCAGGGTGAAGAAAGTGTTATTATAGTACAGTTGATTGATCCGACGCGTCTATTTAAGACAAAATCTACATATATAAAAGATGGATGTATACATATAAAGCTACCGAAGCATATAGGTGTTCAGCCTAAGGAATTACTGAGGGTAATGCATAATTACAAAGCATATTATGAATTATATATTGAGGACGAAAAGAAAAAGAAAGCTGAAAAAAAGAAAAAACATAAACAAAAAACAAAACAATAGAGGTCATTATGAGATACATAAAATTATTGATAATAATGCTAATATTGATGCTTGTTTCACCATTCCAAGTTAATGCGTATACATTTCCTGAATTGAATAAAGATCATTTATATGTACAGGATAATGCCAAAATCTTCTCTGATTCAGAAATTGATTATTTAAATCGATACAGTGAGCAACTGGAAGAAGAGACTGGTGTAGAAATGGCGGTATTTACCGTTAATACTACAGGTAAATATCGAGAATTGTACGCTACAGAAGTCATTAATCATTATGGTATTGGGAAAGAAGATTTAGATAATGGGATTGTTATCCTTCTGAATATGGATAAAGGAAAAAAATATAAAAATCGTGGCATCGAAGTTCGTGTAGGCTACGGACTAGAAGGTTACTTTAATGATGCAAAAGTAGGTCGAATTATCGATAGAAGCGGTTATGAAACTTTAAAGAAAGGTGATTACAGTAAAGGAACAATTGAAGTATATGAAGCATTTTATGATGCGATCAAGGAAATGTACGCACAGCTTCCTAAAGATGCATCACGAGAAGAAATATACGGATTAAGCAATTACCAATTTGTTATTCGCCAGTTCTATTTAGATTTATATGAAGAAAACGACTTTATCATGAAACCTATTACTATAATGGCTTATTATTTATTAATTACAACGGTACTTTCATTTTTATTAAAGTATTACACAAAGGACTTTCATGATATATTCGGTGAGAACACAAATGAACGCAGATTTATGATTATGCATGGTCTGGCTGTAAATGGTCGAGCAGCGCGATACATTAAGATGAAATATAATAATCCTTTCGTGAATATATTATTTTTTCTTCATAGCATTCCTCTGTTATTTATGGAATTTATGTGCATTATATATTTAGAAACTATAGGTGCATTAAAGGGAAAATTAACTTCAACCGGAATATATAATGAGACACGAAAAGACCCGATGTATC
The DNA here is from genome assembly GCF_021366795.1 of Macrococcoides caseolyticum. GTDB lineage: Bacteria > Bacillota > Bacilli > Staphylococcales > Staphylococcaceae > Macrococcoides > Macrococcoides caseolyticus_A. The sequence continues at coordinate 115,418 of NZ_JAHCPS010000007.1, read as the reverse complement.
CTGACCTTGAAACTGATACGTTAATACGTATGGAGAAATTACTGCCAGTGAAGACGAGAATATTAGATACCTCCGCACCTCAGTTTGGCGATGGCACTCCACTTGGAGGTGGTGGTGGATCGAGAGGAGGATCTGGCGGCTCATCAGGCGGTGGTGGATTCGGTGGAGGTTCATCAGGTGGTGGCGGTGCTGGCCGAAGTTTTTAATAAGTATTTTACATTAACAAAATTAAAGCCGATTGAGAATACACATTAAGGTTGATACACATTAATGTATAAAGAATAAAATAAACCACACTTTAATAAGTGTGGTTTATTCAATTTCTAATCGAATTTTAATTTTTGATTAAGTATTGTCCAAGAAATACTCTTTATATTTGTAATTAATAAAACATTACAATTTACGAATAAGGAGAGATACATATGAAAATCGTAGTTATTCCTTCAGGGTTTAAAGAGAGTCTGAGTGCAGAAGAAGTGGGTTATTCAATTGAAAAAGGTATTAAGAAAGTAGATTCGAAGCATGATGTGACAGTAATACCGATGGTTGACGGTGGAGAGGGTTTTGCGAAGACAATTACTAAATTAAAGTCTGGAAAAATAATTCATCATAGAGTAACAGGGCCTATTGGTGAAGAGATTGACTCATTTTATGGTCTATTTCTTGATCAAGATGTGAAGACTGCAGTAATTGAAATGGCAGCAATAGCTGGTCTTAAAAATGTGCCGAAACACTTACGTAATCCGCTTAAGACAACTACATACGGTGTTGGAGAAATGATGTTAAAAGCGATTGATGATGGTGCAGAACGTATTCTTATAGGATGTGGAGATTCAGGTACAAATGACGGTGGTATCGGTATGGCACAGGCATTAGGTGTGCGCTGTTATGATGAAAAGGGGAAAGAGATTTATATCGAAGGTGGCGGAGATATTCATCTTATTAAATCTATAGATTTTTCAGATTTGAATGAACAAATTAAGCGTATTCCAATTGATGCTGCTGTTAACTGGGAAAATATTTTGTGTGGCGAACGTGGTGTTGCACGAGTATTTGGTCCTCAAAAAGGTGCAACACCTAAGCAGGTAGAACTGTTAGCAAACAACTTAGAATATTTAGCAGAATTGTATCATAAAGTTTCGACTGAAGATTTAAAATATGGTCAAGGTACAGGTGCATCTGGTGGTCTTGGTGCTGGTTTAATTGCGGTTTGCGGTGCGAAGTTACACCCGAGATTTGAAATTATTATGAAGTATATTCAAATCTCGGATGCAATACAAAATACTGATTTAGTGTTTACTGCGGAAGGATGTTTAGATTATCAGACACCTCACGGTAAAATTCCATCAGAAGTAGCACGTATTGCTAAAATTTATCATAAGCCTGTTATTGCACTAGCGGGGACGATCGGTAAAAATGCAAAAATTAACTATGACACTGGTATAGATGCATTCTCTAGTATTATTCCAAAGCCTGCAACTTTAGAAGATTCAATCTCAGATGCAAGTAAATGGTTGAAAAACTGTGCAGAAAATGCGATGCGAAAAGTAATGATAGGTATATTAATTGCTAAAGCGATGAAGTCATATGAGAGTTGATATTTCTAATAAAGCACTTATCATTACGATAAGCTGCCTATTGTTTTCAATTTATATATTTACTTCAACTGATTTTGAATATTTAGGTAAAATCAGTGTCATATTATTTGTCGTATCGCTTGTAATGTTTGTTGCAACGCCACTTCCAGCTGCGCTTGTCGCATTATTATTATTAACATTAGGTGTATTGATTGGATTGCCGAAGTCATTGTTATTTGGTTCGTTTGAACAAGATATTATATGGCTTATGATCGGTGCGTTTATCATAAGTGGGATGCTTGAAAAAAGTGGACTCATGAAACGTTTGTCTGACTGGGTATTAAATCAAGGTCATACACGAAAGATGAATCGATTTATCTTTATCGCATCACAATTTATTAGTATTGTTATTCCGTCTACTTCTTCTCGTGCAGTGATGCTGTTACCGTTATATGAACAACTGGTAAAGAAATTACCACAGCATAAAACTTATTATAGTTTATTGTTTCCGACACTTATACTGATGGGATCGAATTTGACGTTATTAGGTGCAGGAAGTCATTTAATAGGAATGGGTTTACTTGAAACACAAAAAAAGAATACATTAACTTATTTTGAATTTTTATTATTTGGAGCGCCATTTGGTATTGTGATTGGTTTAATATCAATGTTTATTATTCGGTTATTCACAAAGGTAAAACACGAACAAATCGAACATGAATATATTGCACAGCAACATTATAGTATAATCGAGAAAAAAGCATTATTAATTATCATTGTAACAATTGTACTATGGATGACAGAATGGCTCCATCATATGGATATTGCAGTATTAACATTATTCATTGCACTTATCATAATGCTACCATTGTTTAATATCATGACATTTAAAGAGGGATTGAAGTACATTAACTGGAGTTTAATTCTTTTCGTAGCAGCAGCAAGTGCATTAGGTTCATTACTTGTAACATACAATGTTGTAGATGATTTACAACAGTCATTATTTAAGACATTATCATCTATGAAATGGATGAATGAGTTTTATATGATGTTAACCATTATTACCATTAGTGTTTTATCTCATTTGCTGATTACGAGTCATACAACAAGAGCTATCGTATTAATACCTGGATTTTTATTGCTTGCAAATCTATTTCAGCTTAATCCAACAGCAACTGTATTTTTAGCACTTATCGGTATGAACTACTGTTTAACATTTCCGGTAAGCTCTAAATCCATTCTGGTATTTTATGAAGCGGATGCAGGTTTTACATCGAGGCAATTAATGTCACTAAGTTTGATATTAACACCAATTTATATAGTTGTTATGATGATATTCTATTATTGTTACTGGAGTCCTTTAGGATTAACACTTTAAGAGGTGAATTATGGAACATATATTGATAATTGAAGATGATGAAAAAATTTCTCGTGTAATAGAGCTTGAACTTGAATTTGCAGGTTATAAAGTGAGTAAGGCATATACTGGGCGTGAAGGACTTAACATTTATGAAACAGAACAAATTGATTTGATATTACTTGATGTTATGATACCTGAACTTAATGGTCTTGAAGTATTGCGACGTATTAGAATGACTGATTCACAGATAAAAATTATTATGTTGACAGCACGAGATACAGTTATGGATAAAGTTGGAGGTTTAGATGGTGGTGCAAATGATTACATGACTAAACCTTTTGAAATTGAAGAATTGCTTGCACGTATCCGTGTTCACTTAAAAAGTGCTGAAATTAAAATGTCTAGTGAGATAGTTCAGTTCAAATCAATCGAAATTCATCCTAATGTCCGTGAAGTGTATTTAGATGGAGTAAATATAGAATTAACGCAAAAGGAATACGATTTACTGTATTATTTTATTGAAAATAAAAACCAGGTATTAGATCGTGAACAAATTATTGAACATGTTTGGGGTTATGATTATACAGGTGATACAAATATCGTAGATGTATATGTTAGATATATAAGAAAAAAATTAGGTGATTCACATGATTATATAAAAAGTATTCGAGGTATCGGATATTTGATAAAGGAATAATCTTATGAAGTTAAGAACAAAAATTCAGCTTTATACTACAGTTATGATAGTGCTAACACTAATTGTTGTGAATATATTTGTGTATATTTCATTTAAGAATAATGCAATTCAAAGCGAAGTACATCAATTAGAAAACAGAGCGATTAACATCATTAAAGAACTAGAAAAGTCTAATAAAACTAAACGGGATAACGAGGAAATCATTGTTAATCACTTACTGTCAGATGGTTCAGTAACAGTCGTAGATAAAAGTAATAAACGCAAACTTCAGATTATGACGAAACAGTATTATCGTAATTTGATTGAAGACTATTCGGATAAACAAACAGATAAGTACATTACACGTGGGAATCATCATTTCGTAATGGTTTCGGTTCCTGTACTATGGGAAGATAAGGAAACAGTCAATTTACAAATATACGAGAATATTGATATGAAACATGAATCTTTTGAAAACTTGAAGTGGATACTGATAGGTTCTACAATTATGGTTACGATTATTACTTTTATTCTCAACATGATAATTACGCATAGCATATTAAAACCAATTCATCTATTGATTAATAAAATGTCTAAAATCCATAAAACAAAAGGTTATGAAAAGATAGAAAGTGTAGAGAATACATCGAAAGAATTAGATGATTTGACGGATACTTTTAATTTAATGATGAAACGATTAAGTGAGCAGGAAGAGAAAGAACAAAGCTTTATCGCGAATGCATCTCATGAATTAAAAACACCGATCACTGTAATTAAAAGTTATAGTGAGATGTTAAAACGCTTCGGAAAAACAAAACCAGAAGTACTGGAAGAAGGGTTAGATGCGATACATGAAGAAGCGAAAAGAATGAGTTATTTAGCAAGTCAAATGTTACAGATCACATCATTTCATGATCAATCTAAAAATGAAGAAGTCAGCTCATTTGAGCTTATTAACGTCTTACAAAGGATTGTAAAGAAACTATCAGTTACGCACCAACGCAATATTGAGTTTAAAACACATCTAAAGTCACTGAACGTAAAATTAAATCAAGAACAATTCATTCAATTAATCACAATATTTATTGATAACGCGATCAAATATAGTGATAAAGATGTAGTCATATCACTAAATCAACGTAATAAAAATGTGATACTTGAAATTAAAGATAAAGGAATAGGGATACCTGCAGAAAGTCTGGATAAAATATTTAATCGATTTTATCGTGTCGACAAAGCGCGTACTAGAAAGACAGGTGGCAGTGGTTTAGGACTATATATTGCAAAAGAAATTGCTCAAACAAATCATATAGGCATTGATGTACAATCAGAATTAAGCCAAGGAACAACAGTTAAATTAACGATAAAGGAGCAGTACATTGAAATATTTTATTAAACCATTTTTGTATTTTGTTACGATATTACTGACAATCGTATTGGGAGTCGTTATCTTTCAGAATAATCGTGCATTAATGAGTGAAAACGCTGCGAAAGCAATGGTTGCTGAACGTTATACAGGGGAAATAAAAGATTTCTATATGACAGCAAATAAACAATATTTCAAAGTTACAATTGAAGATAAGAGGAAGAGATTTCAATTTAAGATCGATCGTTACAATGAAAAAATATCAAGTTTAAAAGTGTTAAAACGATTTGAAACACGAGATGAAAAGCAGAATAATAAAAGTTTGATAAAAAAAGAGAAAGCCTCTGAAGAAAAAAATAATATTAAAAAAGAAAAAGCATCTAAAACTCAAAATACAAAAGAAGTAAAGTCAAAACAAACATATATTGAAGAATCTCCAACAGAAACACCGTCTCAACATGTTCAACAATCTAGTGAAACACCAAAGAACATTCAAAATACATCGAGACAACCTGTGTATACTCAGGAACCTCCTAATCATCAGCAACAATCCAATATTCAAGTTCAGAAAAGTCCATATTATTACTACTCAGATGATGATGACGATAATGATTATGAAGATGAATTTAATGATGATTTAGATGATTAATATACAAAGCGAATAGTTATTATATGTTTTGATGAGTTGAATCAGGCTATTTTAATAATATCTAATTACTATAAGATGAGAAGTAATTTAAGCTTTGTATTTAAATTCAATAATTAAACAATAAAACCACAAGTCTTCTTTTGAAGACTTGTGGTTTATTTTAGTTATCAATTTTATTGTTGATATTACTTTCTCATTAATAAAGCACTAACACCTAATGCTGCAGCACCTGCTACAACACCGTAAAACTTTGCATTTGATAATTGTTCTTTTTGAGTAAAGTATTGTTCTTTTGCATCGTCACGCGCCACTTTCCTTGGTAACTCCACGTGATGTGCATCTTCTAAGTCACCTTTACTTGTATGAACAGGATCAACAATACCTTGTTCTTTCTTTAATTGCTCAAACGATGTACCAAATCCTTTAACGAATTTTGTTAATACGATTGATCCTTCAACGAAGTCTTTATTTGTAAGTACTTTCAGTAAGCCTATCCAGCCTAATGGTTTACTTTGATTATATTCTGTTGATAGTTTTAATCCTTTATTGAACTTTAGAATCATTGGCTCAATATCACTGAAATTGAATTTACCTAAACCTTGGACAAGCAGTAACGCATTACGAATGGCTTGGTCTGTTTCAGTTTCATTTACTGCTTTTAAGATACGCGTTAAGATAGGATCACTTTGCGCTAATGCAGCATTCGCTGCATTTAACGCTTCATGTTCATCTAATTGTTCAAGCAGTCGGAACAATTTCATCAAAGTATCTTTGTGCATAATTAACTGATCTTCAATTTCTCGTAATTCTTGTGCACGAACAGCTTCAGCATCGACTTGCATCGGTTTAACAACTCTTGTTGGTTGCGCCATTATTTATCACCTCTTCTTGATTTAACGATATCGCCTGGATAAACGTAATCAGCTCTATTCCATTTACCTTGAACGTTGACACCCATTTGAGGTGTACGGTTACCGAAGCGGAAATTACTTTCTGGTAATGGTGATTTTGTACCTTTATCTAAGATGATGAGTTTTGCTTTTGTTTCTTTATATGCTGGTGTTGATGTATCTTTATCAGCGATTGAACTTGATAATAGGTTAATCGCAGCATCTCCATTATCGTTCATTGGTAAGTATACTTCTTTACCGAATACACGATCTGTAATTAATGCACGAACGTCCACTTTTCCGTATGGTGATTGTAAACGAATCAGGTTACCTGTTTCAATGCCACGTTCATTGGCAAGGTCTTGAGAGATTTCCAGGAATGCTTCAGGCGTTTCCATTGCAAGTCCTTTGACTTGATATGTCATATTACCTTCATGGAAGTGCTCTAATAAACGACCGTTATTGACGTGAATATCATATTGTGCTTCGTATTCTGTTGGTTCAGTCCAGTCTACAGGGAAGAAGCGTGCCTTCTTGTCTTCAAACGGGAAGCCTTCAGTAAATAATAATGGTGAATCACTTCCGTCTTCATGAACTGGCCATTGTAAACTATTAAATCCTTCTAAACGATCATAATTTACGCCAGAATAAATTGGTGTCAGTGATGCAATTTCATCCATAATTTCACTTGGATGTGCATAATGCCAGTCTGCACCTAAATGTTGAGCAATGTCCTGGATAATTCTCCAGTCTGGTCTTGTACCTTCTAATGGTTCCATGACTTGATATAAACGTTGAATACGGCGTTCTGTATTTGAGAATGTGCCTTCTTTTTCGAAACTTGGTGCTGCAGGTAAAATAACGTCTGCGTATTCTGCTGTCTTAGAGAAGAAGATATCTTGAACGACGAAGAATTTTAATTTTTCAAATCCTTCTCGTACATAGTTCACATTAGAGTCAACGATACCCATGTCTTCACCTTTTAAGTAAAGGATATCTAATTCACCAGCATGCATCGCATCAACCATTTGGTGGTTGTTTTGTCCGACTTTAGGGTTTAAGTCAACGCCCCATGCTTTGCTGAATTTTTCAAGTGCATCTTTGTCAGAAATTTTTTGGTAACCTGGTAAGTGTGTTGGCATACTACCCATGTCAGAGGCACCTTGTACGTTATTATGACCGCGTAATGGGTAAGAACCTGCACCTGGTTTCATGTAGTTACCAGTAACAAGTAACATATTAGAAATTGCTGTAGATGTATCACTACCACCACGTTGTTGTGTGACACCCATTGCCCACATTACAACAGTTGATTTTGCTTCATGAATCATTTCGGCAATTTTAATGATTTCTTCTTGAGACATTCCTGTATGTTCTGCTGCATATTCAATTGTGTATTTTTCTAGACTCTTAACAAGTTCATCATAGTTATTAACGTGTTTATCAATAAATTCTTGATCTTGCCAGTTGTTATCGATAATATATTTCGTTACTGCATTTAACCAAACTAAGTCAGAACCTGGGTTAGGGCGAACGAACATATCAGCACGTTCCGCTAATTCATGTTTACGAATATCAACCACTAATAATTTTGCACCACGTAATTTTTGGGCACTTTTCACACGTGTTGCGATAACGGGATGTGCTTCTGCAGTGTTCGTGCCAAGACCGATAATTAATCCGGCACTGCCAATATCAGTGATTGAACCTGAGTCACCACCGTAGCCTACAGTTCTCCATAATCCCATCGTAGCTGGTGATTGGCAGTAACGTGAACAGTTATCAACGTTATTTGTCCCGACCACTTGTCGTGCTAACTTTTGCATTAAATATGACTCTTCATTTGTACATTTAGATGACGTAATAAATGCTAAACGTTCAGGGTCTTTAGCCATTGTTTCTTTAAATTTACTTGCAATTAACGTAATTGCTTCTTCCCATGTTGCTTCTCTGAACCCATCAGCTTCACGAATAAGCGGTTTCGTTAAGCGCTCGCCAGAGTTAACGAAATCCCAACCGAATTTACCTTTAACACATGTTGAAATTTGGTTGGCAGGACTTTCTGGTGAAGGTTCAACTTTTAAGATTTCACGATCTTTTGTCCATACTTCGAATGAACAACCGACACCACAGTATGTACATACTGTCTTTGTCTTCTTAATTCTATCTTTACGCATTTCAGCTTCAACGTCTGAAATCGCCATTAATGGTGTATAACCTGTTTCAACTGCTTTTGTAACTTCTACAGCTGGACGGAATGCATCTTTTAACATACCTGTTAAGAAACCAGCTTCACCGACCATTCCAACTTCCATCATCGCATTACATGGACATACTGTTGAACAGTGACCACAGTTAACACAAGAAGACTCGTCGATATTTAAGTCTTTATTGCCATCCCAAATAACGCGAGGACGTTCTAATTCCCAGTCAATCATTAACGTTTCATTAACTTGAACGTTTTGACATGCTTGAACACAACGACCACACAAAATACATTGGTCTGGATCGTAACGATAGAATTTACCAACATTCTTTTCGTAACCTTTTGGTGATTGTGCAGTTTCTTGATGATCAATTTTTAATTCTTTAACTGTGTTATGGATTGTACAGTTTCCATTATTAAAATCACAAACCGTACAATAAAGTTCGTGGTTTGCAAGGACTCTATCCATCGCGATCATTTGTGCCTCAAATGCTTCGCTAGAACCCGTTCTTACAACGTCGCCGTCTTTTAATTCAGTACTACAAGCACGAACTAATTCCCCATTGACTTCGACAATACATGCATCACATGTTTCGATTGCACCTAAATCTGGATGATAACAAAGTGCTGGTACGTCAATACCTTTGTATCGTAAGTAATCCAGGATACTCACTTGTGTAGGTACATCCATCGGTTTTCCGTTTAAAGTGATGCTCACCATTTTAGATGTCGCTTCCATCATACAAAAACCCCATTTCATATTTTGAATTTAAAAAATCAATATTTGTGCCCAATTTAATTATACGACTTTATAAAATTTATTCAAAAATTTGTATGAAAATTTAAAGAATTTTTATTTATTTACAAAATATTACCATTAATGATAGTGAAAAATAAAAAACACACCATATTCAAATGTGAATACAAAAGTAGCAGGGACATACCAAGTTGTCTATAAAGTAACAGATGTTATGGGTAATAATCATAGATATAATAAATGTTTATGATTATTACGACACAAAGAAAATCCCAATCACAGTGATTGGGATTTTCTTTGTGTCCAATTAGATTGTTAAAAGCTGTAGATAACCTTTTACAAAATGTGCTTGTACTTTAGTGTTTGCTTTCGTTTTGTATGTGTTAGTCACTTCAGTGCCATCTTTTGATTGAATTGTTTTGACACGTTTTAAGTCTTTGTATGCTTTGTTGAAAGCAGATGATGGTATTTTTTTATCACCTATTTTTAATGTTAAACCAGTTATTGTCTTGCTGTCTGATTTATTGATTAATGTGTCGTGAGAATAAAATGCAGCACCACCAATCGCTTTATCAGAAATATTTTTGTTTTTCATATAGCCGTCAATCATAACATTATCGTTATTCACTGCCTGAACAAATGTCTTACTTAATATATCTTGGCTATTATCAGCGAAATAACCATTATAGTAATAATAAGGTTTTGATTTGTCGAGTGTACGACCTGTTGGTTTTGTGTCTAGTTGCGTTGCTTGAACTTTTGTTGATTGAGCAAATGACGCATCAGGATTGATTGTATTTGCTGAAAGTAATAACGCAGCAGATAATCCGGTTGCTGATAATAATTTGAAATGTTTTTTCATTTTTTATCTCTCCTTTATCTATGCTAGCGTTATTTTAACATATTTGATTAAATTTTTAACGTGAAAAGGTATTTGTATAAAAATCAACTGTGTCTTTATACAAATAGTAATTTTATTTCAATAAAGAACAGAATTACACAGTACCTGTAATACCACCATCGATGACAAATTCAGAACCTGTTGAATATGAGGCTTCGTCGCTTGCTAAGAAGATGATTAAGTTTGAAACTTCTTCCGCTTGAGCGACACGTCGCATAGGAATGGTTTCTTTAAACTTTTCTACCGCTTCTTTAACGCCAGGTTGTTCTAACATTGGTGTGTGAATCACACCAGGGTGTACTGAGTTTACTTTAATATTGAATGGTGAAAGTTCATGTGCTGCTGCTTTTGTCATACCACGTACTGCGAATTTTGTATCCGTATAACCAATCGCACCACCTACTAATCCATTCATAGAAGAAATGTTAATAATTGAACCATTTTTCTGTGCTTTCATAATTTCAGATACGTATTTCATACCTAAGAATACTGACACTTGGTTGATATTAACGATTTTCATGTAATCATCAAGTGACACGTCACTCATCTTCTTGTTGTAAGTAATTCCTGCATTATTGACAAGCACATCAATACGACCGAACTTTGACATTGTTGTTTCTACAACGTTCTTCCAATCAGCTTCACTTGAAACATCTTGCTTAATAAATAATGCTTGATCACCTAATGCTTGAGCAACTGTTTGCCCAAGTTCTTCGTTAATATCTGTAATAACAACTTTTGCACCTTCAGCTAAGATTTTCTCAGCGTGTACTTTCCCCATACCTTGCGCTGCACCTGTAATGATAATAACTTTATCTTTTAATCTCTCCATTATAATCCTCCTAATATAACTTGATACTACCACCATCAACCATGAACGTTTGACCAGTGATGTATTTAGATTCTTTACTTGCTAAAAAGACTGCAACAGGGGCAATATCTTCATCAATATCACCAAATTTTTGTAATGGAATACCGTTAACTACCTTTTCGTAATACTCAGGATTTGCTTTACGCCATTGATCAACACCATCAGAATAAGCAATTGGTGAAATGATATTCACATTAATATGATCTTTACCAAACTCATTCGCAAGGACTCTCGTTAAACCACGAATCGCTTCCTTAGAAACAGCATAAGCACCTTGATTCACATCACCTTTAATTGCTGCACCTGAACCAAAGTTAATAATATTACCTTGTGTTTCTTTTAAGTATGGAATTGCTAATTGGCATAAATAAAATGTTGCATAGAATCCAGTATCCATTGATAATGCTAAATCCTCATCAGTAATCTCAAGAAAGCCTTTCATACGTGAAGCGTGCGCATTATTCACTAAAACATCAATTTGATGATAATGTTCAACCACTTTATCCACACACATTTTAAGTTGTTCTTTCTTAGTTAGATCCGTCTGAATAAAGATTGTATCATGACCATCTGCATTAAGTGATTGAGATAAAGCTTCACCTTGATCTTTGTTCACATCAACAATGGCAACCTTCGCACCTTCATTAGCATAAGCACGAACAATTGCCGAACCAATACCACCAGCACCCCCTGTAACGATCGCTACTTTGTTCTTTAATCTCTCCATAATCATCCTCCTAATTACGCCATGTTATCAACATGATTTAATAGTTTATTTTGAATGTGAATCATCTGAGTGATTTCCTCTTCAGATAAAACACCATAAACTTGATTGCGAATTTCTTTCCCTAAAGCCTCAGCTTCGTTCAAAAGCTGTTCCCCAGAAGCAGTGATATTTAATAAAATCGTTCTACGATCTTGCTCAGCAGCAGTTCTTGTTAAATAACCTGATGTAACAAGTTTGTTCGTCATCGAAGTAATCGCACCATACGTATAACCTAACGTTTGAGCGAGTACAGAAGGCTGCATCGCACCATTATGATGAATATGAGCAAGTAAAATCACTTGTGAAATATTTAATTGCTTATCAAACTGCTTAACAAAAAGCGACATTGTTTTATAACTTAATAAATCCGCATTATGAATCAACTGAAAAAAATTTGTTTCAGACATAGAGACACTTCCTTTACTTATATATAGTTTAACATTAAAATAATATATTTTTTATATTTAATTTTTAATTTGTTCGCCTTTGATACTGGTTAAATAAAATTTATAATAATAACAAGCTATTACAATAAAGGGGGCGATTCGTATGTTTTTACCACAATTATTTAAAGTGGACGATTTCAATGCACTCATTACATTCTTGAACAGGAATCCATTTGCAACAGTGATTTCATCGCATAATGATGTACCTTTCGCATCACAGGTACCCGTGATGGTGGATGTAGTTGATGATGAAATCATATTGTCTTTTCATTTAGCGAGACCAAATCCGCAAACAAAGACATTAGAAAACAATCAAAATGTTCTAATTCAATTTACCGGTGCACATGGTTACGTATCATCTTCATGGTATGAACAAGAAGAAGTTTCTACGTGGAATTATCAAGCAGCACAGTTAACAGGAGCGTGTGTTGTTCTGAATGAAGATGAGCTGATGGAAGACCTAAAGCATCTAACAGATCATTATGAGACAGGTGACAATGCGAGAACGTTTGATACATTGAGTGAGGATGTGCTAAAGCAGGCTAAAGGGATTATTGGATATAAAGTAAAGGTTCGTGAAGCAAGTCTTAAATATAAATTAAGTCAGAATAGAAGTGACAAAGATTATAAAAATATCGTCTTGAATTTACTTGAAAGTATTCATCAGGACGATCATCGATTGGCTGAAGAGATGGAGAAGTTGAGGGATTAATGTATATAATGTGATAAAAATTAATGAGATGAATATAAGAACTTGGATACTATGTCCAGGTTCTTTTTTATTTCACAAATTATTCATAAATAATGAATTTCAGCGTGATTGAAATCACGAATGAATCGTCTGAAACTTTTACAATAATAATTGAGAACAATTATTATTACTATTTCGAAAGGGGATAATGGTATGGCGAATGTTAAAGAACATAAAGAAAGTACTGAAACACTAAAAGGTACGTTCTTTGCGACTGTCGTGTTTGTAGGTGGAAGTATCGTTTTCTGGACTGCTTTATTACTCGTTTTATATTTACTACGTTATTAAGAAAGGAGCAACAGCATGAAAGTACATAAATTAGAAGAATTATGGTTGATTATCGGTGTCGTAATTATCGGACTTGCAATCGCAATAACAGGTTATCAGGCATTTGCCAAAGAGATGGCACCACCAAGTCATATCGAAACGATAGATTCGACGAAAGTATCTGAGACACCTCCTTTTAATAAACCTGGGTTAAAGAAAATAGGGGACAATGAATATGAAGCGGTTATGACGTTAGAAGCTTTCAAATTTGAACCGCAAAAATTGGAAGTGCCAAAGGGGGCGAAAGTAACATTCAAGCTTACGTCAAAAGATGTTGTGCATGGTATCAATATCCCAAATACGAATGTAAATACGATGGTGGTCCCTGGTCACATCCAGACCATCACACAGACATTTAAGAAGTCTAATCGATTCATCATGATATGTAATGAATATTGTGGCACTGGACATGACACAATGTCGATGCAAATTGTTGTAAAGGAGTGAGGATATGAATAAGTTACGTGGATCGCATTATCGTTTTTCTTTAGTGAATATGTTCCTAGCATTTGTATTGTTATTTATTGGTGGGTTTATAGGTTTAATACAAGGGTTGAACAGAGCAGGAGTATTAAAGATATTAAATGGATTAAACTATTATGAGCTGTTAACACTGCACGGTATATTATTGATTATCGGTTTTACAACTTTGTTTGTTAATGGGTATTTATACGCCGCAACAGACTATGTATTAGGTGGCTTACAAAAGATATCTAGAACGTTATCGTGGGTTGGTTTGGTGAGTTTTCTTATTGGTGCTTTAATGGTTGTGTTTGAAGTAATTAATCATCGTGCTACTGTGATGTATACGTTTTATGCACCAATGGCAGCGAGTCCCGTATTTTATATAGGTTTAGTATTTGTCGTGCTTTGCATTTGGTTAAGTGCAATCGGAATATTTATCTCTTGCTATAAATGGAAGCAGTCACATAAAGGAGAACACTTACCATTATTCGCATTCTTTGCTACAGGTGTATATACGCTTATTACATTAGGAAGTATCGGTGTAACGGTAGAAGTATTGATGATGATTCCATGGTCTATGGGCATTGTAGAACGTATTAATGTACTATTAACCCGCACTTTATTCTGGAGTTTTGGTCACACATTAGTAAACGTATGGTATTTAGTTGCAGTGTCTGCCTGGTATCTCGTCTTACCTAAAGTTATTGGCGGGAAAGTATACAGTGATGCATTAACGAGAATTACAGTTATCTTAATTGTCGTGCTCAATGTTCCTGGTGGATTCCATCACCAGATTGTTGACCCTGGATTTTCTCCGGGACTTAAATTTATGCATTTAATTATGAGTGTGGCGATAGGATTCCCATCTCTTATGACAGCATTTGCGATGTTTGCAGTTTTAGAGCAAGTCGGACGTCAAAATGGAGGTAAAGGCTTACTAGGCTGGCTTTGGAAATTACCTTGGGGTGATGTAAGATTTCTAACGATTATGTTAGCGATGGTCGGCTTTATATTTGGTGGAGCAGGAGGTATTGCACAAACAAACAATCAGTTGAATCAAGTTGTACATAATTCTTTATGGATTGTAGGGCATTTCCATGTAACTGTAGGGGTTTCAGTTGTACTGACGTTCTTCGGTTTAGTGTACTGGCTCATCCCATATTTATCAGGAAGAGTTCTAACGCAAAAAATTCATAACTTAGGTATATGGCAAACAGGATTCTGGACGATAGGTATGATCTTTATGTCTTTATCGATGACGTTTGTTGGCTTAATCGGAGCACCCCGTCGAACACAGTTTACAACGTATCATGAGCATGCACACGCACTAGCATGGAATCCGTATTTATTATTTGTAGGTGCGGGCGGCATATTGTTGTTCATCGGTATTGTTTTGATGTGTTATATCGCATTCTATTTAATGTTTAAAGCACCTAAAGGACACACACCATTTATGGTAGCAGAAGTAAACGAAGCGGAGATAACTACACCTGCATGGACTGAAAAATGGTCGTTATGGTTAGTGGTCGCATTCTTACTGATTTCTATGGGATACGTATATCCAATAGTTGATATCATTCAAAATGCACCTCCAGGATCACCGCCGATTAAAACATGGTAAAGGAGTCATTAATATGAGAACAGAACGTATCCTATCCGCACTATTGATTATTATAGGATTGATATTTCTAGGGATAGCAACTGATGGATATAAAGCTTTTACATTAGAACAAAAGCGAGTAACGACATTAGAGACAACAACTCCGAAGTATCCGAATATCGAAGTCGTCGATAATAAAGGCGGAACTTATCCATTTGATACGTTCAAAGGAAAATATATATTAATGACATTTATCTACACAAATTGCAGTACGGTTTGTCCGATGATGGAACAGAATATGAAATCAGTCTATAAGAATATTGATATGGAACGATATAAAGATGATATAGTGTTTGTTAGCTTATCTTTTGATAGAGAAAGAGATACTGTAGACGTATTGGAGCGCTATGCAGGATACTTTAATGCTGACGGTGAAACTTGGAGAATGGTTACACCTACAAGTGATAAAGACTTAAAGAAAATATTAGACACATATGGCGTTATTGTGATTCCTGATGGAGATAATAACTTTCAGCATAATACATCGTTTTATCTTATTAAACCGGACGGAAAGCTGCACAGTGTAATGAAGTTTCAAGATATTGATAGCACGACAGAAACTGTGCAGCAAGCATTAAAGGATGTGAGATAAGATGAGGCAGTTTTATTATGGATTAGCATTATTTATATTTTTAGCGTTACCACCTATAAGAACATTATTTGAGTCGATAATGGTCATGCATATGCACATGCAGATGATGTTGCTGTTTATTGCAGGATGGCTAATGGGGAAATTAGTGAATCAGAAACTGATTAAAGCACATCGATATAATACGACGGGGATGCCAGGATTGATTATCTTCATTTTCTTATTTATATACTGGATGCTGCCAAGAGCTATGGACGAAGCGCTTGAGTATCTACAAGTTGAAGCATTTAAGTTTGTCTCAATACCGCTTATCGGCATGTTATTCAGAGATAGTATGGCAAAGTTGAATCATAATAAAAAATTCATCATATACACATGCATTGCCATTACATTCTCGATACTAGCTTATTTCTATATCTTCAGTGAAACTACTTTATGTAACAACTATTTAGAAAACGATCAGCTGGCGGTGGGGTATGGGTTTATATTCATTGCAATAAGTGTCGTATTATTCATGTTTATACAGATAAAAGATAGTAAGTAGCTCACTTACTATCTTTTATTTTATGCAGATTGATTTCGATAAATCCATCTGCATCTTCTTTTAATATGTGCATCTTCTTAAACACAGTAAAGTTACGACTTACTGTTTCGCGTGTTAATCCCAGCATGTTCGCAAGTTCCTGTTTATTAATCTTAAGCAGAATCTTTGTGAAATCATTATTTTCAACTTCTCCGTGCATAAGTGCCAGACGCTTTAACATTGATAATAATTGCTGAGGTGTAGGTTCTAATATTTTCTCCTGCAATCGTTTCTGTAGATCAACGATTAGATTACCTAAATACTTGAACATCTTTATTGAAAGTTCCGGATTCATCTTAACAAGTGTTTCAAACTCGTTTTTACTAATAGATAATATCTTAGCATCCTCAACAACAACCGCATTAGCTGGATAAGGTCCTGTTCTAAAGAAAGCATGATGCGGGAATAGTTCTCCCGGACCGAAGAAATTCACAATTTGTTCTTTACCGTTAACATCAGTGCGATAAATCTTTACAGTGCCTTCCTCAATAAAATAAAAATGCGTCATCTCTGTTTGATCATAAAAGATATGATTGTGTTTCTTATAATGCTGTATTTGAGAGATGGACGCCACTGCAACAAGTTCCTGTGTATTAAGCATCTTAAAGAAAGGAAAGTGCATCATGTTGTTATTCATATTATCATCCTTTATATCATCGTATGGTGATTATATCATGTAAGATAAATTCTGATAAGATTCGAAAGAAAGGTATAGCTCTTATTCAAAGACATGAGAATAATCATTTTAGTATCTTTTAACAAATTATCATATTATATTTGTATCTGTATTAGATACAACAACAAATTAGAATTGAGATGAAATAGATGGATACTAAACTTTCAGTTGCACTGCATATAATGGTAATGATTTCAGAATCAACTGAAGTTCAGAACTCAGATACATTAGCGCATAGCGTCAATACGAATCCTAGTTATATACGGAAGATTACAGCATTATTAAAGAAAATAGATTTAATCGAAAGTACACAAGGTAAGAGTGGGATGTCTCTTCTATTGATGAAAAAGCTTTTACGTTAGATGAAACAGAAGCAGCATTAAAATATACATTTAATGGTCATCCAAATGGGAAGGTAATCATTAAGGTAAATCAATAAAGGAGGATTTATATGTCCAAGGAAATAATTTATATGGCCGGTGGATGTCTATGGGGAGTGCAGGCATTCATGAAGACAGTGCCAGGTGTCGTGTTAACTGAAGCGGGAAGAGCAAATGGTACAACAAACACCTTAGACGGTGATTATGATGGTTATGCGGAATGTGTTAAAGTAACGTTTGATTCAAATAAGACATCGGTAACAAAACTCATGGAAGATTTTTTTCTCATCATTGACCCATACAGCTTAAATCAACAAGGCATAGATGTTGGGGAGAAGTATCGAACGGGTGTATATAGCAAGAATCCTAAACACTTGGAACAGGCCGAGGTATTTATTAACAATAGAACTGATAAAGACAAAATAATGATTGAAGTCAAACCACTTACAAACTATGTACGAAGTGCCGATGAGCATCAGGATTATTTAGATAGACATCCGGATGATTATTGCCATATTCCAAACGACCTAATGAGAAAATATAAATAACAGTGTACTTCTATGAAGCGCTATAATGCATGCTGAATTGAATCAGACATTATAGTGCTTTTATTGAATGGTTTTTTTAAGTCTATAGTAAAATGAATATAAAAGGAGTGAACGTGATGAGTTTATTAGAACGTATTCAAAATATCGAAATATTAAAAGATGATCCCATTTATGATGAGATTCATGAGCATAAGGGCAACAATGAAAGATTATCATTTGAAATCAATGATGGCTATAAAACGAATACAGAAGTACTAAAAATACTAGGTGAAATGACAGGCCAGTCAATCGATGAAAGTGTCGTTGTCTCATTACCATTTTATACGGATTACGGTCGTCATATTAAGTTTGGTAAAGATATCTTTATTAATAAGAATGTAACATTTGTTGATTTAGGCGGCATTGAAATTGAGGATAATGTGCTCATTGGACCGTCAGCAAGAATTATTTCTGTCAATCATATCGTAGATCCAACGAAGCGTCGTGGTTTAGTAGTAAATAAGGTATTGATTAAGAAAAATGCGTGGTTAGGTGCGAATGTAACGGTATTACCAGGTGTGACAGTTGGGGAGAATTCAATCGTTGCAGCTGATTCAACAGTAACAAAAGACGTCCCACCGAATACCATTGTGGCCGGCACACCCGCGAAAGTGATAAAAAGCATTGAGGAGTGATACATATGAAAACATTAGTAATTATCGTGCATCCAGACATGAATCATTCACGCGTCAATCGTATGTGGAAAGATGCGTTACTAAAAGAAAATATTGATGTGTGTGATCTTTACGCAATGTACCCTGATTCAAAGATTGACATCGAAGCGGAACAAGCAGATTTATTAAAATATGATAAAATCGTAT
The DNA here is from genome assembly GCF_021366795.1 of Macrococcoides caseolyticum. Classification (GTDB taxonomy): domain Bacteria; phylum Bacillota; class Bacilli; order Staphylococcales; family Staphylococcaceae; genus Macrococcoides; species Macrococcoides caseolyticus_A. The sequence continues at coordinate 96,114 of NZ_JAHCPS010000007.1, read as the reverse complement.
TCCAATTCCCGTTTTATTGGTATAGCAGTCCGCCATTATTAAAGCAATATTTAGATGAGGTATTCTTGTTTAACTTTGCTTATGGTCCTGAGGGGAATAAACTTCATGGTAAAAAATTCGCTTTAGGGATTACGGTCGGAAGTCCAGCATCCGATTATACAGCTCAAGGATTCAATCGATTTACAATAGATGAATTGCTTACACCGTTTGCAGCAACATTTCACTATGTAGGAGCTGAGTATGTTGGATACTATGCACAATACGGTACAGTGAACCATGCCACTGAAGCGGAGTTAGTAGAAGGTACAAAACAATATGTTGAATTTGTGAAGCAATGATAAAAAGCGGTCGAGGAAGTGTTGATAAATGAAAAATATCACTTTTTCCTCGATATATTCACAAAAAAGACCTCATCATGAGGTCTTTTTAAAGCGCTTCAGCACCGTATACTTTTCTATTCATTGCAACGATATCTTCATGTTGCATTTCAGGTTTAAAATGATTGATTACTTCATCACGATTTAAAGGAATATTTGTTTTTTCAGCAATCTGTAATGCACGTTGTAACTGCTCTATATCAAGCTCAGTACAATAAGCAGGTGCACCTGGTTGGTGTCTCCATGAGTTATTTAATTTACCATTATCTACAACATCAATACCAATTGCATTAATTATTTTTGTTACAGTATCTTTATGATTTTGATTATCTCCTGAAATCGCCATAGCTATTTTTTTATTATCAGTAGATGTAATATTTTGAAGTGTCATAGCGAGCAAGTTATTAAATGCTTTAATAACAGGTCTTCCAATTTGTTCTGATACCCATACACTTTCAACTTTTCCTTCTTCAATTGCCTGAATGTTGCCATCTCTAAATGGATAGTAGTTTGTAGTATCGATAATGATTGTATTTTCACCAAGATACGATAACTTTTCTTTAATAGTAGGTACGACATTGAAAGGAATAGAAATGATTAATACATCAATATTTTGTATTGCTTCATCAAAAGTTACCGCTGATCCTTTAAAGTCTTTTCTTTCTAATTTATCGATTGATCTTACATCCGCTATTTTAACGTCGTGACCTACATTGTATAAATGTTTAGAAATCGTTGTACCAATTGGTCCTGCGCCGAGTATTCCAATTTTCATATTAATTCTCCTTATCTTATTATAAATCTTGCATTAATTCATCTATGACTTCTTTAACTGTTCGTATAGATTTTATTAGTGTAATTCCTGTACCAACTGATACAAAGCCAGTTTCGGTATCACCATCTAACATACCGATTTTCATATTTCTACCGCCTTGCATGTGTTTAGCAATTTCATCACTTGTTCTCATATCGTCATGCATCGATTTTAGCTCATATGCTAATTTACCTGGTAGTGAACGGTAATATGAAGGTGTTGTTCTAAATAATAATAAATCTTCAGCAGATGAGTCAACAATATATTGTTTAACATTCTCAGCTGCTGGATTTTCTTTTGTAGGTATTAATACACTCCCAACGAATACACCTTCTGCACCCAATGCAAATGCTGCACGAACTCCACGGACATCACCAATACCGCCTGCTGCCATTACTGGAATTTGAACAGCATCAGCAATCATAGGGACGATAGAAAATGTAGCAATAACTCTGTCAGGGGCTGTTCCGCCTTCATCAAAACCTGTAGCGACATATATATCAGCTCCCATCTTTTCAGCTGCTTGAGCGTCAGCTATGGTTGGTGTCATTGGTCTGAATATGATTTTAATGTGATGATCTTTAAGATTTTTGAATAAATCTTCATCTAAAACGCCGTTGATTAATACGACAGGTACTTTTTCTTCGATAACTACATCTATAATAGGTCCAGTAAAAGTCATATCAAAACTTACAATTAGAGTTGTTGCAAAAGGTTTGTTTGCTAATGCCTTTACTTTTTTAATTTCAGTACGCATGCGTTCAGCTGTTTCAATTGGGGAACTGGTTGCTTCTGTCTGACCTGCATTTGGTCCGAGAATTCCGAGTCCTCCAGCCTCACTCACTGCAGCGACAAATTCCCCATTCGTTAACCATGACATAGGGCCTTGTACGATTGGTTTTTCAATATTTAATATTTCAGGGATTCGTGATTTCATTATTATTTCCTCCTTAGTGATTTAACCCATATTCATAAGATACGCCTAAGTTCTCACGTAATGTTTCGCCTTCGTATTCTGTATGGAACAACCCACGTTCTTGTAAGATTGGCACAACTTGTTCTACAAAGTCTTTTACTCCATCGTGTGATGAGTCGGGTACAATTGGGAATCCATCTGTTGCATCTGCTAAATACCATTCTTCTAAGAAGTCCGCAACCATTTCAGCTGTTCCAACAACAACAGGGTGATAGTTGATAACACCGTTCGCTAATACATCTCTTACAGACATACCTGATTTTAATAATTCAAATGCTCTTCCAGATCGAGGGTCCATAGGTGATGGATGCATTTGATTGATTAAAGCCTGTGGTAATGGTTTAGTGATATCAATGGTATTCATACTTATCGATAATCCAACCATATGTCCTAAATATTCAACATGGTGCGCAGTTTCTCTTGGTGCAAATTCTTGCATCATATATCGACGTTCTAAAGCTTCTTCAACTGTTTTACCAATCGAGAACATAAAGCCTGCAAACATTTTAATATCATCTGCATTTCGGCCATGAGCTTCTGCACTTTTACGTAACATCATTCGGTGTAACTTCGCATCTTCTTTTGTAAACGGATTGGCATATACACCTGAAGCAAATCGACCAGCAAGTTCTAATCCTTTTTCACCACCACCCGCTTGGAAGATTGGGGGTTGTCCTTGAGGTGAAGCTGGTATTGGTAATGGTCCTCGAGTTTGATAATACTTACCTCTATAATTTGCAAGTTTCACTTGAGACATGTCTACATATTCAACAGTTTCTTTATTGTGAATATAAGCGTCTTCTCCAAATGTGCCCCATAATGTTTGCACGGCTTCTACATGTTCATGTGCCATCTCGTAACGTGAATCTCGATCCGATAACTGTTGGCCAAAATTCGCAGCAGCCTCGTGATTTGATGTAGTTACAGCATTCCATCCCATACGACCATTACTTACAACATCTAATGTTTTTAGCGTACGTGCTAGGTTGTATGGTTCAGTAAAAGTTGTTGAGTATGTCGATACGATACCGATATGTTTTGTTTCACGTGCAACAGCTGTTAAAGCAATTGTTGGATCCATTGGATGCATAGGTGAGTTTGTTGATATATCATTCGGTAACGCAGGTGTATCTGCAATAAACAACGTGTGAATTTTACCTTTCTCAGCCATTTTGGCATTCTCTACATAAAAGTCCATGTTCGTATATGCATCTGCAACAGCTCCAGGCATACGCCAAGTTTTGAATTCTCCACCATATCCTGATACCATTTGTAATGCAAGTTTCATCTTGCCATCTCTTTTATTAATTGTCATTTTAAAGCTCCTTCATTGTTTGAGTTATTGTAGTATAAATTATATACTGATAATTAAGTTTGAGAAGACGGCAATAAAATATGAGTAAGTACTTTTTTATGTACTTATGGGTAGGACGGGATTTAGCGTGGTTAAAATTTGTAAATACGGATTTGACGATACTATGATTGTTGAGAAACGAGATTTATATGGCATTGGATTTACCCAAAATTTATTATCTGGCCGTTGGAAGTATTTTATTCTTTGGTTTATTAAAGATGATACAAAACGATTTAGTGAAATCAAACGATTCTTATCGGGTATTTCTCAAGGCTCTCTTACGAAGCAATTGAAAGAATTAGAAAGTGATGGGCTAATTCATCGTGAAGTTTATCCAGAAGTGCCACCGCGTGTGGAATATTCTTTAACGGAGATGGGGCAAGAGATATTACCGATTCTCAAGTTGATGGAATCATATGGCAAGAAACATGGCGAACAGGCAGAAGATTATATTTAGTGCATTAAAAAAGCAGCATATCACGCGATATGCTGCTTTTCTCAATATTATACAAATAAATACTTTCCAAATTCTAATGGTTCAATATATTTACCATCTTTATCAAACACACGCATGTTACCACCAGAGATTTCATCAATTAATAATACTTCTCCAGTTGCTTCATCACGACCAAATTCTAATTTGATATCATATAATTCTAAATCTTTTTTAGCAAGTTCTTCTTTTATGATATTTGAGATTTTTACAGTTAAAGAAGCAATCTCATCGTATTCACCTTGTTTTAAGATGTTTAATGCTTCAAGACCTGCTTTGTTGATTAATGGATCTTGTCTTGCATCATCTTTTAATGTCATTTCTACGTAAGCGTTAAGTGGTGCACCTTCTTCAATGTAATCACCGTAACGACGAATGAAACTACCAACTGCACGGTAACGACAAATCACTTCTAAACCTTTACCGAATACAGTAACTTGCTTAACACGCATATGACGTGCTTCTAAGTCTGAATCGATATAGTGTGTGGGAATGCCAGCAGCATTAATTTTTTCGAAGAAATAGCTTGTCATTTTTAATCCAGCTTTACCTGAACCTTCAACAGTTAATCCAACTTGGTTTTCACCTGGATCGAATTTCCCGTCTTTTCCTGTCATATCGTCTTTAAAGAATAATACAACTTCGCCTTCTTTTTCTTGATAAACGTCTTTCGTTTTACCTTTATAGATTAAATCCATTCATAGCACTCCTTAAGATGTATTTATTTTTAGTATACGTGAGGTCATTTTATTAATAAAGTAGTATCTATAAATTTTGAAGATTGTTTAATCTATTAAGACTCTATTTCGAAATAAAGATGAAAATGATTTTTACAACCTGAATTGAATGGATGCGTGCAGTTAGGACATTGAGTAGCATTGACATACACATTAATCGGGATTTCTGTTTGGCAAACACCACATAAAACTGCTGGCACTTCAGAATGTAACGGATATTTTTCAGATGGAGATTTATGATTAATCTCTTCATAACATAAATGACAAGGATAATATGTATTGCTATCAGGAAACCTGTAGCATACTACGTCTACTGGTGCGTTATAATGTGCACATCTTCCTTGTTCATCCACAGCTGTACCTTCTATAAGATATTCAGTCATTCAACCACCTCTTATTGTTGTTCGAGTATACCATCTTCCATATGATACACTTTATCAAAATACTCGAGCAACCTTGTATCATGTGTTACGACAATCGCTGCTTTATTACTGTCTTTTACGATTGTACGAATCATTTGAATGACTTCAATTGCGCGTTTTCCGTCTAAACTTGCTGTCGGTTCATCAGCTAGAATAAGCGAAGGGTTAGTGTACATCGCTTTAAGAATTGCAACACGTTGACGTTGTCCGCCTGAGAGTTCGGCAGGAAATTGATTGAGCACATTTTCAAGGCCAAGTTGTTTCACCTGATTTTGAAATTCGACTGTTTCAATATGATTTTTATTCACTTTGTCTAGTAACTTAAACTGGTCTTTGACCTTCAGGAATGGAACTAAATTTGACGACTGCAATATAAAACCTATCTTCTTAAGACGTAGTTTCGCACGTTGTTTCTCTGAAAGTTTACTTACATCATCATTGTCGATTATTATTGTCCCGTTTGATGGTTGTTGAAGCAGTCCCGCAATAGTTAAGAATGTACTTTTACCTGAACCTGATGGACCAATCACAGCTACCATTTCTCCTGCATCGATATGGAAATCAACGGGTTTTAATGCTTCGACATAAGTTTGGTCTTTACCAAATGATTTGTTAACTTCTTTTAATGTTAATACCATAATATCACCTTATCCTATCGTTTTTAATGGATCTACTTTTTGTATTGAACGGATAGAGAATAATCCACCGATAATCGCTGTTAATATAATAACGCCGGCATAAATTCCAATCATTGACCATACAAACTTTATTGGTACAACATCAGGTATGATGTTAGCAGTGATTATAGTAAGTATCAGTGCAATGAGGACAGCGATAACTGATAAGATGAATGTCTGGATGATTAATGAGCGCGCTAAGAAGCCGTTGCTAATTCCTTGTGCTTTAAGTAGACCAAATACAGGTGCTTTTTGAATCGTTAAGATATAAAGGAATATCCCGATAATAAATGTTGCAATCGTAAATAAAAAATAACTCATGACATCTAGTGTCAACTTTTGTTCTGTGTAACCCGGTAATTTTGTAATAAATGTTTCTTTATCAATTGCTTCAAAGTCACTATCGATTTTTTGTGCTTTATAATTCGAATCTTTAATTAAAAATGCATTCGCTTTATCTTTCAAACGGTTCATAGAAAGTTTGTCTGCAGTTGTATTATTACTGTATAACACATTCGCTGCATTATATTTTGCGTTATTGGTAAATCCAACAATCTTTAAATCTTCATCACTACCAGCAATATCCACAGTATCTCCGAGTTTAAAGCCTTTTTGTTTTAATCCATCGTTCGCAACCACTTCGTAATCATCGTTAAAGGACTGACCTTCTGTAATGTTGGGATTGATAAAAGTATCTTTATCTATACCAAATAGTAATGTATTTTGCTTCTTATCACCTTTTGCGATGATGACTGCAAGATTCTTAATAGGCGCGATCTTTTCAAACTTATCATTCAATGCATCTTTCTCCATTAAAGATTGTGCTAAGTTTCTGTTAGATTCTTTCGTTACGACAATTGCATCCGGATTCCATTTATCGATGGCTTCTCGGTTCATCCCCATTAAACCATTGGATAGTCCGGAAATTAAAAATAATAAATATGAAATTAATACAAGTACACCGATTATGAGTGAGAACTTGAGTTTGTTATGCATGATTTCCTTCCAGGCTAAGAACATTTGTTTTCCTCATTTCGCTATGAAATTACATATAAGAGTATGTATATTATCCTATTATAAATTAAATCAAAATTTTATGGTTGTGATATGCATTTTTGTAACAATTAATTTTATAAACATTTGATATAACATGTATAAAATGACTTTGATTTGTAGCAATACGCAATGGTTTTTGTATATGATATAAAATGTGTTGTTTAATTGATTTTTAAATAGGGAGCGAAAAAGATGAAATCATTTTTTCAATATTACAAACCATATAAAGGACTGTTTATGCTGGATTTCGGTTCTGCAGTGTTTGTTGGCGTTTTAGAACTTGTATTTCCGCTGATTACGAGTCTTTTCATCGATAAGCTGTTACCGACAAAAGACTGGGATATGATTGTGCTTGGTGCAATCGGGCTGTTTCTTGTGTTTACCTTTGTTACAATACTTAAGTTTATCGTCACGTATTGGGGACATAAACTTGGGACAAATATAGAGCGTGATATTCGTAATGAGCTTTATCGTCATCTTCAGCGATTAAATTTCGGATTCTTCGATAATAATAAGACGGGGAAACTTATCGGTAGGCTCACAAATGATTTGATGGATATCGGGGAACTTGCACATCATGGCCCAGAGGAAGTGTTTGTTGCTGTAATGACTGTTATTGGGGCACTTCTCATTATGCTCACGATTGATGTGAAGCTTGCGCTTATTACATTCTGTATCGTACCGATAATATTTATATTAACAATTTATTTCAACAAAAAGATGACAACACAATTCCGCAGATTATTTGGCAACGTATCTCAATTTAATGATGTTATCAGTGAAAGTATCGGCGGTATTCGTCTTGTACAGGCATTTACTAACGAACGCTTTGAAGAGAGACGTTTTCTGCAGACAAACGAAGATTTCCGTGCAACGAAATTAAAAGCATATAACTTTATGTCATGGAATAGTTCTATTGGTTATCTGGCACAGAAATTTACATTGATTATTGTATTGATTCTTGGATGTTATTTCGTATTGAATAACGCGATGAGTTATGGAGAATTTGTAGCCTTTATTATGATTACAGATATATTATTTAAGCCGCTTCAATCGATTAACTTAATTATTGAATTGTTTCCAAAAGGGATTGCAGGATTTAATAACTTTCAGGAGTTAATGAAGACAACAACAGATATTAAAGATGCGCCGAATGCGATTACGTTTGAAGACATACCTCAAGTGATTTCATACGAAAACGTAACATTCAAATATGGTGATAAAACAATACTTGACGATTTATCGTTTACAATAAATCGTGGTGAAAAGATTGCTTTAGTTGGACCGAGTGGTGGTGGTAAAACGACGATTTGTTCGATGTTACCGAGATTTTACGATCCAGTTGATGGACGTATCACAATTAATAATGTAAACATTAAACAGATGACACTTGAGTCTTTACGCAGCAAAATTGGGCTTGTACAACAAGATGTGTTCTTGTTCAGTGGTACATTAAGAGACAACATTGCCTATGGAAATCTAGATGCTACCGATGAAGAGATTGTGGATGCAATCACTAAAGCGCAACTAAAACCATTTATCGATACGCTTCCGGAAGGGATCCATACAATCGTTGGTGAACGTGGAACAAAACTTTCAGGTGGTCAGAAACAACGTGTGTCCATTGCACGCATGTTCTTAAAGAATCCGGAAATTATTATTCTTGACGAGGCGACAAGTGCTTTAGATGTTGAAACTGAGAATCGAATACAATCAGCATTTAAACAATTGTCTGAAGGAAGAACGACATTAACCATAGCACATCGACTTTCAACGATAAGAGATGTAGATCGTATCTTTTATATTGAAGACGGCCAAATAGTAGAGATGGGCAGTCATGATGAACTCATTAATCTGAAAGGAAAATACTATAACCTGCAACAAGCACAGTATGCGCAAGTGCTGGGATAAATATTATTTAAAGAGGGTGTGTCAATAGACACACTCTCTTTTCTTGATACCTATCAATGTTTAACATTGTGAAACTTGTTACATTATAAGTAAGAATAGGAGGTAATTAAAATGCAACGTTTCATTATGAAAAGTAAAGATTACATTATGGTATTGTGCGGTATATTAATTGTTGTTGGATTGATAACAGAATTTGTGCTTAAAGTTCAATTAATTTCTGAAATATTACTAGGTTTAGCATCGATTCTTGCTGTATCACCAATTTTGATACAAGGATATCAATCTATACGTGTCAAAGTGATAAGTATAGATGTGCTTGTCACTATAGCTGTAATAGGTGCATTAATAATCAAGAATTTTGAGGAAGCGGCAATTGTATCATTTCTATTTTTACTTGGTGCTTATTTAGAAAAGCGTACGTTAAAAAAGACTAGATCAGCTATTCAATCTCTCGTTTCCCTTGTGCCTGAAAGAGCAGTAGTCGTACGAGATGATGGCAAGACTGAAACTGTGGATATTGATGATGTCTCAACTAATGACATCTTGTTAGTAAAGACGGGAGATAAAGTGCCGGTAGATGGGCATGTAATTTATGGAAGCGGTGCAGTGAATGAAGCAAGTATTACAGGTGAATCAAAATGGGTTCAGAAGAGCTTAAATGATAAAGTATACGCTGGAACAATAGTTGAGAATGGAACCATTCGTATTCAAACTGAGACAGTTGGAGAAGATACATTATTCGGTAAAATCATTGAACTTGTTGAAGAAGCACAAGATTCAAAATCAGCAGCAGAAAAATTCATTGACCGTTTTTCAAAATATTACACGCCGTTAGTACTGTTGCTGGCCGTAATTGTTGGTATTTTTACAAAAGATATCGCATTGGCGATTACGATTCTGGTGCTCGGTTGTCCAGGCGCATTAGTAATTGGTGTACCCGTATCAAATGTAACCGGTATTGGAAATGGAGCCAAACATGGTGTACTTCTGAAAGGCAGTGAAATGATAAACGACTTTAGTAAAGTAGATACAATTGTTTTCGATAAAACAGGTACTTTAACTGAAGGAAATCCAACAGTTGCCTATAAGGAAATTATAGGAGAAGATGAGAAACTTACATTATCTTATCTTTATAGCATTGAACATGAGTCGAATCATCCACTCGCAAAAGCAATTTTAAATGATATCGGAAGTCAGAAAATAGTTCGTTTTGATAAAATTGATGTAATTAAAGGAAAAGGTATTGTGGCTTATAGCGGCGATAAGAAAATTATTCTAGGAAATTTAAGTTTAATGCATAATTATGATGTTGAAATCAATAATAATAATCGTGAAAGAATAAATAAATTAATTGAATCTGGACAGTCTATCGTACTTATGGCCATTAACCAGGAACTGAAGATAATTATAGGTATTCAAGATCAATTAAGACATAACGTTCAACAAAGTTTATATCAGCTTAAACAACAAGGTGTCAAAAATTTAGTCATATTATCGGGAGATAATCAAGGAACAGTGAATCGTGTAGCTGAGCAACTACCGATTGATATTGCATTGGGTGGGATGTTACCTGAAGATAAAGCTGAATATATAAAGATGTTACAAGATAAAGGAGAAAGCGTTGCATTTGTAGGAGATGGTATCAATGACAGTCCGTCACTAGCAACTGCAAATATTGGTATTGCGATGGGCGGCGGAACAGATGTAGCAATTGAAACTTCAGATGTCGTATTGATGCATTCTGCAATGGAGCAATTATCCTATGCTCATGGGTTAACTAAAAAGATATCCAATAATATGAAGCAGAATATCATTATCGCACTCGGAGTTGTATTAGTATTATTGTTAAGTTTAATATTCGCTGAATGGATGAATATGGCAATTGGAATGTTGGTGCATGAAGCGAGCATTATCGTTGTTATATTAAATGGTATGCGATTAATGCGCTATCGAAATAATACCAAACTTGATAGCTATCAAGTTAATAATAAGCAAAAGGCGATATAATAGTATTAAATCATATAAAGGAGTGAACGGATATGAAAGCAAAAATTCAACTAGAAACATTGTCTTGTCCATCATGTATTCAAAAGATAGAAGGGGCAGTTAAAAGTGTACCAGGAGTAATAAAAGATTCTGTAAAGATAATGTTTAATGCGAGTAAAGTAAAAGTAGATTTTGATGAACAGACAACTGAAATCGAGGCAATCCATTCAGCAATTCAAAATATGGGTTATGAAGTAATTAGTTCAAAGGTGAAATAAACATATGTTATTTTAAACATGACAGTAAAGGAGGTGAAAAGATGAAGTGTCATCATCATTTATGTGTTGATCGAGTGCCATTATTTAACCACTTATCATTTGAAGAGCAGAAAATCATCAATAAGTTAGTCACACATCAGCACTTTAAAAAAGGGAATATCATCTTTTCACCCGAAACAGAGCCACAATTATCATTGATTGCAAAAGGTGCGATGAAAGTCTATCGATTATCCGCGAATGGTAAAGAACAACTTTTGCGCATAGCAGAAGTAGGAGATTTTGAAGGAGAAAGTTTTGTTTTGGGTGTGAACAATGAAAATTTATATGGCGAAGCAATCTCTGATACGGAAGTGTGTGTAGTAAAACAAAGTGATTTTCGTGATTTACTTTTACAGTATCCGAAAATAACACTTAAATTACTTACGATTAATGCGATGAAGATGGAAGAACTAGAAAAACAAACCCAATTTTTAACGATGGAAAAGATTGAAGAACGGTTAGCATTATACTTGTCATATCTTCATAAAGCATCAGCATCAGCTTACATTGAAATACCGATGAAGATGAAGGAACTTGCAGCATTTTTAGGCACAAGTCCTGAAACAATCTCCAGGAAATTTAAGTTATTAGAAAATAGAAAAATCATTGAAAGAGATAATAAACTGATTAAAGTGATTGATGAAAAAACATTATATAATTTCCGATGACTATATTAAATATATAGTCATTTTTTATTGTCCTCCTACAATAGATGTTGTATGGTTATATTTTAGTTAGTATAAATTGGGAGGTCTTTATGAATCAATATATCCAACGAGAATGGCTGGATAAACCATTTCAAAATATATTAGCGGGTATTGTTGTATCTCTTGCTTTAATTCCTGAGGTTATTGCATTTAGTGTTATTGCTGGAGTAGACCCTATGGTCGGGTTATATGCATCATTTATTATTGCGGTGACGATTGCTTTTACTGGAGGACGTTCTGCGATGATATCAGCAGCAGCTGGTGCAATTGCATTATTGGTATTCCCTCTTGTTAAAACCCATGGGGTCGATTATTTACTTGCAGCAACAATTTTAATGGGTATCATTCAAGTGATGTTTGGTATGCTTAAAGTCGGTAAATTGCTTAAATACATTCCAAATACAGTTATGATGGGCTTTGTTGACGCTCTAGCAATTTTAATATTTAGTTCGCAATTACAGCATATATTCGGGCTGACAGGTGTTACTTATGTATTTTCGATTGTTACAATTGCAATCGTTTATATCATACCGAAATACTTTACGAAGATGCCAGCGCCACTCATTGCAGTGCTATTATTAACGATTATCTCTATAATGACAAATGCCGATGTTAGAACTGTTGGTGATCTCGGAGAAATTAAAGGTACTTTACCATATTTCTTTATTCCAAATGTACCTTTTAATCTAGAAACTTTATTGGTTATATTGCCATATAGTTTATCGATGGCTGTTGTTGGATTAGTTGAAAGTTTACTGACAGCGAAGATTGTAGATGATGCATTAGAAACAGAAAGTAATAAAAATATTGAATCACGTGGACAAGGTATTGCTAATATTGTGGCAGGATTATTTGGTGGTATTGGTGGATGTGCGATGATTGGACAATCTGTAATGAATTTAAAGTCAGGTGGTACAACACGATTGTCCTCACTTGTAGCAGGTAGTTTTTTGATGTTCTTAATCATTGTATTAGGTCATTACGTCGTACAAATTCCAATGGCTATATTGGCGGGTATCATGGTGGTTGTCTCTTTTAGTACATTTGACTGGGGAAGCTTTAAATTCTTGCGTCACGCCAAAGTAACTGACGTTATTGTCGTACTTGTTACAATTAGTTTAGTCCTTGCAACACACAATTTAGCAATTGGCGTAATAGTGGGTAGCATAATCAATTTTATATTTAATAGAAATGACTATATTAAACAACCAAAAGGGGTGTAAATATGTATCAATCTGTTATCGTAGCAGTTGACGGTTCAAAGAACAGTGTAAGAGCAGCAGAAGAAGCACTAAAGTTACAAGCACAACAATATACATTGCTTAGTGTCATTTCACATGAAGATTCGAAAGATGCAGTGTTACATAGTCATACGAGTAGCATTGAACAAAGAAAAGCATTGATTCAAGAAATTATTCATTTATATGAAAGGCATCATGTGAATTTTGATGTACGTATAGAACATGGTGTGCCAAAAGAGACGATTATAAAAGTTGGCAATTCAACAGTCTATGACATGCTTGTGATGGGTTCGCGTGGTTTAAATGCAATTCAGGAAATGGTCATGGGGAGTGTTAGTCATAAAGTAGTGAAAGAAGTTAAAATTCCAGTACTCATCGTAAAGTAGACATAAAATCAACGCAATGGAATGTTTTCCGTTGCGTTGATTTTTTTATAAAAAATATAATCAATATTTTGTTAACTTATCAACCGACAAAAAAGTTAACAAAATGTTAGTGGCCTTTAAATATGTTCACAAAATATTCACAAAATACTTTCAGATGCTTATACTTATTGAATGCTCGTATTTAAAGGTTTTAAAAGAATTTTATAAAACTTTACGGGATGTCGCAATGGTATATTAATGAAATAAAATTAAGTTGACTTCAATATAAAAGGATGAAAAAGATGGCATAAATAAAATGTTAAAAAAGTGTTTACAATTCTAAAATCCTTTTAATATAATGAGTTTGTAATTTGCAAATTATTAAAAAATAATTTCAAGGGAGAAAACAAATGAAGAAACTTTCAAAGACTATTGGTAGTGCTTTATTAGTGTCATCTATTTTGACATCTACATTAATTTCATCAAACTTTGCTGAAGCAATAACGGTGGAGAGAAGTGCTGTTTCGGATTATCAAACGTTAACCGAAGGTAGAAGTATTGTAGTGCGCGACGGTCTTTATGAACGTCATAATGTGACATATAAGGGTGCAAAAGTAACAGGAGATAAAGTGGTCATAACCTTTGATTATAGTTCGCGCTCAATCATTAAAGAAGGGTTTTTCAATGCAAAGCTTTGGGTTAATCATGGTGAACTAAAAGAAGTAAATAAATTTACTGATAATATAAAATACCAAAACTCAACTTCATTGGTTTATGAAATCGATGCAAGCGAATTAAAAGATAATGATGGCTATATTTATATTGATTTTAGTGCTTCAAACCAAGAAGATCATTTTACGAGAAATACGCAGTTCGTTAAAATTGCTGCGCCTTCGATTACTGATTTACCGGAAGAACCAACTTCTGAAGAGCCAACTTCTGAAGAGCCAACAACAGAAGAGCCAACAACGGAAGAACCAACTTCTGAAGAACCGCAAACAGGTTCTGGTACTGTAATTGTGAATAATGAACGCGTATCAGATAGCTATGCTGATGCGCAACCGACTGGGTTTAATCGACTAGAATCTATTGTTCAACGTGATATGAAATTGATTGCCCCAAAGAAACCATTTATGATTGACCGTCCATTTGAAATAACAGATGCATTATCCGATGCATCAAAAATTTCTAAAAGCCAAAGTCCACTTCGTTATATTGCCAATTACAATTTAGGTGATAAGAAATCATTTACGACGATTAACATGAGTGGCGGTCGTGAGGTACAGGAAAAAACAACCGCATCATTAGAATATAAAGGAACTAAGGCCTATGTATGGGTTGCTGATCCGAAAGTATCAAGAGCTGATGCTGCGAAAGTCGGTAAAGAATTTGATGAGAACATTGCACCATTAATTCATCAGAACTTTGGTGAAGAATCAGATTTAGATGGAAATGGAAAAGTAAACATTTTGTTATTTGATATTAAAGATGGCTTTGGTGTCTCATCTTATGGCTATATCGGTGGTTACTTTGATGGTACTGATTTATTGAATGAACCAGGATCAAATAAAGGTGAAATCTTCTACATGGATACTTATCCTTCTATGGGATATGACCCGAACTTAGGTACAAATACGCCAAGAGAAGTAGAACGTATTTATTCAACTTTAGCACACGAATTCCAACATATGGTGAACTTTAATTCTCAATATTTAAAACAGAATCGTATGATGGAAACATATTTAAATGAGGCATTCTCAATGGCAGCTGAGCATATTTATTCTGGTCCTATTGAAGATCGAATTGATTATTATAACAATTCAAGTTATATTCAAAATGGCCATTCTTTAACGATTTGGTCTAGAAATGGAGATACACTTTCTAACTATTCATTATCTTATTTATTTGGTCAGTATTTGAATGAACAGGCAAGTAATCATGATGAAATTTATAAAGAAATTCTTAATTATCAAGGAACGCCGTATGATGCATTACAACATGCGATTCATAAATACGTGGATCCAACAAAATCTGTTGGTCAGTTTATGACGGATTTCCGAGTAGCTTTACTCAAACATGAGAAATCAGGAAAATATAGTTTAGGGGATGAGGATGCATTCCAAAATCTAAGAACACCGATTGCTGATCGAGTACCAGCGAGTTTAAGACCACAAGGTTCGGTAGCTGTTAAAGTGAATGATTTAAGTCAATTTAAAGAACCGACAAATAAAGGAGAGGATATCACGTACACAAAGGTATCAGATAAATAATGATATCTTAAGTAACCAATTGCAATGTAAAAGGCTGAACACTGTTTGATGACAGGATGTTCAGCCTTTTTATAGTGATATGAAGTACTATTTTATATCATCAGATTGTTTCGCCTGGTAATGAGGATCACTTTCTTCAGGTGTGTTAAATCTTTGTTCGGTGTATTGTAATCCCTGATCAAGCTCATTATCTCGCTCACCAATGTCGGGATTTTCCGTAGGAATTATTGTGCCTGTTGTTCCAGGGATATTTCCTTTATCATCTGATAATGTTGCCGGGTCTAATTCATCAGCACTTCCATAACGCTCAGTAGTATGGTCCAGGCCATGGCTTAACACACTATCGTTCAATTGATTTTCATTATTTTCATACATCATTAGCGCCTCCTTTATTATATATAAATTATTGCCATTATTTTATTATTTAAACATAGAACGTGATGATAAAAAGGGTTAACTATTCATTGACACATACCCTATAAGGGTATAAAATGGAATCAAACGATATACCTATTAGGGGTATAAGGAGAGGTGAAAATATGGGACATCAACATCCGGTAACACCACGATCAAGTGAAGAAAAAGATAAAATGCTTAAACGGTTAAAGCGCATCGAAGGTCAGGTTCGTGGTATTCAAAAAATGATAGAAGAAGATCGCTATTGTGTGGATATATTAATTCAAATCAGCGCCATTGAATCTGCATTGAAACAAGTTGGTTTTTCAGTTACTGAACGACATATGAATCATTGTGTCAGCGATGCAATTAAAAAGGGTGAAGGTGAAGCTTCTATTGAAGAGTTAATGAAGGTCCTTCGTCAATTTGGAAAGTAGGTGACAAAATGAAAGAAATTACGTTACCCATAGAGGGTATGACATGTGCCGCTTGTTCTACGCGAATTGAGAAAGTGCTTAATAAAATGGAGGGTGTAAATGCTAAAGTCAATTTAACGACGGAAAAAGCTAGTGTTCAATATGATAGTAAGAAAGTAAGTATTGAATATATCTCGCAAAAAATTGATAAGTTAGGCTATAAAGTTAAGACTGAACATATTGAACTGGATGTTATGGGTATGACTTGTGCGGCATGTTCATCAAGAATTGAAAAAGTACTGAATAAACAGCCGGAAATTAAGAATGCTATTGTAAATCTCACAACAGAAGAAGCATCGATTGATTATTATCCGGGAAATATGGACGTACAGGATATTATCGCACGTATTCGTAAATTAGGTTATGATGCAACTGTGAAACACGAGAAAGACGATAAAGGTTCAACGAAATCTAATGCACTTAAGAAAAAGAAATATAAACTAATGATTTCAGCATTATTATCTGTGCCATTATTACTGACAATGCTGACGCATTTATTCGGCATTCATTTGCCACATATCTTTATGAATCCTTGGTTCCAATTCGTATTTGCGTTCCCTGTCCAATTTATCATTGGCTGGCAGTTTTACGTAGGTGCATATAAGAATTTACGCAGTGGTGGTGCAAATATGGACGTACTTGTTGCATTGGGTACGAGTGCAGCATTCTTCTATAGTGTGTATGAAGGAATAAAGACAATTAATAACCCTGATTATATGCCACACCTTTATTTTGAAACAAGTGCAGTTCTAATTACATTGATTTTATTTGGTAAGTATTTAGAGGCACGTGCGAAATCTCAAACGACAAATGCATTATCATCACTATTAAATCTGCAAGCAAAAGAAGCAAGAGTCATAAGAGATAATATTGAAATAATGCTACCTGTAGAAGATGTAGTTGTTGGTGATATGCTCGTCATTAAACCGGGCGAGAAAGTGCCAGTAGATGGTGTGATTGTTAAAGGACATACTTCAATTGATGAGTCGATGTTAACAGGAGAATCTATTCCAGTTGAAAAGTCAGTCGAGGACAAAGTAATCGGTGCAACAATAAATAAGAATGGTAGCATTCAAATCAGCGCTACAAAAGTGGGGCGTGACACAACGCTACAATCCATAGTTAAAATTGTAGAACAAGCGCAAGGATCAAAAGCACCAATACAGCGTTTGGCAGATGTGATTGCAGGTTATTTCGTACCAGTAGTGATTGGTATTGCGATTATTACATTTGCGATATGGATGATTTTTGTAACACTAGGTCAGTTTGAACCCGCACTCATTGCCGCGATTGCGGTACTGGTCATCGCTTGTCCGTGTGCATTAGGACTTGCGACACCAACCTCTATTATGGTTGGTACCGGACGTGCAGCTGAAGCAGGAATTCTCTTTAAAGGCGGAGAACACTTAGAAAGAACACATGAAATTGATACGATTGTATTGGATAAAACAGGTACGATTACAAAAGGTGAACCTGAAGTAACTGATTTTACAGGCGATGAATTAACACTACAATATCTTGCAAGTAGTGAACAAGCTTCTGAACATCCATTAGCAACCGCAATCGTAAAATATGCAAAAGAAAAAAATATAGAATTATTAGAAACAACGCAATTTAATGCAATACCAGGGCATGGTATTGAAACAGTTATCAAAGATCAACAAGTGATTATTGGTAATCGCAAGTTAATGACAGATAATACAGTGGATATACAAGATGCAATAGCACAAATGGAAGCATTTGAAATAGAAGGTAAAACAGCAATGCTGATTGCAATTGATAATAAATTACGCGGTATTGTTGCAGTGCAAGATACGGTAAAACCTACGGCTAAACAAGCGATTCAGGAACTACAAGCTATGAATATCAATGTGGTTATGTTGACAGGCGATAATCAAGTGACAGCAAATGCAATTGCGAAATCAGTGGGTATTACAGAAGTTATAGCAGAAGTATTACCAGAAGATAAAGCCGATACCATCAAAACACTTCAAGCTCGAGGTAGAAAAGTGGCGATGGTTGGTGATGGTATAAATGATGCGCCAGCACTAGCACTTGCTGATATCGGAATCGCCATTGGCACAGGAACAGAGGTTGCGATTGAAGCAGCGGATGTGACGATCCTTGGTGGAGAATTAATGTTGATACCTGAAGCAATCAAGATCAGTCACGCAACAATACGTAATATAAAACAAAATTTAGGCTTTGCTTTTGGTTATAATATACTCGGAATACCAGTTGCAGCCTTGGGACTACTCGCACCGTGGATTGCAGGTGCTGCAATGGCACTATCATCTGTAAGTGTTGTGAGTAACGCCTTAAGACTGAAAACTGTTAAAATAAAATAAATTATAATATAGAGGAGTGTTGAATGATGGAAACAATTCTTAAAGTTGAAGGTATGACATGTAATCATTGTAAGCAAGCAGTAGAAGGTGCTGTGAGTGAACTTGAAGGTGTTCAATCAGCAGCAGTAGATTTAGAAGCGGCGAACGTTACAGTTGAACATGAAGAAACAGTAACTGTAGATGCAATGAAAGCAGCCATTGAAGATCAAGGTTACGATGTTGTTTAACCATATAATGAGAAGTGTCACACACTATGATTAGTGTGTGATACTTTTTGTTTGTTGAAGGGATGAATTGAGAATAAATGAAAGAAAATTAACTGCATTCATTTAAATTGATATGCTTGAAGTAACTTGAATACGAAGTGGGGAATGCACGATGATTGAATTTAAAAATGTGACGATGCAATTTAAAGAAACAACTGCAGTCGAAAATTTAAGTCTCACAATTAATAATGGTGAATTTGTGAGTATTCTTGGACCGTCGGGGTGTGGGAAGAGTACGACTTTAATGATGATTGCTGGATTATTAACACCACAAGAAGGTCAGATTATTATTAACGGAAAAGATATGACATACACTAAACCTAACGCCCGCAATGTGGGGATGGTATTTCAAGACTATGCATTATATCCACATATGACGATATTTGATAATATTGCTTTTCCACTTAAAATGAAGAAAATACCAAAAAATAAGATACAAGAGAAAGTAAAAAATGTTGCTAGACTTACCAGGATAGATGATTTACTCCATCGCTTGCCTAAAGCATTATCAGGAGGACAACAGCAACGTGTAGCAATAGCACGAGCGATTGTAAGAGAACCGGAAATACTATTGTTGGACGAACCACTCTCTAATTTAGATACCAAACTGAGCAATGCGATGCGTGAGGATATCAAGGCGTTACAACAACGATTAAATATCACAACGCTATTTGTAACACATAACCAAGAGGAAGCATTGATGATGAGTGATCGCATCATAATGATGAATAAAGGGCGCATGATGCAATATGATACACCTGGAGATATATATCATCATCCTAAAAATACATTTGTGGCATCATTTATCGGTAATCCTCCGATGAATTTAATTCAAGGGGTACAAGACGATTTACAGAAGTTGAATTCAAAATTAATTATCAATGAAAATCAAATACTAGGTGTACGTCCTGAACATTTCATGATTTCGAATACAGGTTATCCAGTAATTGTGAGAAGAATAGAAATGAATGGCAAAGATACACTGTTGACAGTATTGGACAGCAATCAGCACATGATAAAATTATATTGTAATGACAGAAAAGTAAACTTTGAAGAAAAGATATATCTAACCGTTGATATAAAGCATATTCACATATTTGGTGAAGATAAGTTGGTAATAAAATAAATGCAATGCACCAAAAGATGCATTGCATTTATTTTATTTATGAACAGATACATGTTTCGTTACAGGTTTATGTGACATTTCCGTAACTTTCGCTACAAGCGTTGAAATAGATAATGCACTGACAAACCAAGTAAGTAATCCGATAACGATGCTGATTGGCCAGTTAGCAGTCAAATTAAGCATCCCCCATGTTGCAAGAATGCAGCAAAGACAACCTGTCATACCAAAAATAGCACCACGACACACGTGACTTGCTAATTCATCGCCATATTCGAAACCAGCAATAACCATTGATAATAAGAATACAGCAGGGAATGTTGCGAAAATACCACCGAAATCTTTCCATGGAATAACACATGAAACAATATAGCTGAATGCGACGGTAGATCCACCGATTAGAAATTTAAGTAATAATATTTTGGGCTTCATAAATGAGGACTTCCTTTTTAAATGTTTTTTAAAGCAAATAGTGCACATGAGATAAGAAACCAGCAACCTACTGAAAATGCTGCTCCTTTTTTGAAACCATGTTTTGTGACGTAGATAGAAGTTAAAGCGACTGTGAAGATGCAACTTGTAATACCCATTACAGCACCATGACTTAAGTTGATAGAAGCTGTGATAAGGTCACTACCTTTGTGATCAACGGATAGTGAAAGAAGCGCTGCTAAGAATACAGCAGGCATCGTTGCGATAATGCCGCCGAGTTTACCACCTACTTTACCGGCAATGATAGAAGCGGCTGTTACAGCGATTCCACCAATAATAAAGCGGAGTATAAGCCCGGCGATTGATATGCCAAACATTAGAATCATCTCTTTTCGTATATTTAACGTGAATTCCTTCACATATTAAGATACGCTCAATCTGTACTAATGTAAAGGGGATAGCTGTATCTATCATAGATTTGTCACATTTGATAAAAACGTTAACAGCCCACACAAAACGCATGTGTGAGCTGTTGAAATGACGTTACTTATTTTTTATAACAGATAATCATATCTGCTATCATCCATTCGGGTTTAAGATTTAAAGTGTTGTTATTGTACATTCATTGTTTTATGCATTGAGCTGTTTAAGTGACAATAGTTGTTCTTTTGCATCATGATAAATTTGATGTGGATATTCATGGATTCTCATAAGTTCAATGGCATTTGATGTTGTTGTAATGCCTTTTCTAATCGTGTAATCAAATTCAATCTCATTATCTTCTGTAAGGTGTTCTCTGAAGTAATAGAAATCAAATGTGTCTTTCAAAATTTTAGTTAATTCAATGTCATGTGTTGCGGCAAATAATGTTGTGTTCATATTGTTATTAATATGATTTAAAATAGCAGTCGCAGATGCTATTCTTTCTTTCGTGTTTGTTCCTCGAAGAATCTCGTCAATAAATATATAAGTTACAGGATAGTGTTCGATTGCATGTATAATACGTTTAATCGATTTAATTTCAGCGATGAAATAACTATCTCCTTTGGCTAAACTATCTTCTAAATTCATCGACGTTAACACACTACCGGGCTGATAATGAAATAATTCACTTGTAGTTGTATTGATAGCTTGTGCGAGTACAATATTCAGCGCAATAGTCTTCATAAATGTTGATTTACCTGAAGCGTTTGATCCAGTGAGTAACACACTGTTATGATGCGTATAATCATTCGCAACAGGGTGTGTGAGAAGGGGATGATAAATTTCTTCAGTATGTAGTGGTCCGATTTCTGGCAATGCGTAATACGGCAAAGTTTGGCGATACATTGCAACGCTGTAACTCAAATCGTATTGCCCAACGACTTGATAATATTCTGAGAATGAATCTTGATTCTTTCTTAGAATGCGCAGTGCATAGTGGTATATATGATAGTCTGTCATGAATAACATTTTGATAGCATTTATGAGTTGAAGCGCAATATTTGCCTCATTATTATCATCACTGAGCATTAAATAACTTAACAATTTTATTGAACGGATTTTAGGTAGATTGACTGTTTCATGGCTTTGCTTGAGTTTTAATAACTCATTTGCAGTATCAATTATTTTGACTGCATAAAATAAATCACTGTAGATTAACTCTGATTTAGATTTGAAGCTTAGAGATAAAGACATAACAATTCCGATTGAGAAAATAACTGTAAAAATACCAATACTCAAACCGAAATTAAATGAAAATAAACTTAGGATAGGTAATAAGCTAATCAGTATCATCCATGGATTATAACGTTCATATCCCTTATTTTTAAATGCAAAGCGGCTCGCATTATTGTTGGTACTTCTTCCTAAGTCTGCGAGAATAAAAGATATCTTCTCTCTTAGTACCTTATCATTAGTTATTCTCTGGACTAAAGCTTCATTTGTTAAATGATTAGGTATATTTCTTAAAGCAGTATATGTATATTCTTCACCCACTGTAGTAAAGTTATAGTTCATCTTATGGAATATACGTATTAAGTCAAGGTCATTCCATGTGACATCATCGATATAGTTTGGTGAGATCTCTTTAATATTATCAAAATACTGATGATAGTGAATATGATTACCTTTAGGACGATTAAGAATGGATTGATTCTCCCAAAGTTTTTTTATTTTTTTGTTACGTCTGATCTTGTCGTTTATCGCTAGAACAACACCTAAAAGTATCGTTCCAAGTGCAATAAGTGTATAAGTTCCCCACAGCGGCATACGATTCCAACTTTCTGTAAAATATTAGTTGATATTATCGTATCAGAAATATTCAGATAAATAAAAGGAAAACAAAAAGAAAACAAAAAGCAATCCGTAGTGTATCACGGATTGCTTTTTGTTTATACGTCAGTATTTTCGACTACAGCGTATTTATCATTAAATATCTCTTTATTAAATGATCCTAATAATTTAGAAGTCAGCGTACCTGATAGCATACTACCATTTACATTAAGCGCAGTACGTCCCATATCAATTAATGGTTCAACTGTGATTAATACACCTGCAAGTGCAATTGGTAATCCCATTGATGATAGAACGATGATAGCAGCAAATGTTGCACCACCACCGACCCCAGCCACACCGAATGAACTAATCGCTGTGATAATCGCTAATTGAACGATAAATTCAGGTGAAAGTGGATTGATACCAGCGGTTGGTGCAATCATTACTGCAAGCATTGCAGGATAGATACCGGTACAACCGTTTTGACCCATCGTCGCACCAAATGATGCTGACATATTAGCTGTTGCATCATCAACACCTAAAGCATTTTTTTGTGCAGCGATATTTAAAGGAATTGTTCCAGCACTAGAACGAGATGTGAAAGCAAATGCTAATGTTGGGAAAACCTTTTTTAAATATTGAATTGGATTTAAACCAGTTAATGTAATGATAAGTAAATGAATGATGAACATTGTTCCTAAAGCAACATAAGATGCTAATACGAATTTACCAAGTTCGACTATACCCGCGAAGTTTGTACTTGCAATCATATTTGCCATTAATGCAAGTACCCCGTAAGGTGTTAAGCGTAAGATGATTGTCACAAGTCGCATTACAACAGCAAATACAGCATCAACCATGTTTGTAAACATAGCAGCATGTTCCGGTTGTTTTCTTCGAACCCCAAGTACTGCAATGCCAACTAAGAATGAGAAGATAACGACAGCGATTGTTGAAGTAGGTCTTGCACCTGTCATATCCATAAATATATTGCTCGGAATAAAATTGACGATACGTTGTGGCATTGTCTTTTGTTCCATCGTATCGTAACGTTCTTGAATTTCAGTACCACGTGTCTTTTCATCTTGACCAATGCTAATATCTTCTGCGTTTAAATCAAATAATAACGCTGATGCGATACCGATTATTGCTGCAATTAAAGTTGTAGTAATCAATATTCCGATTACCCAGCTGGCCATCTTACCAAGTTGATCTGTAGTATTTAAATTAATGATAGAACGAATGATAGATACCATTACAAGTGGCACAACAATTAACATTAATAGCTGAACGTAACCACTACCGACAATACTGTACCAATCTAGCGTACCTAAAGTTACTTTAGAATCAGTGCCATAAGCGAATTGAAGTCCGACCCCTAATAAAATCCCTAAAATCATACCTGTGAAGACACGTTTAGAGAAAGAAACATGTCTCTTGTTCATGAATACAAGTATTCCTATGAGAATACTAAGAATTAAGACGTTTAAAAAAATAAACCCGTTATCCATTGGTTTATACCTCCTGTAAGTATTTAAAATTGTAATTTAAGGTTACCTTTAATGTACAATTTAGACAAGAGGATTTTTTGTTTTTGTATTATTATTTATAAAAAATTTATTTCGGGAGCGTATTATGAAAATACATCAAGTATACGAGTTTGCCAGGGAATTAGAAAAATTAAAAACAATCCAGAGGAAAAGTGACACGTTAGATGGCAGGTATGAAAATAGTGCTGAACACTCGTGGCAGGCAGCACTTGTTGCGATGCAGTTTGAACAGTTCTATCCTGAGCAAGTAGATATTAATCTGGTGATCAAGATGTTATTGGTTCACGATTTAGGTGAAATTTATGCAGGTGATACATGGGTGTTTGATGATGAAGGGAAAAGTAATTCATTTGAAAGAGAACGTGAATCACTCAAGAAAGTAGTATCAATGTTAGACGATCAACAACAAGAGGAAATCATTGAACTTTGGACAACATTTGAGCAAAGTGATGATCATGATGCAAAATATGCAAGAGTAATCGATGCACTTATCGCACTGATTAATTTATATGAAGTGAGTGACGAAGGATATAATCCATACCATTTATCGAAGACACAGGTCGTACGTAAGAAAATATTCATACAAGAAGATGCACCTTTAATATGGGAACTCGCTGAAGAAATTATTGAGAAGTGTGTTGAGAAAGGATTGTTGAAGGATGAGTAAGATAGATGCGATTCGTTCTGCAGAAATTGAATACCATGATGCTTTTTATAAATCTACGAAATTATATGAACCTGGTAGTTGGATAGGAAAGCCAGTCGCAAACGTAATGGGAGCATTTGAATTGTTAGATGTTACCAAACCATTAAAGATTTTGGATTTAGGTAGTGGGGTTGGAAGAAATGCAATCGCTATTGCACAGAAGGCGGTTGATAGCACAGTAGTAGATTGTATAGATTTACTACCATCAGCAATTGAAATACTTAATGACAATGCTAAAGCGTATAACGTTAAAGATAAAATTAATGGAATTGTATCTACTATTGAAGATTATCAAATCAATAAAGAATATGATTTCATCATTGGTGTTTCAACACTTGAACATGTCAATGATGAAGCGGCATTTAAAAAAGTATTAAATGATATAAGAAATCATCTCGTAATCAATGGTGTTGCCTATCTGATTATTAATTCTGAAGTTCAAGAAAAAGATATCGAAACTGGAGAATTATTAGTACCGCAGTTTGAAGTGAATATGCTGACAAGTGATATCCAACAGATAGTGCATGAAGTATTTAGTAACTTTGATTTTGTAAAAGAAGAAATTAAATATCTAAATTATGTTATAGAACGCGCAGGTAAAGATGTTAATCTAAGTACAAATGCAGTGACATTTATTATTAGGAGGACGAATGATAATAGAAGGTAAAGAAATTCAATTTGGTATCGACAAACCGGCACCTTATTTCCAGGTAAGTGATGAGCACAGAATTCGATTTGGTTATGAAAGGATGAAGGGTAGTTTAATAAAGCAAATTATTACTGAAACATATTCTAATGATAGTTTTAATATGGAGTTTTTATTGAGGGTGATCGATGGTCATTATATTCAAACCGAAAAAACGAATTTAGGTCGTTATTTTAAAATCACTAACTGGAAAGAAGTATTTCATGTAGGTGAAGAAGATGTTGATTACATTAATGTAACCGTAAAAGGTATCCAACTTAAACCATTGATAAAATATATTACGAATGTCGTTTGTGGTAATGAAAGAGAGTCATTTATAATATTTTATTCTTCGGATAAAATTATTTATGTGAGTAATGATGTAATCGATATTGTTAGTCATGATACGAAGTTTATTGAAAATTTTAAAGTAAGATATGAAGGTATTTATGATACGTATTGGATAGGTAAAACTTATGACTTATAAAATATCGTTTTGGAGTAAATACGTTTCTATCACAAAAAAGTCACTCAAAGGAGTGGCTTTTTTCATTTTCGGTTGGCATTTTTTATATTGACGAAACTGTAAATTTAATCTAATCTAATTAAAAATCACAAAATTTAGAAAATTAGAAAAGAGGCGTTATAATGAACAGATTATCCATTAAAGTTGATGAGCGTATTGAATTAGTACAGGCGGAGTATTTTCATGCTGAAGCACTGTTCCAATTGATTGATAATAATCGCGAACATTTAAGAGAATATTTAACGTTTATTGATTTGATAACAGAACCAGCAAATGAAACTGCCTTTATTAATAAGATGTTAACTGAATTTGCACAAGGTACAGGTAGATTATTTTTAATTTTTGTAAATGGTGAACTTTCTGGAACAATAGACTTACATGCCATTGATCAGGTTCATAAGAAAGCAGAAATAGGTTACTGGATAAGAGAGGATTTTACAGGACAAGGCATTACAACGAAATCGGTAAGAACACTATGTGACTTTGCCTTTTATCAGTTGGGGTTAAATAAACTAACGATTAAAGTGGATATCGAGAATGAAGCAAGTAATAAAGTAGCAGAGAAAGTTGGGTTTGAGCTGGTGGGTATCGATAAACAAGATGTATTACTTTATGGTGAGTTTAGAGATATGCATCGTTATAGTTTATTGAAGCAAGATTTTGTATGGTAAGGTAAGACGATTTTGTGAAGGTTTTGCTGAATGTGACATGTCTGTGGTTATAAGATGTATATTATATATATCTTATAAAACGAGGTGTCCTATGCTAAATTTTGAGTATTCAAATCATATTAAAGCACAATTAACCGCTATTCAAAATAAAGCGCAAATAGATTTATCGTATTTCGAAGACGTACCATTAGTGGATTTTCTGCGAGCAATTATTCAAGTTCATTATACTGAAGGTCAGTTCGATATCGAAACGATTCATGAATTGATAGCACTTTATAATCAACATATGAATGAGGAGATTCAAAATGTTTATATCTCATTAGACGATAATCATCCGCTAAATATATTACAACGCGAGAATAAGTTATTTAAAAAGACGTTAGATCAGATAAATAATAAGTTAGTAACACTTGAGCAAGATAAAGATGCTTCGATTGTGGTAGATGATTTAGCAGTAATAGGAAAGCTGTATGGCCATTACAATCGTAAAGAAAAGCTGATATTTCCGATTCTAGAGCGTAAACAAGTATATACATTGAATCGAAAAGTTTGGGCGTTGGATGATGATATTCGCACGACGTATCATCAACTTAAAAATCGTTTGAAGCGTATTGATGAGATTGAATTTAAACATATTAGAAAGTCATTTGATGTTCTATATCGTGATATGGTTGTAATGATGTTACATGAAGAAGATATACTCATCCCATTCATACAGGAAATCTTTGAACCACAAGACTTTGAAGCAATTGCACGGGAGAGTAAGGCGTTCGGATATGCAGTAGAAGTGAAGGAAGTATGGACAGATCAAGATAGAGTATATGAGGAGAACCAACAAACAGAAGACAAAAATCAAAACATCAAAATAGGTGGAGGATACTTAACCCTAAAAGAAGCTGAACTCATTCTAAATCATCTGCCTTTAGAAATTACATTTGTAGATAAGAACGGGTTATTTAAATACTTTAACGAAATTACTGAATCGCAGGACATGATGTTTATTCGAACACCGATTTCAATTGGAAGAAGTGTTGCGAATTGTCATCCGCCGAAAAGTTTGAAGAAAATGATGCAAGTAATGCGTTTGCTTAAAGATAAGAAACAGGACACCGTAACGATGTGGTTTAAAAAAGGGAATGAATATATTTATGTAACGTATAAAGGTGTGTTTGATGAAACTGGAGAATATCAAGGTATATTGGAATATGTACAGGATATTCAACCGTTTATGGAATTGCCAAGTGTTGTAAAAAGGGATATATAGTTTCACGTGAAAAATTTAATCAGTACTCGAGTATTTCTCGGGTACTATTTTTGTTATGAGGAGTTGGTGTGTATATGGCTAAACTGATAATTCTAAGAGGGAACTCATCGTGTGGTAAGACGACGACAGCAAAGTTACTTCAAGAAGTTTTGGGTGAAGGAACCATAGTTATATCTCAAGATATGCTAAGACGTGAGATGTTGAGAGCAAAAGAAAAAGTGGGAAATGTTTCAACGGAATTGATACGAACGATGATTGAGTTCGGGATGAAGCATTGCAAATATGTTATTGTTGAAGGCATATTGACGAGACGTAAGCATGGCAATATGCTGATTGAATTAATTCAACAGTTTAGAAATGATGCGTATGTATATTATTTTGATATTCCGTTAGAAGAAACGCTAAGAAGACACCAATATAAGAAAGGTGTGGACTTTGGAGAAATAGAAATGCGCCAATGGTTTCTGGATAAAGACTTTTTAGGTGTGGAGGAGGAATACGTTATTACAAAAGACTTGAGTCAAAGTGAAATTGTTGAATTAATAAGAATCCAAGCAGAAAGCTAGACTATTATTTTTTATGAAGGTGATAAGTGAGTATAATAAACATAAAAGTAATAGCGAAATCTAGAGATAGCACCCAAAAACACCGCAAAAAGGAGAGAAAAATGATGATTCGATTTGATAATGATTATTCTACAGGGGGACATCCATTAATATTGGAACGTTTAATTGCAACGAATGATGCGCAGCATCCAGGGTATGGTGTGGATGATCATTGTAAGAGAGCTGCTGAGTTAATCAAAGAAGAATGCGTAGGAGATGTGGATGTTCACTTCTTAGTCGGTGGCACACAAACGAATAAGACGGTGATTGCATCAATGCTTCGACCACATCAAGCTGTTATTGCCGCGGACTCTGGTCATATTGCAGTACACGAAACGGGTGCGATTGAGGCAACGGGTCATAAAGTTATTACCATTCCAGGTATTGAAGGGAAGTTGAGATTAGAAGATGTAACGACTTATGTAGAAGACTACTGGAACGATGTCACATTCGAACATATGCCACAACCTAAGATGGTTTATATCTCTCAACCAACGGAATTCGGTACATTGTATTCGAAACAAGAATTAAAGGATTTATACCAATTCTGCCAGGATAAAAATATGTACTTAATGGTCGATGGTGCACGTTTAGGTTATGCATTAGCTGCAAAAGATAATGACGTAACGATTAAGGATTTATCTGAATATAGTGATGTATTCTATATCGGTGGAACAAAAGTTGGCGCATTATTCGGTGAAGCGGTTGTGATAGCGAATGATAACTTAAAGTCTGACTTTAGATATTTCATTAAACAAAATGGTGGCATGCTCGCAAAAGGGAGATTATTAGGCATTCAATTTGAAGTTTTATTCGAGAATAATTTATACGAAGAAATCTCTAAACATGCAGTTATGTTGGCTGATAAACTGACTAAGGCTTTTGAGGCAAAAGGCATTCAAATGAAATACCCATCACCAACGAATCAACGATTCCCGATCTTAACGAAGGAACAGATTGAAGTGTTAAGAGAAAAGTATACCTTTGCAGATTGGGAGAAAGTTGACGACAATCACTTTGCAGTACGATTCTGCACAAGTTGGTCAACGAAAGTAGAGGATGTAGAGGCATTAATTCAAGATATAAATATTTTATAAGTTGTTTCCCGAATAGATATGCTGACGTTCTATAATGATAAAATGCCAAACACGTCTTTCACAAAAACGCCAAACGTAATCAAATAATCCATTTTAATATCTAGTATAATATGTTTATATTCATTATCTAGGAGGATTTCACTTGAGGTTATTATTGTTATCTGTTGGTGTGATTGCCACAATCCTCGGATTTGTCGGAACGTTTATGCCACTTCTGCCCACAACGCCTTTCCTGCTCCTTGCAGTATTTTGCTTTGCGAGAAGTTCGGATGCGTTTTACAACTGGCTCATCAAAACAAAAGTTTACCAATCTTACGTTCAGGAGTTTTACGAACGTGGTGGCTATACATTAAAGAAAAAGTTTCAATTATTATTCAGTGTCGTGATTGTCGTAGGGTTATCCATTTACTTTGTAGATCATTTATATGTAAAAATCGGGCTTGGTATTATGTTATTGATGCAAGCTGTTGTTTTATTTACATTTATAAAAACGTTAGACGAATAAGAGGAATGTCGTAAGACATTCCTCTTATTTTTGGTATTCAATTACAGTTTCTCTTTCGATTAATTCGTGAGGTACTACAATTTTTGTATTTGCAGTATTTTCTCCGTTAATTTGTCTGATCAACATCTTCACTGCTTCATGTCCCAACTGACTAACATCGATATCCAATGTTGTTAAATAAGGATGTGTTAAAGTTGAAAGAATTGAGTTATTAAAACTTATTACGGATATATCGTCTGGCACCTTATATCCAAACATTTGTACAAGTTGCATGATACGTAATGCAAATATATCATCAAGCACAACGATTGCTGTCGCTTTTGTTTGAATTAATGTATCTTCAAAGTCAGCGTAATCTTCTACATCGATAATTGAAACACTTTCAAATGGTTTGAGTTGATGCATCATCAATGCCTTCTGATAACCGAAGTATCTTTCGAAATAAAGACCTTCTTTTATTGTATTTGTGACAAACAAAATTTTGCGATGACCATTATTGATTAAGTATTCTGTAGCATGTTGCCCCAGCAACTGGTTATCGTTGTCGATATAACTCATCGATTCATGTTGAGCATATGGTTGTCCAATTAAAGTAAAAGGAATATTATTTTCTGTTAAATACGCTATCACCGGGTCTCCCTGGTGTGCATAAGCAAGAATAAACCCACCAACTTGCTTTTGCGTATGCATCACTTTCACATCTTCTAGTAGATCATCTAAATGTTTTGCGACGGCAACAGCGGTTGTCATATGATTGCTACGTGCTTCTTCAGTTATCGCTTCGATAATTTCCAGAAAGAATGGATTCGCCATGCGTTCTTTAGAATTTAGAGGTGGCAATATTATCCCTATTGCATTTGAAGTTCTTTTCCCTAAATTACGTGCAGCGATATTCGGTACATAACCGAGTTCATCCATTACTTTCTGTACTTTCTTCTTCGTTTTTTCTGATATAGAAGGATGGTTATTAACGACACGTGAAACGGTAGATGTTGCGACGCCTGCTTTTTTTGCAACGTCTTTTACTGTGATAGCCATATCATGAACCTCCTTCTCAATTTAATTCAATAATAAATGCAATCGATTGCGTTGTCAATGCTATATTTTGCGTAAGTATTGTCTGAATATTTCAAGGTTAATATTATGTTTTTAATATTTTATATTTACTTTTAAGTCTTATGGTGTTATATTTATCTCAAATCAATGCAACCGATTGCATAAAAAGGAGAAAATATTATGAAACAGTTATTAAGCTTTGAGTTTTGGCAAAAATTCGGTAAAGCACTTATGGTTGTTGTTGCAGTAATGCCTGCAGCAGGGCTTATGATTAGTATTGGTAAATCTATTCCATTAATCAGCCCGGAGATGCAGATGTTAATTACAATTGGCGGTGTGATAGAAAGTATAGGTTGGGCGATTATTGGCAACCTGCATCTACTCTTTGCATTGGCCATTGGGGGAAGTTGGGCGAAAGAAAGAGCTGGAGGTGCGTTTGCAGCAGGTATTGCATTTATTTTAATTAACCGTATTACAGGTGCAATATTTGGTGTTAATGCTGCAATGCTTGCAGATGATAAAGCATTTACACACACTTTATTTGGCACGAAGATTATGGTTAAAGGTTTCTTTACTAGTGTATTAGAGGCGCCTGCATTAAATATGGGGGTATTCGTTGGTATTATCGCTGGTTTTGTTGGTGCGAACGCATATAACAAATACTATAACTACAGAAAATTACCTGATGCGCTATCATTCTTTAACGGTAAACGATTCGTACCATTCGTCGTGATTCTTTGGTCAACGATTGTTGCATTAGTATTAGCAGTGGTTTGGCCATACATTCAAGCAGGGATTAATAACTTCGGTTTATGGATAGCGTCAAGTAAAGATACAGCACCTATTTTAGCGCCATTCTTATTCGGTTTCTTAGAGCGTTTATTATTACCATTTGGTCTTCATCATATGTTAACAATTCCGATTAACTATACACAATTAGGTGGAACATATGAAATTCTTTCAGGTGCACAAGCGGGAACAAAGGTATTTGGTCAGGATCCGCTTTGGTTAGCTTGGGCAACGGATTTAGTAAACTTAAGTCATGCAGGTGATACAAGTCAATATAATCAAGTATTACATGACTTTACGCCAGCGCGTTTCAAAGTCGGTCAAATGATTGGTTCATCTGGTATCTTAATGGGTCTTGCATTTGCGATGTACCGTAACGTTGACAAAGACAAATTGCCAAAATACAAATCAATGTACTTCTCAGCAGCTTTAGCTGTATTCTTAACAGGTGTTACAGAGCCGATTGAATTCATGTTCATGTTTGTTGCAGTACCTTTATATGTCATCTATGCATTTATTCAAGGTGCAGCATTTGCAATGGCAGATATTATTAACTTACGTGTACATTCATTTGGTACGATTGAATTATTAACAAGAACGCCACTTGCGATTAAAGCAGGTTTAGGTGGCGATTTAATTAACTTTGTATTAACAACATTAGGATTTGCAGTATTTACGTACTTCTTAACGAACTTCTTAATTAAGAAATTCAACTTTGCAACACCTGGTCGTAACGGTAACTACGAAGCAGATATGGTTGAGGATGCTACAACATCAGATGTTAAAGCAGACGATCAAGTGATTCAAATTATTCACTTATTAGGTGGTAAACAAAATAT
The DNA here is from genome assembly GCF_021366795.1 of Macrococcoides caseolyticum. Taxonomy (GTDB): domain Bacteria; phylum Bacillota; class Bacilli; order Staphylococcales; family Staphylococcaceae; genus Macrococcoides; species Macrococcoides caseolyticus_A. The sequence continues at coordinate 62,821 of NZ_JAHCPS010000007.1, read as the reverse complement.
TAAAGATGTTGATGCTTGTATGACGCGTCTACGTGTAAGTGTGAACGATAAATCTTTAGTGGGTAATGAAGCAGAGTGGAAGAAAGCTGGCGCGATGGGCTTAATCGTGAAAGATAATGGTGTTCAGGCAGTCTATGGTCCAAAAGCTGATGTGTTAAAGTCAGATATCGAAGACTTATTACAATCAGGTGCAGAAATTCCAGCGCCTAAGAAAACAGTTGTCGAACCGACTGTATTAGAGAACACGGACACTAAAGGGTTTAATGGTGTACAAAAAGCATTATATGCTGTAGCAGACGGTGAAGTCATCACTATCGAACAGGTAAATGATCCAGTATTTTCTCAAAAAATGATGGGTGAAGGATTTGCGGTGAAACCATCAAATGAAACAGTTGTTGCACCTGTTGACGGTGAAATCGTGAGTATCTTCCCGACAAAACACGCAATCGGTATTAAAACTGCAGACGGTATTGAAGTGCTTGTACACATGGGAATTGAAACGGTAAGTATGACTAAACCAGCATCACGCGTTGTCGTCAATGATGGACAAAAAGTAAAAGTTGGTGATACGTTAGCAATCATGGATATCGCAGCAGTGACAGCTGAGGGTAAAGACACAACGATTATTGTCGTGATTACAAATAGTGACCGCGTCGAGTCATTAACAATGGAGAGAACAGGCCAAGTAGCGAAAGCTGAAAAAATCGGTCATATTGAAATATAATAAAAGGGTAGCTTCGGCTGCCTTTTTATTTTGATTAAAGGAGAGATTGAGATGAAGTTACTTACACTGAATGCACATAGTTGGCTGGAAGAGCATCAAGATGAGAAGATAGATCAAATTGTGTCCCAAATTATTAAAGAGGATTATGACATTATTGCGTTACAGGAAGTCAATCAATTAATTGACAATGACAGTATTGTTAATGCTCAATACTATTGCCCAGGTAATGATGAAATTGCAATTAAAGATGATAACTTCGCTTATATTATTGTTCAAAAACTACATGCACAAGGCTATGATTACTATTTCAGTTATGCGATGAGTCATATCGGTTATGACAAATATGAAGAAGGCAGTGCGATATTATCAAAGCGACCGATTAAGCCATATGCTGAATTTGTTTCAATGGACCAATCACCAGATAATTATAAGTCACGTAAAATATTATTTGGAGAAACTGAAGTGAATGGCGAAGCTGTAGTTGTGGCAAGCTGTCATTTTTCTTGGTGGATAAATGGACATGAAGGGTTCAGTTATGAATGGATGAATACGAAGCGAATTTTAGAACGATATCAACAACCAATAATTGTGATGGGTGACTTTAATAATCCGGAAGGTACTGAAGGTTATAATTTCGTATTACAAAATTGTGATTTACAAGATACGTATGTTACATCAGATGTGAAACACGGACATCATACCATTGAGAAGAATATCGCGGGATGGGAGGATAATGATGGTAAGTTGCGTATCGATTTTATTTTTGTTAGTCCTGACTTTGAAGTGACTTCAAGTAAAACAGTATTTGATGACGTTAACGGACCGATTGTCAGTGATCACTATGGTGTAGAAGTTGAAATAAAGTCATAAATCTTATGTAGATTTTCATAATTTATAGTATATGCTTAAATAAAAAAGCATGGAGGCATAACAAATGAAAAAACTAATATTAGCAACAGGTGCAATACTTGTCGTTGTATTTATGGCAGTCGCATTTTTCATGAATCAAGGTACAGAAGATAAGTTAAAGCGAGACTTTACGCCAGCAGAAGAAAAGGTGATGAAAGAACATGTGTTTGACGCCGAAAAGTTAAAAGCATTCGACGGAAAGAATGGGCATAAAGCATACGTAGCAGTCAATGGCGCTGTGTATGACGTGAGTGATGTTGAAATGTGGAGAGGCGGTAAACATAACGGTCTTGAAGCGGGTAAAGATTTAACAGAAGGATTTAAATCATCACCTCACGGCGGTGGATTCTTAAAAGATTTGAAAGTCGTAGGGTCATATAAGTAGTTTTAAACACCTCAAGTTTGAGGTGTTTTTATTTTGTTGTGATATTAATTGTCACGCGTCGTGAGTGGTGCGTGCCAAAACAAAAGAATTGTCACGCGTCAAAAGTGGTGCGTGACAATTAATGCAGTTGAATTACTAAATTTCTTTATACTCAATGATAGAATTTAAACAACAGTTACGAATATATAAGTAGTACTGGAGGGAGAGACATGAACGCGTGTGACTCAAGAATAATTCAACTGATTCAATCACGGAACGAACAAGGGATTCAGCTACTTTTAGAGCACTATGGTGGATTGATAAAGGCGGTGTGTAAGAAAAATTTATATCATCTAGATAGTCATCTGGATGAATGTATGAACGATTGTTTGTTTGGGATTTGGAATAATATCGATAAGTATGATGCGAGTAAAAATAATTTTAAAAACTGGATATGCGTTATTGCAAAATATCAATCGATAGACATGTTGCGTAAATATCAGAAAGATATTGAGACAACCGTGTTAGATAAAAATGTTGTGTATTTGGATCAAGGTTTAAAACTCCATGAACAAGCATGGTTTGATCTAATTAAAGATTTATCTGAAATCGATCAACAGATGCTAACGATGATTTATCTGGAAGGATATAAGCCGGAGGAAGTTGCCAATATATTAGGTCGCAAAACAAGTAATATTTATAATCGTATGTCCCGGGCTAAAGAAAAATTGAGACTTTCTAAGGAGGAATCACAATGACAGATATCTATGAAAAATTAAATGAAATTCAATTTGATGACCCCATTGAAGACGTAACAATGACTCAAATAGAACAAGAAAAATATCTTGATCAATTCAAAAAGTCATTTAACAAAAAGAAATCACCGAAGATTAAGAAAAAAACAATTCAAATTGTAGCAGCAGCAATGTTGTTAATGGGTGGTTTACCATTTATGAATCATGATATTCAGGCCAATGCAGTCAAGATGATAGAGAATATTACGTATTCATTTAAAGATATTATTACGCCACAGGCTAGTAAATATGCTACACATATCAATGAGACGGTAAGCGTTGATAAACTAGATGCCAAGCTTACGGACGTGTTTGTCAATGATAAGTTTCTGACATATAATCTACTGATTGATACAAAAGAAAAAGATACGCTGCATCTAGCAGACCTTACTTCAGTAAAGATCAATGGTAGAGAGATGATGGAAGGCCAATCAGGAAGTAGCGAATATTTGAAAGATAAAAAAGTATATAGTGATATCGGGCTAGTGCATCTTAGAGAAGTACCGCCGAAAGGAATTTTAGATGTTGAAATGACGTTTGGCAGTTTTGAAGGAAATGGTGAAACATTCGGCTATAAATTTAAAGTGGATACAACTGAATTGAGTAAATCAGTAAAAACAAAATCAATTAATAAAGCCATTTTAGTTGGAAAAGAACGTGTGAAAATCGAAGCAATCGCACTAAATCCGTTATCTGCTGAAATTAAAATTGAAGCAGATAATGAGCATAACTATGATATCAATTTATATGATGAATACGGTAAAAAATACTTTTTTAATAGTATTCAAAGAACAACGCTTAATGGACATACTGAATCAGTACTCATATTCAATCAGGATGTAGGTTCGACAGGTAAAATTGATAATCTCTATAAAGCAAAGTCACTTGATTTTGAAATAATTGATACGGGTAAAGACCATAACGGACAAGTGAAAACAGAAAATAAAACAGATAGAAAAGCATTACATGTTGAATTCTAAAGTGAAGCACCTCGGATTGAGGTGTTTTTTTTGTTTTGTGAAATTGAGTAGCACGATAATTTTGAATATCGTGCCAAAGTTGTTAATTTGGCCCGATTCTAACTCGGAACCGTGCCAAATCAGCTCGTTTGGCACGATTTAAACCAAAACCGTGCCAGAAATATTTCTTATCTTTCCATCATTTATGTCATAATAATAAAAAACAACTGTGGTGGTGAAACGATGAAAGTATTAATCGTAGAGGATGACTTAGTTATCGGAAAAATGCTTGCCGAAGAACTGAAAAAGTGGCAGCTGGAGCCGGTCATAATAGAGGATTTCAATCATGTGATGGATACCTTCAACGCGAATAGACCGGAACTCGTGTTACTTGATATTAATTTACCGGCATTTAATGGATATCATTGGTGTCAGGAAATTCGTAAAGTTTCTACTGTGCCCATCATCTTCATTAGTTCACGTAATGATAGCATGGATCAAGTAATGGCGATGCAGATGGGGGCAGATGATTTCATTGAAAAGCCGTTTAATATGAAGGTCACGATAAGTAAAATCCAGGCGCTCTTGCGTAGAACATATGATTTTACCACTCAAGTTAATAATTTAACTGTAGGTAGTTGTGAACTCCTTCCTGAGGCAGCGAAACTAAAATATAACGGTCATACTATTGATCTTACGCATACAGAATTACAAATTATGCATAGCTTATTTCAGAACAAAGGTAAGTTTGTTAGTCGTAATACATTAATCGAAAAGTGCTGGGAATCGGAGCATTTCATTGATGATAATACGCTTGCTGTTAATATGACACGTTTACGTAAAAAGCTTCAAAAGCTTGGCCTTACAGATTTCATCGAAACGAAGAAAAACGTCGGATACCGCGTAGGTGACGTATGAGTTTCTTGAGAACAATCCAACGTGAAATTGTTATCGCTATACTCATTTGTACTTTATTTTTCTTTATATTATTGATGTATAATGTGCCGGTTCGAGCGTATGCAATCGGCATATCGATTGTACTATTTATAATGCTTATTTACTGGGCTGTACGATTCACGAGCTATAAACAGGAGCAATCGCTACAGGAACAGAATGAAAGCTTAAAGTTAGAAAATCAGCGGCTACGCAATGACTTTATTTATTATCAAAGCGAAGTAGAATCGTATTTCTTAATGTGGGTCCATCAGATGAAGACGCCAATTACAGCATCTAAGTTACTACTTGAGGAACCTGATGAGCATGCCATTTCAAACGTACGTAATGAAATTCTTCAGATCGATAACTATACAAATCTTGCGCTGAACTATTTAAAGCTTATGAACCAGAAGACGGATATGGTATTTATGGAAGTCGGTATTGATGAATTATTACGCCCGCTGATTAAGCGCTATGCGATTCAGTTTATACATCATCAAACGAAATTACATTATGACAAAAGTGAAACTGTCATCTTAACAGATGCTAAATGGGCATCAATTATGATAGAGCAAATTTTAAACAATGCATTAAAATATGCACGTGGTAAAGATGTGTGGATTATGTTTGATGAGACGTGCAAGACGCTTTCTATACGTGATAATGGTATCGGAATTAATGCAAGTGACTTACCTAAAATATTTGATAAAGGTTTCTCTGGATATAACGGTAGACTGAGTGAGAAATCAAGTGGCATTGGTTTGTATATTGTGAGCACAATCTCGAATCGTTTAGGTCATAAAGTTAATGCCACATCAACTTTAAACGAAGGATCAACTTTTATCATTCAATTTAAATAACTCCAATCTTTCATTTTTGTAAGATTAGCGGCTGTCTTTGTAAGAATAGATAAAGGCAGCCGTTTCTTATAGCGCGTAAGATAAAGATAACAACAAATAAGGAGTGAATGACATGTTACTCAATATAAAAAACGTGAAGAAGGTATTCGGTAGAGGTGCGAACCAAACGGTTGCATTAAAAGATATGAATTTTTCGATTAATGAAGGAGAATTTGTCGCGATAATGGGTGAGTCGGGTTCAGGTAAATCAACATTACTGAATATTATCGCAACATTCGATACACCAACTGAAGGGTCAGTGATTATCGATGGACAAGATTTAAGTATGTTAAAGAATAAACAAGTGGCAAAGTTTCGTCGTGACACTTTAGGATTTGTGTTCCAGGATTTTAATGTCCTGCATACGATGAGTAATGAAGATAACATCTTAATGCCTTTAGTGCTTGCTAATATGAAACCTAAAGCAATGCAGGAACGTCTATCACGCTTAGCACCAAAATTAGGGATCACGGATCATTTGAAGAAGTTCCCAAACCAAATTTCAGGTGGACAACAGCAACGTGTTGCGATTGCACGAGCACTCATTTCAAATCCAAGTCTATTACTTGCTGATGAACCAACAGGTGCATTAGATTCTAAGACATCTACAGATATTATGCACTTATTCCAGGACATAAATAGAGATAACCAAACGATTCTCATGGTAACGCACTCAGCTATTGATGCCTCATATGCAAGTCGCGTCGTATTCATTAAAGACGGTATTTTGTACCACGAAATATACCGTGGAGATGAAACGCAAAACGCATTCCAGAAACGTATCTCAGATAGTCTTTCAATGCTCGCGGAAAGAGGTGAGTAGAGTGGGGAAGTTACTGTTTAAGATTGTGTTGAAAAACTTTGTAGCTTTGAGAAAAATATTTATTCCATTTATTTTAGCAACAAGTGTCATGCTTGGTTTACAGTATATTGTGCTTTCTATGATTGATAATGATTATATTCAGAAACGACATGAAGATCTACCTCAAATCTTAATGTATGCCAATATATTGATAGGTATTCTTACGATAGTCTTTATAATATATGCCAACCGATTTGTAATGAAACAAAGGAAACAGGAGTTTGCATTGCATATGGTTCTTGGTCTAGAGAAAAAACACTTAAGATTTATATTATTATTAGAATCTGTTATTCAAACGATTGTAGTTAGTATATTAAGTATTTTGGGAGGATATCTTTTTGGTAACCTTTTGTTTCTATTGATGAATCGACTTGTTCAATCAAAAGGAATGTCTTTGATGGATTATCCCTTTGATTATAAGGCAGCATATACGACTGTTATCTTACTTGTCATCATCATGTTCATATTATTTATTTTAAATAACGTCATAATCACTATGCAAAGTCCGGTACAACTTATGCGATCAAAATTTGCTGGGGAGAAAAAAACACCAAACTGGTTACTTTCAATATTATTTATTGTCGGTGGTATTGCTTTAATATACGGCTATTTTTTAGCATTAAATGTTAAAGGTATATTAGATTCACTTCAAACAATATTTTTAGCCATTTTACTTGTCTTAATTGGGACTTATTGCCTATTCATGTCGCTAACAATTATTGTATTAAAAATGTTGAAAAATAATAAGAAAATATACTATCGACCGAATCAATTTTTTTCGATTTCAGGCTTATTATCTCGTATGAAAGCAAATGCAGTAAGTCTTGCAAGTATTACGATGTTGATGACTTTTTTGATAGTAACACTTGGTATGTCACTTACAGCATATCGTGGTATAGAAGCACAAGTTGCTGGAAGTATGAAACAGCAGTATGAAATGAGTATCTCTAGGAATCAGAAAAAACAGTTAAAAGATATAAAACAATATATTAAAAATATCGTTGACGTAGATAAGTTTAGATATAGCGAACATATCATGTTTCCTGTTATTAAAGAAGAAAATAAATTGTTGCCGCTGCTAAAGATGACACTTTCTGAACTAAGAGGAAAAGAGATGACCTATGTAGTGATGACTACCGTAAAGAGTCATAATGAAGCAAATGATTCAGCTGTAAAATTAAATGATGGTGAAGTCGTTGTGAGTACAAATACGCCGAGACTTAATAAACAGAATAGTTTAAAAGTAATGAATGACAATTTAAAAGTTTATAAAGTCAAAGAGAATTACTTAGGAAATCAACTGGCAATAGATGCAATGTATATCGTTGTAAAAGATGAAGTGCAGCTAGAAAAATATCGTAATTATTTTAAATCTTTAAACAGTACGACAAGAGAAATGGAAAAACCTACTGTATCAGGTATTTTAGCTTTCAATGTTATAGAACATGAAAAAGCATTAAAAAAAATGATATCGAAAATCGAGAAAAAGTATGCTATTCAGATTAATTCTAAAGATGATGTTCAGAAAATGGTATATGACTTAAATGGAGGCCTCATATTCATCGGAATTGTAGTATCTATTACACTATTGACTGGTATATTTTTAGTTTTATACTATAAACAACTATCTGAAGGACATGAGGATCGAAGAAATTATCAAATTATGCAAAAGGTAGGTTTACCGCAGCAATTAATTAAGAAAACGATAAATAAACAAATTATCTGGATATTCGGATTACCGCTATTAATTACTATTATACACACACTATTTGCTTCGAAGATAATATTTAATTTGTTAGGGATTTTAGGTATTCGTGATAAAGCAATGTTCTTCACAAGCTACGGTATCGTCATTCTCGCGATTATGGTCATTTACGGCATCATGTATCTGATAACATCACGAACATATTATAAGATTATTAATGAAAAATAGAAAAGTGGCCCGATTCCTGGTATGAACCGTGCCAAATCTTGCAAAACGGCCCGATTCTCATATTGAATCGGGCCATTCTCATGTCTCACATCTTAAATTCTATTCAAATGACTTCACAAACGCTTCAATGCTTTCTGCTTTTTCCCACGCATCCACGTTAATTGGATCGATGTGAATAATCGGTCCACCTTCAGTTGTGATGTATTCGCCGTCTTCCGTTCCTAATCCATCAACGAATACTGTCTTACCGTGTAATGTGTAGTAATCTTTTAACTCATCTTTCATCTTGTTACGTACAGCAATGTACTCTTCAACATCACTATTTTCGTACATGTAACCTTCGATTAAAGTGTAACCTGGTACGATGCCTTCGTGGTCTTTAATTGTTGCAACGTATGACCAGTCAATAACGATTACGTGATCACCAGAGAATGAGTGACGTGTAATCGGCACAATACTGCCTCTCCATTCAATTTCTGCGTAATCCGGAATATTCTTATACTCCATCGTATATTCTTTCTCAGATTCATACGCTGTGATGAATGGCACTTGTGCTAACCATTCTTTAATTTCTTCAACTGTGCTGAACATGCCTACCGTATGATGTTTTTTTCCATCAATAAACTCTAGTTGATACATATGAATCTCCCCTTACAAAAGTTTTCTTAAAGATAAACTTTAAGTTAACTTGATTATAATAAAGCGTTTTCAGATTGACTACTTAATATGATAACTTTTTAATCTTTTTTGTGAAATGTTCACAATCTATTCATAAATATGCGTATTTATTTTAAAAAATTGCAAATTGAATTATTTTTTATTTGTCATTTGGATATTAATGTGACATACTAATTAACGTTATAGTATAACTTAATTATCAATTGGTATAACACATTAATATGATGAGGTGACGATTTTGAGTAAATTTGTATATGCATTTGAAGAAGGAAGTCAATCGATGAAAGATTTATTAGGTGGTAAAGGTGCCAACCTATCAGAGATGATGCGTCTTGGTTTACCTGTCCCAAACGGGTTCACAATTACAACTGAAGCGTGTATTACTTATTTAAATCAAGGTGAACGATTATCAGATGAATTATTAGCACAATTAGATGACAAATTGACGGAACTTCAAAATAAAACTAATAAAGCTTTCTCTTCAGATGAGAATTTATTATTAGTATCTGTTCGTAGTGGTGCAAAGATTTCAATGCCAGGTATGATGGATACCATTTTAAACTTAGGTTTAAATGATGAGAACGTAGAGAAGTTAGCAGCTAAAACAAATGATGCACGTTTTGCATATGATTGTTATCGTCGTTTATTACAAATGTTTGGTAGTGTCGTATATAATATTCCAATGTCTGCATTTGAAGAATTCTTTGAATCATTTAAGAAAGATAAAGGACATGCAACAGATGCGGATGTGCCTGCTGAAGATTTGAAAGTAATCGTTGAACAATATAAAGAAATTTACATAGAAGAAGCGCATAAACCATTCCCGCAAGAACCGAAAAAACAATTAACAGAAGCAATCGAAGCGGTATTCAAATCATGGAATAATGATCGTGCACGTATTTATCGTGATTTAAACGAAATTCCACATGATATCGGGACTGCAGTCAACGTTCAGGAGATGGTATTCGGTAATAGTGGTGACCGCTCAGGTACTGGTGTAGCGTTCACACGTAATCCAGCGACTGGTGAACATAAACTATATGGTGAATACTTACTGAATGCGCAAGGTGAAGACGTTGTAGCGGGTATTCGTACGCCGAAAGCAATTGAGACATTAAACGAGCAAATGCCACACGTTTATGAAGCGTTTGTTGATGTAACGAAAAAATTAGAATCACATTACAAAGATATGCAGGATATTGAGTTCACAATTGAAAATGAAAAGTTATTTATTCTGCAAACACGTAACGGTAAACGTACTGCGAAAGCAGCAATTAATATAGCTGTTGATATGGTACATGAAGGCGTAATTTCTAAAGAAGATGCTGTTGCAATGGTTGATGTGAAATCAATTGATCAATTATTACATCCAACGTTTAAAGAAGAAGGGTTAGAAACAGCTGAACTTGTTTCGGATAAAGGTCTTCCTGCGTCACCAGGTGCGGCAACAGGTCAGATTGTATTCTCAGCACAAGATGCAAAAGCCAAGGCAGAAGCCGGTGATAAAGTCATCTTAGTACGTCCTGAAACGTCTCCTGAAGATATTGAAGGAATGATTGCAGCTGAAGCAATTGTTACAACGCATGGAGGAATGACGAGTCACGCAGCTGTTGTTGCACGTGGTATGGGTAAATGTTGTGTTACCGGATGCTCAGATTTAGAAATTAATACGAAAGAAAAAATTGTAAAATACGCAGGTAAGACGTTATCTGAAGGGGATACGATTTCAGTTAATGGTTCAACAGGTGCTGTCTATATTGGTGCAGTAGAAACGACGAAAGCAGAAGCAAGTGATGTCTTTGAAGAATTTATGGGATGGGCAGAAGAAATTGCGCGTCTTTCAGTAAGAATGAATGCTGAGACGGATTTAGATATAAAAGCAGGTTATTCATTTAACGCTAAAGGTATTGGTTTAGTACGTACTGAGCACATGTTCTTTGGTGAAGAACGCTTAATCGAGATGCGTCGTTTCATCTTAGCTTCAACATACGAAGAACGCGTAGAAGCATTAAATAAAATCAAAGTTTATCAGACTGAAGATTTTGAAGGCATCTTTAACTTATCTCAAGACCGTCCTTCAATCGTTCGTTTATTAGATCCGCCGTTACACGAATTCCTGCCTAAAGGTGGCGAAGAAGTTCAGGCAGTAGCGGATCAGTTAGGTGTTACAACTGACTTCTTAGACAAACGTATCGCTGAATTACATGAATTTAACCCAATGCTTGGACACCGTGGATGTCGTTTAGCGATTACTTATCCTGAATTATATGAAATGCAGACAGAAGCAATTATTACTGCTGTATTAAACTTAAAAGAAAAAGGCATCGAAACAAAACCAGAAATCATGATTCCTTTAGTATCAACAACACAGGAATTTGTTATCTTAAAAGATGTAGTTAAGAAAAAAGCACAGGAAATCATGGATGCAAAAGGTGTACAAGTTAATTATCTGATTGGTACAATGATTGAAACACCACGTGCATGTTTAGTTGCAGGCGAACTCGCTAAGCATTCTGAATTCTTTAGCTTCGGTACAAATGATCTAACGCAGTTGACATACGGATTCTCTCGTGATGATGCTGGAAAATTCATCAACGAGTATATTAACCGTGAAATCTTAGCTGTTGATCCATTCCAGACATTAGACGTAGAAGGTATGGGACAACTTATTAAGATTGCAGTACAAAGTGCTAAATCGGCAAATCCAGCAATTAAGATTGGGGTTTGTGGGGAGTTAGGTGGAGATCCTAAATCAATTCACTTCTTCAATGAACTTGATATTGATTATGTTTCATGCTCACCATTCCGTGTACCAGGAGCCATTCTTGCGACTGCGCAAAGCCAGGTGCAATAAATAACAGGAGGTACACTTTGAGTAAATATGAAACAAAAGATTTAATTATCTATATTATTTCTGATTCTATCGGTGAAACGGCTGATAGAATGTTACATGCAACGTTATCTCAGTTTCCAAAACTCACATCTGTAAGTGTGAAGAAATTTTCATTTATCAAAGATGAAGAGGAATTTAAGAATATTCTAGAGCTGGCTAAGCAAAAAGAGGCAGTTGTTGTCACGACGCTCGTGAATCCAGAGTTCAATCGATTAGGTAAAGCCTTTGCAAAAGAAACGGGACTTTCTTATATTGATTATATGACAGGACTCATTCAGGTCATCCAAAACCATACTGACATGGAACCAATAGGTGAGAGCGGTGCATTACGTAAGATGGATGAAGAGTATTTTAAGCGTATAGAGGCGATAGAATACTCTGTAAAATATGATGATGGTAAGAATTTTCATAATCTTGCAGAAGCTGATGCAATAATTGTTGGGGTATCCAGAACGTCAAAGACACCGTTAAGTATGTATTTAGCGAACAAAGGTTATAAAGTGGCGAATATCCCTTTAGTACCTGAATCGCCAATTCCAGAAGAAGTGTATGCACAGAAGAATTTAAAGGTATTCGGGTTAACGGCAAGTCCTAATTACATTATGAATATCCGTACTGAACGTGTGAAAGTTTTAGGACTTACTGGCCCAGGTCAATATAATGACTTGAAGCGTATTAAAGAAGAATTAAGTTACGCTGAAGAAGTATTTAATCGTTTAAATGCAACGGTTATTAATACTGAATATAAATCTATTGAAGAATCAGCATTTTATATCGAGAAACATTTAAGAAGAAAGAAATAATTAAAAAAATTGGAGTGCTTAATGAGCACTCCAATTTTTTTAATCTGCATCCTGATTATCATATTCTTTTGCAGCGTTAATGAATGCCTGTAAGATTTTTTTGTTTGGTTCACTTATTTTGTAAACATCTTCAGGATGGAATTGTGTCGCAAGTACAAACTGATCAGTTTTAAACTCAATTGCTTCTATGACACCATCCGGTGCTTTAGCAGCTAAGTTAAATTCATCTGCTATTTCGTGGTTTGCTTGATGATGGAAACTGTTAACTTTAAAAGTATCAACCCCAACGATATCATGCAACTTAGAACCTTCTTCAACATATACTGTGTGTTGCAGGTAATCACGTGCAGATTGTTGTTTATGTTGGATTAAATCTCCCTCATATTGGTCAGCAAGATGTTGATACATTGTACCCCCATTAATACTATTAAGTAATTGACTACCTCGACAAACAGCAAAAATAGGTACTCCAAGTTCTAGTGCATATTTGATTAACTTGATTTCATATTCATCACGACCAAGCTCTACAAAGCCTAATTGTGGATGGGGTTCTTCGTCATATGTGGCAGGATCAATATCTGTGCCACCTGTGAGATATAATCCATCGATACGATTTACTTGTGCTTTTATCGCATCTTCATTATCACATTTTGCCAGCAGCATCGGGGCACCGCCTAAATCTGAGATTGCATTAATATAACTTGGGCGCAAATGTAAATCACCATCAGGTTCTATCATTGTTGTTATTCCAATAATGGGTAATGACATAGTAAATCTCCTTTTATACGTTATTGATTATTTGTTTACCCGGAATCAATTAAAAATTAACACATTTTCCCCACCCGTTCTAGCTATTATATGCTATTATAATTGAAGATTAAGGAGGTCATTATGAATCAAACTACAAAAAAAGGAATCGGTTTCTTTCCTGCACTTGCACTCGTTATGGGTACAGTTATAGGATCAGGCGTATTCTTTAAAATATCAAACACAACAGAAGTTACCGGAACATCGGGGATGACACTTTTTGTCTGGTTGCTTGGAGGATTAATTACAATTTGTGCCGGACTTACTGTAGCAGAGCTTGCAGCAGCTATCCCGCGCAATGGGGGATTAACAACCTACATTGATTATACATATGGTAAGTTTTATGGATTTTTAGCTGGCTGGGCACAAAGTTTTATATATTTTCCTGCGATGATTGCAGCACAATCTATCGTTTTTGCAGAGCAGGTAAGAAATTTACTACATCTGAATCAATCATGGGTATTTGTGATTGCTGTACTTGCTATGTTTTCGATTCTGTTAATTAACTGCTTAGGCTCAAAGGCAGGAGGTATGCTGCAGTCTGTGACTTTAGTTGTTAAACTGATACCGATTGTGGCAATCGTAATATTTGGCTTAATGCATAAAGGAGACGTTGAAGTATCGTTCATACCAACGACAGGTGATTCAGGAATTAACTTCTTCACTGCGCTTGGTGCAGGCTTACTTGCGACCATGTTTGCCTATGATGGCTGGATTCATGTCGGTAATATTGCCGGGGAAATGAAAAATCCTAAAAGAGATTTACCGCTTGCTATTACGTTAGGCTTAGGTTTAGTTACGGTAATCTATTTACTTGTAAACGCAGCGTTTTTATTTACGCAACCAATCTCATCACTTCAAGGTAGTCTTAATGCTGCGACTGAAACGGCACAAATTCTTTTCGGGCAGTCTGGTGGTAAGTTGATTACTATCGGTATTATGGTGTCAGTTTACGGTGCATTAAATGGTTATACAATGACAGGAATGCGTGTGCCGGAAGCGATGGCACAGCAAGGATTACTGCCTTTCAAAGAAATGATTATGAAGCGCACACGTAGCGGAGCGCCATGGGTGAGTGGTTTAATCCAGGTAATCATTGCGATGATTATGGTGTCACTTGGTGCCTTTGATTCAATTACAAACATGCTTGTCTTTGTCATCTGGGCATTTTACTGTATGGCATTCTATGCGGTATTTATTCTACGCAAAAAAGAAAAGGACTTAGCACGTTCTTACAAAGTACCACTGTATCCAGTGATTCCGTTAATCGCACTACTTGCTGGTATATTCGTGATGGTAAACACACTGTTCACACAATTTGGGTTAGCTGTCACAGGTATAGTTGTGACACTCCTTGGTATTCCAATCTATCTTAATCAAAAGAAAAAAGGTATGATTTAAATTAAAAGCTCTCAGAAAATCATCTGAGAGCTTTTAATTATATTTAGTTAAGAATCGTGGATTATTTATTATTTTGACGTTAAATCAAGTATTTGATGATTTACTTGGGCAACAATTTCCCTGAAGATGCCTTGAGCGTTTAACTTCTTTGCAAGTAAAGGTGCTTGACCGCACCATAAGTGAAGATGCTCTTTATTATTCGCTTGAGCAGCGCTGGCACGAATACTTTTTGTTAAGTCGTTTTGTAAGGGATAACATATTGGTTCAATATCACTTGATTCTAGTGTTCTTATAAAATCATTTTCGATACCACGTGCACTTTTCCCGCTGAATACGTTAGTGATGACTGTATCACTCGGTTGTGCGTGAAGGATTGCATCTTTATGGATGACCGGAGCTTTACTTTCATGAGAGGTCAGAAAAGCTGTCCCCATTTGCACACCTTGAGCACCTAGTGTTAATGCGGCAAGGACACCGCGAGCATCCATAATACCGCCTGCAGCGATGACCGGAATAGATACTTGATCAACTATTTGAGGAATTAAAGCGATAGTTCCGATGCCACGTGCATTCGTGTATGACCCTTTATGGCCACCAGCTTCATAACCTTGGGCAACGACCATATCAAATCCAGCATTTTCAATGGCTATTGCTTCTTCAACTGACCCCGCTGTTGCAATAGAGATAATACCGTTAGCTGTTAACTTATGAACTATCTCTTTATCAGGCAGACCGAAAGTAAAGCTTGCGACAGGTATGTGTAGATCAATCAACAGCTCAAGTTTATCGTAAAATTCACTTTCAGGATGGTCCTTAATCTCAGCGATTTCAAGATTATATTTGTCATACAAAGGCTTCAGCTGTTGTTGAACAATTTGGACATCATCCTCTTGATATTCAATGGCTTCAGGAACAAATAAATTTACTGCAAAAGGCTTATCTGTCAACTTACGAACAGCAGCGATTTCCTGTGCAAGTGCATCTGCTGTCATGTATCCTGCACCTATCGTACCTAAACCACCTTCGTTACTAATAGCAGCAACGAGTTCAGATGTCGTACTCCCAGCCATTCCTGCTTGTATAATAGGATACTGAATTCCGAGACGCTTTGTTAATTGATTATCATGCCACATATGAACCCCTCCATGAGTTAATTTATTCATAATATAACATAAAAAAATTAACAACTAAATTTTCACTGTTTCACCATTTAATTTATGATATATTTAAATAAAAAATGGAAAGAGGAACGTTATGCGTACGCTTCAGTTTTTATTATTATCAGTCATATTAATTATCACTGGATGTAGTAATGAAGATAAACAGGATACATCTAAAGCAACACAATCAGAAAAATCATCAGACGAATCATCAGACAAATCTACACCTGAAAAAACAACAGCGGACAATCAAAGTGATCATATTGATAAAGATAGACCTGCATCAAATACGACAAAGATGAAATTAATCGATACGATCTCTGAAGGGCCTGTCACACCTAAATCAGTTGTGGCGAACAATAAAGGGTTAGTAATAGCAAATAATATGATGTATCAGCATACGATTACTGTATATGATGCTAAGACGCGTAAGCTCGTTAAGAAATTATCAGATACGGTGGACTTTAATAAATTCGGTATTAAAGGGTTTGATAAACCTGTCAGTGGTGCTCCTGTTGAGGCAGCATGGACAAAGGATGGTAAATACGCTTATGTTTCACAATATCAACTCACAGATCACGGAGCTGAAGCAGAAGATATGTGTACAGCGGGGAAAGCGATAGCTGAGTCTGTAGTATATCGCTATAACGCTGAGAAGAAGGATTGGGACCAAGTAATTCAAGTCGGTCGAGTTCCTAAATATGTCGCTTTAACGAAAGATGATTCAAAGTTACTAGTCTCTAACTGGTGTGATAAGTCATTATCGGTTGTCGATACAAAAACAGCAAAACAAACTGAACAAATTCCATTGAATGCAATGCCTCGTGGAATTGTTTCATTGCCGGATAACAATACAGCATATGTTACAGCAATGTTTTCAAATGAAATATATAAAGTAGATCTTAAAACAGGTAAAAGTAAGATGATTCTAAAGACGGGGGAGAGACCTCGTCACCTCGTATTGGATAATAAGGGTAAGACAATCTATATCACTGTAGCTGGTGCTAACGAGCTTTTAAAATATGATGTAGCAACTGATTCTGTAATAGGACATGCTACAACAGGGCAAGAACCACGCTCAATGGCGATATCAACGGACAGTACAGCACTTTATATCGTTAACTATAACGAAAATACTGTTTCTAAGTTTGATGCAAAAACATTAATAGAAATTACAAGAGTAGACGCAGGTTTCCATCCTATCGGCATTACCTATGAAAATACAACAGGTGATGTATGGGTTGCAAACTATGGCGGAACAATTTCAGTATTTGATGATAAGGTTAAATAAAATGTTATGAATAGGATAAAAAATTGAGTTGTGGTATATTTAATTTGAAATACAATAAAAAATTGGAGGTCTATCATGACACAATTAATTCCTTACTTAGCGTTTGAAAGTGCAAAAGAAGCTTTAGCATATTACGAAGAGGTATTTGGTGCAACAGACGTGAATCGTTTACCAGTAGGAAGAGAGCAAGCAGGACAATTCGGAGTAGACCCAGAACAAGCAGATGAAATGACAATGCATTCAGAATTTAAAGTAGCTGGACACACACTTTATGCTGCTGACAGATTTGGTAAAGTAGGTGATTTCAATAACAGCATTTCATTATCAATTAATTGGGATAAATCAAATGCAGAAGATACTGAGAATATGACTAAGTTGTTCAATAAAGTAGCAGCACATGCGGATACGAAAGTACACATGCCAATTGAAGAACAATTCTGGGGTGGCGTAATGGGAGCTTTAGATGATAAATACGGTGTACACTGGATGTTTAATGGGAATTAAAGCTTAAAGCAAAGTTGGACCAAGACAATTTGTCTTGGTCTTTTTATATGTAAATCAAGTATAATATGCGTAAGAGGGGTGAGAGTAACGTGGCATTGAGTATTATGTACCAAAATAATAATAAATTAATACGAGCAGATACAATCGATGACATACCGAAAGATGCGTCCTTCATCTGGTTTGACTTTGAAGGTGCGAATGAAGAAGAGAGTGAACTCTTTAAACAACACTTTGAAATCAATGGACTAACAATTGAAGATGTTATTCATAGTAATTCAAGACCTAAATATAAGAACTATAGGAATTATGAATATTTAGTGTATCAGAAGATAGAGCCGGATACATATGAAGCAGAAACGATAAATGTACTTCTGAAAGACAATATTTTTATCACTTATCATGCAGAAGATATTGAGGCAAGTGATGAAATCGATGCACTAGCAAAAGAACTGGAAGAAGAAGCCCCAGTTCATCTTACACCGCGTATAGCAGCAATGATGCTATTAGATAAAATTGTCGACTTTTATACAGAAACGGTTGAATCAATTGAAGATAAAGTATTAAGTTTTGAGAAGCGACATGCAAAAGATAAAGCACAACATCATATTATGGATGAAATTTTTGAATTACGTTCGAAATTGATTCGAATCAAAGGGATTATAGTACCAATGTCAGAACTCGTTGATGAATTAGAAAGAAACGAACAATTGATTGAGTCAGAGCATGATCATCATTATATTCATCATATTCAAGATCATATGATTAAACAAAAGAATATCATTAAGAATGCACAGGAACTGACCGATGAAATCAGAAGTAATTATGAATCATATAACAATTACCGTATGAATCGCGTGATGCAAATACTGACGCTTGTATCAACAGTATTCCTACCTTTAACACTGATTGCAGGAATATATGGTATGAACTTTGAGTATATGCCTGAACTGAAATGGAAATATGGCTATTTCACAGTTTTGATTGTTATGGCTGTGATGCTTGTAGCGAGTATGATTTATTTTAAGAAGAAGAAGTGGTACTGATATGTTCAAATTATTTAAAAAGAGAAAAGAACAACCAGTTGTAGATGAAAGTAAAATTGATTTGAATGTAAGAAAAGAATTAGAAAAAACATTCATCAAAAAACATATGATGAATGAAAGAGCAGTGAACGCGATTGTTGAGATTTTTAGGAAGTATCCGCAAGAGATTATTCTAGTGACTAGCTTTTCGGATCCACCACATAATAAAGAAAACTTTATTATTAAAGTTGAAGATATTATTAATTTATCCTTTGTACAGCAAATTGAGTATATAGACTCATTATTATTAATTTATGACTGTGATTATCAACCTTTAATTTACTGGAAAATAATAAGTGGAGACCTATATATTCATCCAAAATTTAAAGACATTGAAATTATAGAAGATAAATTTGAACTCACTGAAAACTATATGTGGGAAGCATTCGACGTAGATGCCAAAGAGCTCATTTATTTCGTAGATACTAAAATTAGGGGATATAAAACTATTAGTTGGTCAGCTTCATGGAATTCTCTTGAATTCTTTGACCTTATAGAAACATTTAATATTACAGGCGCAATATTAAATGAAGGATATGAAGAAACAAATGAAATTTTAAAGCAATATAAAGTTGAGTATGAAAAATATAATGGATTCTTACTCATCAATGGAAATATTGATCCTAAATTTTTAATGAAATATTATAATATTAACGGAAATCAGGGGACAATTTGTGAAATGGCGCTGTTCGTAGACATGGAGGTACCAGTTACGAAGGATATGATTAAAGGAAAGTATGTAGATATAAGCGAGCATAAAACAATTTTACCGATAGATGATTACAGTGATATACTTTGTTTCTTTAATTTTTAACACATTTAACTGTATGAGTTTTAATTTTTGGCAAAAAAAAATAAACCCCCTTGAGGGCTTATTTTTCAACATTAAATATTATAATTTAACGATGTTAGCAGCTTGAGGGCCACGTTGACCTTCTTCGATGTTGAATTCAACTGCTTGACCTTCTTCTAAAGTTTTGTAACCGTCTCCTTCGATAGCACTGAAGTGAGCGAATACATCGTCTCCACCTTCAACTTCGATGAATCCAAAACCTTTTTCTGCGTTAAACCATTTAACTGTACCTTGTGTCATAATAATGACCTCCAAAAAATTATTAAATAATATCTAATGTTTTACATAAAGAAAACTTCACATATTACAAAAAGTATCGACTAAACACGATTACTCTTTGTAATATGTGAAGTACTTACGTTTGTTGCATATGTTCGATATATTTGTATTAAGTATATAATGGATATCAATTATTGTCAAACGAATTAAAACAAGGTGTTAAGTGTTTGTATAAATTTAAGGCTTAGGTATCACGTTTGAAGCAATAAAATTAATTATAAAAAATTTTTATTTTCTTTAATATAGTGGTAAATGAGCACAAGTAAAGTTGCTGCAAGATAAATCACTTCGGGTATATCTGTAAATATATCAATCTTTTGATTAGAATCGATTTGAAGGACTTTTAAAAGGGAAAATACAAATAATATGCCGATAAGATATTCAAATGCATGCGCATATGCTTTATTACCAATTTGTTTCCTTTGATCACTGACAGGATGTTTTGGGTGAAAGTAAGCCGTTCGACCTAATATTTTGTACTGAAATAAAAAAAAGAATAAAGAAAAGTATGAGAACACTAGCAATAAGTTCTTTCATGAGTCACCACCTAAGTATATCAATTGATATAATGGTGAATTAAGGTAATTTAACTGTCGGAAAAATACAAAAAAATAAGCCCCGTTAGGGACTTATCTTTCAACATTAAATATTATAATTTAACGATGTTAGCAGCTTGAGGGCCACGTTGACCTTCTTCGATGTTGAATTCAACTGCTTGACCTTCTTCTAAAGATTTATAACCTTCACCTTCGATAGCGCTGAAGTGAGCGAATACGTCGTCTCCGCCTTCAACTTCGATGAATCCAAAACCTTTTTCTGCGTTAAACCATTTAACTGTACCTTGTGTCATAATAATGACCTCCAAAAAATTATTAAATAATATCTAATGTTTCTCCTACAAAGAAAAATTCACATATTACAAAAAGTATCGACTAAACACGATTACTTATTTGTAATATGTGAAGAAGCTTTGTTTGTTGCATATGTCCGATATATTTGACTTAAGTATATAACGTGATTTCACAAATGTCAAATTTATTTTTCAAGCATTTATGTGATATATTGTGAAAAACGTGATACCTGTAGGGTAAATTGATTGAAAAATGAATTTGAAATAAAAAAAAATAAGCCTCTTGAGGGCTTATTTTTCAACATTAAATATTATAATTTAACGATGTTAGCAGCTTGAGGTCCGCGTTGTCCTTCTTCGATATCGAATTCAACTGCTTGACCTTCTTCTAAAGTTTTGTAACCTTCACCTTGAATCGCACTGAAGTGAGCGAATACGTCGTCTCCACCTTCAACTTCGATGAATCCAAAACCTTTTTCTGCGTTAAACCATTTAACTGTACCTTGTGTCATAATGAATGACCTCCAAAAAATTATTAAATAATATCTAATGTTTTACTTAGAAAACACTTCCCATATTACAAAAGTGTTGTCTTACATTATTACGCTTTGTAAAAATGTGAAGAGCCTTAATAACTTGAATATGAACGATAATATTTGAATTAATTATATAATGTATCAACACGATTGTCTAGTATTTATAGTCAATTAGATACAAAATGAGTAAAAAAGTACTGATAAAAGTATGTAACGAGTCATAATTTAGGAGTATAAAACTGTTAAATTACTTTATTGAAAAGATTAAGTAATCGACGAATTTTAAAAATGCAGACTTTTCTATTGTCATATCGTATGTTTCATATTGATCATCAGAAGGTAAGTTATTTATTAATGCTAAATCAACATGAAATGATATATCGATAGTATTTTCATATATTTGATTTATGGCGATGAAAATGTCAGGTTCCGAAAAATGATATTCACCTGTCTTTAATAGAAGGAGTTCATTTAATACTTCAAGTTCATCTTCAAAAATTGCATGTGTAAACTGCAAATTGCTATCATTCTGTATTAAAGCGATTTTAAATATAACGGTTTTAGGATCTTCATGGACTTCTAAGCGCTTATACACTAATGACAATCTGTTATTGATATCTAACAATGGTAGTGTAGTATTCATCACATTCACCTCAATACAAGTATATCAAAAATTGACATATTAAAAGAAATGGATATACTGTTGTGATTAAAATTTATTGTCCATTAATAGCAGGAAAAATGTTCCGACTAAAAATGAGATGAACGTTGCAACGAAAGCTGATAATAATACATACGTAATCTTGAATTGACAGCAGTCTGTATAGGCATTATAAGACCGATTGTTAATGCGAGTAGAATGTAGAACATAAGGACACGCCTATAATTTTAATAAGGTTATCATAAAGCAATTAATAGTGATGACATATAGATACATATAAGAATTTAGAACATATTATTAAATTATTTTCTATGATAAAATGAATTTAAACGATAAAATGTAGGTGATATAATGGGGAATGAATTATTAAAGTTATTAATCGATGAAAAAGCGAATCAAATTATCCAGCTTACACGCGATAAAGCAATGACAACGAAAGAACTTGCTAAAGCTTTGGATGTAAAGACCTCTAACTTATATTATCCTATAAAGAAACTGTTAGAAGTCGATGCATTGAAGATTGTTGAAGAACGACAAATTAAAAACATGACAGAGTATTATTATTCTAGTGAGCATTTAAACAACGCACAAATTAATTTTGACTTTCCATCTATTAAAGATAATTTTGATACAATCACAGCGTTCTATACATTAGAAATTCAAAAAGTATATGAATTGTTAAAGCGAGATGCAGAACAATATGGTGAATTGTCCGAAGAAGAACTACAAAAGATAGAAACGCCCAACAGTGCGCAAATGTCTAATCTTGAAGTTCAATTACCTTACGAACAATGGATGGAATTAATGAATGAAATGAGAGCGCTAAGTCATAAATATGAAGAAAAATATAAAGATGCTGAGAATAAAAATACGTATCAGATACAATTGTCTGCGTATAAAGATGAGCAACAATAGAGTAGTGAAAGCTACTTTATTTTTTTGTCTTTTATAATATTCTGACAATTTTTATTGACTTATTTATTTTTATCGGTAAAATATATTTTAACGATAAAAATAAAAGGATGATAAAATGTCTAATAAAAATTATTTATTAATAGGTAGACTTATCTCGACTTTTGGAGATTCTATTTATTCCGTCGCAATTATGTGGTATATCTTTGACATAACGAAAGATGCTTTTGTTACAAGTATTACATCAGCTATTATTTTTACACCTGGTATACTTTCAGCATTTGCTGGACCGATAATTGATCATTTCAATAGAAAGAAGATGATGTTGATTGCTCAAACATCGCAATTTGTCATTATGATAATAATTGCCATCATGTTCTATTTAGATTTAATGCCGATTGCCTGGTTGTTGTTTAGTTTATTCTTACTCGGATTAATAGAAATCATAGAGGCAAATTCAGAAAGTTCAATTTCACCGTTGGTTATGCATAAAGATGAGCTGATAGGTTATAACAGTTTTGTGAGTACAGGTTCAACAATCATTAGTGTGATTGCCAAGTTGGTAACTGTATGGATAGTGATGAAGGCAGGAATTGAAAGTGTTTATTTATTAAATGCAATAACTTTTTTAATAGCAGTATTATTTTTCTATAAAGTAAAGTATCAGCATATTGATAATGGTGAATTTAATACAGCAGTATATAAAGAATCTATTATTGATGGGTGGAAGTATTTCGTGGGAAATAAATTATTTTTATTTACATTACCTGCAATGATAGCTAATTTTACTGGGAGTATGACGAATGCGATTTTACCTGCATTTACTTTTAGTAGAGGTGGAGATTATGCATACGGTTATTATTTAACTGCGAGTGTTGTGTTTGCATTAATTGGTTCATTAATAACACCTAAATTTAAAGATATAGATATTAATAAGATACTGATGATATCACCTTTTATCTCTGGAGTTTGTATGATATTAACAGCGGTATTCTCGAATTTATATGTATCTGTATTTGTATATGGTTTAGTTACGCTACCTATAATGATATTGAATATTAGCATGTTCACATACATTCAAAAGATGGTAGATAATAAAGTGCTAGCACGTGTTGGAACAATAATGAATGCGCTATGTATGCTTGCAATGCCCGTTGGTTCATTACTTGGAGGCGTTATCGCTAAACAATTTGGTGTGGATCTGCCAATTTATATATCAGGAATAGGCTTTATGAGCTTAACGGTCATATTTCTATACCTTCAAAGTAAAGATGGAAAGATTGATGTGCAGAAAAAAACAGCTTAAGGATATATCCCTAAGCTGTTTTACTATTTCCAACGCTCTAACTTTTTCAGTTGTATCGGGTAGAAAGCTTTCATCATGAATTTTACAACAGCATTGCCTTTACCTTCAGAAATACCTTTCTTACCACGTTCAAGCATTTCTTCTATCGTAATATCTGGATCGATATACTTACCGTCTTTATAGCAATAACTACAGAACTTTAAGCTTTTACTACCGTCAGCTTCAGTTCCTCTAACATCTTCACCATGTAAATTTAGTGGCATCCCACAACTCTGACAAAATTTCTCCATAGCCATTCTCCTTATACGTGCTGATCAAATAATAATGTATTGCCATCTAAATCTTTCACCATGAAATAACCAGGACCTTCTGCGTTTTCAGCAGTAAGTGGTGTGATGAATTCATATCCTGCTGCTTCTAATTTCGCAGCAATTTCACGTACATCGGTACCATCTGTAGCTTGTCCCATGTTGTCCCATTTCGGATTAAATGTCATCATAAATTCTTCGAACATCCCTTGGAATAAACCAATACGTGCTGCACCGTTACTTAGTACAATCCAGTTTTGTGTGATGTCCCCACTAACTTGTTCAAATCCTAACGTTTCATAAAACTTAAGTGATGCATGAATATCTTTAACTGGTAGACTTACTGAGAAATTACCTAATTCCATTTCGAATCGCTCCTTATGCGAAGAAATATGCTGCAAGTGTCATAATCATAATACAAATCAATTTATAACTTTCGTTGATTGCAATCAGCTTAAATGATTTCATTTCAAAGAAATAATTCTTAAGTGCTGAGAAGATTGCAATGATTGCGATTGTAAATCCTGCACAGAAGATATTTAAATCTGTATGTGATAATAAGAAAAATACAAGGAATGCTACGACAATTTCTAATAGGAATGTATAAATCATTTCTTTCATTCCATTATTTGAATCATTGATTTGTTCTTCTGTAATACCAACTTCCTTAATCCAGGCCTCTTTAAAAATAAAACCATACCATGCGCCACCTATCATAAATGCGATAACGCCTGCAATAACTGCTGCTAATATACTCATTAATTTTTCTCCCTTAACGCTTCTTGCTTGACCCGTTCCATAAATTCGTTCACTACTTTTTGATTTTGCTTTTTAGGCATAAATTTTAACATTGCTTTACCAACTAAGTTGAGCCCTTTATTTGAGCCGCTATAAATGAAGCGTGTTTCATTTTCTGAAATTTTTTCTAAGACATAATCAGCTTCGATATCAAACATGTTAGCCAGTTGGAACCCTGATTTGTTGTGTTTACGAGTTGGTGTATCTTCATGTTCTAAATCAGTGACGATATATTTCATGATTCTTTTACCTTCTTTGTATGATTGTTCATAAGTAGAACCGACCACACCAGGCTTTTTCTCTAACACTTTCATATCAACAACTTGAGGCATAATGCGTTGAATATTTTCTAAATCAAATAAAGACCAGACTTTCTCGATATTGACAGGTAATATCATTTCTTCTTTCCAGGTAAGCATAGTAACCTCCAAATTAATGTGTCCTATTTAATCTTAAACGATATAGTGCAATTTAGCGAAAGAAAAGTGAGGAATTACACCTATAGGAATGATTACGGTTAGATTTGAATGGAAAAATTCAGAAGTATAAATTATATTTTAGAAAAGGGGGATGACCATGACTGTGTTAATATCAGGTGGGGGAACGAAAGAAAGTAATATTATTGTTAATCAGTATTTTGCTGATTTAATTAATAATGGATCTGTATTGTATTTCCCAAATGCAGGTGATGAAACAATCAGGACTTATCAAGAAAGCTATAAGTATGTTAAAGATATGTTTGAAAGTGTAGGGATTCACAACATCGATCTATGTATTGATTTCAATCAAATCACAGAAGAAATTTTGGACAAATATGATGCCATATATATTAGCGGTGGATCCATATCTAAGTTAGTTGGTGAAATGAGAACCGCAGATATCGTAGATTTAATTACTAATTTTGAAAAAGAAAATATTATTTACGGACAAAGTGCCGGGGGAATATCATTAGGTAAAGATGTATCATATTTTGAAGAATCAAAGGAAACTAAACCATTAGGATTAATTGACTATGCGATTACCTGTCATTATAAAGATGAGTATTATGAGAGAGTACTTAAAGGAACTAAAATAAATACGTATTGTATACGTGATAATGAAGCAGTACTTTTTGATGGGGAGAATGTTTCATTTATTAATGGAGTTTCATTATATATAGACAAAAATAATTTTGAATAAATTTTACTTAGCACATATATCCGATTATACTAAAATCGTGAATAAAAATTGTAAAAAATATAAAACTAAAGGGGACTACAACATGATTAAAGCGGTTCAGTATTTCAATTTCCACAATTCATTAGAAGTGTTAGATTTTTACGAGAAGCATTTAGGTGCAACGATTATTAATAAAACAATGGGCGATGACGAAATGTTTAAAGATATGCCTGAAGAATACAAAATGCCAGAAGAAATCGCAAAGCAGTTTGTAATGAATGCTGAGTTTGAAATTTTAGGTGAACGTTTTATGGTGAGTGATACGATGGGTCAACGTGAAATAAGCAATGAAGGTACATCAGTTTGTTTTACATTTGACGGTAGTAACGAAGAAGACGTGAAAGCAGCGACTGATTTCTTTGATAAAGCAGTTGCAGCAGGTTGTAAAGAAGCAATGCCTCTTGGACAGACAGAATGGTCTAAACTATATGGTTACTTCAATGATCCATTTGGTGTCACTTGGATGATTAATGCATGTTAATAAAATAGAATGCTTTCTCTGATTGGAGGAAGCATTTTTTTGGCCGATAAAACGAAAATATCGGCCAAAAAACTCCGAAAACGAGCCGAAATGCAAAAATTTGGCCGATAAAACGAAAATATCGGCCAAAAATCCCCGAAAATGAGCCGAATCGTAAAAAATTGGCCTATAAAACGAAAATATCGGCCAAAAATCCAGGGAAAATTGTTAGATCAAATTTAATATAGACAATCATCTATGTTCATTGTATACTGAACTTGTAAATATAGACAACCATCTATATAAAGAGGTGAAACGATGGATTATGAATATTTAGCAAAATTGCTTAAAGTGTTATCTGATAAGAATAGACTTGAGATTGTAGATTTACTAAGTTGTGGGCCATTATGTGCATGTGATATTTTAGAGCACTTTGAATTCTCTCAGCCGACTTTATCGCACCACATGAAGCAACTCAAAAACAGCGGTATCGTCACGAGCTGGAAAGAGGGTACAAACGTCATGTACGCCAACAACTTAGAAGTCATCGAGCAAATCGTCACATTACAAAATCAAATCTTTGTACCACATCAAAATTGTGTGTGCAAAACAAATGAGGAGTGTTAATTATGGTAGAGATTAAATTATTTGAACCAGCAATGTGTTGTTCTTCTGGAGTATGTGGTCCATCGCCTGATCAGGAATTAATCCGCGTCAATGGTGATATTGAGAAAATGAAACAAAACGGTATTAAAGTACTACGTTATAACTTATCAAGTGCTCCAAATGCTTTCGTACGTCACGGGGAGATTATGACATTGATTAAAGAAAAAGGTGAGGCGATTATGCCAATCACAATGATTAATGATGAAGTCGTGAAGACTGGTAGTTATATGACGACGGATGAAGTAATGGATATTATCGTTGTTCATGATTTACAGAATAGTTGTTGTGCCCCAGGAGATAACTGCTGTTAGGAGTGAGTGCAATGGAAAAGTTTAATCCGAATGAAATACCATTAACGAAATATTTATTTTTCACAGGTAAAGGTGGCGTAGGTAAGACGTCTATTTCTAGTGCACTTGCTGTTCATTTAAGTACACAGGGAAAAAAGATTGCATTAGTCAGTACTGACCCTGCGAGTAATTTACAGGATATCTTTGAAATGACTTTAACAAGTGAATTAACTCGAGTCCCATCTTTAGATAATTTATTTGTCGCTAATTTTGAACCTGTTGAAGCAGCAGAGAAATACAAGGAATCTATCGTAGGTCCATATCGCGATGTGTTGCCGGAATTTGCGATTAAAAATATGGAAGAACAGCTTAGTGGTTCATGTACGGTGGAAGTAGCGGCTTTTAATGAATTTACTGGATTTTTAGCAGATAAAGAATATGCAGAAAAGTATGATCATATTATCTTTGATACGGCACCGACAGGACATACGCTTAGAATGCTTGAGCTCCCTGACGCATGGTATTCATATATTGAAACGGCGACACACGAAGCTTCATGTCTAGGACAGTTATCAGGATTATCAGATAACAAACAAATCTATTTAGATGCTGTGAATAAATTGAGAGATACAAATCTTACAACGATGATGTTTGTAGCACGTGGTGATCAGCATAGTCTACAGGAATGTAAGCGTGCGATGAATGAGTTGCGTGAATTAAATATTACAAATGATATGTTGATCATAAACGGCATCATTGAACATGCTGAAAGTGATCTAGCGATTCAGAAATCAACGAATGAACAAACAGTATTAAGACAGTATGAGGATTTCTTAAATCAAGTGCCTCATTACTATGTACCGATGAAGCAGTTCAATATATTTGGTATTGAAGCGCTGAAACAGTTATTTAGTGAAAATAAATTGATTCATCATACTGAATCTGTTCAGTTACAAGACAGTCATTCTATGGACGACTTAGTGCAGCAGTTGGTGCATGATAACAAGTGCTTTATCTTTACGATGGGTAAAGGTGGTGTGGGTAAGACAACGATTGCAAAGATTATTGCAAAACGTATCGCTCGGCAAGGTAAGACAGTCTTACTTGCGACGACAGATCCAGCGAATCGATGGTTTGATACACAATCTAATGACCGCATCACAGTAAAATATATCGATGAGGAAAAAGCATTGAAAGAATATGAAACGGAAGTATTGTCAGCCGCCCAAAACCTTTCTCAAGATCAAATTGATTACATTAAGGAAGATTTACGTAGTCCTTGTACACAGGAAATAGCATTCTTCCGTGCATTTAGTGATTTCATCGCAGATAAGTCACATGACGTTGTCGTCATTGATACAGCACCGACAGGTCATACATTATTATTGCTGGATGCCTCTCAAAGTTATCATAAAGAAATCGAGCGTAATGCGAATGTACTCCCAAGTTCTGTTTCAGAATTACTACCGAGCATTACGAATAATGATTTAACTGAAATGGTCATTGTAACACTCGCTGAACCGACACCAATAAAAGAAGCAGAGCGTTTAAAAGCAGACTTAGAGCGTACAGGTATTAGGCAACGTATGTGGGTGGTCAACAACACAATTGCAACATACGATGATACTCAAGATATGTTTAATAGCAAGATTCAGGAAGAACGACAACAAATTAATACATTAATTCAACATCAACCGTTTGTTGCATTACAACCGTATGATGTCGATATTGAAGAGGTAGCAAAATTATGATAACAGGCATTGCAATCGCAATATTTTTATTAACTTTAACGTTAGTCATCTGGCAGCCGAAGAACCTATCTATAGGTTACTCGGCTGTAGGTGGCGCAATACTTGCGCTTATATTTGGCGTCGTTGATTTCAATGATGTTATAGATGTAACGAACATCGTATGGAATGCGACATTCACATTTATTGCAGTGATATTAATTTCATTGATTTTAGATGAAATAGGATTCTTTGAATGGGCTGCATTGCATATGACGCATCTTGCAAAAGGGAATACCTTTAAGATGTTTGTCTATGTGTGTATTTTAGGTGCCATCGTTGCTGCATTTTTCGCAAACGATGGGGCGGCATTAATTTTAACGCCAATCGTGCTTGCGATGGTGCGTAACTTAAACTTTAATGAGAAAATGGTCTTTCCTTTCATAATTGCTTCAGGATTTATCGCAGATACAACGAGTTTACCGTTAGTTGTAAGTAACTTAGTCAACATCGTTTCAGCTGATTATTTCGATATATCATTTATGGAATATGCGAAACATATGTTTTTACCGAACATATTTAGTTTAATTGCGAGTATTACGGTACTCTGGTTATACTTTAAGCGTAATGTACCGAAGTCATATGATGAAAGAGCGTTACGTGATCCGAAATCAGCGATTAAAGATATGAAACTCTTTAAAATGTCGTGGGTTGTACTTACCATTTTATTATTAGGCTATTTAGTCAGTGACTTTATCAATTTCCCGGTAAGTATTATTGCGGCTATCATTGCATTGGTGTTCATCATGTTCGCTAGACAAAGTCCTGCAGTGAATACAGGAAAAGTAGTAAAAGGTGCACCGTGGGCAATTGTGTTCTTCTCAATTGGGATGTATGTCGTTGTATATGGCCTAAAGAATGTTGGATTAACAAGTTTACTCGCAGGTGTGATTGATAACATCACGCAAATGAATTTATTTGGTTCGATTATGGGTATGGGTTTCTTATCTGCGATCCTTTCGTCAGTGATGAATAACATGCCAACTGTACTGATAGACTCAATCGCGATTAAACAAAGTGCAGCAACAGGTATGTTACAAGATGCATTAGTTTATGCGAATGTTATCGGATGTGACTTAGGACCGAAGATTACACCAATCGGAAGCTTAGCCACGTTATTATGGTTACACGTATTAAGTGGTAAAGGTGTTAAGATTTCATGGGGAACATACTTTAAGACAGGGATAGTGATTACAATCCCGGTATTATTTGCAACACTTGTAGGACTATACCTATCAATGATGATATTCGGATAAAGGAGAATAATAATGACTAAAAAAACAATTTATTTCTTATGTACAGGGAATTCTTGCCGTTCACAAATTGCTGAAGGATTCGGTAAAAAATACTTACCGGAATGGAATGTATATTCAGCTGGGATTGAAACACATGGTGTGAATCCAAAAGCAATCGAAGCAATGAAAGAGGTTGGAATCGATATTTCTAATCATACGTCAGATTTAATTGATAAAGACATTTTAAATAACGCAGATTTAGTTGTTACATTATGTGATCATGCGAAAGATGTATGCCCTGTGACACCGAAACACGTACGTAGTGAGCATTGGGGCTTTGAAGATCCTGCTGGACAAGATTGGTCAGTATTCCAACGTGTTCGCGATGAAATCGGCGCACGTATTCAACACTTTTCCGAAACTGGTGAATAAGATGGAACTACCGAAGATCAGCCAACCAGCGATGAGAGCCCTTGCAAGCGTGAACATTAAGACATTAGAAGATGTGACGAAATTCAGTAAAGCGGAGTTACTTGCGCTGCACGGATTCGGGCCGAAAGGCATACGTATTTTGCGTGAAGCCATGGGTGAACATGGATTGAAATTTAAAGATGAACAGTAGTATGCATATAGTAGCACCCGGTTTGAGCGTAAACTGGGCGTAAACATAAGCAAACTGCACGGTTCGATGGTGAACCGTGCAGTTTTTTGTAAATTCAAGAATATCATATTTATTTTTTATGAAAGCGTTGACAGGAATTCAGAATGGGAGTAAGATGTACTTAAATTAATAACAAAGTTCACAGCATATTTTTTTAAGTTATAATGGAACCGGTTCCAAAAAGGAGGAAGTAATATGAATTACAATCAAGTTTCAAAAGACATTATTGCAGCAATTGGTGGTAAAGAAAACATCGACGCAATGGCACACTGTTCAACACGTTTACGTTTAGCATTAAAGGATGAATCAATCGTTGATCAAAAAGCGCTGGACAATATGGATGCAGTAAAAGGAACTTTCTCATCAGGGGGACAATATCAAATCATTATTGGTGCAGGTACAGTGAATACTGTATTTAATGAAATGAGTAAAATCACTGGTATGGATGCTGCGACAAAATCGGAAGTTGCTTCTAAATCAACGAAGAAGATGAACCCATTACAACAATTTGTTAAGATGCTCTCAGACATCTTCGTACCAATTATTCCAGCAATCGTAGCTGGTGGTTTATTGATGGGGATTAACAATTTATTTACAGCACCGGGTTTATTCTATGAAGGTAAAACAACAGTTATTCAAGCCAATCCAGGACTTGCAGGTTTAGCAGATTTCATCAACTTACTTGCTAACGCACCATTCGTCTTCTTACCCATCTTAATCGGTTTTAGCGCTGCGAAACGTTTTGGTGGTAATCCGTATTTAGGTGCAGCGCTCGGTATGATTTTAGTGCATCCGGCATTATTAAATGGTTATGACTTCCCTAAATATATTGCCGCAGGTAAAGAAATTCCGGCATGGGATTTACTTGGACTTAAAGTTCAAAGTGTAGGATATCAAGGGCAAGTGTTACCGATTTTAGTAGCAAGTTGGATTTTAGCAACAATCGAGAAAAACCTACGTAAGATTACACCATCATGGTTAGATAATTTAACAACACCTTTAATATCATTATTCGTAACAGGATTCTTAACGTTCTTATTCGTAGGACCATTAACACGTACAGCAGGAACATACTTAACAGATGGATTAACTTGGTTATATGAAACAGGTGGATTCTTAGGTGCAATGATTTTCGGATTCTTCTATGCACCAATCGTTATTACAGGTATGCACCATTCATTTATCGCAGTAGAAACACAATTAATTGCTGATGCAGCAAAAACTGGTGGATCATTTATCTTCCCAATCGCAGCAATGAGTAATGTATCACAAGGTGCAGCAACATTAGCGGTATTATTCATTACTAAAAATGAAAAATTAAAAGGTATCGCATCAGCTGCAGGTATCTCAGCTTTATTAGGTATTACAGAACCAGCAATGTTCGGTGTGAACTTAAAATTACGCTATCCATTCATTGGGGCAATCATTGGTTCAGCTGTTGGTTCAGCATACATCGGTTTAATGCAGGTTAAAGCGACAGCTTTAGGTGCTGCAGGTTTACCAGGTGTTATCTCGATTGCACCAGGAAGTTACATGAATTATGTTATCGCAATGGCGATTGCAATCGTTACTGCATTTGTGGCAACATTCATCTTATCAAAACGTCCAAAAAACAAAGCGATTGAAGAAGAAGCATAATCGATCATTGAATTATATTATCAATTGAATATTAATTATTAATAAGGCCAGGACGCGTTGTCCCGGCCTTATTTGTGATGTTTACTCATAATCATAAATAAATCCATGTGCTAATAAATCACGTTCTGCATTATCGAGTATCTTTTCGGATTTAGCTGAGATTACATGTTCATGTATACCGTATGTGAGTTCTGCAAGCATTCTGCCGTTATCTTCGGTCATATCATTTGAGAATTCATAACAATCTTCTACAGAATTGAGCATCAGGTTCGCTGTAATTTTACCGTACACTGGATGATTGACGGATACATTGTCAATCATTGCGCCATTTTCAACGATAATCGTTAATTCTTCTAACATTCTGCTATTGTCATGTTTTACGGTAATCGTACGTTTATATTTCTCACCTGTTTGAGGTGTTGCTTCAAAGATATATCCTTTCTTTGTAGCTTTAATGCCGATTTCTTCTTCACGCAATTTTGCAATATCTGATACGATGATTTGCCTTGAAACATTAAATTGTTTTGCTAAAGCAGCGCCTGGTATAGCAACTGCACTTTCTTTAATCAGTTGTGCAATTTGTCGTCTTCTTTCCTCTGTTTGCATAGACTTTCACCTTTATGTTATTTGATTGATGACCTCTAAAAAAGTATTGATTTCTGCTTCTGTCGTTAATGTACTAAGTGATACACGGATATATTGATGCACCGAGTAACCTTGCTTTGTAATCAATGTTTCTAAGCCTCTTGAATGCATTGTACCATGTCCGCATGCGGTTCCGGTAGAGATTAAGATGTTGTGTTGTGACAATTGCTGCATGATATATTGTCCATCTGTTTTATTGATAAGGATAGGAATAATATTTTTAAGCTGTGGTTCAAATCTCATCGGTGAATATAATGCTGGATCGAGCGTAGTAATAATTTTGTGATTGAATTGTTGTATAGTGTCTGATTGGTTATAGTCTATCAATGCCTGTGTCATTGCCACAAGTGACGGTACATCTACCGTACCGTTTCTCATATGATGTTCGTGATGATAGAACGGATTGGTTACGCGCAATGCTTCTTCTCTAATTAGAAGTGCGCCAATACCTTTTGGACCGAAAAACTTATGTCCGCTGATTGATAGAGATGTTACATATTGCGTTGGAATGACTATTTTACCGGCTGATTGCACAGCATCAACGTGGAATGGAATATTAAACGGCTGTGTTAACTGTCCTAATTGCTCAATCGGAAAGATATAGCCGGTTTCTGAACTGACATGCACACAGATTACACATGCTATTGCCTCATGATGTTGCTGTATAAATTGTTCTGTCAGAGTTAGATCAATCATGTCAGTTTCGTCTTCTGGAAAGTAGTGGATATCGTAACGTGCATGTTGATGTAACGCTGCATAGACAGATGGATGTTCAAATTTAGACGTAAGTACGATTGTCTTATTTGATTCATGATAGAGATAATTGTTTAAAGCCATTTCGTTTGCGTGAGAACCACTCGTTGATGTTATTAGTGTAAAGTTATCTGTAAAGTATTCGTTCAGTGTATTTTCACAGTTGTGTATAATATCTTTAACTAGATCGCCACCACGATGTAAGCTCTCAGAATTATAATAAAATTTTTCGTTTGTATCAAAGTATCGTTGCATTGCACTAGGAGACATAGGTGTTGTTGCAGCATAATCTAAATTTATCATCGAATTTCCTCTTGTATTTTTATTGTTTATGTGACAATATAATTGTAAAACTAATGTAAATATATTGTAAAGGTGTTTTTTATGTATGATGTAATTATTGTCGGTGGTGGTATTAGCGCGCTCAGTCTATTAAGTTATCTCCCGGCACAGTTTAAAGTTGCTGTCGTGATGGATAGTGACACTTCTTCAAGTGTGATGGCTCAAGGAGGTATCGCCTCATCATTATTTGAAGATTCGATTGAAAGTCATGTGCAGGACACATATATCGCTGGCTGCAAGTATGGTGATATTGATGTTATTCAAAAGATGATTGAGACGGGGAATCATGTTGTGCAGGATTTAATCGATAGAGGTATTATGTTTGACCAGAAAGCAGGATTGATTGATTTAGGCATGGAAGGAGCGCATGCTGTACCTCGCATCTTTCATATGAATCACGACCAGACAGGACAATCAGTATGTGCTTTTATGCGTACTCAAATTCAACCACAAGTTGAAGTGATGTATGGTCATTTAACGGCTCTGCATAAAGATGAACAAGGAAAGGTTTGTGGTATTTCAGTTGATGACAGAATATTGCCTGGGCAATTTGTTGTCCTTGCCACCGGTGGATATAGTGGTATGTTTCAACCTGCCTCGAACCCGAGTTCATCTGGTGTGTATGCGCAAATGCTTGCACTACTTTCAGGGTGTACGTTACGCGACCTTGAAATGATACAGTTTCATCCGACGATGCTTACGATTGATAATAAAGCAATCTGTCTCGTCTCTGAAGCAGTAAGAGGTGCAGGTGGCGTATTGGTGAATGAATATGGTGAAGCAATTATGGCAAAGTATTTGCAGCGTGATCTTTCACCTCGGTATATTACGAGTTACGAAATATTCAGTCGCATACAAAATGGGGAACGCATTTATTTAGACATTTCAAACATACACAATTTTGCACAGCAGTTTCCATTCATTCATGCACAGTGTGAACGATTTGGTATATCAGAACAAATTCCTGTTGCGCCGGGTGCACATTACACGATGGGTGGTATAGCAGCAGATGTAAATGGTGCGACAGCAGTAGAGAACTTATTTGTCATTGGTGAAGCGGCATGTACTGGCTTTCATGGTGCGAATCGACTTGCGAGTAATTCGCTGCTGGAAGGATTAGCAATGGGGAAACTTCTGGCACAAACGTTGATGCATAAATCGTTAAAACCACCTGTAACAGTTTGTACGAGTATGTCTATTCAATATAATAATAACTTTGATCATAGCTCTTTTATAAAGTATGTAGGTATCGTTAGAGAGACTGAAAACTTAAAAAAATACTTAAGCACTCTTAATACCAATGATATTGTAACAGCTTTTGCAAGACTCGTTACGGAGTGTGCGATAAATCGAACTTCGACCCTTGGTGCGCATGTGATAAAAGAAAAAGATGTATCACACGGTGACCAAACAAATATCGTAAAACATATAAATGGAGGAACAACTGTTGAATTTAATTCGCTTAGAACAAAAGTTACGTGATTTTATGGATGAGGATCTGTCATATGGTGATCTATCTTCAGCTATCTTTGATAACGATACAACCGGCACGATGCGACTGATTGCCAAAGAAGATGGTTATTTTAGTGGTGAAGATGTTATCTTACGAGGGTTTAATATTTTAGATAAGTGTGATGTCGTTTGTTTCAAACATGATGGGGATACGTTACATAAGGGTGAGGTTATTGCTGAAATTTCTGGAAAAGTAAAGTATCTCCTGCAGGCAGAACGTACTGTATTAAATATTATTCAACGTATGAGCGGCATTACGACGGAAACGAAAAGGTATATGGAAGAAATAGCCCATACGTCAGCGCAAGTAACGGACACACGTAAAACAACGCCGGGACTGGGCATGTTCGAAAAATACGCCGTACGTGTTGCAGGTGCCAGTAATCACCGTCGCAATCTTAATGACGGGATCATGTTAAAGGATAACCACATTGCATTTATGGGTTCGATTGAATCGGCAGTACAAAGTGCAAAAGCGTTACACGGTCATATGGATAAGATAGAAGTTGAGATAGAAGATGAAGTGATGCTTGAAGAAGCAATTAGTGCTCAAGCTGATATCATCATGTTTGATAATTGTACGCCAGAGTTTATTAAAGCGCATATTCACCTTGTACCAGCACATATTATTACAGAAGCTTCTGGCGGTATTAATATCGATACAATCAAAGCATATGGTGAGACGGGTGTCGATTATATTTCGGTCGGGAAGTTATTTCATGGTGCAAATGCATTAGACATTTCTGGAAAGGTGGATATCAATGATTGATTTATTAAAATCAGGTCAAATTCCTGTTGAGTATTTACAAATGTCAGAAGAGGCGCTTGAAGCAAGGGTGAAAGAAGTAAAAAGTTTGCTTGGTGATGATCTATTTATTCCTTGTCATCATTATCAAAAAGATGAAGTGGTACAATTTGCAGATGCGATAGGAGATTCACTAGAACTTGCAAATATTTGTAAGACGAATACAGCGAAGTACATCGCATTTTGTGGTGTACACTTTATGGCAGAAACTGCTGATATGCTGACAAGCGATGATCAGATTGTCTTGTTACCAGACTTAAGAGCAGGTTGTTCGATGGCAGATATGGCGAATATCCATCAGGTGGAACGTTGTGACGCATATTTAAAAGCTGAATTTAATATCGACTGTCTGCCGTTGACTTATGTCAATTCTACCGCAGCAATTAAAGCGTTTGTCGGTAGGAAAGATGGAGCATGTTTAACAAGTGGTAACGCACATAAAGTAGTAAGCTGGGCACTTGCGCAGGATGAAATCATACTCTTCTTACCAGACCAGCATTTAGGACGCAATACAGCATATGATTTAGGTGTTCCGTTAGAACAGATGGCAATCTATGATCCGATCCAAAATAAACTTGAATATGATGGTGATATGTGTGATTTACGTATCATTTTATGGAAAGGGCATTGCTCAGTGCATGAGAAATTTACGGTGCAAAATATAGCCCAAGTAAGAAAGCAGAATCCAGATATGCGCATTATTGTTCATCCTGAATGTCCTTTTGAAGTCGTTCAGCAAAGTGATGATGCAGGATCTACACGAAAAATCCTGGAAGAAATTACGAATGCAGCACCTGGCACTAAGTGGGCAATCGGTACAGAAATGAACTTAGTTAATCGCATTATAAAGCAAAATCCAGATAAAGAAATCATCTCACTTAATCCATTTATGTGTGCATGTCTGACGATGAATCGTATCGATTTACCACATCTTGTATGGTGTCTCGATAAGATAACGGAACATAACGTTGAAAACCAGATTACAGTAGATCAGGAAACGACGACCTATGCACTAAAAGCATTAGATAAAATGTTATCTCTGCAGTAATCGTTATAAATGTAATAAATCTATAAATACATTATAATAAACATAATGTTGAATGGAGGAATTACAATGAATAAATGGGTTAAAAGAGGATTAGTAGTCGGTGCTTTAACAGTCGGTGCCGTACAAGGTGTTAAATATTTAGAGAAAAATGAAATGGTTAAAAGACGTCTGAATGATTTAAAGAACGTTAAAGAATATAACGACTTACGAAAAGCAATTATGGAAGTTGTTCATGCATTTAACAACAACAACAACAACGTACCACGTCTAGAACAACAATTCCAGAACAATGATTTTGTTACTGATCAGACTGAACCGACAAATAATGTGCAGGAAGAAACAATTGGTGAAGCTGTAAAACGCGTACTTGATACGCCGGTTGTAACAAATTTAATTGGAGATAAGGCAGATATTGATATGATGAAAGAGTTAATCGATGAAACTGCCGAAGTAGAAAAATTAATCAGAAACTGGTTTAACTAAATCAATCAAGGATTAAGTTGTCATAAACTTAATCCTTTTTTAAATAGATATTATTTCTTCTTTCAAATTTAAATCATGGCTGGTCAGTATTCTTACACAGTTCGAATCCTGACGTGTTCTATGAATCCATTTAAGTGCACCAAGTAGTGCATCACGATTCATTACATGCTTTGGCAACATAATTTGTTCATAGGATGCGTCAATCAAAGCAGCATCACTTGTTAAGAGTACATATTTTCCTTGCTTATTCATAATTTTTACCATAAAGAGACCCGCACTATGTCCTGGGGCATGAATAAGTTCAATTGAACCGTCGCCGAAAAGATCATAGGATTTCCCTTGTGGGCCAATGCCAGTATCATCAAACTCAAAACATGTTAAATCAACATTATCCCAGAATTTTTGTAAGTATCTTATCACACGTTTACTTGATGCTAACATTTCTTCACGGCTCGTAAAGATATATTTAGCATGCTTTACTTGTCTTAAACCACTAACATGGTCGCTATGTAAGTGTGTGAGTAATACATAATCCAAATCTTCAGGAAGAATGCCACGTTGATACAACTGTTCATCTATAGATTGATTTGCTGGCAAGTGCGCACGATGAATCAGACGCTGGAGCCCAAGTTCTTTGCATTCTTCAGTACGAACACATTTATGCCAGCCTGTATCCACGAGTATTAATCCTTCTGGGTGTTCTATGAGAAAGCACATGACAGGATACTGAACGCGATTTTTTTTTGACGTCATAAACCCGAGGTGTGTAAGTGGATTAAGTGATTTCTTCTGAGTGGTCATAGCGCGGTCAACAGTGATATAGCCTGTTTGTATGACGTGTATATTTATATTTGCCATCCGTATCCCCCTCACATCTTCTTAGATTTAGTCTACCATAATTTTCATGCATTGGTATTAATCAAGTGATTAGATATAAAAAAAGACACTCAACTTCCTGAGCATCTCATTTAAAAGTTCCATCCACATCTTTAAAGTTATCGATGCCAAACGGAAATACCTCATTCTTTATGTTATTTTTCAGTTCCTGCAGTGAGACTAATGCAAAGTTAGTTAATTGTAAAGGGTAGTGATACTTCTTCGTACTTTCTAAAAACATATCATTATTTCTTAAGAACCATTGACCCGTATTTGATTTTACATAATCCATATCTAAATCAATATAGGTGATGTTACCATCTTTATCCATTTGGCAAGGTGTTGAGATATTACAGAATATTTTAACCGGATTATCCATTTCATCTATTGAGATTGAAACAGTATACCCATGATATTTTGAAAGGAAGTGAAGCGTTTTATAGTCGAGTAAATATTCTTCACCTTTTATAAAATGTTTGAGTAAAGTATTTTTCTCGCATGCAACGAAAAAGTAGTGAGGTGTTTCTGAAAGCAGTGTCCCTTGAACTTCAACGTGAGGTCTGTCTGGATATTTGTGTGATTTAATTTTTACGGTTTGCAATTCGTGACCTCCTACTAGTAAGTGTAGCTTCATTATAATATGAAATCGTTTTCTATGCATTGATTTAAACAAAATTCTTATAGAATGTCAAAACTTCATATCAATTGCATCAATATTTAATTTCCTTACACAATCTTTAAAGTACTGTAACATTTTTGTGAATGTCGTTAGTTATGATGGTATCAATGAATAATAATGAGGTGAATTATGGGACGTTTAATTGAAATATTTTTAGTCGCTTTAAAATTAGGTGTCACTAGTTTTGGCGGTCCAGTTGCGCATCTCGGATACTTTAGGGATGAATATGTCGTGAAGCGTAAGTGGTTAAGCGATAAAGTTTATCAGGATTTAGTGAGCCTATGTCAATTCCTTCCCGGACCTGCATCAAGTCAGGTAGGGATAGGTATCGGTTTAATGCGTGGTGGACTATTAGGCGCAGTCATGGCTTTTCTAGGATTTACTTTGCCGTCAGTCGCTGTATTAATTGTATCTGTTTATTTAATGAAGTCGATGGATATGGACCTTGATTTCATTAAAGGATTGTTACTCGTTGCGATTGCTGTCGTTCTGCATGCCTTAGTTGGAATGGGTAAGAATACTTTAAAGGATAGATACTCCGTCCTACTATTCATATTAAGCTTACTTGTCGCACTATTAATGCCTTCATCTATTACACAAATCGCAATTATTGTTGTAACTGGATGTATTGGAATGTTGGTGTTTAACGTTAAAGCGCAGAATACAACACCACTAAACGTTAACGTGTCACATACAGTTAGTATAACTTCATTGTTATTATTGACATTATTAACATTCATTTTGCCATTAATGGCCAACATAAGTGATAACGAATGGTTACATATGTTTGATAAGTTATTTAGAGGTGGATTACTTGTATTTGGTGGAGGACATGTCGTACTCCCACTGCTACAAAGTGCGTTTGTTCCAGAAATGTTGGATTTAAAGACTTTCCTTGCAGGTTATGGTTTAACGCAGGCAATGCCTGGGCCATTATTTACATTTGGGTCGTTTATCGGTACATCTTTCTTTGGTATTAAAGGAGGTTTAGTTGCGATGCTTGCCATATTTTTACCGGCATTTTTATTAGTGATAGGTACGTTACCGTATTGGGCGAAAATGCGTGAACATCGATTAATGGCACAAGCGCTAAAGGGGATTAATGCGGGTGTACTGGGGATACTTGCTGCAGCCTGGATCAATCCTATGATATTGCACACTGTGAATCACTGGATGGATGTTGTATTAAGTACATTACTATTTGGTTTATTGTATTTTTTAAAATTACCGCCGTGGGTGATTGTCGTATTGGGTATTATGATAGGATTTGTATTTTATCGATAAGTATTAAGTATATAAAAAAGTATTGCTCTGCAGAATATGCTGGGCAATACTTTTTGTTAATCACGTTGAATCGAGAAGGCAAGACCTAAACAGATTAGTGCTAATACAGTTGATAAATAAGGGGATACTGCTGGCGAGAACGCTTCTACAACGATACCACCCATTAAAGCACCAAAGCCGATACCTGCATTTAATGCTGACATATTCCATGCCATTATACTGCTTGAATCACCTTCAACTTGCTTAATGATACCGATTTGAATGGCAGGGTTCGTACCCCACTCAAAGATATTCCATGCAAGCATAACGATAAGTAAAGGGATATAAAATGGCAAAGCTACATTAAAGAGTAATAAGGAAAGGGTAAAAATAGATAATGCGATTATTAACCATTTTTTACTCCCGATTTTATCGGCCATAATGCCACCTAAACTCGTCCCGGCAATACTTCCTAAACCACATACAAACAGTAAAATCGAAACATGGGCTAATGTATAACCTTCATTCAACATCATTGGACTAATATAAGTGAACACAATATAGTTAGAAGCTAAGATAAAGAATGTAATGCCAATATATTTCGCTGCTTCTTTTGGATAAAGTAATCGCGAATGTTTGTTTTGATTATTATCTGTTGTGTCTATTTTGTTAGGTAACTGGAACATTAACATTATTGTTGCAACTATACTGACTACCACAATCATTAAGAAAGTTGCGCGCCAGCCAAACATTTCACCGATTTTGGTAGCAATCGGCACACCAAACACATTGGCACCACTAAATCCGATATAGACAAGACCAAGCATTTTCCCGCGTACTTCAGGTGCACTTAAGACAACGGTTAACGCTAACAATTTAACGACAATGATACTTGAAGCGGCTGATGCAATAATCCGACCGATAACAATAATGGCGAATGTATCGCCCAAAGCATTAATTGAATTACCTATAATAAATATAATCATACTTATAAGTAAAACCCACTTTGGATTATATTGTTCGGTCATTTTGACAAGTATAGGACCACAAATCGCAACAGTAAACGCATAAATCGTGATGAGCTGTCCTGTAAGTGCCTGACTGATATTTAAGTCATCACTCATTAAGGTTAATATACCTGCAACAACAAGCTCAACCATACCTACGACAAAGATACTAAGAATAAACGTAAATAGCTTTAGACGTGACATAATACTTCCTTTCTAATAATAAAAGCGTGCAATAGAAATTATAACAAGAAAAATAAAAAAGTACATTAATATGTTTAAAGATGAATATTATTCATAAACCGTTTACAATAAAGATGAGACAAGCATAAAAATATGAAAAAGAATGGAGTATATGATGAATTATAATGAACAAATCGATTTAGTCTTTGAACAGTTTGAGAACGGTGACGTTGATGCAGCGATTAAAGGTATTGAGGAAATTGGCCAATGCATTCAACCAGGAGATGAATATTACTCAGATTACTTATTAAATGCAGCTTATATTTATGCAGCTGATAATCATCTGGAGAAAGCGCGCGAGACATTAAAGACATTGTTAAATTCAGACGATGTTGAAGATCAGCAAATGGCATATCATCAATTAGGATTAGTAGAAAGAATGGATGCTGAGTTTGAACAAT
Source organism: Macrococcoides caseolyticum (assembly GCF_021366795.1). Lineage (GTDB taxonomy): Bacteria > Bacillota > Bacilli > Staphylococcales > Staphylococcaceae > Macrococcoides > Macrococcoides caseolyticus_A. Next base: position 19,307 of record NZ_JAHCPS010000007.1, on the reverse strand, counting down.
CGATTGAATACTTTAAGCAGGAATTAGATTTAATCAACACGCATTTTGCTGATGATAAGATAAAACAATCGGTTAATTTATATGAATTAGGTTACGCTCAGTTATTAAATAGTCAATACGAAGAAGGTAAGCAATCACTCGTTACTTCTCTAAAATATGCTGAAGCATCTGAAGATGACTTAAGCATCGCTATTTCAAACAGAGCACTAGGTGAATTATATGCAGCACAAGAGGAAATGGATAAAGCTAAAGCATATTTTACAGAAGCGAAGCGCTATTTCCGTAAAGATGGTGACGAGATGGGTGTTGCAGAAATCGAAGCATTAGAAGAAGCAATATTCTAAAAATAGATTGTCAAATGAACAAATAACGTTCATAATAGTTTTGAAAAGGTTTACAAAACCGGTAACGAGGAGTGAGTGGAATGATTCAGGAACTAACAAAAGAAGAACTTCATGAAGCAGTGGATCGTATCGCTGAAATTTATTTAACGAACTTTGATGATGCTAGAAGTCACAAAGAAATGGTATCAAACATTCTAAAATATAGTGAAATACCTGGTTTTAGAGCGTTTATTAGTCATCAGTTTGGCAATATTAATGGCTATTTATATGGTTATACAAGTGAAAGTAATCAATTCTATCGTGAGTTATTAGACCGTTATTTAACAGCTGACGAGAAAGAGAAATTAAATGGTGCATTTGAAATTCTTTCAATCGCAGTTGATCGCAATCATAAACATAGCGGTATAGGGACAAAATTACTCGATGCATTACCAGCAGGAAAGTATTACTTAACAAGTAATGTGCATGATATAATAGCCAATACATTCTATTATAAGAATGACTGGCAGCTACTTAAGGGGAATATGCATTTACATCCAAGTATTCCGAATAAGAATTTATACTATAAAGAAGTTAAATAAATTTCATACCCAATCAGCAAAGCGTTGATTGGGTTTACTTCTGAAGACAATAGTTTGAAAATTCCGAATAAAGATAATTTCAAAAGTTGTGGTTTACATGGAATGACGGTATGTGATAATGTATAAATATTAATTTTTATGTATAAAAATGGAGGGTAACAATGGAAGGTTATGACAAGAAGACCTGGATGATTGGTCAACTGAAATTTATTATTTTAAGTATCATTGGTATATTTTTATTCTTAACACCGCTTGAGGTTGACGGAAAAACGAGTTTACCTGTAGCAGTTTTAGCAAAAGGGTTGTTGGAATTGTTAGGTAATTTTACGCCGACCTTGATTTATCTCATTATTATTTTATCTGTTGTATTAACATTTTATTGTAGTTTTATTCATAAACCTAAATCATCTTATTTTAATCAATTATTTAATGTGAACTGGATTTGGTTTATGGTGCGTTTACTTGGTGGAATTTTTGCTACGCTTGTCTTTTTTAATACGAATATTCCTATTGTTGATACAGAGGCAACAGGGCAGTTAATATACGAAGGATTATTACCCACATTAATCGCAGTCTTCTTTTTTGCAGGTTTATTCTTACCGTTTTTAATGGATTATGGATTATTGGAATTCTTGGGGCCGATGTTCTCGAAAGTTATGCGTCCACTGTTTACTTTACCAGGGCGTTCAGCTGTCGATAACCTAGCTTCATTTATCGGTGATGGAACAGTAGGTGTAATGATTACCTCAAAGCAATATGAAGGTAACTTCTTTACAAGACGAGAAGCAACCGTCATTGCCACATCTTTCTCAGTGGTATCGATCACCTTTGCAATCGTAGTATGTGAACAAGTAAAGTTAATGGATTATTTCTTCCAATTCTACGGAACAGTCATCGTTTCATGTCTTATTGCAGCAATAATTATGCCACGTATCTGGCCATTATCGAAAATACCGGATCATTACGCGAATGGTCGTACTGAGATTATTGACGAGTCAACACCAGTTGGTCACACGATTATCAGTTACGGTTACGAAAATGCAACAATTAAAGCGATTCAAGCACCTGGATGGAAGTTATTCTGGTTATCAGGCGTGAAGACGGTAGGTGATATGTGGTTTGCAGTGTTACCTGTTGTCATGTGTATAGGGACGCTTGCGACAATGGTTGCAGAACATACACCTTTCTTCTCAATTTTAGGGATACCTTTCGTACCGTTATTAGAACTATTACATATCCCAGAAGCAAAAGCAGCTTCAGAAACCATCTTAATTGGATTTGCGGATATGTTCTTACCGTCAATCTTAATTGAAGGTGTGAAATCTGATTTAACACGTTTTGTCATCGGTGCTTTAAGTATTTCTCAATTAATTTACTTATCTGAAGTCGGTGGTGTGATTTTAGGTTCAAAGATTCCTGTGAGCTTACCGAAGCTATTCGTTATTTTCCTGATGAGAACAATCATTTGTTTACCAATTATTACATTGATGGCGCACTTTATCTTTTAATGTGAATTAAACATGTTGCAAATGATTGATGGCGCTTAAAACAGCAGAGCGGCGAAGTAGAAGTATTAAAAAACTTCAGCTTCGCCGCATTTTTATATGCATTCATATATTTCAACAGATTCTAATGTATGTTTGATATCATCAGCAAACCAAATTGCATGCCAGTCAGCTTGACTACGTTCAAATGCAGTGCGTGCTTCGTAGTCTGCAATAGTGTTATAAAAAATATCAAGTACAATGGTTGTCGTCGTATCATTTGATTGTTTATACATTCTGATGCCTGTGTTCGTCACATCTGAATTAAACTTTGGATCTTTCGATGCGTTGAACTTATCCATTAAAGCAGGTAAATGTTCATTCTTTGTTGTGTATGTGAAGACGACTTTTATCATTTGCCAACCTCAGTTTCAAGTTTAGCAATGACGATTTCTGAACCTAACATCGGTGATGCTTGTTTTTCAGCTTCAGATTTGTTCGCACGTTGTTCGTGTACTTTCCTGAATGCATCACTTGTTTTCCATGCTTCGAAATCTTCTAACGTTTCCCACCATGTATTCACATGTAATTCATCATAATCTTCAAGGTTTTGAATTGACCATGTTTCAATTTTAGTGAAACCTTTTAATTTTGTAATATCGCCACCTTTGGTAAACATCGGTGCCATTTTTTCAGCGAAGCCTTTTTTCATTTTAATTCTATTCGTTACAATATACATCATTATGCCTCCTTTGTCGTCAAGTTTATAGTAACAAATTCAGACGGCTTGGCGTTAATGAAAGCATACCACGCATTCAAAAAATAAAAAAAAGCCACACTCAAAAGTGTGTGGCTTTATCAATAATTACTTATTTAATTCATTAATGATTTTTTTATCGTTGTGTGTATAGATGATGTATTTTTTATCTTTAGTGTCTAAAAGGATACGATTTGTTTTACCAAAAGTTGAACCGATACGTACTACTTTTTCATCATTGTTTTCATCTGCGCCAGCATAGATGTTAGTATCTTCTTTTATGCTTAAGATATCTTCGTTCGGAATTGTGATGTCAGCAACACGCCATTTGATGTTAACTTCTTTATCATTTTTCGTAATTCTCATTGCCATTTTTAATACACATCCTTATCTATTTGATACCTTAAATATAACGCTTTTTTGCTTGTCTTACAATCAAACCGATGTTTTTTCACGAAAAAAAATGAAAATAACGTGATATGATTGAAACGTGAATGTGAATACGGATTAAATTATAGAGAAAGGTGATTATTTTGAGTAAAAAATTCCAACTTATCTTATTGTTAATCGGTGTTGTTGTTGTCGCCTCAACGTTAAGAGCACCACTTACGGCAATTGGACCGATGATTTCAGATATCGGTGCTTCACTAAGCCTTCCTAACGCGGTGCTCGGTGTATTAACGACGATTCCGCTCATCATGTTTGGCATTGTTTCACCGTTTGTTGCTAGGATTTCAAGATTCTTCGGGATGAGTAAGGCATTAATGCTTGGTATGTTTATTTTATTATTCGGTTTATTGCTACGTATTATCCCGAATGTACCGATGTTACTGGTTGGTACGGTGTTCATCGGTGTTGGTATTGCGATAGGGAATGTGATTTTACCGAGTTTTGTAAAGTGGCGATTCCCTGCCCAAATGGGTTTAATGACAGGCGTCTTTGCCGCGACAATGAACTTAACAGCAGGAATCGGTGGTGGTTTGAGTGTGCCTCTAAGTAAAGTGAATGATGGTGGCTATCAATATTCCTTAGGTTTTTGGATATTATTTAGTGTTGCAGGTATAATCATTTGGATTCCACAACTTAAGCATAATCCTAAATTAGAGATAAGTACTGGGAGGCGTCCAATATATCGATCAAAACTGGCCATTGCGATTGCGCTTATGATGGGTTTTCAGTCAATGAACTTTTATTCTACTGTGACATGGTTTCCTAGTATCTTAATGTCTTACGGTATTGATAAAGAAACAGCGGGTTATTATTTGATGCTTAATCAGTTTGCTCAGTTACCGATGACATTTGTAATGCCGATATTAGCAATGAAAATGAAGCATCAACGCCCATTAGTCTATTTATTTACTGCATTATATTTAATTGGTTTTACTGCATTGTTGTTGAATCATACGTTGACGATAGTGATAGCAATGATTGCAATAGGTTTAGCGGGTGGTGCTGCATTTAGTCTGTGTATGCTTTTCTTCTCACTTCGCGCTAAAACAACACAGGATGCGATTGAATTATCAGGATTTAGTCAATCGGTTGGTTACTTCGTTGCAGCAATCGGGCCATTATTGATGGGGTATTTACATGATTTAACGCAGAGTCATACAACGAGCTTTATCATGTTCTTTATCATCACGCTTTCGATGTTTATTTTCGCTATGATCTCAAGTCAGAATAAATATATATTTGATTAATATGAAAGCGTCAGAGACGGAAGTGTACTTCTGTTCTGACGTTTAGCCTGTTTAACAGGAAAGGTTTAATACTTTTCTCCCAACCTTTTTAACTTTCTAAATTGAACAAATTTACTATAGCTATAAAGGATTAGTCCTAACCAAATACAAACAAACGTAATCAAGTCCTGCATATCAAATGACTCGCCAAATAAAAATATACCTTGCAGTAATATTAATGTTGGTGAAATATATTGCAAAAAGCCAATGAGTGATAACGGGATGCGTTTCGCACCGGCTGTAAATAATATCAGTGGTACAGCTGTTGCAATCCCTGCAAACAAGATTAAAAAGCTAGTCGTGTTTATTCCGAAGTGTTGCTCACCCTGCTGCGTAAGTATGCCTATACCAATGAGTGATATGGGTAATGTAATGATTGTTTCAAGTGCAATACTGTATATGGCATCAATCTGAACATACTTTTTCATTAATCCATAAATTGCAAAACTTGCTGCAAGGACAATTGAGATGTAAGGGAATGTTCCGCTGCTCAGCGTCATGAAGAGTACACCGATAGCTGCTGCTACAATAGCAAACAGTTCCAGTCGATTAAATCGCTCTTTCATAAATATAAAACCTAATGCAATACTCATCAGTGGATTGATATAATAACCAAGGCTTGCCTGCAGGACATGATGATGATTAATTGCCCAGATGAAGATGCCCCAGTTGATCATAATGACCAGACTTGCACAGATTAAAGCGATTGCCTCTTTTTTTCGACTGAAAAGTGCTTTTGTGTCGGCTATAAATACTGGCCATTTTTTTAATCCAATAATCAGTATGACCATAAAGACTGCTGACCATAATACACGATGAAATAGAATTTCATAAGGGTTAAATGTATCAACAGAACGCCAATATGTAGGAAGTAAGCCCCATAATAAGTACGCGCCTGCAGCATATAAGGTGCCTTTTGTATTTTCCTGCATTGATGCACACTCCTTTCGTTGATATCATCATACCAAATGAATGACAGGTAAGAAGCATATTGTGCTTATCCATCATATGGATGTAACGATACACTTTTAAAATTGATATGGTATAATACTTACAGTGTATGGTTCATAATTCATACATTTAAGGAGAGAATCAATGAAAAAATGGATATGTCTTTTACTTACGGTTATTTTGCTAACAGCGTGTGGTAAGGCAGAAGAAACAAAAGCACCTCAAGAAACGAATAAAAAGCCTGATATAGAAGTTAAAATTAAACCTGCAAAAGAAGAGAAAGTTCAAGAAAATAAAAAGCAAACAAAGAAAAAAACAAAACAACAATCAGAACAAAATAAATCGGTTGAAACATCGAACGTTCCATCCCAAGTACGCTATGATACAGAACGTTATAACTTAGCAAGACACTGTTTAGTAACGCCAGGAAAAGAACTTGAAGCAGATTGTAAAGCGATTGTTAATACGCCTGAGTATTCTAAAGCATGGAATAACTTAACAAGTGAAGGATATCTATGTCAAAGTGGACAATGCAATATCAATACGAATCAATCCGCTCAAGAAACAACCGAGCAGCATGAAGCTCAAACGACTGAACAAAAACACGATATACCCATCACAACAGAAGTCATTCCTGCGCGTCCAAGTCAAGAGGACCATGTACTTACAACAGAACATCCAACAACTGAAGCGGTCGAAACGACAGAAGTACCTCATCAATCGACACATGAAATGAGAAAAACAAAAGAAGTCACTACAGAAGTACAGTCAACAGAGCAGGAGTGAGTGGATGCTAACGATTCAAGATATAATATATGCCTATGAACCATTAAAAAATGATACACAACGTGAAGCGATGGAAAGTTATATGAAACATAACTTTCCATTTCTTGGTATTAGTAAGCGAGAAACTGCACCGATTATGAAGATGTTATTTAAAAAAGGTTTACCTGAAACGAAAGTTGATACAATACAATTGGTTAATGACTGCTTTAATCAAAAGGAACGTGAGTATCATTACATTGGAATGACGATATTGAATCATAACAGAAGTTATTTTGATGTAACTGATTTAGATTATATTGAGACATTATTAAAACACAATAGCTGGTGGGATTCGATCGATACGATAGCGCCGAACATCGTTGGAACAATTGTACTGGAAGATCGTGGAAATGGTGAAATAATTATGCGTAAGTGGAATCAATCAGATGATTTCTGGATACAGCGTGCCAGTTTGTTACATCAACTTAAGTATAAAACTAAAATGAATGAAGAACTTCTTACGGATTTCATATTAAACACAAAGGATGATAAAGAATTTTTTATACGTAAAGCAATCGGGTGGGTATTGCGCGAGTATTCAAAGACGAATCCAGACTTTGTTACACAATTTGTAGCGACGCATGAATTATCCGGACTATCATCACGTGAAGCTTTAAAATGGCTCAATCGCAAATAAAAAAATCGACTCGTATTGTGACGAGTCGATTTTTTTGAAAGTTTGTTATACAAACTTTGATTTGAATGAGTTAGTTGGGCGAAATAAAGGGGGTTATTTCATTTATTTAATACTCATTGACTTATATTGTTAGTATAATAGTATGTGAAATAGATTGCAATAATTTGTGATGGATTTCACAAAAGTGTCAAATATGTAGGAGGTGTGTCAAATGACAGGAAAAACACATATTGCATTTGGTGTCTTGATTGGCACATCTTATGCGTTACAAAATGCACATGATATTAGCACATTTGCTGGTATTATCGGTACAACAGCATTGTTTAGTATTATTCCAGATATCTGCCATTCAGGCAGTAAAGCAGGAAAGAAAATCTGGCCGATAAGTACACTGATTTCTATTGTATTCGGTCATCGAACATTAACCCATTCAATTTTTTTTATGATTATCACGAGTGTCTTGTTAATGTTTTTAAATGTTTTTCATTTGTATATTATTTGTGCATCCATTGGGTTATTCAGCCATCTTTTGCTTGATATGATGACCCCTAGAGGTGTAACATTATTTTTCCCGTGGCGTAAGAAAATTGTATTTCCTATAACATTTAAGACAGGAGGCATTGTTGATGCCGCACTTGCAACAACATTTAGCATTCTGACAATGTATATTTTTTATACAGAATTGTTTCATAGAACATTAGTATGGTTAAACTAATCGTGATAAAATAGGATAAATAACACTTTATAAGGAGACTTTGACGCATGAATCATCAGTTAGAGCAATACGGTCATACCACTTTAGCACATCAATTAACAAAGCTTTCATCCGAAAAACAAAGCGCAGTACGAAAGGAAATAGAAGCATATGATTTAGCAGATATTAAGCGATTATATGATGAGGTTTATACGAATCGCGACGTACAGCTGCCACAAGGACATATTGAAGACGTTGAGACAATCATTAAAGATGAAATGTCAGAAGTGATGCTTAATACATATAAAGAAAAAGGTCTTGAAGCGATTAAACACTTAAAGATAGCACCTGTCTTAATGGCTGGTGGACAAGGTACACGCCTTGAACATCCAGGACCTAAAGGGACATTTGAATTTGATGGTAAGAGTTTATTTGAATTTCAGGCAGAACAAATTATTGCGTATAATAAAGCTTTTGATATTAATATTCCATGGACAATCATGACAAGTGATATCAATCATGACGCTACGATTGCTTATTTTGAGGCGCATCAATATTTTAATATGCCTAAAGAAAATGTAACTTTTTTTAAACAACCTAATATCGTTGCTTTAAGTGAATCGGGAGAACTGTTATTAAATAAAGAAGGCCATCTATTAACAACACCGAATGGTAACGGAGGTATCTTTGAAGCATTACAAACCAGTCAGGTGAATGCTTCACTAAAAGAAAAAGGCGTAGAATATTTATATATTAATAATATTGATAATGTGTTGGTTAAAGTGTTAGATCCAGTGCTTTGTGGTCTTGCTGTTGATAGTCAATCAGATGTGACAACGAAAACAATTAAAGCTAAAGACAACGAAAGTGTTGGACGTGTTATTCAGGTTGATGGTGTAAAGCAAGTGATGGAGTATACTGAACTACCAATTGGTGAGGAGAACACGTACCGCAATGCAAATATTGGTATTCATATCTTTAAACTGGACTATTTAATTGAATTTGGGACGCGTGAGTTACCATATCATTTAGCCGTTAAGAATCTTGAACAATGCGATGAAAATCTTGAAGTCATCAAACAACCCACGTTGAAGTTTGAAAAGTTTTACTTTGATATCTTCCGTTATGGTCAGACATTTAAAACTTTACAAGTTGCGCGTGAAAGTGAATTTAGTCCGTTAAAGAATAAAGTAGGTAAAGACAGTATCGAAACAGCACGAAAGGACTTAATCAACAATCATTTATTGTAGGAGTGAAACGATTGAAATCGAAAACACACATTTATGTTATTGTTATGATGCTCGGATTAGTCGCTGTAAATATTTACTTAAGCTATTACTATATTATTGGGCCGGGCCGCGGTGAATTGAGCTGGATGGGTGTTATTTCATTGATTGCAGCGGTGATGATTGCAGCACTGACGAGAAAATATTATCAATCACAGAAGACAATTGATATGAAGGATTTTAATGCACATATTAAATCTGATGATGATCGTATAATAAAATAACTAAAAGTTTAGAGCTTAAAGAAGTATCGTCGAATCGTTATATTATGAAATTTGATTATAGGGCGCGTGAAATCTATGAAACATAAATGGTTTTTACCGATTGCATTAACGTTAATTGTCTTAGGGTTATTGTTAGCATGTTTAATCATTTTATATATACATCAGCAGGATAAGAAGCACACCATTGAAATAGATGATTATTATAAGCAACATGTATTAGAACTGGATGGTGTTGTTAAGCAGACGCTATCTCCTTATTACCAAAAAGGTGATCAGAAAGAACCAGTATTAGTCCATGTCAAAGTGGGGGACACAGTTCAAAAAGGTGATCCACTCTATTCATATCATAATGAAACATTATTCTCACAAGAAAAAGCAATCGGTCTACAGCTTGATAATAAAATGCTGGATAAAGATCAGATTGAAGGGCAAATTCTTGCGATGGAAACAATGCAAAATGAATCATCCTCTGAAAAAAAGCGTAAAGAAATTGATGCACAGCTCAACTGGCTGGATCGAGAATTAGAGAAGGCAGAGAATAATATTGATATATTAAAGGAAAAACAGACACAAATCTCTGCGCGTATTGAAGCATTAACGGTTAAAGCCAGTCGTGATGGAAAAGTCGTAAAGATTGATAAGGCACAAATTGAGAAGTTTACGGATAAGGTACAGTCTAAGCCTGTCTTAACGTTATCTGATGATCAATTTTTTGTAGAAGGGACAATCAACCGTAAGCAGATTGAGTTGATGGAAAAAGGTTTGAAGTTTGATGTCATCCATTCACTTAATAAGGATAGAACATATCAGGGCGAAATCGAATCTTTTGATCAAATTGCAGATTTAAACAATCAGACGCAATCATTTTTATATCAAGGAAGCTTGAACCAGTCTAAAGGCTTATATGTGGGAGATGAAGTAAAAGTAAATGTCCATCCTTCACGTAAAAATCATGTATGGCTACCAAAGGAATATGTTAAAGAAAAAATAATAACGCATAAAAATAAACAAAAACTTAAAACACCTGAGAAACAGTATTACGTGAATAAAGTGTATGGTGACCAGCTGAATGAAGAAAAAGTAACTGTAAAACGTTCGACAAATAGCTATTACCTTGTGACAGAAGGATTGTCATCGATTGATGTGATTAAACCATTTAAAGATTAATCTTAAATTTATGATTGCACACGACAAAAATCGGGTAATTGATATTTAAATTATGAATGATGTATTTACCGATTAGGGGGAACATATATGAAATGGCAAGGTAGACAAGGGAGTTCGAACGTTGAAGATGCAAGAGGATCAGGTGGAGGGTTCTCAGGCGGTAGTCCGATGGTTATCGGTGGCGGTGGTATGGGATGTTTAGGTATCATCGTTATGATTATTTTTGTGATGTTAGGTGGTAATCCAGCCGATTTAGGTGGTGTGCTTGGTGGTGGACAGCCTCAGGAACAAACGCAGGATAACGGAGCGTCGAACAGCACTTCACAGGACAATCCTTTTGAAACGGGTAACGTGAAGAAAGAAGCTGAGCAAGTTGATACAAAGACTGAAAAATCTCTAGATGAACGTGGTCAATTTGCATCAGTTGTATTAAAAGATACAGAAGATGTGTGGCATGGGTTATTTAAGAAGTATGATAGAACGTATACAGAGCCAAAATTAGTATTATATACGGATGGTGTGCGTTCAGGATGTGGTAATGCAAGTGCACAAATGGGTCCTTTCTATTGTCCTACAGATCAGAAGGTTTATATCGATCTATCCTTTATGGATGAACTAGATAAGAAATTTAATGCACCTGGTGACTTTGCAATGGCTTATGTTATCGCGCATGAAGTTGGACATCACGTTCAAAATGAATTGGGTATCTTACCTAAATTCCACCAGTTAAGAAATCAATTATCTGAAAGAGCGTATAATCAATATTCTGTCGCGGTTGAATTACAAGCAGACTATTTTGCTGGTGTATATGCTAAGCACGCACAAGAAATGGGTTATACAGATGAAGGTGACTTAGAAGAAGCCATTAAGGCAGCGCATGCTGTAGGTGACGATACAATTCAGGAAAAAGCGATTGGAAGAGCAAATCCTGATACATTTACTCACGGTTCAAGTGCTGACCGTATGAAATGGTTCAAAAAAGGTTATGAAGCAGGCGATTTTAGCCAAGGTGATACATTTAAAGCAATGGGATTAGAGTTTTAATGATTGAAAGACTTTAGGTATACTAATATTGATTAGTATACCTTTTTTATTGGCATCTAATGATAAAAGGGGATATCATCTAAAAATTTTGCTATTTTATATTGAATCATATTAATATTGGAATGAAGGATAAGGAGGCCAGATGATGAAACAATTTAAATTCCCAAAAGGATCATTACTTACCATTTTATTTGTTTTATCAGTTGTATTAATTTCTGGCGGTGCATTTGTACTGATGTTAATCTTCGGTATGTATGGTTTAAGTCGCATACTTATCTATTTGAACCTCGCAGAATTTACTTATAACGAGAGTGTCATAGATAATAGCTTCTATTATGGCTCTTATATAGCAATGGGCTATTTTCTACTTGTTGTTATTGAATATATTTTAGATGATGTGAAACAAATGTATTCGGATAATAAATATTTTCAAGGATGGTATTTTCATTGCTTAACCATCAGTTTATCGACCATTGTGTTTTACTTTGGAGTGCATATTAATTATCAGCATATAAGAATTCATTTCTTAGTGATTTTAGCTGTCATTAGCATACTCTATTATTTAACAGAAATATTTTATCCGGATAGTGAAGATTTAAACAAAGATGGCGACGGGTATTAATTAATTACCCGTTACTTGACTTTTGTCAGTTTAACGTTAAACTGAAGTTGAGGTGAGCGCAATGCAGACGAATAGAAGTTATCTGGTTTGGTTGAATACCGCAAGAATTTATAATGATGTATTAAAGCAAAGTAATGATCAGTTAAAGCGTTCAGGGATGTCGACGAGTCACTTTGACTGTATGAATCAAATTGATTTACACCCTGGATGCACACAAAATGAATTGTCTGAATTAATGTTTGTAACGAAAGGTAACATCACACACTTACTAAAGAAACTTGAAACAGAAGGATTGATTGAACGTTCTCAGGAATGGAAAGAAAAGCACATTCGTTTAACAAGTAAGGGTAAAGCGTTGTTAGAAAATTTAAGACCTAAGCAAATTACGTTACAAGAATCAATATTTGGTAGTTTATCTCAAGATGAACAAAAACAATTACTAAAGTTACTTAGAAAAATAAAAAATAAAGGTTGATAAAAATGAGAAAAATAATTGGGCAACATCATGCCTCAGGTATTACAAAAGATGCTGCAGAAAATTTAGTATTTTATGCTGAAATTCTCGGTATGCGTTTAGTTAAGAAGACAGTTAATCAGGATGATCCTTCAATGTATCATTTATTTTATGCAGATGCTACGGGAAGTCCCGGTACGGATATTACATTTTTTGAAATTCCTTCAGTGGGTCACACGTATCACGGGACAAATAGTATTACCCAAATCGCATTACGCGTCAAAAGCGATGAAGCGGTAAAATACTTTGAAAAGCGATTTAATCAGTTTAACGTTAAACATAGTGGTGCAGTCGTTATCAATGGCAGATTATCGATTGAATTTGAAGACTTTGAAGGACAACGTCTTGCAATCGTTTCAGATGTAAATAATCATGGGGTTGCATCAGGTAGCCCATGGGAAAAAAGTAGTGTTCCAGTTGAATATGGTATTACAGGACTAGGACCATTTAAAATGGATGTGGAAGATATTGAGGGATTTCGTACGGTGTTAACTGAAATATTTGGATATCAATTGATTGGCAGTTTCATTCATCCATTGACCCATCAAGAAATATATACATTGAGTGCTGATCTTGGCGGTACAGGTGATGAATTACAAATTGTACATAATACGAATGCACCTGAACGACCAGGGAAAGGCAGCATGCATCATATTGCTTTGCGCGTAAAAGATGAAGCTGAACTTCAAGAATGGGTTCAATATTTGAATGCATTAAAATTACCGACCAGTGGATTTGTTGATCGCCATTTCTTTAAATCGCTCTATATTAGAACACGTCAAGGCATCTTAATTGAACTTGCAACAGATGGACCTGGATTTCATGTGAATGAACCACTTGAAACACTAGGCGAGTCATTATCATTACCACCATTTCTGGAAGAAAAGCGTGAATGGATTGAAAGTCAGATTAAACCATTGCCACCAGTGAAACAAATTAAATAAAAATGAAATGAATAAATAAAAAGTGGCCGATATATTAGGTTTATCGGCCAAAAGTTTGGGAAAAAGAGCAAAATAAAGAAAAAGTGGCCGATATATTAGATTTATCGGCCAAAAGTTTGGGAAAATGGGCAAAATAAAGAAAAAGTGGCCGATATATTGAATTTATCGGCCAAAAATTTATTGTTCTTTTTCACAGTAGACAGAAACGCTACCTGGATTAACTTTAAAAACACCATTACCTTCTGAGTCGATAACGACACCTTCTTCTATTGTATCCGTGTAATCATACCATGTTTCACCGGCACGCGCTTTACCAACAAACATTTGTTTTTCAGCGAGTTGTTCACTGTTGTTAATAATAACTGCACAACCTGATTTATCTTCAGCATAACCTCTTCTTACCCAGCCTACTACATTCGGATGATCAAAATAGTCATCTTGTTGACCATATGCTTTGAGTTTTCTCACGTAGAGTAATGGGTCAATTGCCATTTGTTTACCTTCTACTGGATGGTCGCCACCGATACCATAGTAATCACCATAGAATACGCATGGGAATCCATCTTCTCTAAGGAGGATAAGTGCATAAGCGGATTGTTTGAACCAATCTTTAACGAATGATTCTAATGCTTCACCTGGTTGTGAATCGTGATTATCAACGAAGGTTACAGCATGTTCAGGATTTTCTTTGACCATCGTACCATCAAAGATTTGTCGTAAATCATAGGCGGCTCCTGCTTCAGAGGCAGCCTTTAAATTAAAGTGCAGACGTACATCGAATAGGTCTAAACTATATTCAGCTTCGTCCAGAAAATTTTCGTTCACTTCTAAATCCGGATTCCAGAATTCACCGACAAAGTAGAAGTCATTACTAGTATGTTCACGCATAGCATGGATAAAGTCTCGTATGAAATAACTTTCAATATGCTTAACAGCGTCTAAACGCATTCCGTCAATTTTTAACGTGTCGATAAACCATTTACCCCAGTTGATTGTTTCTTCACGGACATCTGGATGTTTATAATCTACATTTGTAAACATTAAATAATCGAAGTTACCTTTTTCCTGATCCACAAATTCGTTCCAATCTTTATTCTCGCCTAGGATTTTAAAAATCCCGGTACGTCCTGTGCGGTGGTCATAGTCAGTGCCGTTAAAATGGGTATGATTCCATTCAAAGGCACTATATTTCTTGTTACGGCCAGGGAAATAGAATTTCGTAAAGGCATCGATATCAAAGGGTTCAGATATTTCACGGTTTCTATCATTTGGGTCTACTTCAATGACTTTAACTGTTTCAGCTTCATCAGCACCCGCTTTATGATTAAGTACGACATCGGCATACACCTTTATATCATGCTGATGTAATGCTTCAATTGCACTAATCAATTCTTCTTTGGTTCCGTATTTTGTTCTGACTTGTCCTTTTTGATCGAATTCTCCTAAATCATATAGATCATAGACACTATAACCTGTATTCATCACATGGTCAGCTTTTGTCGCAGGCGGCAACCAAATCGCATCGAATCCTTTTTCTTTTAAGGATGGTGCTTCATCTTTTAATCGTTTCCAGTGATTGCCGTCACCATTCGCGTGCCATTCGAAATACTGCATGATTGTGTAGTTTCTTGTCATAATAGTCTCCTTTAATATGTTTGTATATTCTATACCCAAAAATAATCAACGCATTCTATATATAAATTATAGACCTTTTTACGAAATAAAGTGGTTTATAAGAAATTAATTTATACAAAGTTTAAAACTTTTGATAAACTAGAGCTAATAGAATTAGTGAAGGGGCGTTTATTGTGTTAACTAAAGAACAAGTGACTGAATTAATCGGAAATTTACATGATCCTATCGTCGATGTACCATTGAAAGAGACTGGCGGCGTGAAAGAAGTTTCAATTAAAGAAGAAAAAAATCACGTTTCTGTTAAAGTAGCCATTGCTAAATTAGGTGGCCAAGAGCAACTTGATTTACAGATGAAGATTGTTGAACTGTTAAAAGAAAATGGAGCAAATACAGTCGGCTTACGTTTCGAACAGCTAGATGATGAAGCGTTAGAGAAATTTAGAGGGATGGCTTCATCAGAAATCGAACGCTTAATATCGCCTAATAATGACGTGAATTTTATTGCGATTGCTTCTGGAAAAGGTGGGGTAGGAAAATCAACGGTATCTGTTAACCTGGCAGTCGCATTAGCGCGCCTTGGGAAACGCGTTGGTTTAGTTGATGCGGATATCTATGGTTTTAGTGTACCAGATATGATGGGGATTTCTGAAAAACCTGAAATTGAAGGTAATCGCATTAAACCAGTTGAACGCTTTGGGGTAAAAGTTATATCAATGGCATTCTTTGTGGAAGAGAATACACCAGTGATTTGGCGAGGACCAATGTTAGGTAAAATGATTAATAACTTCTTCCAGGAAGTGAATTGGGGAGAACTAGATTATATTCTTCTGGATTTACCACCAGGTACAGGAGATGTTGCACTTGACGTGCATACAATGTTACCAAAGAGTAAAGAAATTATTGTGACAACACCACACCCTACAGCAGCATTTGTTGCAGCCCGTGCAGGTGCGATGGCATTACGTACCGACCATGAGATTCTAGGTGTTGTTGAGAACATGTCTTATTTTGAAAGTAAAGTATCGGGTGAAAAAGAATACGTATTCGGCCAAGGTGGCGGAGAAAAGTTAGCAACTGAACTTAATACTGAGTTGATTGGAAAATTACCACTTGCACAACCTGACTGGTCTGAAGCAGAATTTGCACCATCCGTTTATGGTGAAGACCATCAATTAGGTCAAATATATTTAAAAATGGCCGAGCGAATTATCAATAAAACAGAAAAGAAATAAAGAGGTATTATAGTGACTTTAAAGAATTTAGGGAAGTTCTATGGCATAACGTTGTTGATTGGATTAGTATGTACAATCATTGTCAGTTTAGTATTTGGATATGATAAACTGACGGTTTACTTATTTAAAGGTGAGATAGGGGAATTTTTAGCCGCGCTGATTTGGTTTATGGGCTACGGGCTGTTAATTGCTTCAATATCACAACTTGCATTTTTTGCCTATTTGTTTATTCATCAAATGGGGCGAGGTATATTCAAGGGTGGATGGAACGCAATACAAGTTGTAATTATACTTTTTGCCATCATCGACTTAGTATATTTTAGATATTTACGTTTTGGTAAGCAGGATGGCGATATTCTGAAATTTATCTGGATACCGATACTGATCGTCATCTTTGGTACATGCGTTGCAATTTATAAGAATAAACTGACAGGTAAGAATGTGTTTATACCAGCAATGTTCTTTATGGTTGTGATGACAACCGTTGAATTAATTCCATTCTTAAAAGTAAAAGATATGATGTGGCTCTACTGTACAATCTTTAGTTTGTTATTATGTAATGCCTATCAATTATTATCGTTACCTAAATACAATCAATTATCTTTTGAGGAACGTAAGGCAAGAAAGATGGCCCGTGGGACGTGGGAAGAACCACAACACAGAGCGGCAACATCTACTAAGAAACGAACGCAAGTGGTAACACACAAGAAGAAACAGAAGAAGAGATAATAAAAAAATCAGATTAGACACTATGTTTAATCTGATTTTTTTCAGGTGGAGGATATAAATGAAAAGAGGACTTATCAGTGCGCTTGTCATCATCATGTTCATGAGTGCGATTGAAACATCAATTGTTTCACTTGCCACACCAGCGATTGGTCAAGACTTAAATGTAACGATGTCACTAGCACTCATTTTTACAACATATATGATTGCGATTGTGATGGTGACACCAATAGTCGGTGCGTTAATGAAACGACTTGGTGCCAAAAGATTAATGCTTGTAGGTATTATTGTATTTATTATCGGCAGTACATTGTCAGGTTTATCTCATACCTTTGCAATGCTACTTTTTGCGCGACTCATTCAAGGTGCTGGTGCAGGTATTATGATGACTTTGGGCAACATTATTCCGAAACTTGCTTTTAGCATACCTTATCGCTATAAAGTAATGGGGATAGTCGGATCCGTTTGGGGTATTTCAAGTATTGTCGGCCCGATACTGGGTGGTGTTATTTTAACGTATTTAAATTGGAGTTATTTATTCTATGTGAATATACCTCTTGCATTCATAGCGATTATACTTGTTATGAAGTTTTTTAAATTTGAAGAGGTTAAACAAGATACACCGTTTGATTTTAAAGGGCTCGCACTGTTTTATTTATTTTTAGGCTTATTATTATTAGCACTACTTTCAAAAACACATTGGAGTATTCATTTGTTAATATTTGCTTTAGCACTTATCATACTTCGAGTGTTTATTAAATTTGAGGTACATCATCCTTATCCGTTTATTCCTGTTAAAGCTTTTACAAAAACAATAGGAATGGTAATGGGGACGGATATGCTTTATGCCATTATTATGATGGGTACCAATATATTTTTACCCATCTATTTACAAACCGAAAAAGGATTATCACCAATGCTGTCTGGTCTTACAACCTTTACAATCTCGATATTCTGGCTAACATCGACATTTATTCTTAAGAAGATTGAAGCAAAACTTGCAACGAAAAGAATCTATCAGTTGAGTTTCTTCTATATGTTTATAGGGAGCTTAATAATATTCGTATTTGATTCAGCTATTGCAGTAACAGTAGCCTCAGCATTTCTAGGTTTGTCATTTGGAACGGTATTCACGAAAAATATTGTCACTATACAAGAAAGTGCAGCGCCGCATGAACTAGGAAGTATGATGAGTACCTATAGTCTATTGAAATTTATCGGGTCAACATCCGGTTCAATAATAATGTCACTGATATATTATAATGGGACATTTAAAACCATTGATAATAATATGACATTTGGCATGTGTGTTGCTTTTGTATTATTGATTGGATATGAAGTGTTTTTTAAACAGCACAACGGACTAACGCATCAAGATTAAACTTGAATATTAATATCATATAAAAATCCTCCATGTATCATAATAATGATTCAGGAGGTTTTTTATATACTATGATGATTAATGAAGCGCTGGCGTGTGGCTGTCGTCGAAGCATATTCTTTGATTAGATAAAAAACAAAAAAAGTTGAGAAAAAGTGTTGACGAATGTACGTCGTCTTGGTAAGATATAAAAGTCGCTGAAAACAGACGACAACAGCTTTTAAATCACGCGAAAGAAGAAATGAAAAAGTGTAAAACTTGCACTTGAAACTTTGTTCTGATACGCGTATTATAATAAAGCAAGTTAAATTACTACTCGAAACGAAATGAACAAACGAGTGTAAAACTTCTTGAAAATAAGTGTTGCAAAGAATTGAAAGTTATGGTAACATTAATTCTTGTAACGCGAAAAAATGAACATTGAAAACTGAATGACAATATGTCAACGTTAATTCCAATAATTTGAGTGAACTGAGTTCACTCCCAAGAGTGATTGCCATAAGCAATCAAAGAGCTTTATCAA
>NZ_JAHCPS010000006.1 GCF_021366795.1 Macrococcoides caseolyticum | reverse complement strand
TAAAAGATTATAAAAACGAAAAATCCTTAAATATGCGACAATCTTAAACCGCTAAAAAACGACATTTTCAAACCGCCATAAAACAGCATTTTTAAACCGCTATTGACATCAGAGATACATTTGTTAACGCAGTTAAACATTTACATGATAACAAGATGGTTATTCATAATGCTGATGTGTATTATGGTACTGAATTAAAAGAAATGTTAAATATTGATAAAAAAATAGAATTAGTTAAAGGTGAGTTAAAAAGATTTGAGCTGGAAGAAGTAGCTAAATATATTGAAGTTGAAAAGGGTATTAGAACAAAATTAAATTTAGATACAGATAGAAGATTTTATATGAATAAAACTTTTGTAAAAATGATTAATGAAGAAACAGCAAAAGGTTTAGAAGTTATTCTTTATAATGGTGAAAAAAAGAAATCAAGATATACAGATGTATTTAAAAAAAGGGCGATTATTAATAAGTTTACAGATAAACAGTTAATGAATTATTTCAAAAAGAATAAAGATGTAAAGGTTATGTACGACTTATTGAATGATGAATTAGTAGATAAATATAAAGGTTCAATTTTATTGAAAATGAATGAAAGATACAACAAAAGTGCTTTTGAGAAAACGAAATATTATATAAGCGTTAAAAATAAAAAAATAGATGATATTAAAAAGGATAAGTTAGAAGGTAAGATTTTTGGTAATGAAGAACATTTTATTAATGAAACAGAAGATTCATTTAATAATTTAATAAGATTACAAAATGTGTATTTGGAATTGAAAGTAAATGGTTTAAATGTAAAGCAAAGAAATAAACACTTTAATGTAAATATTGATTATATAAATTAAATAGCAAATAAATCAAAATACTCAAATGAGTGTTTAATTTTTAGAGCTTTTTAACTTAAAAAAGTACAGACTGGTTGTGTGTTTATCTTTAACTGGTAATTGAAGTATATCACATGAATCAGTCGAATTCAATAGTTTTAATCAAAAAATATAAAAATTATTAAGGAGACTGAAAAAATATGAAATTAAAATATGATGGTGCAAGTGCAATTGAAAAAGAGTTTGTGAGTTTATTAAACAAAGGTGTAGCTAAGCTATATCAACGATGTGAAAAAGTTGATATATATGGGTGCAAGAACGGTAAGGTATTTAGTCATAATCGCAGTACAGGTAAAGTACTTGAGAAAAAGCAAACATTTAACAAAGGAACAGGTTATTTAAGGGTTAAAGTTGGTGATAAGCCTGTTGAGGTTCACGCAATTTTAGGGAAGTTGTTTATTTATAATCCTCAGCCAGATGTGTTTGACTGTATCGACCACATCGATGGAAATAAATTGAATAATAATTTGACTAATCTCAGATATACAGACAGAGCTACGAACATTAAATACTATCATCAATTGCAAAGAGAAAAAGGTATTACTCACTCACAACGCTTTTTAACAATGGATGAAGCGTTACAAATAAGAGCTGAACACGCGAAAGATGAGTTAACTATTAGTGAATTAGCTAAAAAGTTTAATCAAAAATATAACGTTGTTTATCAAGTTGTAAATAACTTAACGTATGTAAATTTATAGTTAAAACAAATAATACTAAAGTATTAAATAAAAAAGGAGAATGTATATATGAGTAATAGAGCAGAAAGAATTAATGATTTAATCGAATTGTTTTTTAATAGAAAAATTAAAATCTCAAAAGTTGATGGAAGTAAAGGAGCTTTCATCAGCTATGAAAACTATATGAAGAACAAAGAGAAATATGTATCTGGAGATGAAAAAGATGGTGTAGTTCCATCAACTATGAAGCTGAGAGACGGTAAAGGAGATACTATTGGAGATGCAATGCTGAGTTCAATATTGAAAGCTAAGAATGTGAGTGAAGATAATAATGATTTAGTGAATTCGTTCTTACATTTCTATTATAAAATGTTCGGTAAATTTTCACGCAGAATTGATGATACTTCTGAATTTATACAGATATTCTTATTCTTAATGACTGAAGCTGGTTATGCATTAAAAGAATTAGAAACAGTAGATGAACTATTAGCTGATAAGAAGCTGTTCAATACACGTATTAAGTATATTAAACAGTACATTGAGCATAGATTACCACTTGAAGTAAATCCAGATGTAGAACGTGTGAATATCGGTGAAGTAAATGGTAAAGCTAGATACAAATATATAAAAATGAATGGTATTGAATCAAACAGTATTAATAATTTGATTACTAATGATGAAGGTGAAAATACTGAGATTGGTGATACGTTGGACGATAGCTCAAACTTCTTTAATAGTGAAAACCAAGATGCACAGTATAATTTCTTTCTAGAATGGTTCTTAGAGAATCGTGAAAGATTACTAACTAAGAAACAATTAACTCAGTTTGAATTGCTTAGAGAAGTTTATATCACAAACACAGATAGAGGTAAACAAACTGAAGCATACAGAAAGGCAATGCTGGAAGATGTATTTACGAAAAGTGATTATTACAGAAAGTTTAAAATGGCTGTTAAAAAGCGTGTTTTAGATGCGTATAATAGAGAATTTGAAGATAAGAGTGAACATGGATATAGAACAAAATATAGAAAAGAAATGAGCAAAGCATTTACAGAATTCATTGAGATAGCTGACAATCCACAAACAGTTTTTCCTTACAAGAGACAAGTTGATATTAGTAAACATGTAGCAAAATATTATGATGAATATGAAGATTTTGAAGTAACTATATGCAAAGATATGGCATTAGAAGATAAGAAAGATATTGTACGATGTGTGAACAAAGGTCAGCTGTTGAGTCATAGACAAATCAGAATCATGCGTAATAACATTATGAAATACATTGAGAAGAATAAAGAGTTTATCTATGTACCAGCTAAACAATACAATGAAGATTACAGTGAGTTTATGTTTGATGCATTACGTAAAATGAGTGATGATGATATGTTAGCTGTAGTACGTCCAGATGGCTCAATAGTGGCTGTTGAAAAAGATATAGAAGAGTTGATTGATGATGTTATATAAACAATGTAAACATGCTATGTGTCGTGAGTTAATTAGTAATGCTGAGTCTTATTGCAATCAACATCAAAGCAATAAGACGAGCGATGCATACAACAGAGATAGATATAAACATAATAAAGAATATGTAAACTTCTATAAGAGTAAGGAATGGCTGAGGGTTAGAGAAGATGCATTAAAACGTGATAAATATTTATGTCAAGTCAGCTTAGCAAAAGGAATTATAAGAAGTGCTGACCTTGTCCATCATATAATAGAAGTTAAAGATGATTGGGATAAACGATTAGATTTAGATAATTTACAAAGCGTTTGCTTTGAGGAACATAACAAGATTCATAAGACAAATTGAGGTAGCTAATAAGCTATCTCTTTTTATATTACAAAATTATAGAAAATGGAGCTGTCAAAATGAAAAAATATTTATGTATAAAAAGTACTTTCTCTGAAAAACAAGGTGCTGTTTATGAAATTGGAAAAAAAGACATGAAACGTATTAAAGCAAGAGCTGATAAATATGAGTACAACAGTGAGTAGTTTTATGAACAGCAAAAAGAGATACTTAAAAATTATGATTTTGAAGTAAAAGAAACAGGACATTATTTAGATAAAGAATTTATGGATAAACATTTTATTGAGTTAGAAAATCAAGATGGAGATGATGTAGATGAATGAAAATTATATTCGTATCAAAAATATGGTAAAAGCAGGTAGAAGTATTCTGAGTCACGATTGGGATACTTCAGAATGGATTGTACAAAATATGATTGTACATGAAAAAAAGTTAATGACTGAAGATGAATTCAAAGAAGTGTTTCAACAAGTTAAAAATGAATTAATTGAAGAGGAGACTTTGTAGATGATAGATGAACAATTACTGAGAGATAAGTTTAATGTAGCAAAGAGTGAACAATTAGTTAGAGTGTTTGTTGATGGACAAAAGTATTATTGTGAGTCAGCTGATGAGTTGATTGAACAAGTTAAACGTAAAAAAGAATATGATAAAAGATTGAGCAAAATGAAAACTTTAAAAGATTATATGAGTTAATAATTAGAATTCAAATCTCACTATTCTTAACGAGAAAGGTGAGAAGAAAATTGTTAGAAGAAAGAATACACAACTTAATTGAAGAATTACACTCAGATGATATTTTAAATGAAGAAGACTATAAAAGTTTATTTGAATATTATTTGAGTGAAATTGAAAATGGATATATTGAATATTAAATATGAAATGGAGATTATTAATTATGATGATGAATATATTATTAGGACTATTATTAATTGTAGCAGTTGCGATATTTGGACAGATGACAAAGAAAGAAGAACAAGATAAGAAGTTCGATGCTAAGTTAGATGCAATCAGATATGAATTAGATGTAATGAATAGAAACATTGAATTTAATAGAAAACAAATTGATAATGTGAGTGATGTTATAAATGAATAATATTGAGTGATTGAAGTAAATGAAAAGACATTGATTATTTATTTGTCAATGTCTTCTTTTGGTTTTGTATTTCTATAGAGAAACAATAATAAAACAAAATATAATTTTAACATTAATGCAGCAGTCGAATTTTGAAAATATTCATTAACTTGATTCTCAATTAAATATGAAAGTAACTCATTACTTGATTCAAATATTATATATTTTTTATTACGACCAATTTTATTGTCAATTATTGAATTTACAGTGTTAATACGATTTGAAATAGAATTAGGTATTTCTTGTATTGAATTTTGAATACTAAATAATGTTAATTGTAAATTATCTAGTAATAAGAATTCAGTTGTATATTCATAATTGTGAACAAGAGTTTCTATCTCTTCAACAGACAAATCAAAAATATCAACTTCTGGATAGTACTGTTCAACTTTATTTATGAGTGAATTAATATATAATAATTTTTTATTAGCTTGAGTTGTTTTAGTATGTTGATTTATTGCGTTAGAAAGTGAAGCATGAATATTAATATTATTCATAATAGAAGCAATTTCTGTAGTGTATGATTTTAAATCAAATGAAATATTTTCTATAAGATTTAATTGTTTGAAAATAGGTTGTAGTGAAGTAGAGTCTATCATAATGTTTTTATAACTATGACCAGCTTCTGCAATTAAAGCAGTAAGAGTATGAGTGAAATTAGTAGGTAATGTTTCAGACATTTTATTAGCTATAGAAATTTTAGCTAATGCATCTTCTGGTAATGCTATAGATTTAGCAATGTTTATATTTTTTCTAAATAAATCAAGTTGTGATTCAGAATAGTAACTTAAGATTTGGTGTTTTGTTGCAGTAGACTTATTAGTTTTAATATGAATTCACTTCCTTAAAATATTTTCTTATTTAATATTTTATCTTTATATAAATAAAAAAGGAAGAGAAAGAACCCCCGACCAATTTTACCCAATATATAAAAGTGTAAAATGTAACGATGCCCCCTCATCTTATTCAAATACCTAAAATGAGACCTAAAAGTTGTACATACATGTTGTACAGCTTTTTTATTTTCCTAAAATTAAAGTAAACCTAAAAGATATTAAAGTTAACAATTAGAAAGGAATGATTTTTGATGGCAGGACGTCCACAAAAACCGTTGGCCTCAATGAGTCAACATTTAACGAAAGAAGAAATTGAAGCAAAACAAAATAAAGAAAAAGCATTAGAAAAATTTGATAAGTTGAGCAAGACACCACCTAAACATTTATCAGATGTTGCTAAAGCTGAATATAAAAAAGTATATAAATTGATTGAACATTTACCAGTAGCACAATTAGACCAACAAACTTTAGTAATGTATAGTGAATTATATTCAGACTATCGAGATATTTTAGAAGAGATTAATAATATTAAATCACTTTTAGAAGAAAACTATGAATTAAATCTAGATAAACAGTTAGTATCTAAAAGACGACAAAAGTTAGAAGTATTCAGAGAAATGAAAAGTTTAGGCAACATGTTAGGCATGTCAATTGACAGTAGATTAAAACTTGTACCAGCTGAATCAAATGAAGAGGATGAGTTCCTTAAAATATTTGGTGATGCGTAATGACTGAAGTAATAGATTATACAACACTATACGCTAAAAAGGTTGTATCTGGTGAAATCATTGCATCTGATAAAAATATCAAATCATGTCAACGTCATTTGGACAACCTAGAGCATGGTGTAGAGGGTTATGAATGGAGACCAGATATAGCAAACAAGGTAAGTCTATATCTATCTACTCTACCAGATATTAAAACAGGTGAGACAATGCCACTTATGTTATTTCAACATTTCATAGTTGGTTCACTTTATGGATGGGTGCATGAGGGAACAAATGTTAGAAGATTTACAAAAGCTTATGTATCAACTTCAAGGAAACAAGGTAAGTCAATTTTGAATAGTGGTATAGCTCAATATGAGTTATTGTTTGGTAAATCACCAACTAGACAACGTGAAATATATATTAGTTCAAATGCTTATAAACAATCACGTATCATATTTGAGATGGCTACAAGTCAGATTAATTTATTAAAGAAGAAATCACGATATTTAAATAACAATGTCAAAACACTAGATAAAAAAATTGAGTATCTCAAAGATGAAAGTATAATTTCACCGTTATCAAATTCGCCAGACTCAGCAGATGGTACTAACCCTTAACATGAGGGGCTTTATACAGTGATGTATATCGAATAACCTATTTAATTCATGGAAACTCTTTTATAAGACAATCATGAGCGAAGCCTTTTAAAAGGAACGTGCAACGACTATCGAACAGTGAGTATCTATCGAGAGGATAAATACAATACAACTTAGTAGAGTACACTCAATGAGTGGAAACAATAGGACTCTTAAAGTAACGATTAAGAGTATGATATAGTCTAAACCGACTACAGTAAGTAGTGTTAAAGTATTACGCAAGTAACGGTAGAATGTCATGTATCATTCTAGATGAATTTGGTGAAATGAAAGATACAACAATGTATGAACGTTTAAAGACTGGTATGGGTCAACAAGAGAACCCTTTAACTTTAATCGTTTCTACAGCAGGGTCTAACTTAAACAATCCAATGTACTCAGAAGAATATCAATACATTACTAAACTACTCAATGGTGAGATTCAAGATGAAAACTATTTTGTATATTGTGCTGAGTTAGATGATGAGACTGAAATGAAAGATGAATCAAAATGGATTAAGGCAATGCCATTACTTGAGTCAGAAACTAAACGTGATGTAATCATGAGAAATATAAAAACTGATATTAAGGAGCAAGAACAAAAAGGTAACATGACAGCCATAAAAATTAAAAACTTTAACATGTGGCAAAACAATATGGATAATGAAGATAGTTTTGTATCTATCAAGAAGTGGGAAGATAACGTTATAGACAAGCCAAACATTAAAGGTTCTGATTGCTGGATAGGTGTTGATTTATCACGTTTACACGATATTACAGCTGTCTCAATGGTACATAAGATTGATGGTGACTTATACTGCGATACGCACGGTTTCTTTGGTTATGAGGGTTCAATTGAGCTTAAATCCCAGAGAGATAAGATAGACTATGAAAAATTAATTGAGCTGGGTTACGGTACTTTAACTAACTCAGAGAGTGGTGTAATCGACTACAGACAAGTTACAGACTTTATTATCAAATATGCTAAGGATAATGAGTTAAATGTTAAAGGTGTATTCTATGATAGAAACTTAGCAAATGAGTGGATAACTGATATGACTGAAAGAGCACGACAGTTTAAATTAATAGAAGTAGCTCAGTCGATGATTGGACTTAGCGAGACGATTAAGCAATTTAGATATGATGTTTTACAAAATCGAGTAAAGCATAGTAACAATGAATTATTAAATATAGCTGTTAGAAATGCTGTAGTTAAAACAGTTAATGATAACGTGCTGATTAATAAGAAGATGAACAGAAAGAAAATTGATAGTATTGTCGCTTTGATTAATGCATATACAGAAGCACAGTTTTATAAATCAAATCAACTGTCATTAAACGAAAGAATCAAGAAAGAGGGTATCGTATTCTAATGAAATATATTCAAAATATATTGTTGTACATACAAGTACAAATATCATTACTAATTGAAAAATCATTTGAAGACTACTTACACATTACATTGTTTATTATAGCAAGTGTGATGTATATAAGTAGTCTTTTATTTTTCTCAACATCAATTTTTATATTAGGATTGTCCATATATCTATTTTATGTGTCTTTTCTATGTAAACAATAATTATGTTTGTGCGCATGGAACGTACATTCATTATAGTTATATTAATGAGGTGAGTATTATGCTTACCTCATTTTTTTGTCTCATTAATTAAGTTAGAACAAAGAAAAATTTTGAAAGGAGGCAAACAATTTTATAATGAAGTTTTTTGAAAAAAGAAATACAACAATAGAGAATGTATCAAGTGTACCACTTCCGACAATAGATGTGTTCGGCAATAACTTTACTAACATTGATTTAGATACAGTTTTTACTGAAACAGATTTAATGAATAATTCAGATGTGCAATCAGTTATTCAAATTATAGCTTCAGATATTGCTGGATTAGATTTAATATCTAAAGTTGATGCTACAGAAGATGTATTAGAGTTACTTAATAATAAGCCTAATCCATTTATGACTGCTTACAGTATGAAATTTTCAATAATTGCTAACTTGATATTAAAAGGTAACTCATTCATTGAGATTATCAGAAATGAAGTAGGTAGAGCTATTGAATTAATTCCAATAGAATCTTCAAGGGTGAATATACAAGTTAAAAAGAATGAAAAGTATATTACTGAGATTGCTTACATTGTAAATAATTTAAATGATGGTAAGCAACGCATTGTTAAATATCAAGATATGCTACACTTCAAAATGTTATCAACAGATGGCATTGTTGGTAAGAGTCCACTTAAAGCATTGAGCAAAGATTTATCTGTACAAAAAGCAAGTAAAGAATTCATAAATAAGTTTTGGAAAAATGGCACAAACACAGGTGGCATCCTTAAAACAGATGAATCATTGGATGCTCAAACTAAAATGCAAATTAAAGCTGAGTGGGTAAAAACAAATGGTGGTACTAACAATGCTGGTGCTCCAGCAGTCATAGACAGAGGTTTTGAATATGACCCGTTGAAAGTTGAAACTGAGTTATTAAAACTTGTTTCAGATGATAAGAACACTAAGCTACAAGTAGCTCAAGTACTAGGAATACCACCACATAAAATTGGTATTCAAAATAGTAATTTAAATATAGCTGAATTAAATCAAGATTATTTAGTAAACACATTAAAATCATACCTAGATTTATTCTTAAGTGAGTTACATAAACTTGATACACAAATTAAATTAGATTTTGATTTTAATGTAGATGCTTACAAGAATATTGATACTAAGCTATTACATGAGAATATCAAGATTGAGCGTGAATTAGGATTAATCTCAGTAGACGATGCTAGAACTAAACTTGGCTATAAACCTTTAAACAATGAAATTGGTAAGCAATTTATCACAAACTTAAACTTTGTTGATAGTACGATTGCTAATCAATATCAATTAGATAAATCTAATGCAAAAGGTGGTGCACAAGTTGATGAGTAACGAAGTTAGAACTCTAGAAGCGGGTATCGAAGTATGTAAACAAGAAGATGCTCAAGAGATGATTGTTGAGGGTTATGCTTTAAAGTTTAATACTTGGTCAGAAAATTTAGGTGGTTTCATTGAAACAATTTCACCTGATGCTTTAAAGAATACGAAGTTAGAAGATGTAAGATTATTATTTAATCATGACTGGTCAAATGTATTAGCTAGACAAACTGCTGATAATTTAGAATTATCAATTGATGAAGTTGGTTTACGTTTTAAAGCTAAATTACCTAATACAACGTTGGGTAGAGATTTATATGAGCAAATTAGAGCAAACAATATTAATCAATGCTCATTTGAATTCACGCTAGAAAAAGATGGTGAGGATATTAAGTACGATTCAAAAGAATCTATTTATAAACGAACTGTTAAAGCTATTAAACGTATTCGAGAAATCAGTATCGTATCTTTACCAGCGTATAAAACAAGTGATGTATCAATTGCATTACGTAGTATTGAACAATTAGAAAAAAGAAATCAATTAGATTTAGTTCAAGCAGAACTAGATTTATTTTTATTTAAAAATAAAAAGTAATACTTTAGTATTACAGAAAGGTGTTACGAATGACTCAAGAAGAAATTAAATTAGCTATCGAAGAGAAACAAGCTCAATTAGATGCTAAAACAAATGAAGCAGATGAAGCTATTAAAGCTGAGAATGCAGAGTTAGCTAAATCATTATTAGAAGAAGCTAAAGCTATTCAAGCAGAAATTGATGAACTTAACCATCATTTAGAAAAAGAAGAAACTGAAAAGGTTCAAGAAGAACGTTCTGAAGAATCACAAGTTGAAGAAGTAGTTGAATCTGAAGAAAAGATTGAAGTTGAAAAAGTTGTAACTGACTTAGAAGACAAAATTACGTTATTGCAAGAAGACGTTAATAAACTTGCAGAAAATTTAAAAACGAATGGAGAAACTAGAGACATGACAAATATCGTAGAAACTGTAGAATTAGGACAAGAGAATGAGGTACGTGCAGCATTTGAACAATACGTAATGACAGGTGAAAAACGTGAGGGATTAACAACTGAATCTGGAGCTATTATTGTTCCAACTGAAATTGCTGAAGAAGTTGTAGATTACTCAAATGATGTTTCAGCATTGGCTAACTTAGTACAAGTTAAGAAAGTATCAAATGGGCAAGGTGAAGTAGCATTCTTTGATGGAACTAGTGCACCAGCATTAACAGCAGTAGCTGAATTAGAACAAAACCCAATGTTAGGTATTCAACCAATCAAGAAAGCACCATTTAAAGTTGAAACGTATCGTGGTTACTTCCCAGTATCTCAAGAGTCAATTGAAGATGGTATTGGAGCAGTTGAGTTAGTTAAGTCAATTCTTAATGAATCAGTAGTAGCTACTCAAAACAAATTAATTTTAGACGTATTAAACACACAAACAGACAATGCTGTAGCTGACTTAGATGCTCTTAAGAAATTAGTTAACGTTGACTTAGCACCTAAATATCGTAAACAAGTTGTGTTATCACAAACAGCTTACAACACAGTAGACACTTATAAAGATGGTAATGGACGTTACTTATTACAAGACTCAATCTCAAGTGCATCTGGTAAACAATTATTTGGTATGCCAGTAACTGTAGTAGAAGATGAGTTAATTGGTGCAGGTGTTGGTTACGTTGGAGATTTAGCTGGAGCAGTTGGATTAGTTGACCGTTCACGCTATGATTTACAATGGACTTCTTACATGCAATTTGCTGAATGTTTAATGGTTGCTGTACGTTTAGATGCAATCGCATTAAATCCTAACGCTGTGAAGAAAGTAACATTTGCTCCAACAGTTTAATTTTAAATTTCTAGCTTAGATTAGTTAATTCTAGTCTAAGCTTTTTATTTTGTAATCTTTAATATAAGGAGCTGTAAAAATGGAACAATACAAAGTTAAGAAAGCATATAATGACACTCAGTTAAAACGTATGACTGTTGTTGATGAAATTTTAGAGTTAACTAAAGAACGTGCTGAAGAAATTATTAACTATGATAAATCTTTAATTGAGAAAGTTGAAGTTAAAAAAGCAGTACGTAAACCTCGTGCTAAAAAGGTAGAAACAGTTAAAGATGGTGAATAGCCATGGATTTACAGACAATTAAAAAACATTTAAGACTTACATTTGATTATGATGATGAAGTATTGAACAACTATTTAAATTGGGCTGAGAAAAAAATTAAATCATCTGTAAATGTTGATTATGAAGAACACTCAGATTATTTTAATAATAATTTTGATTATGATAGAGCTGTTGTTTTACTAGTTGCACATTATTATGAGAATCGTAAACCAACGACTGATAGACCACAATACAATATGATTTATGGTATTGAAGATGCTATTTTTCATATGAAGTATGACTATCAACGTAAATATGGTGTATTAGATGAACTTTAATATTAATCGACTAAATAAGTTAATCACTATTGAAGAAACAACTACACAGAATGTTGGTGGTGTCCAAAAGAAAGTAGTAAAAGAGTTAGCTCAATTATATGCTTTCTTTGATAATGTTTGGGCTAAGGATTATCAGACAGCAGTTAGTAATAATACACAGCATCAAATTAGAATTATCACAAGACAATTACCATTTGAAATAGATACGAACAAGTGTTCGATTAAGTACAATAATCAATCATATAAGATTATTCAAATCATGCCAGACTTTGATGAACAACGCTTTATGACTATCATAGCAGAGAAAGTTGGTTAGATATGAGTAATAAGAGTGGTGTTGAAGTTAATGGTGTTGATGCAATAATCTCAAAGTTAGAAAGCTTAAATGTAAATGTTAAAAAAGTTAAAAGCAATGCTTTAAAGAGTGCTGGTGAAATTGTTAGAAAAGAATTAGAAAAGAATACACCTATTTCAGATGAAGATGATATTCACATGAAAGAACATGTGGTTATGAGCAATATGAAAACTGAAAATAAAACAGGTGGTAGCTATGTTGCTATCGGTTATCCTAAAGGTGTAAAACATAGGGTTCACGTTGTTGAGTTCGGTACTATCAATCAATCACCACAAGCTTTTATGAGTAAGACAATTAAAGATGTTCAATCAGACGTTAGAAAAGAAATATTGAAACAACTGAAAGGAGCTATCAAGTAATGAGTGAAGTATTTACTAGAAACATACTTAATGAAGTCTATGAAGCATTAGCTAGTAATGAAACACTTACTAACTTAGTTCCCGTAGATAATATTTGGGTAAGGCATATACCAGAAGATAAACGAACTCAATCACCAGTCATTAGAATTAGTCAAACTGATTGGAGACCTCAAGATTATGCTAGTAATAATCAAACAAGTTACCTTGCTGAATTTCAAATAGATGTTTGGCAAAGACAAGAAGATGGTGACCCTTTTATAATCGGTCAACATATTCAAGCAATAATGAAACAAGAACTATTTCAACAGTCGTCACCAACTTTTAGCTTTGATGAAGATACAGAAATGTTAAGAGATGGCAGACGTTATCTAGGGATAGTAATTATATAAAACAAATTTAAAGGAGTTTTTTTAAAATGGCAGAAACAAAAAATGTTAAAATTGCAACAGGTGTTAGAGCGCTACGTTTTGCAAAAATTACAGAAGATAATAAAGATACTTTAACAATCGAACCAATTATCACAGTAGCTGAAGACTTATTACAAAAGTTTAGTGTTCAACCAGAAAGTTCAATGGAAAAAATTCCAGCATCTAATAAAACAGTTGCTGTTCTTAGTGCAAAAAATGGTGGTAAGGTTTCAATTGAATTAGCTTCATTACCAGAAGAGTTAGATTTAGCAATTCAAGGTGCAACTAAAGATGCTGATGGTTTAATTACTTACACATCTGAAGATATTTCACCATATTTTGCTGTGTCAGCTGAAATCACATATAATGATGGCACGTTTGCAATGATTGGATTGGGTAAAGTTGCCTTTGAATTAATCAATATTGAAGCAGAAACAGCTGAAGATAAAGCAAAACCACAGTCACATAAATTAGAGGGTCAAGTCCTTGATAGAATTAATGGTGTATCTTGGTATAAAGTTAAAATGTCTTCAGATGAAGCTGGTTTTGACAAAGCTAAGTTCGATGCAAAAGTATTTAAAACAGCTACTATCTAATTAGTTATTAAATAAAGCAAGTCAATAAGAGTAGAGGGTTAGTAGCCTTTACTCTTTTTTATTTTTATATTATTAGCGATTATTCAGAACGTGCAAAACAATAATTATATTTAGAAAAGGAATGTTTATATATGCGTAAAATTAATTTAATTACAGATTTAGAAAAAGGTACAAAGAAAGAATTTACTTCAAGCTTTACAAAAGGCTCATTAGCTATGAGAGCATTAAAAATTGGTAAAGCTTTTGAAGATATGCCAGAGGGTGTAACACCAGATATTGAACTTATAGATGAATTAGCAGATGTAGTAGCTGAGTCATACAACGGACAATTTACTAAAGAAGAAATGTTGGATGGTATTGATGCTCCAGAATTATTTGAGATTTTAATGGAACAATTACAATCAATCTTTGCAAAAAAAGAAGTATCTGACACAACGAAAGATTTTTTGGACAAGAAGAACAAATAGAGTCTGAAGCATTTTCTTATACCAAACAACTTGAGTATTTTACTGAATTCATTGACTTTATGCAATCTCGTGAAGATGGTAAGCACATGAATTTAAATGAGCTTTATGATTCTAACATTTTTGATTTAATGGAATCTCAATATAGAATTCTAGCAAAAATAGAACAAAAGCAAAAAGAAGAACAATTAAATCAGTTAGATACATTTTTTGATACTAATTGATTTAACATAAAAACTCAATAATTAAATGGGAGATGCTTAATTACTTTTTAAGTGTCTCCTATTTTTTTGGTTTAAGAAAGGAATGTAAAATATGGCAATTGGCTCAACCCCTTTAGGTTCTATGCAGATTGAAGTTAACTTAGATGATACTAGATTGAGACAGAGTACTAGCAACATGAAAGCATTAATGAAGTCAGTTAACGCTGAGTTTCAAGCTAACATGTCAGCTGTAAAACGTACAGGCTCAGAAATGGATATCTTAGCAACAAGAACTGAAGGTTTAAGTAAGAAGTATCAAGCTCAAGAAAAAATTGTAAAGAGTTTAGAAGAAGCTTATGAGAAAGCTAGAATTGAAGCAGAAAAACAAGGTGCTTCTCAACAACAAATACGAGCGATGGAAAGTAAACGTGCTCAATTATTAAAAGAAAAAGCAAGTTTAAATGATTTATCTAGTGCATTAGAAAAAGCTCAAGATGAACAAGACGAAATGGTCGCTAATAATAAACGTTTAGAAAGCTCATTTGGTAAACTTGATAATCAGATTAAACAAGTTAGTGACAAGCTTAAAAACATTGGTTCTGGAATGATGAACACAGGTAGAGATTTAACTATGTCTATCACAGCACCATTGATGGGATTAGGAGCAGTTGCATTAAGTTCAGCTGGTGAAGCAGAAGCAACATCTGCACAATTTAAACAAGTTTTTAGTGGAATGGAAGATGAAGCAAAACAAAGCTTAAATAACATTTCAAAAACAACAGGTTTATTACCGAATGCATTGAAAGATAGTTATATCCAAATGGCTGCTTTTGCAAAAACAACAGGTGTTGATACTAAAGGTGCATTAGATTTAACAACAAGAGCAACTTTAGCAGCTGCTGACTCAGCAAGTTTCTATGACCGTAGTATTGAAGAGGTTACTGAAAATTTACAATCATATCTTAAAGGTAACTATGAAAATGATGCAGCCTTAGGTATTTCATCAACTGAAACAACTCGTAATGCAAAAGCAAATGAACTATATGCTAAATCGTTTAATGAATTATCTGAAGAGCAAAAACAATTAACATTATTAAAAATGGTAGAAGATGGTAATAAATTATCTGGTGCATTAGGTCAAGCTAGTCGTGAATCTGATACATTAGCTACACAAACTGCAAATGTAAAAACAGCATTTCAGGACTTTTTAGCTGAAATAGGTAGACCAGTATTACCTATGGCTATACAAGGACTTAAACAATTAGCGAATATAGGTAAAGATATTTCCAACAAATTTGTTGGCTTATCAGACTTCGGTAAAAAATTAACACTAGGATTTGTTGGCTTTGTTGCTATTGCACCAGTATTATTAATGGCTATTGGTGGTATCGCAAGTGGAATTGGTGCTATATCTGCTTTAGGTGCACCAATATGGTTAACTATCGGCGCAATAGCTGGATTAGGTGTAGCCTTTACTGTAGCTTACAAAAAGTCTGAGACATTCAGAAATATAGTTAAAGGTGCTATAGAAGGTGTCGGTAAAGCCTTTAATTCAGTTAAAGGTACTATCAAAGGTGTATTTCAGTTATTTAAAGGTGATGGCTCACAAGGTGTGATTACTTTATCTAAGTTTTTACCACCTTCAGTTGTTCAAGCATTAACTAAATCAGTTGATACTATCAAATCTACTTTCTCAAGCATGGCTAAAGCAGTAGGTAAAGTATTCAAAGACATTGGTAAAGAATTATCTACATTTTGGAAACAAAATGGCAAGATGATTACTGATGCACTAAAAAACATGATGACTATTGTACGTCCAATATTATCTGTTTTAGGTAGATTATTTAGCGTAACTTTAAAAGTTGCCTTTGTAATACTTAAAGAAGTGGTTATTGGTACTTTTAAGGCTATAGTTGGTGTCATTAAAGGTGCTATCAAGATTATAACTGGTATTATTCAAGTATTTAGTGCTCTTTTCACAGGAAATTGGAAGAAACTATTCAATGGTTTATGGAAAATTTGTAAAGGTGCTATTCAAATAATATGGAATGGCATTAGTTTATTATTCTTTGCAAAAATTATTAAAGGTGGATTAGCATTTGCTAAAGGATTTAGTAAAATATTCCCTAAACTTTGGTCTGGTATAAAAGAAGTGTTCACTAAATCAATGAGTTCTATCTTTAAATTTGTTAGTGGTACTTGGTCTAAACTTCATAAAAATGCTTCAACAACACTAACAAATATGTATAAAGCAATTGGTAGAATTCTATCAAATTTATTTAAGAATTTTAAATCAACACTTGATAATATATGGACAAAAACTAAGAATATATTCAAATCTATATTTGATTATGTACCTAGAATGATAAATCGAACAAAAGACGGAGCGTTAAATGGACTTAAATCTATGAAACGTGGATTAGACAGTCTGATGGATAACATGAAAAAGAAAGTAACTGACACTTTCTCAAATATGGTCAATGGTGCTAAACAATTACCTTCAAAATTGGGTGATGGTATCAGAAATGGAGCTGGAAAAGCTGTAGACGGTGTTAAATCATTAGGTAACAAGATGGTTGGTAAACTTGGTGGTGTCGTTAATGGCACAATCGGTGGTATCAACACCGTTATGGACAAATTAGGCATTGGCAAGAAGATATCAGACTGGAATATACCAAGATTTAGTACTGGTACTAAAAATGGTGCTTTAGCACATGATAGTTTAATTACAGTTGGTGACTTTGGTGTTGGAAACGGAATTGGAAGACGTGAAATAGTTCAATTTCCAAATGGTCAAATGCAACTGTTTGAAAAAGAAACAACTATACCAGCACCAGCAGGTACTAAAGTTTATTCAAATAAAGAAACAGAACATATATTAGGAACTAGACCACTTAGATTTTCTACAGGTACAGGTGCAGGTGGTTTCTTTGGTGACATTGGTAAGTCAATCGTTAAAGGCTTTGGTGACATCATGGAATTTGCATCTAATCCATCTAAATTTGCTGAAAAAATGATTGCTAATATCGTACAAAGAACAGGCTTTGGCAATTTATCTAACTTTGCATTAGATATGGCTAAAGGTGGTTTCAATGTAATTAAAAAGGGTGTAATCAGCTTTATATCTAAAGCTTTTGAACAATCAGGTGGTAATGGTGTAGCTGGTATTTTAGACCCTAATAAAATTTCTTATCATTTTGGATATGACCCAGCTTATTATAGAGAAACTGGTAGAAGATTCCATGAAGGTGTTGACTTTCCGTTTGTATATCAACCAGTAAAAACACCAATGTCTGGTACGTTACGAAGAATGGGATACATGGCTGGTGGTTACGGAAACTGGGTTAAAGTCGTTTCTGGTGCTGTAGAGTTAATCTTTGCTCACTTGAAAAACTATAGTATGTCACCAAAAGATGGTTCACATGTTAAAGCTGGTCAAGTTGTTGGTTTAACTGGTAACACAGGTTTCTCAACAGGTGCTCATTTACATTTTGGATATAGAAGAAACGGACGAGATTTAGACCCAGAAGCTTGGTTACGTGGCTTAAAGAAAGGTTACAAAACTGGTGGCTTAGTATTTGGAAAACAGTTAGCATGGTTAGATGAAGAAAACAAGGGTGAAGTTGTAATTCCATTGAACCCAACACGTAGAAGTGATGCTATGAAACTATTAGCATATACAGCTATGAAGATACTACCTAAAGAAAAGGGTGGTAGTGGTATTGCTAATAAAATACCTAATGTTAATATTCATAATTCATCAAATGACAACGAACTGATTAAATTAATGATGACAATGATTAATAAACAAGACGAACAAATAAATGAGTTAAAAGAACAAACAAAAGCGATACAGCAAGATAGATATACTGTGGTTGAGGCAAATGGTCGTGAAATAGCAAAAGTTACACATGAATATCATGAAAGTATCAATGTTAGAAGACAAACGTTTCAACCTCGCACAGTAATTTAGAAGAGTGAAATTAATCACTCTTCTTTTTATTTTCTCGGAAAGGAAGTTATAAATGAGAACAATAGTAGTAGATGAAAAACTATTGAAGAATTTGTATATTGGTGACAATTTTACGATTCCATCTTTTCCAGTTGAGATTCAAAGTACAGAAGTTTCAGCAAGAGCTGGTGCTGTATACATGGGTAAAAAAATTGGAACATTAGAAGTTGAAATACCTATGATTTATCAAAATGTAGATATGATTGATACAAAAAAAGTAAATGATTTACTTATTAATTACTTTAATTACGATAACGAAGTATCTATTCATATAGAAAACGAAGATTGGTATTGGATGGGATATGTGTATGGAGATTTTAATTTTCCATTGGACATAAAACCATTTTATACATTTACATTAAAAGTAAAATTACTAACACCATACAAATACAGTTTAGCTGAATTTTCAAATACAGCAATGTTAGACCAAATTGGTGTTGTAAATACTGGTACTGTTGAAACTTTTCCAGTTATTGAAGCGACAGCATTAAAAGATACAACTCATATTATGATAGCTAAGAATGATGATGATTACATCATGTTAGGTGAACAACCTAATGCGAATAAAACTATAAGAAAAGTATCACCTGTTGTTTTAAAAGATAACTTATCTAATGTTAGTGGTTGGTATTACATTGAGAATACAGGTAACACATTTGCAGATAATGAAACAGGTGGTGTTTTAGGTGCATATGTGACTTCAATCGGAAGTGGAATGTTTGTTAGAGATAATAAATATCCAGCTGCACCAGACCAATGGATAGGAGCTGGTGTAAAGAAAGCGATGAGTAGAAATGTACAAGACTTTGAACATAAATTTACAATTAAAATTTATGAAGATGATGTAGCAGTAAACAAACTAGGAACTGGTAAAGTTTTTACGCACCTTTGGGATGAAACAGGTAAACTTGTCGCATCAATAGGATTAGTAGATGCAAGTTATAACTCAAATGACTTACAACTGATAGCTAAACTATATGACCAGACAGGAGCACCTAAAACAATTG
Source organism: Macrococcoides caseolyticum (assembly GCF_021366795.1). Taxonomy (GTDB): domain Bacteria; phylum Bacillota; class Bacilli; order Staphylococcales; family Staphylococcaceae; genus Macrococcoides; species Macrococcoides caseolyticus_A. Next base: position 132,813 of record NZ_JAHCPS010000006.1, on the reverse strand, counting down.
TTAAGTTTAAACCTAAATATGATGCTTATTTAGACGACTTTGTATATTGCTCAATTAAACGAGTAGGCAATAAATGGACATTTAAAGCTAATACAATTAAAAAAATCAGAATGAAAACACGTAGAGATATTGCTAAATACGGACAAACACGAGAAGTTGTTAGAAATACTCATACTGAAACATACACAGATAAATATAAAAGATATACTGCACCTGTTCGTACAGCAAGTATTTATATCGCTCGATATGATTGGGCAAGTAAAACAATGGTTGAAAAAGATAAATTTAAAGCTGGTGCTTATGATATATCAACAGTTGAAGTTACACCTAAAGCTTCGACAGAAGTTGATATGTTAATAGAACAAGGTGACAAAATTGTAATTGATAACTTTAATCAAACTATGACAATCAATAAGAAAAGTGCATTACAACATAAAGATTTTGGTTCTAATTATTTTGGATTAGAAAAAGGGCAACATGAACTATTTGTATATCCAAAAAATGCCTTTGACGTGACTGTGAGGTGGCAGAACGTAGATTATTAACATTTTTGAAAGGAAGCGACATTATTGAGTAACAAAGTTGGTATTCATATATTAAATAGAGGTAACGGTAAAATTACAGGTTATTATACGAACACATCTAAAAAAATGATGGTTTTAGATAACTTACACACAAGAAATAGAGATGAACACTCAGAAACATTTGATTTTACTGTACCTTATAAATATCTAGATGATTTTCACAATCAAAATAGAGTTCTTATTCCAGATACTCGTAAAGATGAATTTAGAGAATTTGTTATTAAACATAAAGAAACTAGTGAAAAAGAAATATTTATTCAATGTGATGGAGCTTGGTTAGATGATTTATCTAGTAATAGTGAACCTATTGCACCTGTAAATATGCAAAATATAACAGTAGATGAAGCTGTGAGTTTTGCATTGACGTTAACAACATATAAAAAAGGTGAAGTTGAATTTGATGGTTTTATTGATTTAGTAACAACTGAATACATGAGACCTTATGACATTCTTTTAATGATAGAAGAAATGACTGGACTACAATTTGATGTAACTATTGAAACTAGTGGTAGTGAAATTACTGGTCGATATGTACACATGAGAGAGTCAGAAGATTTGAGTGATTTTACAGGTAAAGAGTTAGTCAGAGGTAAAGACATTGTAACTATAAAACAAAAAGAAGATACTCGTGAACTAGTTACAGCTTTAAAATTAACTTCAACTGATAAAGATGGCAAACCTTTAGTAACTGAAGTATACGATGATGATGCTATTAATCGCTGGGGAAACGATGGAGAACCAATTTGGGGATTACATCATTTTGAAGCTACTGAAAAGACAGATATGACAATTGCAAAAATGCAAACTACTGGTAAAAAAATTCTGAAGAAGAAAATAAACCAAGTGGTTGAATATGAAGTTCAAGCAATTGAAGTAGAAAATCAATTAGGTGTTAAAGCAAATTTCGGTGACAGAATCAGAGTACGTGACGTTGTATATCAACCACATTTTTACATGGAAGCTACTGTTAAATCTGTTCAACGTGACATATTTGATGATAGTACAAAACAATTTACATTAGGTGCTATTAAAAAATATAGTGAAAGCACATTAAGAGCATACTTCAATTCTTTAAGAGCTGAATTACAAACAAAAATGAATGACAACATCAATAATATTGATAAAGTCACAGTTGAAATTAGAGATAGTGTAGCAACAGAAGGTGAAAAGGTAAGATTAAAAACCTTACTAATGAGATTGGAAAAAGATAGAGCTGTTAACCTTAATAGTTATAATGATTTAATTAATAGTGAATATATTAGCTCTTCAATCAAATCAGAATTAGTATCTACAAAAACAACATATGACAATTCATTAGAAACTATTATAAATAAAATTGCTACAGCTTTAAATGATAATATAGTAGTTCCATCCGAAACATTAGATATAAATAATGAGGTTTCAAACTACAACACAGCCCTATCTAATCTCACACTTGTTATTCAAAAATCATTAAAGAATATATCAGACAACATGGCAATCAATCGTTCTAAAGAAACGGTTGATGCGTTAGAGATTGGTGTTAATAATTTGATTGATAGCGATTCAATCAAGACTACTTCTACTTTAGTTGGTAACACTAAAACGTTAACTCATACAGCTTGGTCTGTTCAGCTACTTGATAAAGCTTGGATATTGAATAAGTTGAAACCAAACACAGAATATACAATGACTTACAATGTTAAATTATTGTCAAAACCAACTTATCCAATTGGCTCAGGAGTTTACGGTGCGATTTATTTATATTCAGCAAGTACGACAAATGATGAGTATATGGGTCAGTTGACATCAACGGAATATACTTCTATGAACGTAGGAAGTGTTGTTAAAGTTAAAAAGACATTCACAACTCCACCAACATTTGCTGATGATTCTCAAATATTGATTTATTCTGGTTACCATAAAGACACAACAACTGGAGAAACTCAATATGCTAACATGGAATTTAGCAATATCATGTTTGTTGAAGGTAATAAAGCAAGTGAATATCAACCAGCGCCAGAAGATTTAAAGGTTGGTACTAGAAACTTATTACTAAATAGTAAGAACAGAAATGATTATAGTGTTGGTCTTACTGCATTTAATTACACTAGATACATGCTATCTCAACCTTTAGAAGTAGGTAAAACTTATACTTTCGCATTAAAGTATAAAATCAAACAAGGTGATAATAAAGGTGTTGTGTCGGTATATCCTTACAACCCTAACATGAGTATTTATCATATGGAATTAGCACAAAATACCTATGGAAATTATACATTCACAGCTACTCAAGCATCTAAAGAGTTCTTAGTGTATTCTGCTAAAGCTGGAACTACTGATTGTCAAAATACTTCATTAGATTTACTTGAAGCTATATTAGTTGAAGGTAATAAAGTTGGAACTTGGTTACCAGCACCTGAAGACATAACAGCAGAGATTACTAATTCAATCAATAACTTTGCTAATTTACAAACTGAAGTAGCAAGAACATTTAAAGATGGAATCTTAGATGATGCTGAATATGTAAGATTAAAAACTATCATGAATGAGATTGATAAGGATAAGACAGACCTTACAACTAACGTGAATGATTTACAGCTACATGCTTATTTAACATCAAGTTTAAAAACAACTTTAACAACATTAAAAACTTCTTATGATAATGCTCATAAAGACTTGTTAGATAATATGACAGTTGTAATCAATGATAAGAAAATAATATCTTCTGAAAATACATTAATTAATACTAAACTGACTGCTTACAATAATGCATTAAGTAATATCAATACTCACATTCAGAAATGTTTAAATGACATATCTGATAACTTAGCTAAGGGTAGAAGTGCTGAAGCGATAGATGCTTTAGAAATCGGTGGACGAAATTTAATTCCAAATAGCAATGATTTTAATATATTTACTGCTTATACTGGTTACACTAGAACAATTCAAACTGGTCAATCTGTAACTGAGTGGAACGCTACTGATGCAACTAGATTAACCTATACTAAAGTTGGTAGCACATTGTATGGTGGTTTATGCACGACACCAATGATACAAGCTGATAAAGGAAAGCAAGTAGTATATAGCTTTTATATTAAAAATGTCGGAACAACTAGATTTAGAATAAGTTTTAATGGTCTATCTGTTAAATCTGTATCACACGACTCGTATATCGAACCACAAGAATCAATAAGATATTATGTAGTTGGTTACATGAGGACTGATTATGATTGGTTTCAACATCAAATCTACCCAGAAAAAGAGGGAGATGTAATTGACGTTGTAATGTGGAGACGTAAATTAGAATACGGTAACAAACCTACAGACTATACTCCTGCTCCAGAAGATATTACTTATGAGATAGAACAAGCCATGACAAACTTTGCAAATTTAGAAACTACAGTTTCACAGTCTTTTAAAGATGGTATTATTCAAGAATCTGAGGCAATTGCATTAAAAACCCATTTAGCAAGGATTGACCAAGACTACCAAGATTTAAATAATATTTTCATTCCTTTATATAATCATCCAATTTTAAGTGGAACAACTGAAAAAACAAACTTATATAATGCAAAAATAGCATTTAATACCTCTCATAAAACTTTAAGAGACACTATAGTAAGTTATATTGGTGATGGCAAAATCACTCCATCGGAAAATACTACAGTCGATTCTTTATTAAATGATTACAAAGGTAAAGTCGGAGAGTTACAATCTCAATTTAAAGCTTGTGACGAAGCGATTACAACAGGGAAAATAAATAATATTGTTGTTGGTGGACGTAATATGATTACCAATAGTGACTTCACTTGGAATTTAACTGATTGGAATGTTCACCATGGCACAACAGCAACTAAGAGTACAGCTTATAATGCCTATTTATTCTCAAATCCAGCAAACTTATTTGTGGGTACACGAAGTCCTAAATTTAAAGTGACACAAGGTGAAACTTATACTTTAACAATCGAAGGTTCACGAAGTAATAATATGACTCAATTAGATTATGTTTATTTAATGTATGATACTTCAGGAGTTAGTAATCAATTTTTACCAGTACCAGCATTTAAACCTACTTCTGGTGAGTTCTCAAGAATTTCGGTAACATTCACAGCTTCAGCTTCATCTGATATTGCAAATATATTAGTTGCTAAACGTCCAAGTACGACAGTTGGTGCTGAAACAACTCAAATGTTCTATATCCGTAACATTAAACTTGAAGTTGGTAACAAAGCAACGGATTGGTCACCTGCGCCAGAAGATACTAAGAAATCTATACAAGACTTACAAGATGATTTAAATGGCTACAAGAATACAGTAAATACTACATTTAAAGATGGCATCATCACAGAAGCTGAAGCGAAGGCTTTAAATCAACAAAAACTATCATTAGAAGTAGAAAAGAAAAACTTTGACAAACAATACGAAGCTGTAAATGGTAATTCGATACTTACAGGAACAACACAGAAGGCAAATCTTGAATCAGCATATTCTTCTTATGCTGCAAATCATAAAACACTTTTAGATTCAGTAACTAATGCAATTTCTGATGGTAAAGCTACAAGTAGTGAAAGTTCTGCTGTAACAACTAACTTTACTAATTATCAAAATGCTTTAGGATTATTAGCACAACGTTTAGAGGAAGCTACAGATGCAATAAGTACAGGTAAAGTTGATAAGATTACTATTGGTGGTAAGAACATCTTACGAAATTCAGACTTTAGTAAACAAGGATTGTATTGGGCTCCAAATGGTACAGCTAGTTATGAAGTTGTTGATGGTTATAGTGTTGCTAAAATTACTAACGCTACCCGTGCTGGTATATATCAAACTGCGCACACTTCATTAGTTGAACCAGAAATATATACTCTTTCTTTTAGAGCAAAAGCTGTTGGTACTACATCTAGGATTGAAATAGGATTTTTAAATCAATCTATTGGTAGAAGTAGCTTCTTTGATTTAACAAATACATGGAAAACTTATAGTTATACATTCGTAAATGTGCCATCTATAGCAACATTAGCTTCCGTAACATTCCACATCTACTCAACTACGACATCACAACAAGGTTTCTACATCACTCAAGTTCAACTTGAAAAAGGTAATAAGCCTACAGACTGGACACCATCAGTTGAAGATGTGAACGCTAGTATAGATGAGAAAACACCTAAGAAAGAAATTATCGCAACGATTAATGCTAGTGGTGAAAATGTAACAATTGATGGTAACAAGATAAATATCAATGGTAATACAACATTTAGTAATACTTATCAGGATGTTAATGGGATTAAGAATGGTACTACTAAAGTTAACCCTAATATATTCAGTAACGTTGGTATCACAAATATCAATGGTGGGAACATTATTGCTGATAATATTACGTTAAAGAATGTCAATTTCGTTCGTGCAGATGGTGCTGTTGAAACTGCGAATGGTGTATCTAAGTTAGATAACAACGTAGTTGGCTGTAATCCGAGGTTTACCTCACTAACTACTGATGGTTCAGCAAATTTAGCGATACTTCAAGAAGGACAATGGTTTGTAACTGCTAGACAGCCATTAATAAAATCTGATGGTAGTTTAATCGAACCAATATTGGACGCATTTTATTTCACACATACAAGGCGTTATTTAAAAGTACGTTATTATATGAAAGCTGTTTATGTTGGTTTGGGAGTTAAAATGACAGAGTTTAACTATGATACGACTAAAGGGAAGACTATTGATTATTCATTTTCAGCAACAGCAAGTACAATAAAATCACAACCCGGGGATGCTTTATATCAAGAAGTACTCATTGATTTAGGCGTACCGACATACACATATAGAAGTTTCTATCTACGATTGGTACCAGGAACAGAAGGCAATGATAATAACCTATGTTATTTCCGTATGTTCCCGATGGTGTTACAAGACTAAGTAAAGGAGATACCTTATGGAATTAATAACTTATGATTCTTTATCACTTATTACTGACACAGGGTCTATTGACCAGCCTAACAGAGTAATTTTATCTATACCTTTTAGTGTCATTCAAAGTGATGGCACTTTTGGTGCATTTACAATAGGAAGAAACTTTTTACCTAGTACAGCAAATTTAACTTTTATTATTGATAAAGAAGTAGCTAATCAAGTTGAAAAATTAAAATTAGACACTTCTGGAATATTACCAAAGTTAGTTGTTAAAGAAGGTGAAGTTTTAGAAGATTCTATGACTGAGCAAGAACGTTCAATCTTAGAATTAGAACAACAGTTAGCAATTGAACGTGCAAGATTATTAAATGAAAGCCCTAATACACCACAAGAGGTTGCTATTGAGTAACCTCATTTTATATACTAAAAATTATTATGAGGTGGATTTATTATGACAATATTATCAACTGAAACATTTTACTACATTGCAAGAAAGAAATTAGAAAACGAAGTAGAAAAAATTGAGCCTATTTATTATGACCCAACGAACAGAATTTATAGTCCTACTATGGAATATCAGTTTGCAACTAAGTATGCAACTGCTGAAGAAGCTAAAAGACGTGTCGATGTGTTAAACATGTTAGCTGAGATTGATGGATTACATGAACATGGTGTGGAATATATTACTGTAAAATTTGTTAAGACTGTAGAAGAAGTAGTACCAACGGTTTAGGATAAAAGGATGGTTAAAGCCTTACTTTTAAAGTAGGGCTTTTTTATTTTTGTTTGAAAGTAGTGATTTTATTAAATGGAAGCATTAAAACAGCGTGTAACAACGATTGAAAAAGAAGTGAAAGAAATCAAAATCACATTAAAAGAATTAGATGACAAAATTGATAGCAACGAAAAAACAATGATGGAAAAAATAGAGAAAAATCAGCAAGATATCAAACATATTCTTAAAGAAAATGAATTAATGCAGAAAGAAAAAAGTGATAAGCTTTACGACAAAATTGATAAGTTAACTGAGTCACAGTATCAACAGACACTTTCACAAAAGGATATGCAAAATGAATTAAAAACTACAATAAGAGACTTCACAAATTTAGCTAATGACATGAAAGATAACGACAAATGGAAAACAAGAACAATAGCTGGTTTTGTCATCTCTTTAGTACTTATGATTATAGGCACATTCTGGAAGATGGCTGTTAGTACTGTATCAATATTACCATTCTTATTATAAGTGAGGTGATTTAAATGTTAATCATAGGTGGAGCTACTTTTTTAAGCTGTTTATTCTTTGGATATTGTAAATAAGGAGACGGAAAAAACATGAAAAATTTTGATGTAGGCACTATTGCAAGAACTGTATTTTTAGTGTTGTCATTGGTTAATTTGTGGTTAGCTTCAAATGGTATAAGTCCATTACCTTTTGATGAAAGTGATATTAATTTGTTTATTACTTTTATAGCTACAGGATTATCTTGGTGGTACAACAATAACTTTACACATGAAGCAAGACAAGCACAGAAGAAACTTAATAAATATAAAGCACAAAAGAAGTTAGGTAAATCTACTGGAGCACCTAACAATATAGACGGAGACACTTTGTAAAAGGTGTCTCTTTTTTATTTGGAATGAAAGGTGACATTTTATATGAAAACACAAAAAGAAGCAGTAGCTTGGATTTACAAAGCAATAGGTAAGCAATTTGATTATGATAAATTTTATGGTTATCAATGCATGGATATTGTTAATGCTTACTGGAATTATATTTCTGGTGGCTCACTTAATGGTGCTAGTGCTAAAGATATACCATTTGCAAATGATTTTAGTGGTAAAGCAACAGTTTATAAGAATACACCTAGTTTCTTACCTAAAGCTGGAGATATCGTAGTTTGGGGTTCTAGTATAAATGGTTATCATGGTCACACAGCAATTGTAACAAGTGCGAATCTAGAAATATTCGTAGTTGTTGAACAAAACTGGTTAAATGGTGGATGGACACAAGGTGAAGCTAAAGGTGGTACGGGTTGGGAAAAAGCAACTCAAAGAAGTCATCAATATAGTTCTGATATGTGGTTCATTCGTCCTAAGTTTAAAACAAGTGTAGTGACTAAAGCTAAACAAACTGTTAAAAAAGCTATCAATAAAGTTACCCCTAAAAGTAAGGGTAAAAAGATATTACTTGTAGCTGGTCATGGTAAAGGTTATATGAGTAATGATAGTGGAGCAGTTGGCAATGGTACAAATGAACGTGACTTTATCAGAAAATATATTGTTCCCAATGTTGCTAAGTATCTTAAATCTGTAGGTCACACAGTTGAATATTATGGTGGTGTCACTATGAATCAAGATTTATTTCAAGATACAGCTTATGGTCAATATGTTGGCAATTATAAAGATTATGGTATGTATTGGGTAGCTAGACAGAAGTATGACATTGTTGTTGAATTTCATTTAGATGCTGCTACAAAAGCTACAGGTGGACATGTAATTATTGCTAAAGGTTTAGAAGCAGATAGTATAGACATAGGAATACAACAAGCTCTTAGAAAAACAATTGGACTTATAAGAGAAATTGACAGACGAGATAACTTATTAAATGTAAATGTTGCTAAACAACAAAATGTAAACTATCGTCTGGTTGAACTAGGTTTCATCACATCTAAAAAAGACATGACATATATCAATAAGAATTTACAAACATTCACTAAGTTAATTGCTGAAGGTATTCATGGTTCTAAAATTGAAACAAGCATAGTAATTAATAACAAACCTAAAGTGAAGAAATCAAATTCTAAGACTTATAAAGTAAAGAAAAATGACACACTTTGGAAGATAGCAAAAGCTAATAATACTACAGTAGAAAAACTTAAATTATTAAATAAACTTAAAAATGATATTTTAAAAGTTGACCAAGTAATAAAATTAAAATAACCATTTCTGAATAATGGTAAATAATATAAAAAACTACTAATTGAGCTGGTACATCTATAACAGGTGTATCAGCTCTTTTTTTTATTTGTTCTCATTTTATTAAAGTATTACTTTTGTGATATGATATTGCCATAATATAAAATATTTACAGGGGTGCTATCATGAAAGAACAAAATATCAAAAAGCAGATTATTCAATATGAAATGACTAGGTCGCTGTTTAATATTAAAGATACACATAAAAGACAAACATATTTAATTGATGATAAAAACATCAAAAAGTTAGAACATTTACAAGCAAGTTTAGAAATAATGAATGCTAAAAATAGTTCATTTGCAAATAATAAATTATCTGAAGCTGATAGAAATAGAGAACGTAAATTAGCAACAGGATTCAAAACTAAAGCTGTAAACATAGCGTTAGATAACTTCTTTTTTGATTGGGAAGTACAAAACGGTTTAGTACCCGAAATTGAAGTAATTCGGTTTAAAGTAGATAAGAATGGTACTGTTCTAACTGACCCAGAGCAAAAAGGTAAAATACATAGAGTTTATTATTTTAGTGATTTTATTAAATATTATGTTGTGAGACATGATGACAGAGGCAATCAAATTGATGTACAGGAATTCAAAAATAAAGCTAAAGCGAAAAAGTATTTTAAATCATTTGAGGTTAGTAAAGTAAGAGACGGGAGACCTAATAAATGAATGCTGAAACATTTGAATTGATAATAAAAGTGCTTGGTGCACCAGCTATAATTTTTGTTTTTTTAGGTCACTTACAAAGAATTAAAAATGGTAGTAAAGGCAAAACTAGATTTGAAAAAATGTATATTGAAGAGAAACAAAATAGTATTTTTGAACAAATAATATATGTTGTATTAATAATATGGGTTAATTATACATTTATATATGATTATGATTTTGATTTATTTAAAAAGACAGAATTTAATTTATTTTATTTTCTATCAACCTTTTACTACATTTACGTATATATATATTTTTCTAATTTTTTATTTAAAGTAAATGGCTGGTACTATAGAATTGTAAATTATAAAAAGCAATACTATATCTCAATTAATCCATTAATTAAAGTTGTATACTTGAGTAAAGAAAAAACTGTAAATCAAGATAGGATAATAACTGATACAGTTGATAAAGATACTGAATATATTAAGCATTTTGAAAATGATAAAACAACCCACAATTTTAGAAATCTTATAGATACTGAAATTGATTGGAGATTATCATATATTATTAATGGATTAATATTAATATTGACTAGTTTATTTTGTATTTTAATTAGCGTATTATTTTTTAAAGAATCACAATTTAGAAGCTTATCATTATTACTAATTTCAATTATTATATTAATTATTGGTGTTATTGTAATATTTTATACTTCAAAGAAAATATATAAACGCAGAAAACAAAACAAAGCACCTGCTCAAAAATCTGAGTAAGTGCTTTTCTTCTATTATAATAGTTATTTTATAAACTAGTTACATACTCAAAAAAATCTTCTTTTAATCCTCTTGATTCTATAAATCTTTCTAAATCATCATGATTAACTTTTAGTTGTTTATAATCAGTTTTTAAATCTTGATATTCATATTGTAATGCTGCTAACTCTTCATTTAATTTGTTAAAACTTTCTAATGTAATATCATCAAGAATAATTTCATGTATAGATTTATCTTTAAAGAACTCAATCATCTCTTCAAAGACACATTCTAATTCAGAATTAAAATCAATAAATTCATCAGCATATTCAGAGCAATCATAAGCTTTATAAATATCACCTAAATATGAATATAATAAATGTTGACGTAAATTATCTCTTAGAACATATTCATAAGTAGCTAAATCATATCCAGTATAACCATTGCCACCAATAATTTTATTTGTCTTTAAGTCTTCTAATTCTAGATAGAAACCAATCTGATTATCTTCATAAATCCTATTTTTTAATTCTGGAATCTGCTTATTCTCTTCATATTTTTCATTGTTTTTCTCAATACGTTTTTCATCATCTTTAGTTTGTTTTAAACAAGTTTTGATACCTTCATAATAAAAATCAAATGTTTCTTTAATAAGGTTGTGAAAGAAGTCTTTGTTGATAAATTCGTTTTCATAAATATTCACTAATTCTTTAACTGCATACTCTTTAAAATTTTCTAATGTAATTGTGCTCATATTACCAATCTCCCTTTGATTTATTTGATAAATTAATAATAAACCATGATTATTAATATGTCAATAATTAGTTTACAAAAGTAATACTTTTATTATTTGTGGATTTTTATTCAGTTGGGTTTTCGATTCTATTTTTGTAATGAACATTTGACAGTATTAATGACTGTAAGCTATAATTTAGAGGTACAGAAGTTGGGAAACGTTATTATATCAATGGATTGAGCTATTGGAAAATATTGGTATCACAATCGAAAACTTTAATGACGTTAAAGAAGGCGACATCTTCGAAGCGTTTATTATGGAAGAGATTAAGCGCTAGATAAACATGAAAGCACTCACAAATTGATGTGAGTGCTTATTTTTATTTCAAAAAATTAATTTATTATTATGCAATATTTTTGAATAAGCCATTTCAATAATTGAATTTTGAATCAAATTCTAATGCAAAAAATTAAATTTAACATCGATTTTGAATATTTTTGAATAAAAGTAGTATATTTTATACATTTGAGTCAGGTTGCGCAAGCTTATGTGTTGTTTTATATTCAATTTGAGGTGATATTTTGTTTATCAAAACAGCAGTGAAACCAATCGAACTTATGTATTTGGAAGAAGTTCATGGCAGAACACAAATGCTAGAATCTGATAGGAGAAAATATTATAATTTAAAAATTGGATATGCTGGTGAAAAGAAAGTTTATGATTATCTTAACCAATTTAATGCTGGCGTTTGTATATGGGATATACGATTAGATATACGTGGAGAAATTCAATATGATTTTTTTGTCATTGTTAATGGTACTATATTTATTTTAGAAATTAAAAATTATTATGGTAATTATACATATAAAGATGGCAATTTGATTAGTGAAAGTGGTTTCGTCAGTCGCGATGTTTTTTCTCAAGCGAGTAATGCACGAGATAAATTTGAAGCATTTTGTTATGAACATTCCATTCAATACAAAATTGTGAATGAAGTTATTTTCGTCAATGATGATTTTAAAGTGATGAATGAAGTAGATAGTGTGAAATTCCATTCAATGTATGCCATAGAACAACTCGCTAGATATATGTGTAACTACGAAACTACACATGAAGATAGGGAGATTGGTCAACTGATTGTCAATCACCATATTGAAAAGTCAAAAAACGAGCAAATCAATTATTATCCTTATGATGTTATGAAACGTGGATTGAAATGCCCAGAATGCCAAAGATTTATAAAGATAGAACGTAGTGCGAAAAGACAAATTGTTTGTTGTTGTGGACATAAAATGAGTAAATCAGAAGCGATATGTGAAGCTTTTAAAAAAATTGAGTTGTTGAAACGTGATTATGTGACCGCTTCAGAAGTAAGGGAATGGGTTGACTGTAATCCTTCTGGTATAAGAAAAATTTTAGGTGAAAAATATAAAAAAATTGGTTCGTATAAAAATAGGAAATATAGATCTAGTTATTTTTGATATTGAGCTAGCGATAAAAAAGTAATATCGCTAGCTCGAACTAAAAACCAGATTAAATTGAATACAAGCTAGCGACAAATAAGAAATATCGCTAGCTCAAACCAAAAACCATATCAAACTGAAGTCAAGCTAGCGATAAATAAGAAATATCGCTAGCTCGAATATAAAACCATATCAAATTGAATACAAGCTAGCGACAAATAAGAAATATCGCTAGCTCAAACCAAAAACCATATCAAATTGAATACAAGCTAGCGACAAATAAGAAATATCGCTAGCTCAAACCAAAAACTATATCAAATTGAAGCCAAGCTAGCGATAAATAAGAAATATCGCTAGCTTGTTGGGTAAATTTAAAAAAACTCAACCCTTATCCCCTGACCCCATTCAATTGACATCCTTCCCGCACCCACGTATAATAAACTCTATTCAATAGACACAAATGAGGTGAAATATAAATGAGTTTAAGAAGTGAACGTGTTGGTCAACAAATGAAGAAAGAAATCAGCGAGATCATCAACCAAAAAATCAAAAATCCTAATGTTGGTTTTGTTACAGTCACTGAAGTTGAAGTTACAGGTGATTTATCACTCGCAACGGTATACGTTACAGTGCTAGGTGAAGAACGTGATCGCAAAAAATCTTTAGAAGCACTAGAGAAATCTAAAGGGTTTATTAAATCTGAAATCGCCCATCGTATGGATTTACGTATCGTACCTGATTTAAAATTCCAATACGATGAGTCAATCGATTATGGTAACAAAATCGAGCGTATGATTGCTGAATTAAATAAAGGTCATTAAATAGACCAATCGCACTTTTTCATGTAAACTATTCTAGAGTTTACTGAAAGGGTGTTTTTTTATGGACGGTATTTTAGCTATCAACAAACCGCGTGGTATGACGAGTCATGATGTCGTATTCAAGTTGCGTAAAATATTAAAAACAAAAAAAGTAGGACATACGGGTACGCTAGATCCTGAAGTGAATGGTGTACTACCAATTTGTGTAGGTCGCGCGACACGTGTGAGTGATTATATGATGGATTCAGGTAAAACATACATCGCAGAAATTACACTTGGCACACAGACAACGACAGAAGATCAGACGGGTGAAATCGTCGCTACTAATATAATAGAAGAAAATCAATTCTCTAATAAAGAAATTGATGACGCACTTAAGCAACTGACTGGTGAAATCGAACAAACACCTCCAATGTTCAGTGCTGTAAAAGTTAATGGCCGTAAGCTTTATGAATATGCACGTGAGGGCAAAGTCATTGATAGACCATCACGTAAGGTTCAAATCTATAGCATTACACGTACAACGGAGCCTAAGTACCATGATGACAAAGTGACCTTCGAAATTATCGTTCAATGTGGTAAAGGAACGTATATAAGAACACTCTCAACACAAATTGCTGAAGTACTACAAACAGTTGGGCATATGTCTAAACTGACCCGTACAGAAAGTGGTGGGTTCACGCTCGAGCAAAGCTATATGCTAGAAGATTTACAAGAGATGTCATTTGAATCAATTCAATCATTACTTCATCCTCTTGAAAAAGGTTTAACACATTTACCACATCATGAAGTAGACGCGCAAACTGCTCAACGTATTATGTGGGGGCAAAAAATAAAAGGTATTACGCCACCATTAACTGAAGAAACAGTAATGACACATAACAATAAGGCACTTGCCATTTACATGCCGCATCCTGAACAGAATGATGTAATAAAGGCACGTAAAGTTTTTACAAATTGAGCAACAGCCCAACCTTTCAACGCAAAAAATGATAAACTTAAGAAAAATAATGCAAGAGGTATACAAATGATTACAATTGAAATGAATCAACCAATTACAGCACATTACGATCATCCAGAATTAGCACTAGCAGTCGGTTTTTTTGATGGCTTACATTTAGGTCATCAAGCGGTCATTAATGAAATGATCCAAATCGCCAATCAAAAATCTTTAAAAAAAGCAGTGATGACATTTGATCCTCATCCATCTGTCGTATTAAATCCAGAAAAGAAAAGAACGGATTATTTAACGCCTTTACAGGAAAAGAAACGCTTATTAGCAGAGATGGGTATTGACTATCTTTTTATCGTGCCTTTCACATCAACTTTTGCCAAAATGGAAGAAAGTACCTTTATTCAGGATTACTTTACTAAAAATAAAGTTAAGCACGTGATTGCTGGGTTTGATTTTACATATGGTAAATTTGGCAAAGGTAATATGTTAAAACTTGAATCAGATAAAGACGGATTTGAAGTTACAGCTGTACCTAAACAAGCGATAGCTAATGAAAAAATTTCGACAACTCAAATACGTGAAGACTTACTAACAGGTGAAATAAAGCATGCGAATGCTCAATTAGGGCGTACATACAAAATTACAGGTCTTGTTGTTCAAGGTGAAAAGCGTGGGCGAACGATTGGTTTCCCGACTGCAAACGTAATGCCAAATGAAGAGTTTGTTCTGCCAAGACTCGGCGTCTATGCTGTTACTTTAAAACGTGAATCAACAGGTAAGACTTATCAAGGTGTATGTAATATCGGTGTTAAACCAACGTTCCATGATCCGGATAAATCACAAGTTTCGATCGAAGTTAATATCTTTGATTTTAGTGAATCGATATATGGCGAACGTGTTGAAGTAGCCTGGCATGAATTTATCCGTCCGGAACAAAAATTTGATGGTATTGATGCGTTAATAAAACAAATTAATTGTGATAAAGAAAAAGCAATAGAAATCTTATCCAATTTATAACTTGCAACTCAATTAAAACATGTTATAATAATCAAGTACCTTTCCTTGGTATCGAGACACTCCGACTCATACTCGGGTTACGGTGTAAACTAAATTTATAGGAGGCTACTAATAATGGCTATTACTCAAGAACGTAAAAACGAAATCATCGCACAGTACCGTGTACACGACACTGACACTGGATCTCCAGAAGTACAAATCGCAGTTTTAACTGCTGAAATCAATGCTTTAAACGAGCATTTACGTACGCACAAAAAAGATCACCATTCACGTCGTGGATTATTAAAAATGGTAGGTCGTCGTAAAAACTTATTAACTTACTTACGTGAAAATGACGTTCAACGTTACCGTGAATTAATTAAATCATTAGGTTTACGTCGTTAATTTTAACGCAAAGAGCACAATTTATTTGTGCTCTTTTTTTTTTACGCTATTTGTGACAATCAACCCATATACGTGGTATGATTAATGATATATGTTAAGAGAGGAAGATATGAATGTCTCAAGAAAAGAAAGTATTTACAACAGAATGGGCGGGCCGTCCACTTACTATTGAAACAGGTCAACTTGCTAAGCAAGCGAATGGAGCTGTGCTTGTACGTTATGGAGATACAGTCGTACTATCAACAGCAACTGCTAGTAAAGAACCGAGAGATGTGGACTTCTTCCCGTTAATGGTCAATTACGAAGAGAAATTATATGCTGCAGGTAAAATTCCTGGTGGATTTAATAAGCGTGAAGGTAGACCAGGTGAAGATGCAACGTTAACTTCTCGTTTGATTGACAGACCGATTCGACCATTATTTCCTAAAGGTTATCGTCATGATGTGCAGGTAATTTCAATTGTCATGAGTGTTGACCCTAATAACTCACCTGAAATGGCAGCAATGATTGGCTCATCTATGGCACTTTCTGTTTCAGATATTCCTTTTGAAGGACCTATTGCTGGTGTCAATGTCGGTTTAATCAACGATGAATTTATTATTAATCCAAATGTGGCTGAGCGTGAAGCATCTATTTTAGATTTACAGGTTGCTGGACACTATGATGCTGTAAACATGGTTGAAGCAGGAGCTAAAGAAGTCACTGAAGAGAAAATGTTAGAAGCGATTATGTTTGGACATAATGAAATTAAGAAATTAGTTGAATTCCAAAAAGAAATCATTGCAGAAATTAATCCTGAGAAAAAAGAATTTATTCCTGCTGAAACGAATACTGAAGTTGAAGAAGCAGTTACAAATCAAGCAGAGGAATTAAACTTAGCAGCAGCAATTCAAACGCAAGAAAAACAAGAACGCGAAGAAAAAATCACTGCAATTAAAGTACAGATCGTTGAAAACTTCCAGGAGCAAGGGGAAGAAATCATTGAGGTTGTAAATAAGACATTTGATGCGCTTGTAAAAGCTGAAGTGCGTCGTCAAATTACAGAAGATAAAATTCGTCCGGATGGTCGTCGTCCTGATGAAATTCGCCCATTATCATCTGAAGTTGGTTTGTTACCGCGTGCCCATGGCTCTGGTCTATTCACACGTGGACAAACGCAAGCATTATCAGTCGCAACGCTTGGTGCATTAGGAGAACATCAAATTATTGATGGGTTAGGTGTTGAAGAAGAAAAACGCTATATGCATCATTATAATTTCCCGAACTTCTCAGTAGGTGAAACAGGTCCGATGCGTGCACCTGGTCGTCGTGAGATTGGGCATGGTGCTTTAGGTGAACGTGCTTTATTACAAGTAATTCCAGATGCAAAAGAATTCCCATACACAATTCGTGTTGTTTCAGAAGTATTAGAATCAAATGGTTCTAGCTCACAAGCATCAATTTGTGGTTCAACATTAGCTTTAATGGATGCTGGTGTACCAATTAAAGCACCAGTTGCTGGTATCGCTATGGGACTTGTTAAAAAAGATGAGCATTATACAATTTTATCAGATATTCAAGGTATGGAAGATGCTTTAGGAGACATGGACTTTAAAGTGGCAGGTACGAAAAAAGGGATTACTGCTATCCAGATGGATATTAAAATCGATGGTTTATCAGAAGAAATTTTACGTGAAGCTTTAGAGCAAGCTCGTATCGGTCGTCTTCATATTATGGAACATATGTTGTCAACAATTTCTGAACCGAGAACTTCACTAAGTCCATATGCACCAAAAATTAAAATTATTAAAATTAATCCAGATAAAATTAGAGACGTGATTGGACCTGGTGGTAAAAAAATCAATGAAATCATTGATGCGACGGGGGTAAAATTAGATATTGAACAAGATGGTACTGTATTTATCGGTTCGAGTGATGAGGCGATGATTGAAGAAGCAGAGCGCTTAATTGAAAATATCGTACGTGAAGCTAAAGTTGGAGAAATTTATATGGCTACCGTCAAACGTATTGAGAAATTCGGTGCATTTGTAGAAATCTTCCCAGGAAAAGATGCGCTTGTTCATATTTCACAACTTGCTAAAGAACGCGTGAATAAAGTTGAAGATGTGATTAAAATGGGTGATCAGTTCTTAGTGAAAGTGACAGAAATTGATAAGCAAGGTCGCGTTAATGCTTCACGAAAAGTTTTATTAGAAGAAGAAAAAACAGAAGAAAAATAAAAGCTGAGAGACTACCGCAATATGCGATAGTCTCCTATTTTTAGAAATAGAGGGTTACATTTGGAACACACACGATTAAATAATCATATGCAGATAGCAACACATCAAACAACAATGCAAATTTCTCATATCGCAGTCTATGTCAAAGTTGGCACAGCACATGAAGGAAGATATCCGAATGGTATTGCACATTTTATAGAACATATGCTATTTAAAGGTACTAAAAAATATCCATTTAAAGCTTTATCTGAAGCGATTGATGCGATAGGTGGGGAAGTCAATGCATATACGACTAAGACCTATACATGTTATTCAGTGAAAACGTTAGCGCGATATGAACATATCGCATTAGAGTTATTAAAAGAAATGCTCTTTGAAGCAACATTTGATACGAATGAACTTGAAAAAGAACGTCAAGTGATTTTAGAAGAAATTAAAATGATTGAAGATGATGATGAAGAGCATGCATTTGAAAGATTTGAAAGTTTATTATTGAATGAAGCTTATAGACAACCCATTCTTGGCACAGAGTCAAGTGTCAAAGCGATATCGCAAAATGATCTCAAATTATTTTATCATTCATACTATCAGCCTGATAATATGATACTTTCTTATGTTGGTAACAATAAAGCGCGCGTTTTAGACTATTTTAGTAACATACAGGGAAATGCTGTTAAAGACGTGCAAAGTGATTTTTCATTTTTACCGAATAAAACAATCTATCATAAACCAGGACTCGAACAAGCTCATATTATTCTTGCACATCCGGCGGTTGGTTATCGTGACATCCACCATACAACTTTTGAGATTATTAATAGTTTATATGGTGGTTCGATGACAAGTCTTTTGTTTAGAAAGTTGCGTGAAGAACACGGGCTTTGCTACAGTTTATATTCATCTATTGATAGCTATCACAATGGTGGAATATTATATACTTATTTTGCTACAGACAAAGAAAATGTAAATCAGTGTCTTGCTATTATACGCGAAATACATCAGGAATTAGCTGTGGGTATTGATGAAGCGCGTCTTCAAAAAGCGAAACACTATTTAATCACAAATTTGCATATGAATTTAGATCATGATGGTGCGATTACTGAACATATGGGTAAAAGCTTACTTTTATATCAACAAATCCTAAGTGTTGAAGCCATTGAAGCACAAATCAATGCAGTAACAATAAAAGATGTGAATCAAGCATTATCTATATTTAATGATTCATTTGGAATGTATCAATTATTGCCACAATAATTGGCAATTAAAAGATTAGTCTGTATAATAGGGATGTAAACGTATACAAGGAGATGAAATTAGAATGGTATTTGACAAAATTCAAGTAAATGGTCAGGAATTCATCACTGACGGTCGATTTTCACTAGACGAAGAGTTACTTAAAGTATCAACTGTAAATGGTGAGGTGGGTTTATTATTTAAACAGATTGAAGCAAAAAATGAAACAGTTGAAATTGTATTATCAAAAGGTGATACGGACCGCTATCATTCAAAAGATTTAAAATTAACGCACTACACAGTTGCTGGTGGCGATTTTAAAATGGAACTTCAAAAATAAAGAATGGCGAGCAGATGAATCTGTTCGCTTTTTTTATTGTTAATTAAACTGTAAATAGCTTATAATAAAGGAGTATGTATTGAACGGGCGAAAGAATTTAGGAGGAACTATTTTGAATTTAGTTAAAAAAGAAAACCAACATATAAGAATGATACCTTTAGGCGGTGTCGGAGAAATTGCAAAAAACATGTACATCGTTGAGGTTGATGATGAAATGTTTATGCTGGATGCAGGTTTAATGTTTCCAGAAGATGAAATGTTAGGGATAGATGTTGTCATTCCTGATATTAATTATGTGCTAGAAAATAAAGAAAAATTAAAAGGTATATTTTTAAGTCATGGACATCAGGATGCGATTGGCGCGTTACGCTACATTATTGAGCGTGTAGATGCACCAATTTATGGTTCACGCTTAACAATTGCGTTGGTTAAAGATCAGTTACGCGAAGCGAAAATTACAAAAAAAATTAAATATTATACAGTAAACAATAAATCAATGATGCGATTTAAAAATGTTAATGTATCTTTCTTCAGTACGACGCATAGTATCCCAGATGCATTAGGTATTGTCATTCATACGTCACATGGTGCTGTTGTTTATACTGGAGAATTTAAGTTTGATCAAAGCATGACGGGCGCTTATGCACCGGATATTACAAAGATGGGTCAAATCGGTAATAAAGGGGTATTAATGCTTATCAGTGATTCTACAGAAGCTGAGAAGCCAGGTTATAATACACCAGAGAACGTTATTGAAAGTCATATTATTGATGAATTTGCGAAAGCACAAGGGCGTATTATTGTTTCTTGCTATGCATCTAACTTTATACGTATCCAACAAGTATTAAACGCAGCAGCGCGTTTAAATCGCAAAGTATCATTCCTCGGAAAATCATTAGAATCATCTTTTAATATTGCGCGTAAGTTAGGTTACTTTGATATTAAAGATCAGTTACTGATTCCAATTAAGGATGTTGAGAAATACCCTAAAAATGAACTCATTATTATTTCAACTGGATCTCAAGGTGAGCCTATTGAAGGTTTAGCACAAATGGCCCTTCAGAAACATAGTATCCTAAATATAGATGAAGGAGATACTGTATTTATTACGACAACGCCTTCATCTAACATGGAAGTGATTTTGGGCTCTACAATCAATCATCTTGTAAAAGCAGGTGCGAAAGTAATTCCAACGAACAAAAAAATTCACGCATCTGGACACGGTTGCATGGAAGAATTAAAACTCATGTTAAACCTAATGAAGCCAACCTATTTTGTGCCGGTACAAGGTGAATTTAAAATGCAGATTGCACATGCTAAGTTAGCCGCTGAAGCGGGCGTTTTACCAGAACACATTTTCTTACTTGAAAAAGGGGATGTGATTAATTTTAATGGTGAACAAATGCTTGCAAATGAAAAAGTACCTGCAGGCAATGTGCTCATTGATGGTATTGGTGTAGGTGACGTTGGAAATATTGTATTACGTGATAGAAGGTTACTAAGTGAAGACGGTATTTTTATTGCAGTCGTAACGCTTGATCCTAAAAATCGTCGTATTGTTGCTGGACCACAGATTCAGTCTAGAGGTTTTGTGTATGTTCGTGAAAGTGAAGATTTAATGCGCGAAGCCGAAGAAAAAGTACGTGAGATTGTTGAAAATGGTCTGATGAAAAACAGAATTGAATGGTCTGAAATAAAGCAGGAAATGCGTGATAAACTGGGCAAGTTTTTATATGAACATACAAAACGTCGTCCGATGATTATTCCTGTAATCTCTGAAGTATAAATTATATGCAAACAAACAAGCTAATTTTAGCTTGTTTATTTGTTTACATTAAAGTAGGTGACAAAATGGCAGTTAAAAAAAAGAATACCCGAAAAAGAAAGTCTTCAAAAAAGAAAAATAACGAACCGTATCGTTTTGTAGTATCCATTGTTATTATTGCTTTCCTTGTCATTGGTTTATTACAGTTTGGACTTGTTGGCTTGGGTATTGACAGTTTCATGACGTATATATTCGGATCTGCACGCTTCTATGCTTATATTCTAATCGGATTAATAACAGTTTATTACGCTGTAAATAATCGATTCATACCGATGAATCGTAGAGTTAATGGTTGGTTACTTCTTCTATTCAGTACACCCGCTTTTATGGAAATCATTCAGCACTTTATAAAAGGAAAGGTAACAGTACCGCACTTTGATAAAATTTTCGAACTCCAATCTAAAACCGGGATTAATTTCTTTGGTGGTGGAATGATCGGTTATTTATTTGATACTGTCTTTTCTACACTTTTAAGTGTATTTGGTGCTTTATTACTTTCATTTATTATGATGATTTTAAGCATCGTATTAATTCTTGGCAGATCGATTAGAAAAACAGCGCAAATGGTCCTGATGTATCAAGTAAATAAAACTAAATCCTTATCTAAGCAGGCAAAAATTCAAATGGCGCGACGTCAGGAAAAGAGAACAAACAAAGTCATTAAAGATGTATCTCATTTATCAGACATTACAGCAATGCAACATGAGCAAGTAGATATGGATGAAATTCCAATCTATGACGGTAATGAAGTGTCAGTTCAAACAGATCTCAACCAAGTAAAGGATACTTTAAAACAACATATTAACGAAAATGAACATGTAACTGAAAATAATACACCACATAAACAATCACAACTTGAAACAATGGAGCAAAGTGAAACGAGTGAGCAGGAGAATATACATTATCAATTGCCACCGATTGAATTACTTTCTCAAGCATCAGCGAAAGCCAAATCAAATATGCAGGCTGTAAAAAAACGTGGTCAATTACTTGAATCCACTTTAAAAAACTTTGGTGTAAATGCAAAGGTATCACAAATTAGAATTGGTCCAGCCGTTACACAATATGAAGTTCAACCGGCAATGGGTGTAAAGGTGAGTCGCATTGTTAATTTACATAATGATATAGCACTTGCCCTTGCAGCAAAAGATATTCGTATTGAAGCGCCTATCCCTGGTAAATCAGCTGTTGGTATCGAAGTACCTAATAGCACCATTTCTATGGTTACACTAAGAGAAGTGATTGAAGCTTCACCGGTTGAAGAGAATAAACTGAAAGTTGTTTTGGGAAGAGATATTAGTGGTGAAGCAGTGACAGCAGAACTTGATAAAATGCCGCACTTACTTGTAGCAGGTGCTACAGGTAGTGGTAAATCTGTTTGTATCAACGGGATTATTACTAGTATATTGATGCATGCTAAGCCACATGAAGTGAAATTAATGATGATCGATCCGAAAATGGTAGAATTAAATGTATATAATGGTATACCACATTTATTAACGCCTGTTGTTACCAATCCTCAGAAAGCCGCACAAGCTTTACAGAAGATTGTTGGTGAAATGGAACGTCGTTATGATTTGTTTAGTCATACTGGTACAAGAAACATTAAGGGGTATAATCAATATTTAAGACGCCAGAATGAAGCACTCGGTGAGAAAAATGCTGAATTGCCGTATATCGTTGTGATTGTAGATGAACTTGCTGACTTAATGATGGTCGCAAGTAAAGACGTGGAAGCTGCAATAATGCGACTTGCACAAATGGCGCGAGCAGCAGGCATTCATTTAATTATTGCAACACAAAGACCGTCTGTAGATGTTATTACAGGACTGATTAAAGCAAATATCCCTTCTCGTATTGCATTTAGTGTGAGTTCTCAAGTAGACTCGCGAACGATACTGGATATGCAGGGTGCCGAAAAACTTTTAGGTAAAGGGGATATGTTGTATTTACCTTATGGAGAATCAAAACCAAAACGTATTCAAGGTGCATTCTTATCAGATAAAGAAGTGGAAGATGTTGTTCAGTTTGTTTGTCAACAGCAGTCCGCTAATTATATAAAATCACTGGAACCATCAGAAGAACCAGTGTCATCTGGTGAATCAGAAGATGAACTCTATATGGAAGCGTATCAATTTGTCATTGATAAGCAAAAAGCATCAGCCAGTCTACTGCAACGTCAGTTTAGAATCGGCTATAATAGAGCTGCAAGACTTATTGATGAACTTGAAGAAAATGGTGTTATCGGTCCAAGTACTGGTAGTAAGCCACGTGCCGTATTAATTAATCACAATGAAGAATTAGAGTGAGGTCAGTGACATGTCAGTTAACAGTGAAGTTGTATTTATTAAAGATTGGATTTTAGAACAAATTGATCAGGGAAAGTTCATGAAACATATGCCTTTACCATCACAATATGAAATTTCAAAAATCCTAAATAAATCACGTGATGATATTGAGCTTGCGTTTCATGAACTTGTCACAGAACAAATTATTTCTGAACATTTTCAGGAAGGTTATTTTATAAAGCATAAACCCATCTTTTTATATCCTATCGATGAGTTAAAAAGTATTACAAGTATGATTGAGGAAGCTGGACAAGTTGCGGGAACTTTAATGATTAGCCATGATATTGAACAGCCATCTATAGATGATCAACGTGTATTAAAAATGGAAGAAAGGCATCACATTACTGTCGTTGAACGGATCAGAACGGCTAATGATGAACCTGTTGTGTATTGTCTGGATAAAATTAATGCTGCGCCATTTTCAGGCGCACAGGAGATTTTACAACATTCGCTCTTAGAGCTATTAGGGCGAACAGAGCGCTTAAAGGTAGAATATGCAGAAAGTGAAATTGAATCCATTGCATATGAACCATATATATCTAATGCAT
Source organism: Macrococcoides caseolyticum (assembly GCF_021366795.1). GTDB lineage: Bacteria > Bacillota > Bacilli > Staphylococcales > Staphylococcaceae > Macrococcoides > Macrococcoides caseolyticus_A. The sequence goes on along the minus strand of NZ_JAHCPS010000006.1, from coordinate 108,067 downwards.
TACAGTGTGCACCGGAAGAAAGTTTGTTATTATTTAAACAAACTCATTATAATGCATGGGATGAACCGATTTTATATTCTCTGAATTATTTCAAATCTAGTCAGGTAAGATTTGTGATTAAACGAACAAAGAAAAGTTAGGAGACCGTCATGGCAGTACATTTACTCAATACAGATAAATTTAAGACTGTGTCAATCGTGTTAAAGTTTAAGGCACCACTTGATATTCAGACGATGAGTGAAAGAGCAATTTTATCAAAATTAATTCAAAAAACGAGCAAACGATATCCGAATGAACAGGCGATGATTAACCATCTTGCCTATTTATACGGAGCAAATTTATATAGTCATGTGATTAAACAAAATAATGCCCATGTTTTTACTGTAGGTATTGATGTGATTAACGATAAATATTTAGAAGATGAAGATGTCTTACAACAAGCGTTTCAGCTTTTAAATGAGGTCATTTATCATCCTAATGTTGATGACTTTCAGTTTAAAGATGAACTGATTAATGTTGAAAAGCATTTATTTAGAAATAAGTATGATGCTATTAAAGAAAATCTTGGTCAATATGGCTTTTATCAATTATTAAAAGCGATGTTTGAAGATCAATCGATGCAAAATCCTGCATTTGGGGACATTCATCATTTATATACCGTTACAGGTCATGATGTGTATCGCGCCTATCAATCAATGCTTAATCAGGATGAAGTTGAACTTTTTGTGGTCGGTGATATTGATTCAGCACGTATCAACACGTTAGTTCATCAATATCTTAAGCTGCCAGACAATTGTGTGAAGTTAAGCAATATTAAACTTAAGCAAAGGCATCAAGTACAAACATTGGTGGAACACATTGATACGAAACAAGCACGTATTAATATGGGATATCAGTTTGATGTACGACATGCAGAAAAGAGTTATTTTTCTTTCATCATTTTAAATCAGATATTTGGTGGAGATCCTTCTAGTCTTCTGTTTACAAATGTTAGAGAAAAACTGAGTTTAGCGTATCAAATACATAGTCAAATTGATGCAAGAAGTGGTATTTTATATGTATTATCCGGCGTTAATCAGGACAAACGACAACAAGCGATTGATACCATTCAAGCAGAATTTGAAAATATAAAAAGCGGAAATTTTGATGTTAATTTATTGGAAACTGCGAAACGTTTAGTCATTAATCAGAAAAAAGAATCTCTGGATCGTCCTAAAGGGTTCATTGAAATTGAGTTTTCTAATACATTTGGAAGTATTGTAACCGAAGAAGAATGGATCAAAGGCATAAATGCAGTAACAAAAGAGGATATTATCCAATTGGCGCAAACGGGTATATTACATACGATACACTGTTTGACAAGTGAGGAGTCAGAATGAAACAAACATATTATCAAGCAATCGATGAAACGCTTTATGAAGCAAAGTTAAATAATGGGATGCAGTTATTTATTATTCCTAAAAAGGGATTTCAGAAATCCTATGTGACAATGACGGCTAAATATGGTTCTATACATAATGATTTTATTGCAAATGATGGCACGGAAATTCATATGCCTAAAGGGATTGCACATTTTCTGGAGCATAAAATGTTTGAAAAAGAACATGGGGATATGTTTAATGCATTTTCAGAACACGGTAGTTCAGCAAATGCATTTACATCATACGACAGAACAAGTTACTTATTTACAACTGTAGAATCACTACAAGAAAATATAAAATTGCTTGTTGATATGTTGCAAACACCTTGGTTCACAAAAGAAAGTGTGGCTAAAGAGGTAGGCATTATTGCTGAAGAGATTAAAATGTACCAGGACCAGCCGAATTACAGATTATACTATCAGACATTACAGGCGATGTATCATGTCCATCCTGTACGAGTGGATATTGCAGGTACGGTTGACAGTATTCAGGAGATTACGCATGAAACACTTTATACATGCTATAATACATTTTATCATCCTGAAAATATGGTCATGTTTATTGTTGGTAATGTTGAGCCTTATGCAATTAAAGATTATATTAATACAATCATTAAACCATATGATACGTTTACACCCGTCGCATTATTACCATTTGAAGAACCTGACACTATAAAACAACCTGAAGTGAAAGCCTTAGATAATGTTCAAATGGACAAAATAATGCTGGGTATTAAAACTGATAATTATAAGAGTGCAGATAATCTCATATTAACAGAACTTAAAATGTTATTTGCTTTAGATTTATTATTTGGAGAGCAAACGGACTTTTATCAATCGTTGTTAAAAGACCACCTCATTGATGATTCATTTGGGTTTAATTTTACAATTGAACCGACGTTTTCTCATATGTTTATCGCAGGTGCTTCTAAAGATGTTGATCGATTAAAACAACGTTTAATCAGTCAATTGTATAATTTTGACGCATTAAACGATCAAAAATCATTTGATTTAATCGTTAGGCAGACCATTGGAGAATATGTATCAAGCATGAATAGTCCAGAGTATATTGCGAATCAGTTTACACGTTACTATTTCAACGATGTTATACTGTTTGATTTATTACCGCTACTAGAATCGCTTACACTGGAAGATTGTATTGATACGTATAAGACAGCTATAGAAAATGCACATATAACCGATAGTAGAATCGAGAAACGTAATGGGTAAATATATTGTAATAGGTGCAAGTGGAGATATTGGTAAACAGATTGTGTTGGATTTGTTAGAAAATAATCATGAAGTGATCGCGCATTTTTATTCAAGTCATCGTGAGCAGTTGCAAACATTCTTTAAAGATAAACCTGTCACGTTGGTGCAGTTTGATTTGAGTCAACCACTTATTCATTCACCATTTGAAGATTGGATGGTTAGTCATCTGGATGGTTTGATCTATGCAGCGGGGACAGCTCATTTTTCAGCTGTTCAAGACATTACGACTGATGCGATGGACACGCAGTTTCAAATTCATTTTGCAAACCTTGTTAAACTTACACAATTCACACTAAGCGGGTTATTACAAGGAGCAAGTGGCCGTATTGTTGTTATTAGTTCCATCTGGGGTGAGACAGGTAGTGCAATGGAATCTTTATATAGTGGCATGAAAGCAGCGCAAATCGGGTATATTAAATCGATTGCTAAAGAACTAGCGCTTACAGGAGTGACTGCAAATGTTATTGCACCCGGTATTGTCAATGGTAAAATGACTTTACAATTAGATGCACAAGATGTCACATCGGTTTTAGCAGAGGTTCCACAACAGCGTTTAATCGAACCAAAAGAAGTCAGTCACGTTGTCCGTTATTTATTAGGAGATTTAGCACAATCGATAACAGGTACTGTTCATCGAATTAATGGTGGATGGTATATTTAGGGGGTCAGTAAATGGCATCACTCAAAGAAACGAAAGAATGGTATTTAGAATATGAAATTAAAATCAACCGTGCAGGACTGCTTGGTGATGTATCTAGTCTTCTTGGTGTCCTTGGCATTAGTATTATCACCATTAATGGTGTTGATCAAGGTGTAAGAGGCCTTTTAATAAAGACAGATAACCTGGAAAAAGTAACACGATTTGAAAATATCATTTCCCAATTAGAAGATATAGAAATATTAAAATTGCGTGAACCACTACTACAAGACCGATTAGCTGTACGACATGGGCAACACATTGAACGTGCTGAAAATAATAAACATGTGTTTAAGTTTATAAGGAAAGACTTAGGCATACTTGTCGATTTAATGGCGGAGTTATTTAAGCAGGATGGCAATCAGGTGATTGGCATTCGTGGGATGCCACGCGTAGGCAAGACAGAATCAGTTGTTGCTGCAAGTGTCTGTGCACACAAAAAATGGCTCTTTATATCATCTACAATGATTAAACAAACCGTTAGGAATCAGTTATATAAAGGCGAATATGATGATAAACATATTTTTATCATTGATGGTGCTTTAAGTATAAAACAAAATGCGGAACATTTAAATCTCGTTCGAGAAGTGATGTCACTTGAGACTACAAAAGTGATTGAACACCCTGATTTATTTGTTCAAAAAACAGACTATTCATTAGATGATTTTGATTATATTATTGAATTAAGAGAAACAGAAGATCAGGAAATTACTTATGAACAATTATCAAACAATAACCTTTTTGATAATGATGAATTTGCATTCTTTTGATTTTTAATAGGGGGCCATTATGAAATTAATTGGACAAATACTACGTTCTAAACGAGAATCACTTGGTATGACACTGATTGATTTAGAAAAAAAGGTACGAATACAGAAAAAGTATATTGAAATGATTGAGAAAAATGAGTTTGACCGTTTACCCAATCCGGACTATACACGTGGATTTATCGAAAAATATGCCAAAGCTGTCAACTTGAATGCAGAATCACTGTTATCAGAACATAAGGATGAATTGCCAGCCAAAAAATTGTCCGCAAAAGAAGCGAGTCAACAAATTAAAAACACAGCCGTCGAGCATCAGTCAGATAACAGTGTGCAAAAACTACTTGTATGGATACTTGGGATAAGTGTTGTTTTATTTTTAGTCTGGCTTATATTTTCACAGTTTATCTTCACGGATAAAAATAATGTCTGGCAAGCTGAAGATATTAATAAAAGCCGTGATGTAAAGGTTGAAAGGAAAACGGAAGAAAAACCAGTTGCAACCACTGCAACGCCCAAAAAAGAAACGAAAGAAAATGTCAAAGTGAAACCTAAAGTTGAACCAGTTAAGTTAACATATAAAAACTTTGATGGTGCTAATTTAGCTTATGAAATTTCGACGAATCAACCGATTGAATTAAAAGTAAATTCTAGTATCCCAACTTGGGTTCAAGTTTATGATAGTAATAAGAAAAATTATGTTTATAAAGAAATAAAAAATGAAGTGATTAAAATTGATAAAAATGTGAAAAGTATTACTTTAATATCTGGTAATTCTACGACAATGAACGTGTTTATCAATGGCGTAAAGGTAAATGTGCCGAAGGAAGCAGAGAATTTAATAACAAGAACTTACTTCTTTAAAGTGGTACAATAGTTGACGTTACAATGTATGATAATCAAATTAGAATAATAGAAAAGGAAGTTTAAAATGAATATACCAAATCAAATTACTGTAGCTCGTGTATTGTTAATTCCTGTTTTTTTAATCTTTTTACTTGCGGATTTTAATATGGGTGACATCGCGATACTTGGTAGTGATGTGATGCGCGTCGAGCAGTTGATCGCAGCTTGTATTTTTATCTTTGCATCATTAACAGATTGGGTGGATGGCTATTTAGCCCGTAAATGGCAACTTGTTACGAATATGGGTAAATTTTTGGATCCACTGGCAGATAAATTACTAGTTTCTAGCGGACTCATTGCGCTAGTTGAACTTGATCTTATACCTTCATGGATGGCAATTATCATTATTGCACGTGAGTTTGCAGTAACAGGGCTTCGTTTGCTTCAAATCGAACAAGGTTTTGTATCTGCTGCAGGGCAACTCGGTAAAATTAAAACAGCTGTGACAATGCTTGCAATGACTTTACTTTTATTAAATGAGCCATTCAATCAATTCATTGGCATTAAGTTAGGGTATCCTTTAATGTATATCGCAGTGTTCTTTACCATTTTGTCTGGGATTGAATATTTTTATCATGGCCGAAATGTTTTCAAAAATTCAAAATAAAAATGAAATGTTAAACATACTGAGATGACGATGCTGTTAATCTGAGTATGTTTTTATTATGTTCTCCTTAAAAAAGGAAAAAAACGAAAAAATACAAACATGCGTTCGCTTTTTGCTTGATTAATTACTCAAATATAAGTATAGTATTATTTGTAGTGAGTAATGAGGTCACCGCTAACACGTTGTTAGAATAGTTTTGAAAGCATTACAAGAAAGATACATTCAATGCATTAGGATTGCATTGAAATCATTGATACATGAGAAGTGACTTAGGAGGAAGAATAATATATGAGTGAACGTCAAAAAGCTTTAGACACAGTAATTAAGAATATGGAGAAATCATTTGGTAAAGGTGCAGTCATGAAACTTGGCGAAAATGCGACACGCAATGTTTCTGCAGTTTCATCTGGATCAATTACTTTAGATAACGCCCTTGGCATAGGTGGTTATCCGAAAGGACGTATTATCGAAATTTATGGACCTGAAAGTTCGGGTAAGACAACAGTGGCATTACATGCGATTGCAGAAGTTCAAAAGCAGGGTGGTATCGCAGCATTTATTGATGCAGAGCATGCATTAGATCCAGTTTATGCGCAAAAGCTTGGTGTAGACATTGATAATTTATACTTATCACAACCTGATCATGGGGAACAAGGTTTAGAGATTGCTGAAGCGTTTGTACGAAGTGGTGCTGTCGATATTATTGTAGTTGACTCAGTTGCAGCGCTTACACCTAAAGCTGAGATTGAAGGCGAAATGGGAGATTCACATATGGGTCTTCAGGCAAGATTAATGTCTCAAGCATTAAGAAAGCTTTCAGGTGCGGTTTCTAAATCGAATACGATTGCTATATTCATTAACCAGGTACGTGAAAAAATCGGTGTTATGTTTGGTAACCCTGAAACAACGCCAGGTGGACGAGCACTTAAATTCTATTCTTCAGTACGTTTAGAAGTTCGTCGAGCTGAGCAATTAAAACAAGGACAAGATATCGTCGGAAATCGTACTAAAATTAAAGTTGTAAAAAATAAAGTAGCACCACCATTTAAAGTAGCAGAAGTGGATATTATGTATGGTCAAGGTATTTCTCGTGAAGGCGAAATGGTTGATTTAGGTGCTGAATATGAAGTGCTTCAGAAGTCAGGTGCCTGGTATTCATATGAAGGTGAGCGTATCGGACAAGGTAGAGAAAATATCAAGACCTATTTACGTGAGAATCCAGAAGTACGAGATGAAATCGATCAGAAAATCCGTAAAGCTATGGGTATTGGTGAAGATAAAGATGCAGTGAAGGCAGATATTCCTGAAGCTGAACCAACTCAAGATTTATTCGATGATGAATTAGTATAAAATTTTCTATCCGAATGATATGTCATGAAATAAAATGACATATCATTCGGATTTTTGTAATTTTTCAACAATGAGTTAAATATACGTTAAATAATTCACGACTTACCTTGACACACTTTACTTATAAAACGTACAATTAATTTGTATATGAAATATATATTGACGATTTATTTCTATACAATCGATTTAGAAATGAACTAGATGAAAAAAAGCAAATAAGGAGGTGTTTATGTGGAACTATTAAGCCTCTTATTCATTTTGCTTGGAATAATTCTAGGTGTTGGTGTAGGTTACATACTGGCAAAGAATAGCTTGACTAATCAGCAGAATCAGGCACGTACGACCGCTGAACATATCATTAGTGAAGCAAATAAAGAAGCTGAAAGTCTTAAAAAGGAAAAATTACTTGAAGCAAAAGAAGAAAATCAAGTAAGAAGTGACCGTTTAGAAGCAGAATTTAAAGAACGTCGTTCAGACCTTGCAAGACAAGAAGCAAGACTTCTTCAAAAAGAAGAAAACTTAGATCGTAAAAGTGAACTTTTAGATAAAAAGGATGAACTTTTAGAACAAAAAGAGTCTAAAATTGAAGAAAAACAACAACATGTAGATGCGTTAGAGCAAAGTGTGCAAGACATTATAGTAAAACATGAACAAGAATTAACACGCATCTCCGGACTGACGCAAGAAGAAGCGAAACAGGAAATTATTGATCAAGTTGAAGAAGAATTAACACATGACATTGCAGTTATGGTTAAAGAAAAAGAACAAGAGGCAAAAGCGCAAGTTGATAAAAAGGCCAAAATGGTACTTGCAACAACTGTACAACGTTTAGCTGCTGAACATACTTCAGAATCAACAGTATCTGTAATTAACCTTCCAAATGATGAAATGAAAGGTAGAATTATTGGTCGTGAAGGCCGAAATATTCGTACTTTAGAGACGTTAACAGGTATTGATTTAATTATTGATGATACGCCTGAAGCGGTTATTTTATCAGGATTCGACCCAATCAGACGAGAAATTGCAAAAACAGCACTAGAAGCATTAGTTTCAGATGGAAGAATTCATCCTGGACGTATTGAAGAAATGGTTGAAAAAGCGCGTAAATCTGTGGATGAAATTATACGCGAAGCAGGTGAAGCAGCAACATTTGAACTTGGTATTCATAATTTACATCCTGATTTAGTGAAAATCTTAGGCCGAATGAAGTTCCGTACAAGCTATGGTCAAAATGTATTAAAACACTCGATTGAAGTCGCACATTTATCAGGCATGCTTGCAGCTGAACTTGGTGAAGATGTGACACTTGCAAAACGTGCAGGACTATTACATGATATTGGTAAAGCAATCGACCATGAAGTTGAAGGTTCACACGTTGAAATAGGTGTAGATTTAGCGAAGAAATACCGTGAGCATCCTATTGTGATTAATGCCATCCATTCTCATCATGGAGATATTGAACCCAATAGTGTCATTTCAATACTCGTGGCAGCAGCTGATGCGTTAAGTGCAGCAAGGCCTGGTGCGCGACGTGAAACGCTTGAAAACTATGTGAGACGTCTTGAACGATTGGAAGAAATTTCTGAAAGTTATGATGGCGTAGAAAAATCATTTGCAATTCAAGCAGGCCGTGAAATTCGCATTATCGTTTCACCTGAAGATGTGGATGATTTAAAAGCACATCGAATTGCAAGAGATATTAAAAATCAAATTGAAGAAGAATTACAATATCCTGGTCATATTAAAGTAACAGTCGTCCGAGAAATGCGTGCAATAGAATACGCGAAATAATAGCAGTTAACCAAACAACCCTCAGAGCCATAAGGCTTTGAGGGTTGTTTTTATTTTTTATGGAAGCATACATGAAATTGGGATATCGTGCTAAAATATATATAACAATTAAGTAAATGAGGGGATGGCTTGGAAAAACGAGTTAAGATTTATTTAGGGGTCGCAGCGATACTTATCCTTTTATCACTTTTACCGTTACTTGAAGCTTATCAATTACATAACAACCGACAAATAGCGAGTAAAGAACGATTATTAACAGAACTGTCAATTGATAAAAATAATATAAGAGCAGTCATTGCTAATGACAATATTAATGTAGACATGATAACAGTTGAACATATTTTTAAAGATGCGAAAGGAAAAGAAATTGTTGCGCACAAAAACGTTGATTACAACCGGTTAATGAAAAAAAGTGCAACGTATACGCGTTCTTATCAAATTGGTGATCAGATAGTTCAGCTTATTGAAGATATTCAAGATAAACGTGTAAAGACAATCATTATTAATAAAAAGAAGGTCAATGTTGATATTAGGACACAAAAACAATTAAATAATCATTATATAAATACGCGTGTAATTTATGAAAAGAAAATCGCAACTGGTGAAACATTATTGATGGTCATGGCACAGCATAAAGAAGAAATTCAATATATTGGGATGCGAAGTCATAGGGATAATCTAATTGGTAAGACAACTTTAGAAAAAATAGACTTAGACGGTGCTTGGAACAACCGACTCAACTTAGTAGGTTTTGAAACTTTACCTAAACAGCATATGAATCATTATTTTTTTAATCTTTTTATATTTTATCCATTGCTTACATTGATTCTTGGATTGTTTTTATGTTATATATGTTACTTGAGAGTAAAAATGACACGTGAAGAAAGAATGAGGCACAGATGAGAATATTATTTATAGGTGATGTTGTAGGTTCAATCGGTAGAGAAATGCTCGCTGAATATTTACCGCAACTGAAGAAGAAATATGGCCCGAATATTACGATTGTTAACGGTGAGAATGCGGCACACGGTCGTGGGATTACTGAGAAAATTTATAAAGAAATGATGACGCTCGGTGTGGATTGTGTAACACTCGGAAACCATACATACGGTCAGCGTGATAGCTATGAATTACTGGATAGTGATGTGAAGATGATTCGTCCTGCTAATTATCCCGATGACAATCCAGGTAAAGGCATGCAAATCATCAAATTTAACGATAAGAAAATTGCAGTGATTAATATGCAAGGTCGTGCGTTTATGCAACAAATTGATTGTCCATTTAAAAAGTTTGATGCGTTGTATGAAATCGCCAAACGCGAAACAGATTACATCTTTGTAGACTTTCATGCAGAAACGACGAGTGAAAAGGGTGCGTTTGGTTATTATGCAGACGGTCGAGCGAGTGTCGTGGTAGGGACGCATACGCATATCCAGACAAGTGATAATCGTATCTTAAATAAAGGCACTGGCTTTATTACGGATGTCGGTATGACAGGCTATTATGATGGAATATTAGGTATCAATAAAGATGAAGTCATTCATCGTTTCCTAACATCAATGCCAGTGAAACATGTAGTACCAGATAAAGGTCGTGGCGTGTTAAGTGGTGTCTTTGTAGAATTAAAAACAGACGGCACAACGAAGAAAATAGAACGAATATTAATTAATGAAGATCATCCATTAAAATAACGTATCGGCCATTCGACTGATTTTTTAGTTTCGAACTACTTGTCTATGTAAAGACAGGTGGTTCTTTGTTATAGTAGAGTAAGTGATTAAAAGTAGGAGGGTACATATGAAATCTCAAATTTCATGGAAAGTCGGCGGTCAGCAAGGTGAGGGTATTGAAAGTACTGGTGAAATGTTTTCAACAGCCTTAAACCGTCTGGGCTATTATTTATATGGATACAGACATTTCTCTAGTCGTATTAAAGGTGGACATACCAACAATAAAATTCGTGTCTCAACAACAAGAGTGCATTCAATCAGTGATGATTTAGATATCTTAGTAGCGTTTGACCAGGAGACAATTGATGTCAATTATCATGAAATGAATGCTTCTGGGATTATTTTAGCAGACGCTAAATTTGATCCTGAGAAACCAGAAGATTACGAAGGTAAATTCGTACCGATGGCATTTACTGAAATTGCTAAAGAATTAGGTACTGCTTTAATGAAAAACATGGTAGCCATTGGCGCAAGTGCGAGCTTAATTGGTGTGGATTTAAAGCATTTTGAAGTATTAGTCGATGATATTTTCGGGAAAAAAGGTGAAAAAATCTGTGCATTAAATAAGCAAGCATTACATGCGGGCTTTGATCTAATGGAACAAGAAGATTTTCATACATTTACGTTAAATCCTTCTACAGAAGAAGGACACCTGTTTATGATTGGTAACGATGCGATATCACTAGGCGCTTTAACGGGTGGTGCGCGCTTTATGGCAGCGTATCCGATAACGCCAGCGAGTGAAATTATGGAATACATGATTGATAAATTACCAGACTTCGGTGGGACAGTCATTCAAACTGAAGATGAAATTGCAGCAGCTGTTATGGCAATTGGTGTGAACTATGGGGGTGTGCGTTCGTTTACTGCTTCAGCAGGACCTGGTCTTTCATTAATGATGGAAGCAATCGGATTAAGTGGTATGACAGAGCAACCTTTTGTTGTGATTAACACGATGCGTGGTGGTCCATCAACAGGTTTACCAACGAAACAAGAGCAATCAGATTTAATGCAGATGATTTACGGCACACATGGCGATATTCCGAAGATTGTATTAGCACCTACAACAGCTGAAGATGCCTTTTATTTAACAGCGGAAGCCTTTAATTTAGCTGAACAGTACCAATGTCCAGTTATTTTACTTAGTGACTTACAACTTTCAATGGGTAAACATACAGTACCTAATTTAGACTTTAATAGAATCAAAATTGACCGTGGTAACTTAATCACTGAAATAGCGGAACGTGAAGATAAATCATACTTCAAGCGTTATGAAGTGACTGAAAGTGGTATATCACCGCGTGTTATTCCTGGCGTTAAAAATGGTATTCACCATGTAACAGGTGTTGAGCATACGGAAGAAGGAAAACCTTCAGAAAGCCCAGTGAACCGTGCAAAACAAATGGAAAAACGTATGCGTAAAATTGAACAGTTGAAAATTTCTGAGCCTGTAGATTACAAAGAAAATCATGAAGAGGCTGATGTATTAGTCATCGGTTACTTATCAACTTATGGCGCGATAGATGAAGCCATTGAGCGTATCGATGGTCGTGTCAATCATTTGCACATCAGACAATTACATCCATTCCCGACTGAGGAAGTTCAGAACGCAATCAATAAGGCGAATAAAGTTATTGTCGCAGAACACAACTATGCAGGACAATTATCAAGCATTATTAAAATGAACACAATGCACCAAGGTAAGATTACGAACTTAACAAAATATGATGGCACACCATTCTTACCAAAGGAAATTGAAGTAAAAATCAATGAAGTCATTGAAGTAAAGGAGCGCATCTAAATGGCAACATTTAAAGATTTCAGAAATAATGTAAAACCAAACTGGTGTCCAGGATGTGGTGACTTCTCAGTACAAGCAGCGATTCAAAAAGCATGTGCTAATGTAGGATTAGAACCAGAAGAATTAGCAGTCATTACAGGTATTGGATGTTCTGGTCGTTTATCAGGTTATATTAATTCATATGGTGTCCACTCAATTCACGGTCGTGCTCTACCAATGGCACAAGGTGTGAAAATGGCTAACCAGGAACTTACAGTCATTGCTTCAGGTGGTGACGGTGATGGTTACGCCATCGGTATGGGACATACCATTCACTCTATACGTCGTAATATTGACTTAACGTATGTCGTAATGGATAACCAAATTTATGGTTTAACGAAAGGTCAAACATCACCAAGTTCAGCGCATGGATTTGTGACGAAGACAACGCCTCAAGGGTCAATTGAAAAAAATGTATCACCATTAGAACTTGCAATTACATCAGGTGCAACATTTGTAGCACAAAGTTTCTCAAGTGATATTAAGGAACTCACTGCAATTATTGAAGCAGCGATACATCATAAAGGATTTGCATTTGTAAACGTATTTTCACCATGTGTGACTTATAATAAAGTGAACACGTATGAATGGTTTAAAGAAAACTTAACGTCATTAAATGATATCGAAGGCTATGATAATAAAAACAGAACACAAGCATTAAATACTGTTGTTGAACATAACGGATTAGTAACGGGTATTATCTATCAGGATTTAGACACACCAAGTTATGCGGAACAATTAAATGGATACTCAAAATCATTAGCGAATGAACCGATTGAAATGGATCAATCGAAGTTTGAAGCATTAATGGCAGAGTTTAAATAAATTGAAGACATAGCAGAATATTTTTTTGCGATGTCTTTCATTTGTTTGTTATACTTATATAGAAAATAAAATAACAAAAAACACTAGGGGAGTTAATCTGAGATTGGACTTTTGTCCTAAACCCTTATTCACCTGATCTAGGTAACACTAGCGTAGGGAAGTGTCGCTTTTTGACACAACTTTACTCTGTTTAGGTTGTGTTTTTTTATTGGAGGAAATAGATATGAAGAAAAGTATTTTAGCGAGTATGAGTATTGTAGTATTATTAGCAGGTTGTGATAATGAAGTAAAAAAAGAAAACACTGAAAAAACAGATGCTAAGAAAACTGAAAAAGTGACGATGATGTTAGACTGGACACCGAATACAAATCACACGGGGATTTACGTAGCTAAAGACAAAGGTTTCTTCAAGAAACACGGTTTAGATGTTGAAATTAAAACGCCGGGTGATGTAACAGCTGACCAACTCATCGCAGCGAATAAAAAAGATGTTCAGTTTGGTATTAGCGCACAGGAACAAGTGACACAATCTCGTTCTGAAGGTGTGCCAATCAAATCAATTGGTGCAATTATTCAGCATAATACGAGTGGTTTCATGAGTTTAAAAGAAAAGAATATTAAATCACCGAAAGATTATGAAGGTAAAACATACGGTGGCTGGGGTGCACCAATCGAAAAAGCATTTATTGAAACGTTGATGAAAAAAGAAAATGCAGATGTCAATAAAGCGAAAATTATTAATATGGGGAATACAGATTTCTTCTCTGCATCAAAGAAAAATATAGACTTCGCCTGGGTATATTATGGCTGGACAGGTATTGAAGCAAAAACACGAAATATTGACGTAAACATGCAATATTTAACGGATTATGATAAAAATTTAGATTATTATACACCTATCATCATTGCCAATGAGAAATATTTAAAATCAAATCCTGATACAGCGAAAGCATTTATGACAGCCGTTAAAGAAGGCTATGAGTATGCGATTAAGCATGAAAAAGAGAGTGCAGATATTTTAATTAAATCAGCACCAGAACTAAAAAAACAAAAAGACTTAGTCTATGCATCACAAAAATACCTATCTCCTAAATATCAAGATGATGCAAAGTCATGGGGGATTCAGGATGAAAAGATATGGGCAAATTATGCAAAGTATTTAAAAGATAATAAAATTATCAAAAATAATTTCGTTGCAAAAGATGCATTTACAAATGAATTTGTGGAGGCAAAATAATGGCGAACACAATAATGAGTATTCAAATTATACCTAAAACACCTGCAGGTCAAGATGTAATCCCATATGTTGATGCTGCGATTGAAGTCATAGAACAGTCTGGACTTAAATATTATGTATCGCCACTTGAAACAAGTATTGAAGGTGATATGCATGAATTACTACCATTAATTGAACAAATGAATCATCGCATGCGCGCACTTGGCTGCCCATCGATCATTTCACAAGTGAAATTTTATCATGCTGAATCTGTTTCTATGGATGGCTTGGTTGAGAAATATCGATGATTAAAGGCCTTAAATTTACGTTATTTTTAATGGGTTTACTTATAGTGTGGGAAGTGTTAGTAAGGTTTTTACAGATAGATGCATATACTTTACCGGCGCCAAGTGCGATAGCACAATCATTTATTTTTGATTTTCCTGAGTATTATCCTCATTTATTACCGACAATTCAACTCGTATTGCTTGGTTTAGTTTGTTCAATTGTTTGTGGGATATTATTTGCCATTATTCTTCACTTATTACCGGTTCTTAATGATTATATTTATCCATTGCTCATCA
The DNA here is from genome assembly GCF_021366795.1 of Macrococcoides caseolyticum. GTDB lineage: Bacteria > Bacillota > Bacilli > Staphylococcales > Staphylococcaceae > Macrococcoides > Macrococcoides caseolyticus_A. The sequence goes on along the minus strand of NZ_JAHCPS010000006.1, from coordinate 93,065 downwards.
TGAGTCAAAATGTGCCTGTCATTGTCATTGCACCGCTACTAGTGATTTGGTTTGGTTTTGGATTATTACCTAAACTGATTGTAATTACATTGGTTTGCTTCTTTCCGATAACGGTAAGTTTATTAGAGGGTTTTAACGAAACCGATAAAGATTTAAAAAAATATATGCAGATGATGGGTGCCACACGACTAGAACTATTTACGAAACTAGAATGGCCTAATAGCATGCCCTTTTTATTTAATGGTTTAAAGATTGCTGGGACATATTCGGTGATGGGTGCCATTATTTCTGAATGGCTTGGGAGTGATGCTGGCCTCGGCAAATTTATGATACTTGCCCAACGTGCATTTCAGGTAGATCAGGTATTTGTTGCTATTGTCTGGATAATCATTTTTGCACTTGTGATTTATATGGTTATTGAGGCAATCAAGCGTTTTGTATTGAGGTGGAATCATGAATAACCTTTTGAATATTCGAGATGTTTCTCATCAGTTTGGAGACAAGCTTGTTTTATCAAATATTAATCTGGATGTTTTGGAAAATGAAATTATTACCATTTTAGGTCCGAGCGGATCAGGTAAATCGACATTAATGAATATTGTTGGCGGATTGCTTAAACAAACATCTGGTAAGGTATTGATTGATAATGTGAAAGTAGAAAAAACAGGGCATGTGTCATTCATGCCACAAACAAGTTCTTTAATGCCTTGGCGAACAGTTGAAGAAAATATACAACTCTCTACTGAAATAGGTCGTGTAAAAGCAGAAGATCAGAGTGCAACGCTCCTGAAGCGTGCTGGATTTACTGATATAAAAAATCATTATCCTAATCAGTTATCTGGTGGCATGAAACAGCGTGTGTCGTTTTTAAGAGCATTAAATACAAATCATAAAATATTACTACTCGATGAACCGTTTTCAGCACTTGATGAAATCACACGTTTGGATATGCAAGTTTGGTTGAGAGGGTTGATTAAAGAAACGGGTAAAACGGTATTAATGATTACGCATAGTATTGAAGAAGCAATTGAAATGTCAGATCGCATTATTGTGTTAAATGGACAACCAGCAACCATTGTGCAAATTTATGAAACATCACACATTACAGACGACAACCAAAAGTCAGAGCTAAAGAAAATGTTGTTTAATCAATTAAGAAAAAAATAAAAGTGAGGCATGTGATTGCGCCTCACTTTTATTTTTTGCGTATATTATTAATCACACTAATAATCGCTGGTAATATCGATAATAGAATAATGACGATGAGCACAATTTCAAAATTATTCTTAACGATAGGAATGTTACCGAAGAAGTATCCACCGGCTAAACAAATGCCAACCCACATTACGGCACCAATCACATTATATAAAATAAAATAGCTGTATTTCATTGAACTTGCTCCAGCGACAAACGGAATGAAAGTACGAATAAATGGCACAAATCTAGCAATAACGATTGTTTTACCACCATATGTATTAAAGAAATTTTCAGCTTTTAACATATGATCTTGTTTGATTAAACGACCAATTTTAGGATGATTGACGATACCGTAACCCACCCATTTTCCGATATGGTAATTTAAAGTGTCTCCAAGAATAGCAGCACAAGTTAGTAATATAAATAATATCCAGATGTTGAGTGCACCTTGAGGTGCAAGTGCTCCTGCAGCAAATAACATTGAATCACCTGGTAAGAACGGCATAATTACGAGTCCAGTTTCAACAAATACAATGCCAAAAAGAATAGCGTAAGTTAAGCCCCCATAATCTTTAACGATATTCACTAGGTGTTCATCAATGTGTAAAATAAAATCCATGAGTTGCGTAAATATTGACATGTTTCAAGCTCCAATTCTTATAGTCTTTATTTTTATTATTATACGCTAGTCTATAAGACTTTAAAAATACAAAGTCAATTTATTTTTAAATAATTTATTTAATGGCATAATATGAATAAGAAAGTAGGTGGGATTGTGATATTGAAGTTTACGAAACCTTATTCAGGATATATCATCTTTGCTTTAATCCTGATGTTACTGGAACTAGCTGTAGAGTTAAGTTTACCTGTTATCTTATCCCAGATTATCAATGAAGGGATATTAAAACATGATTTGAATCAAGCTTTTTACTATCTAGGACTATTAGTTGTAATGAGTATTGCTGCATTTATTTGCGGTATCATTAATTCATTTGTAGCAAGTCATGTCTGTCATGGATTTTCATTTGATTTAAGAGAAGCATTGTTTCAACATATTCAGAAGTTTTCACTGACAACACTTGAGAAATTTAGTACATCAAGTATAATCACCCGTTTAACAAGTGATGTTATCGCATGTGAAATGGTGCTATTTATGAGTTTAAGAATTATGTTACGTGCACCATTACTCGTCATCGGCAGTATTGTTATGAGTTTTATGGTTGCACCGCATTTAGCGGTATATTTACTTATAGGCAGTCCGATTATCTTTATATTTTTATACATATCAGCAAGAAGCGGGATGAAACTTTTTAAACGTGTTCAAAAAGAGCTGGACGGTGTCAACCGTACCATTCAGCAGAATTTATCATCTGTCAGAATGATACGTGCCAATTTAAGTGGTGCATACGAAACTTCAAAATTTGAAAGCACCTCAACATTACTTAAAAACGATACAGTTAAAGCACTTAAATTAATGGAACGTATTTTACCGTTTTTATTAATCGTTATGAATATTGCACTTTTAGTAGTAATTTATATGGGGGCAAAAGATGTTACGCAAAATGCACTCAATGTTGGTGCCCTTGTTGCAGTAATCAATTATGCTTTGCGTATGCAGGGTGGGTTTTCAATGTTTGCTTTCATCATCATTGCTTTTTCTCGTGCTAAAGCAAGTAGTGATCGTATGACTGAAGTTCTTAAAACACCTGTTGATGAAGAACTTTCAGAAACTAATATTCAGCCACATGCGGGTGGAGTAAGTGTAGAGTTTATCGATGTAGACTTTAAATATCCTTTATCTCATCGCAATGTACTGGAGAATATTAATTTTAAAGTTAATGCCGGAGAAAAATTTGTTGTTATGGGGGCGACAGGCTCAGGTAAATCAGCTATGTTAAGCTTAATTCCTCGAATGTATGAACCGACGCGTGGGCAAATATTAATTGATGGAAAAGATATAAAAGAATATCAGGAAAGTCATTTAAGAGAAATGATAGGTTACGTTCCTCAGAAAAATACATTGTTCACAGGGACAGTGTTCGACAATATTATATTTGGTAATCAACTCGCTGGTGAAAGCGAAGTAATGAGAGCTACTGAAATCGCACAAATTCATGATAATATCATGGACTTTGATCAGCAGTATAAAACGCGTGTCGGCCAGGAAGGTGTCAATTTATCTGGAGGCCAAAAGCAACGTATCGCGATAGCACGTGCAATTATTCGTGAACCTAATATCTTGATACTGGATGATTCTACTTCAGCATTAGACATACACACAGAATCAAAGCTATTTAATACATTGCAGCAGCTTCCGATGACACGAATTATCGTTAGTCAAAAAATAGAAACGGCAAAAACTGCTGATCATATTCTGCTGCTCGACCAAGGTAAAGTAGTTGGCTTCGGTGACCATGCATCTTTACTTAAGACATCTGAGCTGTATCAACAAATCAATGATTCTCAGGAAAGAGGTGAGGTCGATGCCTAAATCAATTCTGGGACATGAATTTATATTAAAGAAAGAAGATTTAAAGAAGAAAAAGCAAAAAACTGATCAACGCGGGAACACAATACCAAATGCGAAGAACTGGCAATATTCGATGAAGAGAATCTGGCAATTGATGGATGATGCGCACTTTAAACTAATTATCGTAATTACGTGTGTGATTATTTCATCCTTATTAGGTTTAATCGGGCCATACATGATCGGGAAGATTATCGATAATAAGATTATCCCGAAAAAATTTGACGGATTAACCCAGGATTTATGCATACTACTCATAATCTTTATTTTATTATCTGTGACATCATATATTGCAGCGATCATCATGGTGACAATCGCACAAGATACAGTATATAAACTGAGAATGCAATTATTTTCACATATGCAGAAGTTACCGATACCATTCTTTGATAAACGACAACATGGTGAACTGATGAGTCGTATGACCAATGATATTGATACAATATCTCAAGTATTAAATTCCTCATTTATACAGTTTACATCATCGATTATCACAATCGTTGGAACAATCATCGTGATGCTCATGTTGTCACCATTACTTACATTACTCACGATGATTATCATTCCGTTGATGTTCATTGCCATGCAGTGGATTACAAGACGTACTGGACCACTTTATAAACGCAGACAAAAAGCACTTGGGGAAATGAATGGTTATATTGAGGAAATTATTTCAGGTCAAGTCGTTGTCAAGGTATTCTCACAAGAGCAAGAAGTGATGAATGGATTTAGTGAGAAGAATCGGAACGTTCGAGATAATAGTTTCTGGTCTGTAACGTATTCAGGATTTATTCCGAAAGTAATGAACTTTTTTAATAATATCTCGTTTGCTATCGTTGCAGGGGTTGGTGGCATACTTGCATTAAAAGGTTATGGCATTACAGTCGGAACAATTGTTATTTTTGCTGAATATGCACGTCAATTCACACGACCATTGAATGACTTAGCTAATCAGTTTAATACAGTGTTAAGTGCATTAAGTGGTGCTGAACGTGTATTTGAAATTATTGATACTGAAGAAGAAATAGATGTAGATAATACTCATCGTCATCTTGACATAAAAGGTGATATAAAACTAGAAAATGTTGTATTCAAATATAATGAGGAACAAACGAAACCCACAATCAATCATGTCTCATTTGAAGTTAAAACGGGTGAATCATTAGCGCTTGTCGGCGCAACAGGTGCTGGAAAGACAACCATTATTCAGCTGCTTGCAAGATTTTATGAAATTCAAGGTGGAACGATTAAAATTGATGACATCGATATAAAAGAAATACCGAAGTCAACCCTTCGTCGCCAGATGGCATATGTATTACAGGATCCATTTATCTTTGACGGAACAATCAGGGAAAATATCAAATATAAAAATCAGGACATTAGTGATGAAGTGATGATTCAGGCTGCAAAAGATGCGAACGCTTATGACTTCATTATGCGCCTTGAACATGGATTTGATACGGAAATAACATTTGAATCAACACATCTATCACAAGGTGAAAAGCAACTTATCAATATTTCACGTGCACTCGTATTAAATCCGAAAATATTATTACTCGATGAAGCAACAAGTAATATTGACACGGTGACTGAAATGAAGTTACAGGAAGCCATTGAAAAACTAATGCAGGGTCGAACAAGTATTATTATTGCACATCGATTAAATACAGTGAAAAAAGCGGATAAAGTTGTTGTACTGAATCAAGGTGAAGTGGTTGAAGCGGGTAAACAAAGTGAATTAATCGCAACACAAGGTGTGTATTATGACATGCTGAATTCAGGAGAGGATTTAGAATTACTGGATTAGTTATTCTTACGCCCGGTTCGGCATCAAACCGTGCAAAAAAGTATGAAAATGCCCGGTTTGGGATCAAACCGTGCATCAAAAACACGTAAACAGCTTAATGTTTACGTGTTTTTCTTATTCTTTTATAATTACTTTACAAATCCGTATATACTGTGTATATTGTATATATACAGTATAACAATGAAGAAGGTGATGAATTGAATATTCATTTTAACCCAAAAAGTGATCAACCAATTTACGAGCAATTGAAATCAGAAATCATTCGTTTGATTATGGCAAAGGAATTAGAAGAAGGTGAATCACTTATGTCTATGCGAGCACTTGCTAAAATGTTAGGCATTAGTGTGATTACAACGAAGCGGGCGTATAAGGATTTAGAGGATTTAGGCTACCTTTATACGATTCCTGGAAAAGGGACATTTGTATCGCAAGGGAATATTGCAATGATTGAAGAACAATCAAATAAAGAATTAGAATCTTTAATACTTTCTTCAATCCAACTTGCCAAACGGTTAAATTTTGACAAACAAGATTTCATTGAACTAACAAACGACTTATGGGAGGAATAAAGATGACAAAGCATGTAATCGAAATTTCTAATTTAAAGTTTAAACAGAATAAATTTGTATTAGATATACCAAGTCTTCAAATACCTAAGGGTTACATTACGGGACTTATCGGTGAAAACGGTGCAGGAAAAACGACGCTTATCTATCAACTGTTAAATCTTAATACACCAGATAGTGGAGCAATAAAGATATTTGATCAAACTTATTTTGAAGATAGAGCTGGGATATTATCGAAAATCGGTATTGTATTCAGTGAAAATCACTTTCCTGAGTGGATGAATGCTAAGAAACTTGAAACGATAATGAAGATGTACTTTGAGCAATGGGATAGTAGTGCATACTATAACTATTTGGACCGCTTCGAAGTACCGGTTAAAAAAAAGATTAAACATCTATCGCAGGGGATGAAGGTGAAGCTCAGTCTTGCAACAGCCCTCAGTCATCATTCTAAGTTACTTATCTTAGATGAGTCAACTTCAAATCTTGATCCGACATTTAGAGTAGAACTATTAAAGATTTTTCAGGATTTAATGCTGGATGAAGAAATGACGATAGTATTCTCGACGCATATCACGTCTGACCTTGAATCGATTGCAGATTATATTGCATATATTGAAAAAGGTAAACTATTAATGATGGATGAAAAAGATGTGATATTAGATGAATATAAAATTGTAAGAGGACCAGCATATATATTAGATGATGAGATCAATGGATTATTGGTTGGAACAGAATATTTTGAAGACAGCTTTACAGCATTAACAAAAGAAGCTCAGGTAATGGAAGAATTATTTGGTAATGAGGTATCAATTCGAAAAGTAAACATCGATGAGCTTATGTACTTTAAGAAAAGGGAGCGCGTGCAACATGATCAATCAGTTGAAGTTGTATCAGCTCTATAATCGTTATAACTGGATATATATCATACTTTTTATTTTTATAATTAGTTTTGATTTATTTCACTTATTCACCAAAGAAGAAGTATTCAAGAGATAAGAATTTAATCTGGCATGATGGGAGATAAGTTGCTAGAGAATGGGAGAAAGGTGATTAAATATGTTAAAAGAATTAAAATTTCTGAATAATTTGCTTCGATTTCATAATACAATATTAATAGCATTTACACTCATAACAATTGGTCTTATTATTCTTAATTTTTTTGTGCCAAGCGACGGGTTTGCCCAATTTTCTTTAACAATAGCTTTTGTTTACTGGATTACGTATTATACAGGATTTCAGCTTGTTATAAATAAGTATAAGCTGGCTGAATTTTTGTACGTCTTACCAAAAAGTATAGATGATTGGATTCGTAGAGATTTGTTTGTTGTAATATTCTCAAATATTGGGGCATATATTTTATGGTCATTTTTTCTTGTCGGAACTGATCGGATTTTTATGATGATTCCTTTGTTATATATGATTAGTATCTCAATATTCTCATCAGTATTAATCATTTCACAAAAATATTTAAATACAAGATTTAATGAAAAATATATGTTTATTTTAAATATGAGTACATTGATTTTCTTTCTAGCCGGATATATGCCTGTTCAAAATTTATATGATAGAGGCATTATAAATCAAGATGTATTTTACTTTACATGGTTACCTTTTATTATTTTAGCGTTATTAACTTTATTCATTTTCTGGATAAATAGATATTTAAGAAAACACGCACGCTCAAAACACATGCTTTGGAGTGATTAATATGAAGAAGACTTTAGGAACAGATATTAAGTTATTAAGACATTTGCCAATCATAATTATTTGCTTGTCGTTTTTAACAATAATTTTAAAGATATATAGGTAAAGGTTCATTAACTAAATTTGATCAAAGTTATTTAACCTTTAATATTTCTGATACATTATTTATCTTTCTTGTAGCATGCATATTTTATATCCTTACACAGAAATATGATAATTTAAGAAAATATAAGTTAACAGCTTGGTATGATACTTTACCAGTTTCAATAAAGGATATACATTTTTCAAATTTTATACTGGTGATTGTGCCGCATATATTGTTATTCATTTTTGCCTGTTTATATTATGCCATTAATGATGATTTCTTTAAATTTCATGGTATTATGCTGATGTTTGGAATCAGTCTAATTATGAATGGATTTATGTTAACCTTCGGAATTAAAAATCCATTTTCTTATGTGATTCTAACAAGTATCGGTGGAGCGTTTCTTTTATTCGCATTTAGTTTCCATTACTTATTAGTAATGAATGATTTCAATATGCATCTGAATCTAAGTGATAATAGCTATTGGCATTTTTATTTATATCAAATGCCATATATCGTAACTGCTATCGGGTTTATTATTTGTATAGTGTCATTATTTATCTATAGAAATCATTAAGACACTTCGATAAAGAAGTGTCTTAATTATTAGATAAACCAGATCTAGCCATTGATACATTCTTAACTGTTGTTTCTTTCATTCCACATTTCACGCAACCTTCAGCTCTTTCCAAACGACTTACTCCTTAAATTTATAGTTAATATTAACATATGTTATATATTTCCAATTCGGAAATGATAACAGTAAAGTAAAAATACTTTGAAAAAGCATCTTTAAAAAGTTATACTATAGTAATGATTAAGTTGAAAATGGGGTTAGTATGAAATGAATGAAGAAAGTAGATTAGATGCTTCTCAAGTGCGTGGTAAAAATGCACCTGAGAAAGATTACAGTAAGTATTTCGAAAAAGTTTATCAGCCACCGAGTTTAAAAGATGCGAAAAAACGTGGTAAAGAAAATGTAGAACATCATGCGTTTTCAATTGACGAAAAATATAAAGGCTTAGGACGAGGGCGTAAATTCTTTATTCGTACTTATGGCTGCCAAATGAATGAACATGATACCGAAGTGATGGCTGGGATTCTAGAGGCATTAGAATATACGGCAACAAACGATGTGAATGATGCAGACGTTATTTTACTCAATACTTGTGCGATTCGTGAAAATGCTGAGAACAAAGTGTTTGGAGAGATTGGTAACTTAAAGCATATTAAACTGGCTAAACCTGATGTGTTAATTGGGGTTTGTGGTTGTATGTCACAAGAAGAGTCTGTGGTCAATAAAATTATGAAGTCGTATCAAAACGTTGATATGATTTTTGGTACACATAACATTCATCGTCTTCCTGCGATTTTAAATGAAGCCTATATGTCAAAAGCGATGGTTGTTGAAGTATGGTCTAAAGAAGGTGACGTCATTGAAAACTTACCTAAGGTGCGTATGGGTGAAACAAAAGCATGGGTTAATATTATGTATGGCTGTGATAAATTCTGTACATATTGTATTGTACCGTTTACGCGCGGTAAGGAGCGAAGTCGTCTGCCAGAAGAGATTATTGCTGAGGTAAGAGATCTTGCGCGTCGTGGTTATAAAGAGATTTGTTTACTTGGTCAGAATGTCAATGCATATGGTAAAGATATTGAAGGTTTAAATTACGGATTAGGTGATTTATTAGCTGATATTCAAAAAATTGATATTCCGCGTGTCCGTTTTATGACGAGTCACCCATGGGATTTTGATGATCGTTTAATTGAAGTACTTGCCCAAGGTGGAAACATTGTGCCACATATTCACTTACCAGTACAAAGTGGTAATAACGATGTTTTAAAAATTATGGGGAGAAAGTATACACGCGAAAGTTATCTTGAACTTGTAGATAAAATTAAAGCAGCCATTCCTAATGTAAGTTTAACAACAGATATCATTGTTGGTTATCCAAACGAGACAGAAGAACAATTCTTAGATACAATTGATTTATATGAACGTGTTGGGTTTGAACATGCATATACGTACCTGTATTCGCCTCGTGAGGGAACGCCTGCAGCAAAAATGAAAGATAATGTATCTACAGAAGATAAAAAGGATCGTCTTCGTCGTTTAAATCAAGTTGTTGAACATCATACAGAGCGTGCCTTAAGTCATTATCAAGACCAGGAAGTTATTGTATTGTGTGAAGGTACTTCTAAGAAAAATGATTCAATCTTAGCAGGTTATACAGACAAAAGTAAGTTAGTCAATTTTGCTGGTCCTGAATCAGCTATTGGTCAATTTGTTAAAGTTAGAATTACAGAAACGAAACGTTATTCTTTAAATGGCGAATTGATTGAAATATTACAACCAGTCGGGGTGGAGAATTAATGTATACAAATGATGAAATAATTGCGAAAGCAAAAGAATTAGGTAAGATGATGGCAGAAACTGAAGCAGTTGAATTCTTTAAGCGTGCAGAAGCACAAATTCATGAAAACCAGAATGTTAGAGAAAAAATGGCTTCACTTAAATCATTACAAAAACAAGCGGTTAATTTCCAGAACTATGGTAAAGAAAAAGCTTTAAGTATGGTTGAAGAAAAAATTGCTAAAGTAGAAGCTGAATTAGATGAAATGCCAATCGTCGATCAATTTAAAGAAGCACAAGGTGAAGTCAATACTTTACTACAAATCGTCTCTCATGCCATTAGTCAAACGGTAACGGATGAAATCATTGTATCAACAGGCGGTGACTTGTTAACAGGTGAAACAGGTGCAGCTGTTAACAATAGTCCCGGAAGTTGTAGTTAAATAATTCTTCAAATTTATAATGTCGGTTCATTTGAATCGGCATTATTTTCTTAAGGAGGATATATGAATCAGCGTACAAGAAAACTTACACTAACCAGTATTTTAATAGCAATGAATATTGTCCTGAGTCAAATGATTTCTATTCCAGTAGGTCCGATAAAAGCATATCCTATGCAGCACTTTATTAATGTTTTATGTGCTGTTCTTGTTGGACCTTGGTTTGGGCTTGCTCAGGCACTGATTAGCTCTTGTTTAAGAAACTATTTTGGTATGGGAACACTTTTTGCATTTCCTGGTAGTATGATTGGTGTTTTCTTTGCAGGATTACTTTACAATAAATTTAAAAAATTAGAACTTGCTGCATTAGGTGAGTGGATAGGTACAGGTTTAATTGGTAGTATTTGTACATTACCATTAATGTATATTATGCAGCTTGACTTTAAGGGATTTATGCCGATTTTTTATGCATTTTTATTAAATAGTTTTATCGGTAGTATTATTGCATATTTTTTACTTAAATTATTAAAGCAAAGAAAGTTGTTAAAAAATTAAATCAATGAAATTTTATGAATAAAAGGAATGGATAAATATGTCTAAACCAACACCAATGATGGCACAATATTTACAAATGAAAGAACAGTATAAAGATTGTATTCTGTTCTTTCGACTGGGTGATTTCTATGAGATGTTTTATGATGATGCAATTCTAGCTGCAAAAGAATTAGAAATCACTTTAACGCGTCGCGATAAAAAGAATGCGATTCCAATGTGTGGTGTGCCACATCATTCATCAAAAGGGTACATTGAACGATTAATTGAAAAGGGATATAAAGTAGCTATTGCGGAGCAAATGGAAGATCCGAAGATGACTAAAGGTATGGTCAAACGTGAAGTCGTTCAAATTATTACGCCAGGTACAGTAATGGATGATATGATCAGTGAAAATGAAAGCAACTATTTAGCATGTCTTTATTTTTATGATGATAATTATACGATTGCATATAGTGATGTATCTACTGGAGAACTGAAAGTTACACAATGTGATGAAACGACAATGTTAAATGAAATGAGTAGTATTGCACCAAAAGAAATTATTATAAATACAGCGTTAGCACCTCATGTTGATCAGCATATGAAGCTTTTGACGCATGTCGTTTCTATTTATGAATCAAGTGATACATTTGATATTTCAGATGGATTGAAAGCAACGCTTAAACCAGCAGTGAATCTACTATTAAGTTATATTCGTGATACGCAAATGCGTGCTTTAGATCATATTGATAAACCGATTGATTATGCTGCTTTAGAACATATGCGATTAGATATATATGCAAAGCGTAATTTGGAATTAACAGAAAGTATACGTTTAAAGACGAAAAAAGGGACACTGCTTTCGATTTATAATCAATGCAAAACGCCGATGGGTAATCGCCGCCTAAAAGACTGGATTGAACGTCCACTGGTCAATAAAGAACAAATTGAAGCGCGTTTATCAGTTGTGCGACTTTTTAATGAGGAATTTATTTTAAGACATAATTTACGTGAAGCATTAACACATGTTTATGATATTGAACGTCTTGCAGGACGCGTACAATTTGGAAATGTAAATGCAAAAGATTTAATTCAATTAAAATATTCACTTGAGCAGTTGCCACGCATCAATGCATTACTTAATCCATTTTCTGATATTATCAGTGGATTGGAAGGTATCGATAGCTTAGCACCGCTATATGAAATGTTGGAACAAAGTATTGTTGAAGCACCGCCTACTACAATAAAAGAAGGTGGTATTTTTAAGGATGGATTTAACAAATTGCTGGATGAATATCGTGATGCCCAAAAGAACGGTAAAGCGTGGCTGGCTGAATTACAAGCAAAGGAAAGAGAAAAAACTGGCATTAAATCTTTAAAGATTAGCTTTAACAAAGTGTTTGGTTATTACATTGAAATATCGAAAGCCAATTTAGTCAATATTGATATTACTCAATATGGCTACGACCGCAAACAAACTTTGAGCAATGCAGAACGTTTTATCACTGAAGAGCTAAAGGAAAAAGAAGCATTGATATTAGGTGCTGAAGAAAAAGCGGTTGATTTAGAGTATGAAGCTTTTATTCAATTACGTGAAGCGGTAAAATCCTATATTCCTAATTTAAAGCGTCAGGCGAAACGCATCGCAGAACTTGACTGTCTGCAAAACTTTAGTGAAGTGGCGACAAATAATGATTATTCTGAACCTGTAATTTCAGATCGCCGTGTGTTAAATATTAAAGACGCACGTCATCCAGTGGTAGAGCAGGTAATGGAACGTGATCAATATGTACCGAATGATTGTTTGTTAGATGATAGTGGCTTTATCTATTTAATTACTGGACCGAATATGAGTGGTAAATCAACATATATGCGACAAGTAGCGCTCATTAGTATAATGGCTCAAATGGGATCATATGTCCCGGCGAGTAAGGCAGAACTTCCAATATTTGATCAGATATTTACAAGAATTGGTGCAGCTGATGATTTAGTCAGCGGACAAAGTACGTTCATGGTAGAAATGCTGGAAGCACGAAATGCATTAGTGAACGCAACGGAAAATAGTTTGATTATTTTTGATGAAATTGGCCGCGGGACTTCAACGTATGACGGATTATCGCTTGCGCAATCGATGATTGAATACGTTCATAACCATATCGGTGCAAAAACATTATTTTCAACACATTATCATGAGCTTGTCGGATTAGATCAATCACTTGATGGTCTAAACAATATTCATGTTGCAGCAAAAGAATATGATGGAGAACTTATTTTCTTACACAAAATTATGCCAGGTGCTGTAGAGAATAGTTATGGTATCCATGTTGCCAAATTAGCTGATTTACCTGATGAAATTATTAGTCGCGCTGGCCATTTACTAGAATCATTTGAAAACTATAGTATTAAAGATTTAAACTTTGTTGGCAGAGAAGAAAGGCCATTACAAAATACACAAGTGATTCAAGAAAACAGTACGCTAATACAGCCATCATTTGATTTATTTGGTGAGTCAGACAATAGTGATATACTATTAGAAATTAAAAACTTAACGATTGAAACAATGACGCCGATAGAGGCATTAATAAAATTACAACAATTGAAGTCTCAAATAAAGTAGGTGAAATAATGGGAAACATCAAGACACTCGATGCTGCGCTAAGCAATAAAATTGCTGCTGGTGAAGTGATAGAACGTCCGCAATCTGTTGTTAAAGAACTCGTTGAAAATGCTATCGATGCGGGCGCAACACAGATAACAGTTACAGTTGAAGAAGCAGGATTAAAAAAAATAAAGATTACTGATAATGGATCAGGTATCCATGAAGATGATCTGGAATTGATGTTTTTACGTCATGCAACAAGTAAAATAGCAAATGATCATGATTTATTTCATATTCGTACCCTTGGCTTCAGAGGAGAAGCATTGGCTTCTATCGCTTCTGTCAGTCGTGTAACGGTTAATACGTGTCAGGACGGTAAAGTTGGGCATCAAATTAAGGTAGAGAATAGTCACATAGTGAGTCGACAACCACATTCTGCAAGAGTAGGTACAGAAATGATTGTTGAAGATTTATTTTATAATACACCAGCGCGCTTAAAATATGTTAAAAGTCTTCAAACAGAACTCGGTAAAATTACGGATATTATGAATCGATTTATTATGAGTTATCCTGCCATTAAGTTCACATTAATTCATGATGATAAAGTATTAATTCAATCGGTTGGTAATGGCAAATTAAATGAAGCAATGGCGGTCATTTATGGGATGAAGATTGCGAAAGATAGTGTTGAAATTAATGGTGAAACAAATGATTATCAAGTGCACGGTTATATTGCTAAACCAGAACATACTAGAAGCAATCGTCACTATATGTCGATATTTATCAATGGTCGGTACATTAAGAATTTTATGATAACAAAGGCTATTATTGCAGGTTATCATACATTGCTCCCAATCGGTCGTTATCCGATTGTAAGTCTCCATATTCAAATGGATCCTAGTTTAGTAGATGTTAATGTTCATCCAACAAAGCAGGAAGTCAGATTGTCTAAAGAACCTCAGCTGATGCAGCTCATCGAACAACTGATTAAAGAAAAACTATTAGGCCAGGATTTAATTCCAAAAGTGGAGACTAAGAAAAAAGTGCTGGAACAATTTGAACAGCAGAAGTTTTTATATGAACAACGCAGTTCGAATGAAGTAATTAAAGAAAATCAAACGGATGCACGCCCTTTAGAAGGTGATAATTCACTGGTTCAGACGAAAGACAATAGAATTGAAAATTCATTTCAAAAAAGCATGCAACTTCCTCTTAGTAATCAAACGATGGAAAAAAAAGAAACCACATCAATCAATGTACCATCGTTAAATGAACCGATAGAAGAAGCGCCACTTTTACAAGCACCCATTTCTGAGCGAAAGTTGCCCTATATGGAAATCGTCGGACAAGTCCATGGCACATATATCATTTGCCAGAATGAAGATGGTATGTTTATGATTGATCAACATGCGGCACAAGAACGAATAAAATACGAATACTTTAAACATAAAATTGGTGAGGTCAGTCATGAATTACAAACCCTGTTATTGCCAATCAACATCCAACTTACACAGGACGAAGCATTAAAATATGATTTACTACAGGATAAACTCTCTCAAATTGGTGTGACGCTCGAACATTTTGGAGGAAGAGACTATGTCATTAATGAAGTGCCTGTCTGGTTCCCAGAAGATGCAGAAGAGACCATTCAAGATTTAATTCACTATTTATTCGAACATGAACAAGTGGACTTAAACAAATTTAGAGAAGAAACAGCCATCATGATGAGTTGCAAAAAATCTATTAAAGCCAACCATTATTTAAGAAAAGAAGATATGGAACGCTTAGTTCATGAACTTGCAATGACTCAAGAACCTTATACTTGTCCACATGGTCGTCCAATTACGATTCAGTTTACTACATATGAACTGGAAAAATTATTCAAGCGAGTGATGTAAATGATTTTACCTGCCATTAGAACAATGAAAGATTTGGAAGATTTTTTATCATTAAATTATAAATATTGTGTTATTTTAGATATGCACATTAGTCAGATTGAACACATTCTTGATATGCTTAACAAACATCAAAAAGCGGCTTATTTTCATGTTGATCTAATTAAGGGATTAGCTGTAGATGAAGCTGCTGTTGAATTTTTAATACAGAAATATAAAGTATATGGGATTGTGTCAACTAAACCCAAATTAATTAAACGCGCAAAATCGATTGGTGCTAAGTCTATTTTGAGAACTTTTATTATTGATTCAAGTGCACTCAAAAAAAGTTATCGCTTTATTGAGGCATGTGAACCAGATAGTGTAGAAGTATTACCGGGTATTGCATTAAAAGTTATACAACAGATGAGTAAACTAGAACAGGTATCAATTATTGCAGGTGGATTAATTGAAAACATTTCAGAGGTTGAAAGTGCTGTGATGCATGGTGCAGCGCATGTTACAACAAGTAATAAAGCTTTATGGACGCATTTTGATCCTGTAAAATAAATTGACAACGTTTTCATATTATATTACGATAGTTTCAAGTTAATATTTTGGGACGAGTAAAAGAGACCCTTTTATCAAAAAGATAAAGGGGTCTTTTTGTCTTTGTTTAACTTAATCTTTGAATGAGGTGATTGTATGAATGTATATGTTGCAGAATTAGTTGGGACTGCAATATTAATTTTGTTTGGTGCAGGGGTTTGTGCCAACGTTAATTTAAAAGGGAGTTTTGCACGAGGTGCGGACTGGATTGTCATTGCTGTAGGATGGGGCTTAGCTGTCACACTCGGCGTATATGCTGTTGGTAGCATTTCTGGTGCACATTTAAATCCTGCAGTATCCATTGGCTTAGCAGTGAATGGGGATTTTGCCTGGTCAAAAGTACCTGGTTTTATCATTGCACAAATTGCTGGTGCGATGATTGGTGCGTCATTAGTCTGGCTTCATTTCATGCCGCACTTTAAAGCAGAAGAGAATGCCGCAACAAAATTGGGGATTTTTGCTACTGGTCCTGCGTTTCCAAATTATTTTTCTAACTTGTTATCTGAGATGATCGGTACTGTCATTTTAATGATGGGTCTATTATTTATTGGTGGTAATCAATTTGCAGAAGGTTTAAATCCAGTGATTGTCGGCATACTAATCATCGCGATTGGTTTAAGTCTGGGTGGTGCAACGGGATATGCTATTAATCCGGCACGTGATTTTGGTCCACGGCTAGCGCATTTCTTATTACCAATTCCGGGTAAAGGTACATCTAATTTCAAATATGCGATTGTACCGATATTAGGACCAATTGCTGGTGGGATGCTTGGTGCCTCTTTATATAGATTGATTTATAAGGGAACTTTTGAATTCATTGATATGATTTCTATTGTTGTCTTTATCATCGTATTACTTTTAGGTGTGGTATTAAATAAAGTAATATTAAAAGAGCAACATGCAAAATTACTGTAAATTATTAAAGATAATTAAAAGGGGATGTTCATGATGGAAAAATATATATTAAGTATTGATCAAGGTACAACAAGTACTCGTGCAATGTTAGTTGATGATGAAGGTGTTATTAAAGGTGTAGCACAACGAGAATTCAAACAATACTTTCCAAAATCAGGTTGGGTGGAGCATGATGCAAATGAAATTTGGTCATCTGTTTTATCATGTATTTCCAGTGTATTAATTGAATCAGATGTTAAAGCAGAACAAATCGCTGGTATTGGTATTACAAACCAACGTGAAACAGCTGTTGTGTGGGATAAAACAACGCAAAAGCCAATTTATCATGCCATTGTATGGCAATCACGTCAAACCCAGGATATTTGTAATGAATTAAAAGAAAAAGGATTAGAGCAAACATTTAGAGATAAAACTGGATTATTACTTGATCCATATTTCTCTGGCACTAAAGTGAAATGGATTTTAGACAATGTAGATGGCGCACGAAAGAAAGCGGAAAATGGTAATTTATTATTTGGAACAATTGATACATGGATTGCCTGGAAATTATCAGGAGGAAGTATCCATGTAACAGACTATTCCAATGCAAGCCGTACCTTAATGTATAACATATATGAGTTAAAATGGGACAAAGAACTGTTAGACCATTTAACAGTGCCAGAATCAATGTTACCAGAAGTCAAGCCTTCAAGTGAGGTATACGGCTATACAGAAACACATCACTTCTTCGGCCAAGAAATACCGATCGCAGGTATTGCTGGGGATCAGCAAGCGGCACTTTTTGGGCAGGCGTGTTTTAATGCCGGAGAAGCGAAAAATACGTATGGTACAGGATGTTTTATGTTGATGAATACAGGTGAAAAAGCTGTTAAATCAGAAAGTGGTTTACTTACAACACTTGCTTATGGCCTCGACGGAAAAGTCAATTATGCATTAGAAGGTTCCATTTTTGTTGCAGGGAGCGCCATACAATGGTTACGAGATGGTATGCGTATGATTAAAGATGCAGCGATGTCAGAAGTCTACGCGAAACGTGTTGCCTCGACGGATGGTGTATATGTCGTACCAGCATTTGTTGGACTAGGGACGCCTTACTGGGATTCAGAAGCGCGTGGTGCAGTGTTTGGTATTACAAGAGGAACTGAAAAAGAGCATTTTATTCGAGCAACGCTTGAAAGTCTAGCATATCAAACACGTGATGTGCTGGATGCAATGGAAAAAGATTCTGGAATCGAACTGCAAAAACTTCGTGTCGATGGTGGAGCTGTAAAAAATGATTTCCTAATGCAGTTCCAGTCAGATATTTTAGATGTCCCTGTAGAGCGACCAGAGAATAATGAAACAACAGCACTGGGTGCAGCTTATTTAGCAGGTTTAGCGGTGAATTACTGGTCATCGAAAGAAGAAATAAAAGAAAAATTCAAGTTAGACCAACAATTTGATCCATCAATGGATGAGCATACGCGTAGTGCATTATATGACGGATGGCAAACAGCAGTTAAAGCAACGCAAATGTTTAAATAGCAATTATTTCATACCCTAACGTTAAAGATATGCACACATAGGGTAAACTAAAGTATTAATCATTTGGAGGAATGAAAATGAAACTTTCAAGTCTTAATCGTGCAACAGTTTTAGAACAAATGCAACAAACAGAATATGATGTGGTTGTGATTGGAGGCGGAATTACTGGTGCTGGTATTGTGTTTGATGCGGCACAGCGTGGCATGAAAGTTGCGCTTGTTGAGATGCAGGACTTCGCATCAGGAACATCGAGTCGTTCAACTAAACTCGTTCATGGAGGATTAAGATACCTGAAACAACTTCAAATTGGCGTCGTTTCAGAAACAGGTAAAGAACGTGCAATTGTTTATGAAAACGGCCCACATGTAACAACGCCTGAATTCATGTTATTACCTATGCATAAAGGTGGCACATTCGGTCCGACAACCACTTCTATTGCGTTGAAAGTTTATGATTTTCTAGCGGAAGTGAAGAAGTCTGAGCGCCGTATCATGCTAAATGCGAAAGAAACGCTTGCTAAAGAACCACTTGTTAAAGCAGACGGTCTACGTGGAGGCGGATATTATGTTGAATATCGCACAGATGATGCACGTATGACGATAGAAGTAATGAAAAAAGCCAGAACATTTGATGCGGATATCATTAACTATGTTAAAGCTTCAGGTTTTACTTATGATAAGAAAAATAAAGTAAACGGTATTCTTGCAACAGACTTAATTCACAACAGAAAAATAAATATTAAAGCTAAAAAAGTGATTAATGCGACAGGGCCATGGGTAGATGAAGTTCGTGGGAATGATTATTCTAAAAATAATAAACAACTTCGCCTAACTAAAGGTGTGCATCTTGTGTTTGACCAAAGTGATTTTCCACTTCAACAAGCTGTTTATTTCGATACAGAACATGATAAACGTATGATTTTTGCTATTCCAAGAGAGGGTAAAACCTACGTTGGAACGACGGATACATTTTATAATAACGATAAAATGAATCCTAAAGTGACGCAAGAAGATCGTGATTACATCATTAATGCAATCAATTATATGTTCCCATCTGTTGACATTTCAGATGAAGATATCGAATCAACGTGGGCAGGCATTCGACCATTAATTCTGGAAAAGGGTAAAGACCCATCAGAAATTTCTCGAAAAGATGAAATTTGGGAAGGTAAGTCAGGCCTCTTTACAATCGCAGGTGGTAAATTAACAGGGTATCGCCATATGGCTCAAGACATCGTTGATTTGGTAGCGAAACGATTAAAAGATGAATATCGATTAACATTTGCACCATGTCGTACTAAAAACACCCCGATTTCTGGTGGTGATGTTGGAGGAAGTGACAACTTCTCAAACTATATTGAAAAACATATTAATGTACAACTCTTTAATATCCTGACACGAGAAGAGCAAATCGCAATTATAAAAAAATATGGTTCGAACTATAATACTTTATTTGAAATTGCTCAGGTTTGTGGTGCAAAAACATATAAAGGATTGCCAGTTGTGCTTTACGCTGAATTAATATATGGCGTACAAAATGAAATGGTATATCAACCAACAGACTTTATTATTCGTAGAAGCGGAGATTTATACTTTAATATTGCGCAAGTACTCACATATAAACATGCGATTATCGATGTTCTGAGTGAATTGCTCAATTATGATGCACATGAAAAAGCATATTACACACAAGCTTTAGAAGATAAAATCACAGAAGCAGTACAACCGTCTGTACAAGTTTCTGTAGAATAGCATAATGATCATGATAATCTGTCTTTATGGCAGGTTATCTTTTTTAATGTATAATAAAGTTTGAGGTGATTTTGATGGTGACACCAGATTATAAAATAATAACTTTAAAAGATAACACACAACTTGAAATCATCGTATTTCAGCCGTTACAACCAAAAGGTACGGTTCAAATATTACATGGAATGTCCGAGCACATTGATCGTTATTTACCTGTTGCTCGCTATTTCGCATCTTTAGGTTATGTTGTGATAATGCATAATCAACGCGGTCACGGCAAAAAAATAGATGAAAAAACAAGAGGTCATTTTGATAGTATTGAAACACTCGTTTTTGATGCATATGAAGTCCTTGAAACGTATAAAGTAACGGGACGTACGATATTATTAGGCCACTCGATGGGGAGTATCGTTGCAAGAAAGTATTTATCAATGTATAAAGATTTATTTACAGATTGCATTTTATCTGGTACAGGATACTATGACGCAAAATATCATGCGTCAATTCCATTGCTCAAGACATTAATTAAAGTCCATGGCGAAGAAAAAATTTTAAAAAGTGTCAATGCGATGAGTACAAAGCAATTTAATAAAAAATTTAAGCCGCTTAGAACAAATAGTGATTGGTTAAGTCTCAATCGAGAAAATGTGGATCGGTTTGTGAAAGATCCTTATTGTGGTTTTGATGTATCACTTAAAGTATTACTTTCAGTTGCACAATCAATGAAAGAAACACAATCGCGACAATGTATTAAATTAATGCATCCAGATTTAAATTTATTATTTTTATCAGGTGCAGATGATCCGTTTTCAAATTTTGGAAAAGGTATCCAATCACTTGCTAAGAAATATAATCGAGCAGGGATTCATAATGTAACTGTACAATTATATTTAAATGCAAGGCATGAAGTATTGAATGAATCGAATCAACAGGAAGTATTGAATAATATTGGAAAGTGGTTAAATCGTTATGAATAAAATACCGTTAATCGTCATTGTTGGTCCTACGGCTGTGGGTAAAACAGCGCTAAGTATCGAACTTGCAAAAAAATTAAATGCTGAAATAATAAGTGGAGATGCTATTCAAGTTTATAAAGGGATGGATATTGGTTCTGCTAAAATAACCGAGGAAGAAATGGATGGGATTTTGCATCATTTAATTGATATTCTTAATCCAGATGAACCCTATTCAGCAGCGCAATTTAAAAAGCATGCTGAGCCAATTATTGAAGCGATAGCCAAAAGAGGAAAGACGCCGATGATTGTTGGTGGTACAGGATTATACATTCAAAGTCTTCTGTACCAGTATGAATTTACTGAGGAAGATCAGGCGTTAAAACAATTGCTGCAAAATAAATATGAACCACTGGACGCAGCACAATTATTTGAGATGTTAAATGAAAAGGATCCAGCTGCTGCACAAACGATCCATCCTAATAACAGACAGCGCGTTATGAGAGCATTAATCTATTATGAAATGCATAAAAAATCAATAACAACTCAAAAAAAAAGTCAGACAATCAATGAAAAATATGATACAGTTGTTATAGGACTTAATATGCCGCGTCCTACGTTATATGATAGAATCAACCATCGTGTATTACTTATGATTGACCAAGGATTGGTACAAGAAGTGAGTAACTTAATAGACAGTGGCTATAGAGATAAACAAAGCATGACTGCAATAGGGTATAAAGAGATAATTCCTTATATAGATGGAGAAGTTTCATTGAATCAAGCGGTAGAAAGTTTGCAGCAAAATTCTAGGAATTTCGCAAAACGTCAACTGACATGGTTCCATAACCAAATGGAAGTTGAATGGTTTGATACAGCTAATTTATCAACCAATGAACTGGTAAATCAAATAATGACACATATTGAGGGGAATTATTATGACAAATTCAGGTAATCTGCAGGATGCATTTTTAGAGAAGTACAAGACAAGTGGAACAGAACTTACTGTTTTCTTAACGAATGGCTTTCAGATGAAAGGTATTGTTTTAGATTATGACAAATATGTCATTTTACTTAACGTTGGAGAAAAAGAAAACTTAATTTATAAACATGCTATTAGTACTTTTGTAGAATAATGTGTTGCAAACAAATGAATAGAACAAATCCAGAAATGGATTTGTTCTTTTTTTTATAATAATTTTTCTATATCTTTCGTAAGTTGTTCAGGTGTTTTAGTTGGAGCATAGCGTCCGACGATGTTGCCTTCTTTGTCCACTAAAAATTTAGTGAAATTCCATTTAATCTTATCGCCAAGTAGTCCTTTTGTCTCTTGTTTTAGCAGTTCAAATAATGGATGTGCATTTTCGCCGTTCACATCGATTTTCTCATGCATAGGGAATGTTACACCAAAGTTTAATCTGCAATTTTGTTCTGCTTCTGCACCGTCTCCTGGTTCCTGGTTACCGAATTGATTACAAGGAAATCCCAAGACAATAAAGTCATGTCCTTTATATTGTTGATACACTTTTTCAAGACCATCAAATTGTTTAGTGAATCCACACTCGCTTGCTGTATTCACGATAAGCATTGCTTTTCCTTGATAACGAGATAATTGATAGGATTCATGTTTCGTATTTGTAACTGAAATATCATATATTGACATAAAAATTCTTCCTTCCTGCTTGTTTATTTTTGTATTTTACCGCAAACTAGTGTAAGAGGTGATATCTTGAACGAAACGAACGTTATTATTGAACGTGCTCTTATTATAGCAGTTCATTTAAAAAAAGAATCAGATTTTGACTTCAATGCAAGTGTTTCAGAAATTAAATCATTATGTGAAACTGCTGGGCTTGAAGTTGTTGATACAATCATACAAAACAAGGATAGAAAAGATAATTCATTTTACCTTGGCAAAGGTAAAATCGAAGAAATCATTGAACTTAAAGAACGTGAAGATTTAGCATTTGATGTTGTTGTCGTTAACGATGAATTAACGAATTCACAATCAAAGCGATTAAATGAAATGTTAGATGTCAAAATTATCGATAGAACGCAAGTCATTCTTGATATTTTTGCACAACGTGCAAAAAGTCGGGAAGGTAAGTTGCAAGTTGAACTCGCCCAATTAGAATACTTACTGCCGCGACTATCAGGACATGGTCAGTCACTATCCCGTTTAGGTGGTGGGATTGGTACCCGTGGACCAGGTGAAACGAAACTTGAAATGAATAGACGTCACATTCGAAATAAAATTCATGATATAAAGACGCAACTAGAAGTGATTAAAGATCATCGTAAACGATATCGTGAAAATAGGCAAAAAAAACAAATGTTTCAAGTTGCGCTCGTTGGTTATACAAATGCTGGTAAATCAACATGGTTTAATCAACTGACTGAAAGTGATACTTTTATGGAAGATAAACTATTTGCGACACTTGATCCGAAGAGTAAGATAATGAAAGTGAATGAAGGCTTTAATATTTTATTAAGTGATACTGTAGGTTTTATTCAACAGTTACCAACGCATTTAGTAGAGGCATTTAGTTCTACACTAGAAGAGGCGAAGTACGCTGATGTTATCATTCATGTCGTAGATAGAAGTCATCCTAATTATTTGAATCATATTGATACAGTGAATATGATTTTATCTGAACTGGATATGAAACATATTCCGATATTAACGGTTTATAATAAAAAGGATTTATTGACGTCTGAAGTTTTACCAACAGGTCCGAATCAAATCTTAGTGTCAGTATATGACACTAATGACGAACAACCCCTCAAGGACGCACTCATTAGCGTCATCAAAAATGAAATGAAAAAGTATCATATTCAAATGTTAGATTATGATGGACAAACAATTTCAACATTAAAACAAATGACACTTGTAGAACAAATTAACTTCAATGAAGATGTCAATCTTTATGAAATTACCGGTTATGAGAATCCACATTACGGCGTTACAGAACAACTTATGAAAAATAAATCAATAGAAAATCTCAAAACAGAAACAGAGGATAATAATGGAAATAACGAATAACAGTGCTTTACAAACATTGATCAATACTACAGATGTAAAAATAATAGAACAATTTAAAGCAATAGAGCAAATGGCGCTATTTAATCAAAAAAAAGTATTAGATGCATTCAGTGCGATAAAGATTTCGGAAGGCGATCTTAATGGGTCGAATGGATACGGTTATGATGATATGGGAAGGGATAATCTGGAGGCTGTTTATAGCCGTGTCTTTAAAGCTGAAGATACAATTGTAAGACCACAAGTCATTTCAGGGACACATGCTATCACTTTAGCACTCCAGGCTAATTTAATGTATGGTGATGAGTTGATTTACATTACAGGAAAACCATATGACACTTTACTCGAAGTCATTGGAGTGGAAGGTAATGGCATTGGTTCATTAATAGAACAGGGGATAAAATATCGTCATATTGATTTAAAAGATAATAAGATAGATGTTTCAGCTGTCCTATCATCAATCACGCATCAAACAAAAATGATTGCAATTCAGCGCTCGAAAGGCTATAGTTCTAGACCTTCAATGACAATTGCGCAGATCGAAGAAGCGATACAATTAATCAAAAGAGAATTTCCGAACATCATTATCTTTGTAGATAATTGTTACGGAGAATTTGTTGAAGATAAGGAACCAATTGAAGTAGGCGCAGATTTAATTGCAGGAAGTTTGATAAAAAATCCTGGTGGTGGTATCTGTAAAATTGGTGGCTATATTTCTGGTCGTAAAGATTTGATTGAACGTATTGGTTATCGACTGACTGCGCCAGGAATTGGTAAGGAAGCAGGGGCATCGTTATATAGTTTACATGAAATGTATCAAGGTTTCTTTTTAAGTCCTCACGTAGTGAGTCAAGCTTTGAAAGGCGCTGTATTTACGAGTGCGATTTTATCAGAATTAGGTCTTGAAACATATCCTAAATATAATGATAAGCGAACGGATTTAATACAGTCAGTAATATTTAATGATAAAGAAAAGATGATTCTGTTTTGTCAGGCGATTCAGAGTGCATCGCCTATTAATTCTCAATTTTTACCGATGCCTGCCTATATGCCGGGGTATACTGATGATGTCATCATGGCGGCAGGCACATTTATACAAGGCGCGTCAATTGAGCTTACAGCGGATGCACCAGTCCGCCCACCATATGAAGCGTATATTCAAGGTGGATTGACATATGAACATGTAAAACTAGCGATAATTAAAGCGATAGAAAACTTAATAGATAAAGATGTTATCACCCTTTAAACTAATCCGTGTAAGGTTTCCTTACATGGATTTGTTTTTTGAAAAAAATTGTGTTAATTTATAGATAGTTCTTAATGGAGGTGCAACATTGGCGCGAGATACCGTTAGAAGAAACATGCCTGTATTTCCAATTGGAGTAGTAATGAAACTAACTGAACTTACTGCTAGACAAATACGTTACTACGAAGAACAACAACTTATATCTCCAGAGCGATCTGAAGGGAATCAACGTTTATTTTCTATGAATGATTTAGATGTATTGCTGGACATTAAACTTTTATTAGAAAAAGGATTTAAAATGAAACGTATAAAAGAATTAATGTTAGAGAATAAAGCTAATAAAGAAAATTCATATGAAATCAAAGAAACGCTGTATTACGATGTAAGTGATTTAAACAGAACGACAGATATACCAATTAACCGTGGGGATTTATCAAGATTTTTCAAATAAATTTATTGGAGGCTATTATGGCTAAGTATACTAAAGAAGATATTAAAAGATTTGCTGAAGAACAAAATGTACGTTATTTAAGATTACAATTTACAGACATTTTAGGCACAATTAAAAATGTGGAAATTCCAATCAGTCAGTTAGATAAAGCATTAGATAACGAAATGATGTTTGATGGCTCTTCTATCGAAGGATTTGTTCGTATTGAAGAATCAGATATGAAATTATATCCTGATTTAGATACATGGGTAATCTTCCCATGGACTTCTGATAAAGGGAAAGTTGCGCGTTTAATTTGTGATATTTGTAAACCGGATGGAACACCATTTGCAGGTGATCCACGTTCAAACTTAAAACGTGTATTACAAGAAATGAGAGATTTAGGATTTACTGATTTTAACTTAGGACCAGAGCCTGAATTCTTCTTATTTAAGTTAGATGAAAAAGGTGAGCCGACATTAGAATTAAATGACCAAGGTGGCTACTTTGACTTAGCACCGACAGATTTAGGTGAAAACTGCCGCCGTGATATCGTTCTTGAATTAGAGGATATGGGGTTTGATATTGAAGCAAGTCACCATGAAGTTGCACCTGGTCAGCATGAGATTGACTTTAAATATGCAGACGCAGTTACAGCATGTGATAATATTCAAACATTTAAACTCGTTGTTAAAACAATTGCACGTAAACATAATTTACATGCGACATTTATGCCAAAACCATTATACGGTTTAAGCGGTTCAGGAATGCACTTTAACGTGTCATTATTTAAAGGGCCTAAAGAAAATGCATTCTATGATGAAAAAGGCGATATGCAATTATCAGATGATGCACGTCATTTCATCGCTGGTATTATGAAACATGCGAGAGGATTTACAGCAGTATGTAATCCGTTGGTTAACTCTTATAAACGTTTAGTACCTGGATATGAAGCACCGGTATATGTCGCATGGAGTGGACAAAATCGTTCACCATTAATTCGTATTCCTTCATCTCGTGGACTATCTACACGTGTAGAAGTACGTTCAGTAGACCCAGCAGCAAACCCATATATGGCATTAGCTGTTATTTTACAAGCTGGATTAGATGGAATTAAGAATAAGTTGGCCGTACCAGCGCCAGTAGATCAAAATATCTATGAAATGAATCGTGAAGAACGTGAAGCAGTTGGTATTGAAGATTTACCATCAACTTTATACACTGCAATTAAAGCAATGCGTGAAGATGGTTTAATGAAAGAAGCATTAGGTGAGCACATTTACCGTCAATTCGTTAAATCTAAAGGCATTGAGTGGGATATGTATAGACTGCAAGTATCTGAATGGGAGATTGAGCAGTACTTAAAACAGTATTAATCACAAAGAGGGATAAGACAGTTGTCTTTCCCTCTTTTTTTGACCTTTATACAATTTATTGTGCTGCTTCAGTTGTTGCATCTTCAGTTGTTTTTTTGGCGTTATCGCCTGTTTCTTTAGCTTTATCTACGGCTTTATTGCCAGCCTCTTTGGCTTTATCACCAGCGTCTTTAGCTGCATCTTTTGCTTTATTACCGGCTTTTGTGGCTTCATTCTTAGCTTTGTCTACATCTTCTGCATTACATGCACCAAGTAGTAGTGTTGAAACGAGTAAAGTACTTCCAATGGTTTTGAAATTCATTATAAAACTCCTTTTCATTAGATAGTATAAAGTTGTTAAACTTTACTATGATTATTTTCCCAACATTTCTATTTTTAAACATGATACAGTTAATTTTAAGGTATAATGCTATTCAATGTTTATTTTATATAGATTTGACATGTGATGATATAATAGGGGGGATTCATTTATTAATATTGTCATCAAAAAATAAGAAATTAAAAATAAGTTAAAGTTCATAAATTGGGTATAGTATCTATTGAAGAACAATGTCTTTTACTATATGATTAGTGGGATATGAAAATATTATTTATATTTTATTATGAAATAAAGATAATTAATAATTATAAATCAATGGAGGCAAAACCATGCCGGAACAAATTAAAAAGCACTTCGAAGCTTATTCTGAAGCGGTTAAAGAAGATAGTCCATTATATAGCTATATCACAAAACACCTTGCTCAGGATGAGCAATTTTTATTAAAGATTCAACCCCATTTTTTCAATGCACGTTTTATTTCACTTTTTTTAGCTTCTGTCATCAAGCATCTTTATACTTACGAATCGGATTTAAGGGATTATTTTTTAAATTTTACAAATGAACCTAAAAAGCCTTCTAAAGAAATGATGAAACAATTGTTATCTTTTCAGGATACGCATTTTAGTCATATTTTAAAGGATATCGAAAACTACAACTTGAAAAAGAATATTGTTGAACGATCATCTGTTTTAATTCCTGTCATCCAGCACATCATTAAAATCAGTGGACAAGATCAGTTTAATGTTATTGAATTAGGTTCAAAAGGTGGACTTTTATTAAATTATGATTGGTATGGTTATACATTTAATAAAAAAACGTCTATTGGTAATACTGACGACTTCAATATTAAAGTTAAACTTAATGGCTATGATGGCGGATTTGATATATCAGAAATGCCGCATCCACATATTAAAAAGGGCATCACTCAAAACAAAATTGACTTATCCGTTGATGATGATTATTTTTGGTTATTGAGTTTATATTATCCTGAAGAGACAAAACGTCGTAAGCATTTTATGAAAGCACGAAAAATATTTCTTGACCATCCTGTTGAAATCCTTGAGGGGGATGAATTAGCTTTATTAAATGAAACGCTTAGTGCATTACCACAAGGTGAAGCGGTGATATTATTTCATGTTCATGTAACAAAGAACTGGTCAGATGAAAAAAAACAAGCATTAATGGCATTAATATCAACTTATTCAAAGACACATGAGATATATCATGTCCATCATCAGATATTTAATAATGACATTTATTTAGATGCGTATCAACAAGGTCAGTTACAACGTCAAAAGTTAGCACATTTTGACCTGAATGAATTGACAATTGACTGGTTACATAATCAGAAAGTAATCTTTTAAAGTGCTTAAAAAGACATTGTAACAATACGTTGCAATGTCTTTTTGATTCTAAATATATTTATGGATGCATAAAGAATGCGTCGTAAATCGCATGTATTGCTTTTTCCTGATCGCATGCATCAATGCCAAACATCATACTGATTTCAGAAGAACCTTGATTAATCATTTTTATATTGATATTGTTTTTTTGAAAGGCTTCTGTTGCTTTGTTCGCAGTTCCAACCATCGTCTTCATTCCTAATCCAACTATCATTACAATGGCGATGTCAGTCTCGACGCTTATACTATCAACGTTTAACGTACATTCTATTTCCTGAACTAATTCATATAAGTTATTATTAAATTGAGACGATCTAATGATAATGCTTAAATCATCAATACCTGATGGCATGTGTTCATAAGAAATTTGATATCTTTCAAATATTGTAAGTAATCGTCTTGTAAATCCTATTTCTCTATTCATTAAATACTTCGTCATATTAATACTGACAAATCCAGAATCTGAACTGACCCCCACCACACCATTTGATGACCTTGTGTTTGTAATGAGTGTTCCGGGATGGTACGGATCATTTGTATTTTTAATATTAACAGGTATACCGTGTTGATATAACGGCATTAATGCTTCATCGTGAAATACTTTAAATCCTGCATATGATAATTCACGCATTTCTGCATAGGTAAGGTGTGTAATGGATTTAGGATTTTTGATGATGGTTGGATTGGCTGAAAATATACCTGATACATCTGTATAATTTTCATATTTTTCAGCATTCACACTTCTTGCGATGATTGCACCACTAATGTCACTTCCACCTCTTGAAAAAGTTACTCTATCGCCATATTTATTAACGCCAAAAAAACCTGGCGTAATGATTTTACCATCAGTTTTTTGAAGTATTTGTTTTATTTTCTCATAACTTTCATCCATAATAAGTGCGTGACCTGGTTCATCTGTTACAATCATTTGCATTGCTGCTGGCGATAAATAAACGGAATGAACACCGATTTGATTATTGTATTGTGCAATTAATTGTGCGTTAAAATCTTCTCCACAGCTTTTTGAGCATCTAAAAGTCTTAACGGGAGATGTTGATATGTATTGATAAAGTACATAATTTGATATTTAAATGTATCGATTAGCGATTCTTTTATTTTTAGGTCTTGCTCAATTGACTTAAAGCGGCGCAAGATTTGATTGAGTATCATGTTATAATCTTTATTTGAGATGACTTTCTCATATAATTGAATGAATAAATCTGTAACTTTTATATCTTCATCAAATCGCTTTCCCGGAGCAGACACAATCGCGATACGTCTATCTTCGGAATTATTGATGATTGATAACACCTTTTTAATTTGACGACCACTCGCAACACTACTTCCACCAAATTTACATACAATCATTCGCAACACTCATTTCTCAAAATATTTTAAGCTTTACTTTATTAATGACTTAGTTATACTATATATATAATTCTTTTTCAAGAGTACATTTGTATTTACCGAAAGAACAGGAGGGTCTTATGAAAAATTTAAAAATTGGTTTACTCGGTTTGGGAACAGTTGGATCAGGTGTTGTACGAATTATAGAAGAAAATAAAGTGCAAATCAAAGAAAAATTAAATACCAATATTGTGATACATGCAATAGGCGTAAAGAATATCAATAAACAGCGTGAGATTGATGTTTCAAATTATCATTTAACAGATGATTTAAATGAAGTGATACAAAGTGATATTGATATTTTGATTGAAGTCATGGGTGGAATTGAGGAGACGTATCCACTTATTACACAAGCCTTAAAAAATAAAATACATGTCATTACAGCGAATAAAGATATGCTCGCAGAACATTTAGAAGAACTTGAAAATTTATCACGAACATATGGTGTTTCACTAAAATATGAAGCGGCAGTTGCAGGCGGTATTCCGATTATAAATGCATTAAATTATGGACTGAATGCCAACGGGATTACGCATTTTATGGGGATTTTCAATGGAACAAGTAACTTTATTTTGAGTCAAATGAGTAACGAAAACAAAACTTATGAAGAAGCATTACAACTTGCAACGGATTTAGGTTTTGCAGAAGCAGATCCGTCTGCAGATGTAGATGGATATGATGCTCAGCGTAAAGTCGTGATAATGAGTTACCTGGCCTTCAATCAATTTAATAAACGTAATGATTGTACCGTTGAGGGAATTCGTGATGTAAGGTTAAGTCATATTGAACTCGCTAAACAATTGGGATATCGTATTAAGCTTATCGGAAACGGATTATTTGATGGTCACAATGTACAATTATCTGTAGCCCCAATGGCAATTCCAATGTCGCATCAATTGGCACATGTCGAAAATGAGTATAATGCTATCTATATCGACGGAAATGCGGTTGGCGATACAATGTTTTATGGGAAGGGTGCAGGAAGTTTAGCGACTGGGAGTGCAGTCGTAAGCGATTTACTTCATATTATTGAAAAATTTGATACAGATACGCACAATTTACCACTCCATTTAGAAGTTGTTACGCCAATAAAACATAACTCATTTTATCATCAGTTACTTATGATAGATTTATATGCTGACACGGATATAAAAAGCGTGCTCGCACCATTTGAAAATATGGTGTATAAAGTAATGGATGGTGTCCTGGCTGTTGAATTACGAAATTCATCACAGGATGCGGTTCGAAATGTCGAACAGCATTTAATCCAATTAAATGTGAATTATAAAATTTATAGAATAGAAGGTGTTGAATCATGAAGCGCTGGCATGGATTGATTAAAGAATATGAAGCGTACTTACCTGTAAATGAAGCTACACCCAAACTTACTTTAAACGAAGGTGGTACACCACTTGTGCATTTACCTTATCTTTCAAAGCTTGTTGAAAATGAGGTTTATGCTAAACTGGAGGGTGCGAATCCAACTGGATCTTTTAAAGATCGCGGCATGGTGATGGCTGTTGCTAAAGCGAAAGAAGAAGGAAAAGAAATCGTAATCTGTGCCTCAACTGGTAATACATCTGCATCGGCAGCTGCATATGCTGCTCGTGCTGGTATGAAAACAATTGTCGTTATTCCAGAAGGTAAAATTGCAATGGGTAAATTAGCACAGGCCATTGTATATGGTGCAGAAATTGTATCGATTGAAGGTAATTTTGATGCCGCACTTAACATTGTGCGCAAGGTAAGTGAAATACGTGATGATATCGCTTTAGTAAACTCTATCAACCCATATCGATTGGAGGGTCAAATGACAGCAGCATTTGAAGTAATAGAACAACTTGGTGAAGCCCCTGAAATTCTTGCTATACCTGTTGGTAATGCAGGTAATATTTCAGCGTACTGGAAAGGATTTGTTACGTATGCAAACAAACATGAAACAACTTTGCCACGTATGTTTGGTTTTCAGGCTGAAGGTGCAGCACCGATTGTGAAAGGTCACATTATTGATCAGCCTGAAACAATTGCAACTGCAATTCGAATTGGTAATCCTGCGAGTTGGCAACGTGCTTGTGCAGCACGAGATGAATCAGGTGGAATGATTGATTCAGTTACAGATGATGAGATTATTGATGCGTATTTATTGATGACGCGTCATGAAGGTGTTTTTGCAGAACCTGGAAGTAATGCAAGTATTGCTGGAATTATAAAAGCCTATAAACATGGCAATTTGCCTAAAGGTAAAAAAATCGTAGCAGTTTTAACTGGGAATGGACTAAAAGATCCTCAGACTGCAATAGATACGATTGACATCACACCACAAGTCTTAAAAAATGACGAACAAGCTATTATTCGTTATATTGAGTCGGTGATATAAATGTTATATATCAAAGTACCCGCATCGACATCAAACTTAGGTCCAGGGTTTGATTCAATCGGTATGGCAGTTAATTTATATTTAGAACTAGAAGTATGTGAACATGATGTCTGGGAGATACAGCATTTTGGCGAAATGTTAGCTGAATTAGTAAATGATGAACAGCATTATATTCGTAAGTATTGTCAATACTTTATCGACAAGTTTAATTTACCGGAAAAATATTTCTCAGTTGTAATGCATTCGGATATTCCCCTTGCACGAGGATTAGGCAGTTCAGGTTCAGCACTGATAGCAAGTCTTGAAATTATTAATTATTTTTATGAACTGAATTTATCTAAACATGAGAAAGTGCGTTTACTTTCAGAGATTGAAGGACATCCAGATAATGTTGCGCCAAGTATTTTAGGTGGCGTTGTTGTTGGATATTATAATCCACAGAAAAATATAACAAACGCATTGCAGGTACCAGTGATAGAATGGCCAATTATGGTAGTGATACCAGACTATGAACTTAAAACAAGTGAAGCAAGAGCTGTTTTACCTAAAGAAATGCCGTATAATACCGCTGTTGAGGCAGGGGCAATTGGTAACATGTTGACTGCAGCACTTTATTCAAAAGACTACGCTTTAGCAGGGCAAATGATGCAACAAGATATATATCACGAACCCTATCGTAAGCATTTAGTACCGCATTATGATATTGTAAATAATGTTATTTCGGGTCAATGTTTTTCCTTTTTAAGTGGCGCAGGTCCATCTATTTTTGTTATTTGTCATCCGGACCACTTCAATGATAATTTTAAAGCTTTAAATCTATTACAAAACTGTGAAATTAAGCATATACAAATTGATGTAAACGGTGTCATTGCCTATGAAAAATAATCATTTATGGTACGATAGAAGTACAAAAATGATATGGAGTGAATATAATGCAATATAAAATGATTGTGTTAGATATGGATGATACTTTATTAACTTCTGAAAATACAATTTTACCATCTACGATAGATACTTTGATTAAAGCACAGGAAAAAGGTATTAAAGTTGTATTAGCATCAGGAAGACCGACTGGTGGTATGTTAGCTGCTGCAGAAACTTTAAAACT
Organism: Macrococcoides caseolyticum; assembly: GCF_021366795.1. Classification (GTDB taxonomy): domain Bacteria; phylum Bacillota; class Bacilli; order Staphylococcales; family Staphylococcaceae; genus Macrococcoides; species Macrococcoides caseolyticus_A. The sequence continues at coordinate 58,918 of NZ_JAHCPS010000006.1, read as the reverse complement.
TGCTGAATTTGGTTCTTATATTTTAAGTTATAATGGTGCAGAAGTAACGGATATGGCTAGTGGTCAATTAATTTCAGCGACGCATGTTGATAAAGCTTCGTTTGATGGTGTGTATGATTACTTAAGAGCGCATGATGTCTTTGTTTTAACCTATATTGATAATACGATTGTTTATGAAGGTACCCACGAATATATGAATGTTGAACACGAATTAACAGGTTTACCAATGCAACCAGTTGATGACCTAAAAACGTTTGTGAAAGGGAATGTACCTAAATTAATGGGTGTCGATGATATTGATAAAATCAGTGCAATGAACGAATCACTCGGTGGCCAATTCAATGAAAATATTCATGCAACGACGTCTAAACCATTTTTCTTAGAGTTTATGAATAAAGATGTTTCAAAAGGAAAAGTTTTAAAGCAATTGGTTGAAAAAATAGGGATAGAGCAGTCTGCAGTGATGGCTTTTGGAGATAGTAACAATGATAAAGATATGCTGGAATTTGCAGGGCTTGGTGTTGCAATGGGAAATGCAAATGAAACAATAAAAGCGATAGCAGATATCATTACAGATGATCACAATCGTGATGGTATTGCAAATATTGTTAATCAATATATATAATGATTTAAACCACGCATTTGAAATTTCAATGCGTGGTTTTCTTATTTATTCCTATTGAATTGATAACCTTTTAATAAAGCATAAACGATATCGAGTGTTGGCGTAGATAACTGATGCTTTCGGGCACGATTATAGATATAACCTTGAATAAATTCATATTCAGTTAATGTTTGGTTCAGTGTATCATAATACATTGATGTGCCCATATGATCAGGATAGCCGCTGTAAATATTTAATATTTGGTCGATTGTATTTTCATTAAAATTTTGTGCTTCTTTATTCGCAACAATTATACCTTCGTTTAATAGCTGTATCATTAACTTTTTTATTTCAGGTAGTTTTTGTATTTGGGCTGTATTTTTAGTGAGTGCCGTCAAAGAATTGATACCAAGATTAACAAGCAGTTTAAACCAAATTTGTGAATAATAATCATCAGCTCGTTCAATTGTGAGCCGTGTATTTTGAAACACTTCCTTTATGTATTTTGTTTTATGATTAACCGGTAATACAAGCGTATCATCTCTAAAATAAATTACTTTGTCATTTGCTTTTTGACCGCTAATATAAACGACAGCATGATAGACATAAGGATGCGTTAATAATGTATGTTGAGAAAATCCGTTTTGACAGATAATAACAATCGTATCTTTGTGTATCATGGATTCAATGGTAGGGACTAATGACTTCATCGTAAACGCTTTTGTTGTCACGAAGACAATGTCATACTGACGTTTTCTTTCTTTTAAAGTCTTTGTTGTATAATCTGTGTGTATTAAATGACCATCTTTTTCAATGATAACCGCTCTTTTTTTTGTTGCAAAAATATCTATATTAAAACGACCGTCCTTAATCAAATACAAGATGATACTCCCAACTGCCCCAGCCCCGATTATTGCAATATTTTTCATTATATTCACCTCAATGTATATGTTTATTGTATATTAATAAATATTAAACTATACAGACTAATAAATACACACTATAATAGATTTATTATTAATTAAAGGATGGGTTTCTTTGAAAACAACACAAGATTTATACATGATGAAGCAAGCTGGTGAAAAAATTACAATGTTAACCGCTTATGATTATCCAAGCGCAAAACAAGTAGAAAAAGCAGGGATTGATACGATACTTGTAGGTGATAGTCTTGGTATGACCGTATTGGGTTATGAAACAACTGTACAAGTGACATTGGAAGACATGATACATCACGCCCGTGCAGTTCGTCGTGGTGCGCCAAATACCTTCGTTGTCGTTGATATGCCGATAGGCAGTGTCGGCATCAGTATGGAACAAGATTTGAATAATGCATTAACGTTATACCAAACGACGAATGCCAATGCAATCAAAGCTGAAGGTGCACATTTAACAGATTTCATTGCACGATGTAAACAAATCGGAATTCCAGTTGTCGCACATTTAGGCTTAACACCGCAATCAGTTGGCGTAATGGGGTACAGTGTGCAAGCGAAGACAAAAGATGCTGCAACGCAACTCATTGAAGATTGTAAAGCGATGGAAGCGGCTGGTGCGATTATGATTGTATTAGAAGTAATTCCAAGTGACTTAGCTGAATCAATCACAAAAACAGTGAACATTCCGATAATCGGTATCGGAGCGGGAAATGGAACAGACGGGCAAGTGTTAGTATATCACGATATTTTACAATACGAGCAGGAGCATCGTGCGAAATTTGTTAAAGTTTATGGAGACTTTTCAACAGGTGTAGATGCTATTCAACAATTTAAAGAAGAAGTAAAATCAGGCGTATTCCCAAATGAGGCATATACATATAAAGCTAAGATTATGGATAAATTAAAATAAGTCCTATTGAAATTTGAATAAAGGTAGGGTTAACATTGACAATAAAAGTAACATCGATAAAAGAAATGCAAGCAATTGTAAAATCATTAAAAAGTGAAATAAAATCAATCGGACTTGTACCAACAATGGGCGCTTTACATGAAGGGCATATGACATTGATGAAACATGCACAAAGTGAAAATGATGTTGTCATCGCAAGCGTTTTTGTTAATCCATTACAATTCGGTCCGAATGAGGATTATGAAGATTATCCTAGACAAATTGATGAGGATCAAGCATTTTTAGCTGCCCATGGTATTGACTATGTGTTTGCACCTGAACCAGAAGAAATGTATCCGAAACCTTTGCAAATACGACTAACCGTTGGATCAATGGCGCAAGTATTAGAAGGTGCGAAGCGTCCAGGCCATTTCGATGGCGTGGTTACTGTTGTTAATAAATTATTTAATATCATTCAACCTGATAAAGCATATTTTGGGAAAAAAGATGCACAACAGTTAGCCATTATTGAACAAATGGTTGAAGAAATGAATCATCCGATAGAAATTGTTGGTATAGATATTGTACGTGATGTAGATGGGTTAGCGAAAAGCTCAAGAAATGTTTATTTAACAGAAGTTGAGCGTAAAGAAGCGGTCGCACTCTCTCAAAGTTTACAACTTGCAAAGCAGTTATTCGATAATGGTGAACGCCAAGTTGAAGTTATTGAAAATGCAATTAAAGCCTATTTAAAGGCGCATACGACGGGGCACATTGATGAAGTTGCTATCTATAGTTACCCAGAGTTACAACAAGTAGATGTGATAGTGTCGCAAGTGTTTATTTCACTCGCTGTAAAATATAGTAAAGCAAGATTGATTGATAATATTATTTTAAAGGATGGAAATTTAAGTGATTAGAACAATGATGAATGGCAAGATTCACCGTGCACGAGTGACTGAAGCCAATTTAAACTATGTAGGCAGCATTACAATTGATCAGGATATTCTGGATGCAGTCGATATTTTACCAAACGAAAAAGTACAGATTGTTAATAATAATAATGGCGCACGCCTTGAAACGTATGTGATTTCAGGTGAAAGAGGCAGTGGTGTGATATGTTTAAATGGTGCTGCAGCACGATTAGTGCAAGTTGATGATATTATCATCATCATTTCATATACACAAATGTCAGATGAAGAAATTAAGCATCATCAACCTAAAGTTGCAGTAATGGATGAGCATAATCAAATTAAACAGTTATTACATGAGAAGGCACGCACTGTTGTAATGTAGATGAAAATGAAATAAAAAAGTACAAATCAAAAATAGCATTGATTTGTACTTTTTTATTGGATATAACCCATATTATTTTGAAGTATGTGTCCATTCATGACTACCACGATGTCTTTTTGTATGCGCAAATATATTGTCGGCAGCATAATCCTCATTTGTATACACTGTAATATCATAAAAGACCATATGTTCTTCAAAGGATTCATTGAGGTAAGTATCTTTTAAATGATTGAATAGATTGTGCATAGCCTGACGATCAAGACTCGGATATTCGCGTAATATTTTTTTAATAATCTGGCCATTTTTTTCATATACACCTTGTACAACAATGACGAATTTCTCATCTGTTTTTAAAACATCATCAAAAAGGTTTGTCTGCCCAACCGTCATATCATCACTCCTTTATTACTCTAATTATACATAGAAACCCCTTACAAAGTACAGTACATTTGTAAGGGGGTTAATTTATAGCTGATGTTTTGATAAATCCATTTGTTCTAATTTAATACGTTTTGTTTTGTTGATTCGTTTATACGTAATATAAACAATACATGCAATGAATAGTGGAATGTATGCTTCAATAACTTTAGGCCAGTTTGCAGCTTGTATATCAGAAAATGATTGACCAACGAGTAAGAATACAATCGTACATAGCACAATAATTGGTCCAATTGGGTAAAGTGGCGCTTTAAATGGTAATAGTAGATTTGCATCTTTACGTTGAACTTTAATTGCTTGTCGTAAACGGATATGACTGATAATGCTAATCGACCAGACGAGTAATACAAGCGTACCAATCATATTTAATAATTTTCCGTAGCCGCCCATATTCATATTGGCATAAATCAGTGTTAAGATAATAAAGCCTGTTGTAACAAGTAATGCATTAAAAGGCATGTTATTTTTACTTAACTTACCTAGAAAGCGTGGCGCTTTTTTATCTTGACTCAGTGAGAAAAGTAATCGGCTTGTCGCGTATAATCCTGAATTACCTGCTGACAATACGGCTGTTAATATAATTGCATTCATCACAGAAGCTGCGAATAATACACCTACTTTTTCAAAAATAATAGTAAATGGACTCATTGCAATGTCACTATTTCCATTTAATAAACGGGGATCAGTATAAGGAATGATACATGCAATCACAAAGATTGACCCAATATAGAATAAAAGAATACGCCAGAACACTTGTTTAATTGCTTTTGGCATTGATTCTTCAGGATTTTCTGACTCTCCGGCAGTAACGGCAACAACTTCTGTACCACCAAATGAGAAACCAGCAACGACTAGAACACCAAGTAATCCTAAAATCCCATTATGAAATGGTGCATCCCCGACAGTGAAGTTTTTAAAGCCGATTGGTTCACCACCGATGACGCCGAATATAAGAAGTAATCCCATTATTAAAAAGATAATAATTGTTACAACTTTTATGATACTAAACCAGAATTCAGCCTCGCCAAATGACTTAACGGAAAATGCATTTAATGCAAAAAGTAAAGTTAAAAAGACAAGACACCAAATAAATGGATGGATCCCACCAAATAAATTCCAGTAACTTAGTACCTGAGCAGCTGTTAATATATCTACACTTGTAACAAGACTCCATATAATCCAGTATAACCATCCCACTGTAAAACCGGCAGCAGGATCAATAAATCGACTGGCATAAGCATTAAAAGCACCAGACACAGGATAAAATGTAGCAAGTTCACCCAGTGCTGTCATGAGAAAATAAATCATGACACCGATTATTGCATAAGCAATTAAAGCACCACCAGGCCCGGCCTGTGAAATGACAGCACCACTTGCCATAAATAGTCCGGTACCGATTGAACCGCCAATCGCTATCATCGAAATATGGCGTGTTTTTAAATCTCTGTCCATTTGTTTCTTTTCCATAACAACACCTAACCTTCGCTTAAATTAATATGTTCTCTATTGTATGATGTTTACGCTAATTTATCAAGCAAAAGTTTTAACGCGTTTATGCTTTTATGCATTAAAGTAAAAAGAAATCCCTTTATGACGGCATTTTCACTAGTAAAAAAATTTAAGAAATAATAAAATTGCATTATTATATTTTCTAGATTATAATAATTATAAATAAGGCCTATTCTTATTGTTATCAACAAGGAGGAAAAATGATATGACTGAAAATAATAATCAATTAAGAGGTTTGTTTGGTGCACCAGTTGGCGATAGAGAAAATTCTATGACAGCAGGGCCTCGTGGTCCTTTAGTAATGCAGGATATTTTCTTTTTGGAGCAGATGGCACATTTCGATCGTGAAGTTATTCCTGAAAGAAGAATGCATGCAAAAGGTAGTGGCGCTTATGGTACTTTTACAGTAACACATGATATCACAAAGTATACAAATGCTAATATTTTTAGTGAAGTTGGTAAACAAACACAAATGTTTGCTCGATTCTCAACAGTTGCAGGTGAACGTGGTGCAGCTGAAGCAGAACGTGATATCCGTGGATTTGCACTAAAATTTTATACTGAAGAAGGTAACTGGGATTTAGTCGGTAATAATACACCGGTATTCTTCTTCCGTGATCCTAAGTTATTTGCTAGTTTAAATCACGTTGTTAAAAGAGATCCAAGAACAAATATGCATAATCCGGAAAGTAACTGGGATTTCTGGACGTCATTACCTGAGGCGTTACACCAAGTTACAATATTAATGAGTGATCGTGGTATTCCAAAAGGGTTCCGTCATATGCATGGATTTGGTTCTCATACATACAGTATGTATAACGATGCTGGAGAACGTGTATGGGTGAAATTCCATTTCAGAACTGAGCAAGGCATTGAAAATTTAACTTCAGAGGAAGCAGCACAAATTATTGCGACAGATCGTGAATCAAGTCAACGTGACTTATACAATGCGATTGAAGCGGGTGACTTCCCTAAATGGAAAATGTATATTCAGGTGATGACTGAAGAACAAGCAAGAAATCATAAAGATAATCCATTCGATTTAACGAAAGTATGGTATAAAGGCGAGTACCCATTAATACCAGTTGGGGAATTTGAATTAAATAGAAATCCTGAGAATTATTTTGCTGAAGTGGAACAAGCTGCATTTGCTCCGACAAATATTATCCCAGGTTTAGATTTTTCACCTGATAAAATGTTACAAGGTAGATTATTCTCATATGGTGATGCGCAAAGATACCGTTTAGGTGTTAACCATCATCAAATTCCAGTAAACGCACCAAAAGCAGTTACTGGTGGATGTCCATTCTCAAGAGATGGTGCAATGCGTGTAGATGGTAATTTAGGTAGCCATACAAATTATTATCCTAATCAGTATCAACACCATCAGGATGATGCAAAGTATAAAAAACCTGCACTAGCAGTTGATAGTGCAGTATACGAATGGAACTTTAGAGAAGATGATGATAATTATTTCGAACAACCTGGAAGATTATTTAATATTTTATCTCCAGAAGAACAAAAACGTTTATTTATCAATACAGCTAATGAAATGAAAGATGTTTCAACACCAATTAAACATCGTCATATCAGACACTGCTATAAAGCAGATCCATTATACGGAAAAGGTGTAGCAGCTGCCATGAATATTGATATTAATGAAGTTGATTTAGTAGGGGAATAGAAGTATTTTTAAAGCCTGCACCCAAATTGGGTGCAGGCTTTGTTTCTTTTCCATAAATTATCAAGCAAAAGTTTTAACGCGTTTATGCTTTTATGCATTAAATATATTGTTGAAAAACATTGTTATATGAATTCCGCTATTCTCTCTGAAGCTTTTCGCCCACCAATAATATTCCTGCTTATTGGCCCAAGCTCCAACTCAGCTAGGGGACCAGCAACAAATACACCAGGAATCCACTCAAGATGTTTAGAAACAATTGGAAATCCGCATTGAGCAACTGGTGCATCAAAATTATGAATGATATTTTGAATGAATATATCATTATTTAAATTAGGTTGACATCCTGTTGCAAGAATAATTTTACGGAAGGGTATTTTTTCATTGTTTTCTAATGTGATGCAATGTTTATCTGCATGATGAATGCCTTGTATTACTAAATTGATTTTTCCTTGACGCACTAAGTTAGAAATAGATTGTTTTAAATGCATTGGTACAGATCCTCTATGTCTGGCATTTTTTATTATTTCACGCCTTTTTTCATAATTAGTAACATTATCAAAATATTTCATGTTCTTAGGTCCTAACCAACCAGGATCAGCATCTAATTCATGACAACGTATATCGTGTCTCATGACGAGCGTGATTTTCTTATGAATAGATAATTTTCTTGCGATATGGAATGCTGTAATACCACCGCCAATTATTACATCTGTGTCATCATCAATCTCATTTGCATTATTAAATACATGAGAATAGCGTGTATTAGGTACATTTTGTAAAAATTCCGGTACATAATGAAGGTGATTCATCCCAATTGCCAGAATGACACGATCACAAATAAAAGTATTATTTTCACATTGAATTGTAAATTGTTCACCTGAACGTTTAAGGTTTATTGCTTTATCTTGAACATAACATGCGTCTAGTCCGTAAGATTTAATCTGATCATGAATATGATTATTGAACATTTCTAATCGGGGTTTCTGATAATATCCACTAAACCCTTGAGCATAGTCTTCATCTTTTGCATATTGTTTAAGATGCATGGGATTTGGATGTACATGATGTACGAGTGGAGAGCGTAAATAATCCATTCCAATTTTTTTTGTAATCTTCTCCCATCTTGAAATAAATGGGTTAGGGTCAATGATCAATAAATCATCTATTCTTACTTTCTGCACTTCTAGAAGTTTTAGGGCAATCGTTATACCCTGTATACCGCCACCAATGATAATTGTTCTCATTGAAACCTCCTTATAAAAAGAGGCATCCAAAAAGGGGATGCCTAGTGTCGTATAAATATATAAACGCAAAAATTTTGCACGTTTAACGAAAATTATTTTGTTTCACGGTGTAAAGTATGTTTTTTTAATCTTGGGCAGTATTTCATCATTTCAATACGCTCAGGATTATTTCTTTTGTTTTTCTTCGTAATATAGTTACGATCTCCACATTCTGTACATGCTAAAGTTACATTTACTCTCATTGTTAATATTCTCCTTTAATTATAATTTATATTTTTTATAAAACGACATCTGCCTCAACATCAGCTACTGTGAATTGAGGAAGTGGATCGTTGAATAATAACCAATCTTGTTTCATTTCTTCGTCATTTAATAGACATGCGTCTAAATCTTGAATAATTTGTGCTTTATTCATTTCAATTCCAATAAATACAAGTTCCGTCTGGCGGTCACCAAATTCACTATGCCATCTTGCTTTAAGTGTCGGGTCTTCCTGCATTTCAGCTTCAATATCTGCTTCACTATATGTTGCAATCCATTCGCCTGCACCTTGAATTTGCATAGAGTTACCTGCTTGTGATAACAAGCCGCACATATTATTACGACTTGCTAACCAAAAGAAACCTTTAGAACGTATAATATCTAAAGAGAAATTTTCTAAGAAATGCATAAAACGTTCAGGGTGAAATGGCTTTTGGCGTTTATAAACGAATGATGCAATACCATATTCTTCAGTCTCGGGTGTATGTTCTTCGTTTAATTCTTTTATCCAACCAGCGGCTTGACTCGCTTTATCAAAATCGAATAAACGCGTGTTTAATATGTTGTCTAATGGAATATTAGAATTTTCAGTGCGATAAATCTTCGCTTCCGGATTCAATTGATGTAATAGCGCTTCTAGTTCTTTTAAATCTTCGACATGTACTAAATCGCATTTATTTAATAGAATGACATTTGCAAATTCAATCTGATCGATTAATAAGTCAATGACTTCACGTGTATCCGTTTCATCATTTGCCATTTTACGATCAAGCAATGAGTCGCCTGAAGCATAGTCATCCCAGAAACGATTGGCATCAACAACTGTTACCATTGTATCTAAAATCGTTGTTTCAGCTAAATTGATATTGAGCACTTCATCATTAAGTGTTAATGTTTGAGCGACGGGTACTGGCTCAGAAATACCTGTTGATTCAATAACAATGTAATCTAATTCACTGTTTTTCACTAATTTATCAATTTCGATTAATAAATCTTCTCTTAATGTACAACAGATGCAACCATTTTGAAGTTGTATCATTTTTTCATCTGTACGTGACATTTGAACTAAATCTGCATCAACATTCACTTCACTCATATCATTGACGATAACGCCAATTTTCTTATTTTCGTTATTCTTTAATATATGATTAAGTAATGTTGTTTTACCACTTCCTAAGAAACCACTTAATACTGTAATAGGGACTTTCAAGTTGTTGCCTCCAATTCGTAATCTTTACGATTTACTATAATACGCTGAAAAATTTGATTTGTAAAGGCTAAATTTCAAAAAAATTTGTTTTCTAAATGAATAATGAAAAAAATAATCTACCAGTAGAATTTACTATTGCATTTAGATTATAATAGGTTTAGAATGTTAAAGCGTAATGATTACGAAATAGGAGATGAAGTTATGAAGAAATTATTTTCATTATTATTAATTGCGAGTTTAGTAATAATGACCGCATGTGGCAATACAAATGGAGACAAAGGCTCAAATGGAAAATTAAAGGTTTATACAACGGTGTTCCCATATAAAAGCATGATTGAGCAAATTGGTGGAGAACACGTTGAAGTTAAAAGTATTTATCCAAATGGTATTGATATTCATTCATTCGAACCGACACAAAAAGATACGATGAATGTTGCAAAAAGTGATTTATTTATTTATTCTGGTGCAGAGCTTGATCAAGTTGCTGGTAAAATTGCTAAATCAGCAAAAAATAAAAATACTGTTGAATTAGCTAAGTCAATTGACGAACATGATTTATTATCAGGTGAGGCACATCATCATGAACATGGGCATGAAGGAGGTCATGAGCATGAGGGACATGACCACGAACACGAAGGACATGACCATGAGCACGAAGGGCATGACCATGGTGCACAAGATCCGCATGTTTGGTTAGATCCAGTATTAAATAAAGCATTTGCAAAAACGATTAAAGATGAACTCATTAAAAAAGATAAAAAGAATGAAAAAACATATACTGAAAATTACAATAAACTAGTGAAAGATATTGACGAAATCGATAAAGAACTTAAAGAAATCTCAAAAGATAAAAAACAGGACACTGTATTTATTTCACATGACTCTATTGGATATTTAGCGAAACGTTATGGATTTAAACAAGAAGGTGTTTCTGGTATGAATAATGAAGAACCATCACAAAGCGACATTATTAATATGATTAATAATGTGAATAAATCAAAAGCAACTGTAATTTTATATGAACAAAATATACCAACAAAATCAGTTGATATCATTAAGAACAAAACAAATGCTAAAGCTGCACCTTTCCATAATATGTCTGTATTAACGGATAAAGATGCTAAAGATGTTAAGTACCAGGATTTAATGAAAGAAAATATTAAATCTTTAGATAAGGCTTTGAACAACAAATAATTTTTTGAGCTCAGTAATGCTGAGCTCTTTTTTATTGATTTACAATGTGAGTTGGTTATGTTATATTTTAAATCGTAACTATTACGATTTAGGAGATGGAACAATGAAAAAGATTCCTGTTACAGTACTAAGTGGCTATCTTGGTGCAGGAAAAACGACATTATTAAACCATATTTTAAATGAAACAAAGGATATGAAAATTGCAGTCATCGTTAATGATATGAGTGAAGTAAATATTGATGCGGATTTGATTGCAAATGGTAGTGAATTAACACGAACAGATGAAAAACTAGTAGAACTATCAAATGGTTGTATATGTTGTACTTTAAGAGAAGATTTATTAATAGAGGTGAAGAAACTTGCATTAAAAGGGAACATTGACTATATCATTATTGAGTCGACAGGTATATCTGAGCCGGTTCCTGTAGCTCAAACATTTTCATATGTTGATGAAGAATTAAATATTGATTTAACAGAATTCTGTCGATTAGACACAATGGTAACTGTCGTTGATGCATATAGGTTTATGAAAGATTTTCAATCTGGTGATTCATTATTGGATCGTAAGGAAGCAATAAGTGTAGAAGATGATCGTTCAATTGCAGATTTATTAATTGATCAAATAGAATTTTGTGATGTATTAATATTAAATAAAGTAGACTTGATAAGTGAAGATGAAAAAGGTAAATTAATTAAAGTTTTAGAAACATTACAACCAACGGCCCACTTTATCGAAGCAACACATTCTAAAGTGAATCCTAAGGATATTCTTAATACATCCTTATTTAATTTTGAAAAAGCAGCAGATTCAGCAGGATGGATAAAAGAATTAACAGAAGGTGGACATCAGCAACATACCCCTGAAACTGAAGAATATGGAATTAGTTCATTTGTTTATCATAGAACGTTACCATTCCATCCAGAACGGTTTTATAATTGGAGTCAATCCATTGATAAGAGTATCGTGCGAGCTAAAGGTATAGCATGGTTAGCGAATTATAATACGGTTGCCTGTTTATTTTCACAAGCCGGACCCTCTGTTGAGATTAATCCGATAACATTTTGGGTCGCAGCGATGCCACAGATTGAGCAAGATAGAATTTTATCAGAACGACCAGAAGTATTGGAATCGTGGGATTTAGAATATGGCGATCGACATACAAAGGTTGTGATTATTGGAACAGATTTAGATGTTGAAGCAATTACTTCACAATTAGATGAATGTCTACTTAAAATGAACGAAATAGATGAAGACTGGGAAAGTTTTAAAGATCCTTATGGTTGGCAAATAAGAAAAATATAATAAGAAAAGAGGAAAAGTAATGGCAAAAAAATCAAAAATTGCAAAAGAAGCGAAACGTCGTCAATGTGTTGAACAATATAGAGAGAAAAGAGCAGCATTGAAAGCGACAGGTGATTATGAAGGATTACAAAAATTACCACGCGATTCATCACCTTCTCGACTTACAACACGTTGTGAAGTTACGGGTAGACCAAGAAGTGTATACAGAAAATTTGGACTCTCAAGAATTGCATTTAGAGAACTTGCTCATAAAGGGCAAATACCAGGAGTTAAAAAGTCGAGTTGGTAAATGATCAATTAAAATAATCTTTAGTGCAATAAACGAATAAGGAAAGTTAACCTTATTCGTTTATTTATTTTTTTCTTTACTTTTGTCTAAAACAAGGTTAAAGTGTCTTTTGGACGAATAATTTTTAATTGTTCTACCACATTATTCGTGTAAAATAATTAGTGATTTGGGGTTTGTTTTATGCAAGATGTATTTGATTATGAAGATATTCAGTTAATACCAAATAAATGTATAGTTAAAAGCCGTTCTGAATGTGACACATCTATACAGTTTGGACCATTAAAGTTTAGATTACCTGTTGTACCTGCTAATATGCAAACAGTAATTAATGAAGAACTTGCTGAACAATTTGCTAGAAATCAATACTTTTATATTATGCATCGATTCGATGAAGCAGCACGTATTCCTTTTATTAAGAAAATGCATGCACAAGGTTTATATGCTTCAATTTCTGTTGGTGTTAAACCTGGTGAATATGAATTTGTTGAGACATTAGCAAAAGAAAAAGTGATACCAGAATATATGACGATTGATATTGCACATGGACATTCAGATCAGGTTATTGAAATGATTCATCATATTAAAAAGCATATTCCAGAAACATTTTTAATCGCTGGTAATGTAGGTACACCAGAAGCTGTACGTGAATTGGAAAATGCAGGTGCTGATGCAACGAAAGTTGGGATTGGCCCAGGGCGTGTATGTATTACAAAAATTAAGACAGGCTTTGGTACAGGTGGATGGCAACTCGCTGCTTTACGATTATGTGCGAAAGCTGCACGTAAACCTTTAATCGCTGATGGTGGTATCAGAACACATGGGGATATCGCGAAATCAATTCGTTTCGGTGCTTCAATGGTGATGATAGGATCGTTACTTGCAGCACATGAAGAGTCACCTGGTGAAACAATTGAAAAAGATGGTAAGTTATATAAAGAATATTTCGGTAGTGCATCTGAATACCAAAAAGGTGAACGTAAAAATGTAGAAGGTAAAAAGTTATTTGTTGAACATAAAGGTTCTTTAAAAGATAAGTTAATTGAAATGGAACAAGACTTACAGTCTTCTATTTCATATGCAGGTGGAAAAGATCTTAAAGCGATAACGACGGTTGATTATGTTATCGTAAAAAATTCTATTTTCAATGGAGATAAAGATTATTAATAACGCATAACAATATTTTATTTGTTATAATTAAAAGCATACACTTTGTGTATGCTTTTAATATTTATTGAGGTGTTAAATGAAACATTTTATTTTAACCTTACTACTTATTATCTTTATCCTAATATTTCCTTTGAAAATTTTTCAATTATCGGATGAATTAATTTTATATCATAAAGCAATGATGAGAACTTCCATTGAAAAGTTGAGTGCAAGTCAATATACTCAAACAAATCAAAATGATTTCAAGTTGATTGATATTCAGATGGGGATGACGCGTAAAGAAGTGAATGCGATACTCGGCAAACCTGTCGCACATTTATCAAATGAATATGGACATCATTGGTCTGTGTATTTTCAAAATAAAACTGATTTAATTTTGGTTATGTTAATTAAGAATCGTGTTGAAGGGATTTATCTGCATCAATCCAAAAGTGATACGCAATATAAAGTCAAATTTGGCATGACACCTTCAGAAGTGAGAAATGTATTAGGACAGAAACGCGCAATGTCAAAAGGGAAAAACTATCAATTGACCCTGGATAAAAAGCATCAGATGTCGTATGAAATAAATGCAAATTATTTAACAATATACTATGATAAATATAAAAGTAATACTGTAACTGCTTTGAAAGTTGTAAGTCAAAAAGCGTATGATAAGCAACCATCTTACTACGCTCTCCCAACGCATCGACTTTTGGAAGATTATAAAAAAATGCAACGCGTATTAATAAATGCGACACGAGCTACATATCAGCTCAATACATTAAAACCAAAGCAAAATATTCAATATGTTGCACAGTTACATGCCTTTGATATGGGACAAAATCATTACTTTAGTCATTATAATAAGCAAAATGAATCGCCTTTTGATCGGATAAAAAGAGGACAAATTAATTATCGATTTGCTGGAGAAAATTTAGCTTTTGGTCAACGTTCGCCAATCGATGCGCACCATGCCTTAATGAATAGTTTAGGCCATCGAAAAAATATTTTAAAACCGGAATATGAAACGATTGGTATAGGTGTGAGTTTTAATCAATTTAATCAACCATTTTATGTTGAAAATTACATTACTGAATAACGTAAAGGAGTAACATATGAAAGAGAAAATATCAGCGTCCTTACTTATAACAACAGATGATAAAATACTCGTGCAGGACTTTGGCAATAAACAAATGAAATTACCAAGTGTTGTAAAATCAGGACAAACAACCATTAAAGCAACAGCAGAACAATTTGCGAGGAAATTAAATCATGATATTAAAGTCGGTGGAATACTGTTTGTTGTTGAGGAAGAAAAGGAGTTTAAAACTCTATTTAGAAAAGTAACTGCAAATGATACGGCATTTGTTTTCAATGCAAAAAATGAAAAAGAATTCAAAGTACGCGCACCCTATGCATGGCTGGATTTTGATTACTTAAATCAGCTCGATATTGCAGATGAATTAAAACATTTGATTGTATCGAATCAAGTGATAAAATCGAGTGTCCCATTGATTAATTTACATCAATCAAGATAAGGAGCAGTGTATGAAATCATATTGGATAAATTTACCTGTTGTGAATATCGAAGCTTCAACGGAATTTTATAGAAATATTGGATTTGAAATTAATGAAGAACGATCTGATAATCAAACATTAGCGGGTATTATGATAGATAAGCAAGTCATTTGTTTGTTTAGAAAAGATATTCTTGAAGGTTTTATTGGTGGACCATTAAGAGCGCAAGATGATTATCCGGAAACCATTATTTCATTTGATATGGAGAGTCGTGAGGCAGTTGATCAATTTGCACAAAAAATTGAACAGTTTGGTGGTAAAATCTTAAGTGCACCCGGTGAAAAAAACGGTTATTATGGCATGTCATTTAAAGATTTAGACAATCATTTATTTAATGTCATTGTAATGTAAAAGGAAGGTAAAATATGTATCGATTTTCAGTTATCTTATTATTGATACTTAGTGTTTTATTATTAGTATTTGTTCCATTTATTCATGGTAGAGGTCAGATTAATTTGTATGTACAGATGTTACTCTATGTAACAACTTTATTAGGTTTATATATGAGTGCTTTGTTTGGGAATATACGTCATCGACAGTTCTATTTATTAATGTTTTTAATCGTATTAAGTATTATCATTTTAATGCATACTTTTAATTTCTGGCTTGTTTAAATCAATCAAAAAGAAGCAATCCAATTCAAAATGGATTGCTTCTTTTTGATTTTAAAAAATAGACTAATGCGCAAGCATTTCTTCTTTAATTTCTGAACCTTTTAAGTCACTCGGGTAATATGTCGGCCAATTATCCATTTCTTTAAGCAATTGTGCTTTATCATCGCCCATATAAATATGGAAGTGAAGCGCCTTTTCTGGTGCAATAATATGATCACTAAATTGAATATATTTTGGTGCAATGTCATCGCCACTTACTTTTTTAAAGATATAACGTACACCTCTATTACCAGCTTCATATTTAAGAATTTCCTTGCCATCATACATGTACTCAGCGGTTGCTTTTTTATCATTTTTATAAAACGATATTTCTTTTTCTCCAATTTTAATACGGGTAACATCTGTTTTATAGCCAGTCGTATAGTAGTCTTTAAATTCATTTGCTGTTTTATTCTTATCAAGTTCTGCTTTATGTTGAAAGACTTCATCCAAAGTACCATCTTTTAAATATGGATATACAGATTGCCAATCTCCTTCCCAATCTGTCAGAGGACGATCTTTAACTTGCGCATCTTTAAAAAAGCCTTTATATATTTTTTGCTGTTCAGGTGTCATTTCATGACCGTGGTGATGTGCATGTTGATGTTCTTTTTCGTGGTGCTCATGTTGAGATGAACTTTCATTTGTTATTTCTTTTTTATCATTATCATTTTGACACCCTGTGATCAGTAGACTTAAAGACAATACAGAAATACAACTTAAAATATTTTTATTCATATTATTTCTCCTTTTCGAAATCATTACGATTTAATATTAAATTAAATTTTAGATAATGTAAATAGGAATAATTACTATTTATATTTTACAAACAAGTGATTAAAAATGGTATGATATAGATACATTGCAAATAGGGAGAGAACTTATATGACAAATCAGCAAATCAAAATTTTAGTATTATTTTTATATGCACTTATACTATTTGTATGTCGGTATGGATTAATGATAATAGATGATAAAGTAACGATTTTATTGCTCATCATCGGTTTTGTTGGTGTGGCATTTCTTAATAAATTGCATCTCTAATATTAATGATTATTCAAACATGGCAATAGAAATGAAAAATGCAGACCCAATATAAATCACAATAGAGTGACTTATATTGGGTCTGCATCTTTCATATAGGACGATTAATAGCGATCAATAATATCTACATCTTTAGGCATGAAAATGGCGAGTAGTACATAAATGGTAAAAGTAGGGATGTTAACAGTTAAAAATGAAATAATAATAAATAATACACGCAGTAGTGTTGGATCCATATTAAGATATTCTGCAATTCCTCCTAAAACACCAGCTAAATATCGATCTGTTGTTGATCTTGCTAATCTTTTTTACATCGTATTCGCCTCCTTTAAATTTATTATATCAGTGAAATGAAATGCTTTTAAGTGATTTGACTAATATTTGCATAATATTTGAAGATATTTCAAATGTCTTCTATAATATATTTAGAATAAAATTAAAGCAAATGTTGTTTCATTGGCTGTATGTTAGGGTATGTATAGAATATAAGGATGAAATTAATAATAATGAAACAAGGGGTTAGTAACATGGAAAGACAAACAAAAGAACATGTTGATATATTAGAACAAGTTAAAGAAATTATTGGTAGAAAATAAAAGATAAAATATAATCAAAACCAAAACTCGGAAACAATCAAATATAATGATTGTTTCCGGGTTTTACTATGATGTAGTCGTATACTATTTTAAAATTCTCTAAAAAGACCAACGACTTTACCTAAAACTGTTACAGAATCCAGATAAATTGGTTCCATTGAACTGTTTTCTGGTTGAAGACGATATCTATTATTTTCTTTATAGAAACGTTTGACCGTTGCCTCATCTTCATCTGTCATCGCAACGATAATGTCACCATTTTCAGCGATGGATTGTCTTCTGACGATGACTTTATCTTTATCAAAGATACCTGCTTCAATCATACTTTCACCCACAACATCCAAAATAAAAATATCACTATTATGACTGCTCGTAAAATGGGCAGGTAAAGGAAAATATTCTTCTACATTTTCAATTGCGGTAATCGGAACACCAGCAGTAACTTTACCAATGACTGGTACGTGTATCGTTTCAGAAAAATCTCGTGGCGTTTCATCTGATACAATTTCAATCGCGCGTGGTTTTGTTGGATCACGCTTGATATATCCTTTTTCTTCCAATCGTGAAAGATGTCCGTGAACAGTTGAAGATGATGCAAGTCCAACGGCTTCGCCGATTTCCCTTACGCTTGGAGGATATCCTTTTGTAGAAACCACATGTTTTAAATATTCATATATTTCTTCTTGCCTTTTTGTTAATTCTCTCATTCTTATAAACACTCCTTAGCATTGGTGTTACACATATTATAGCATATACGTTCGCATGTAACAAACATTTGTTCGTATTTTTGTTGACTAAGAACAGATGTTCTGTTATTGTATAAATACAAACAAATGTTCTAGGAGGAAATGAATATGACCCTTACAATTTCTAAAGAATTTTTAATGTATCTTTTATTATTTATAGTGATTACCGTCTTTGGCCTTTTATATATGACACAAGCAGAATATATTTATAATCAAACATCAAGTTTAACAGAACAAGTAGGCGAACAACATTCTAATACAGTTCATCAGACACAAGTTGTACATGATCCTGTTCAAAATGGTGAAGTACTAGGTGTCGTCAATTAATATTGTCATTGATTTTTAATAAAAAGCGAGTGTGACCAGTTGGTTTCACGCGCTTTTTTTGGTATCTTTAAATGGAAAGGAATGAGTATATGTTAGAACAAGAAAAAATGAATAGAATAAATGAACTTGCACAAAAAAAGAAAAGTGTTGGTTTAACTGAAGAAGAAGGGCGAGAACAGACGTTACTACGTAAAGAATATCTTCAAACATTTAGAAATTCATTTCAAAAAACAATTGAAAATGCAAAAGTAATTGATCCTGAAGGTAATGATGTAACACCAGAAAAAGTTAAGATGATTCAACGTCTTAATAACATTCGTGATTAATGTGATAATTTATCACACTAAAATATAGCAATTAAAAGGAGAAATAGTTATGTTTACAAAGGAAGATCAATTAGCAATTGATACAATTAGAGCGTTAAGTATTGACCAAATTGAAGCTGCAAATTCTGGTCATCCAGGGTTACCAATGGGTGCAGCACCGTTTGCATATACTTTATGGACACGTCACTTAAATTTCAATCCGCGTTCAAGTAATTTCTTTAATAGAGATCGCTTTATACTTTCTGCAGGACACGGTTCTGCGTTACTTTATTCATTATTGCATGTGTCAGGTGGTCTGGAATTAGATGAACTTAAAAACTTCAGACAATGGGGTTCAAAGACACCAGGACATCCAGAATATAGACATACAGAAGGTGTTGAAATTACGACAGGACCTTTAGGGCAAGGGTTCGCCATGAGTGTTGGTTTTGCAATGGCAGAAAAACATTTAGCAGCAACATATAACAAAGATGTTGATATTGTTGATCACTATACGTATGCACTTGTATCTGATGGTGACTTAATGGAAGGTATTTCACATGAAGCTGCGAGTTTAGCAGGTCACTTAAAGTTAAATAAATTAATTGCTCTGTATGACTCAAATGATATTTCACTAGATGGTGACCTAGATAAAGCATTCTCAGAAGATATCAAAAGCCGTTTTGAAGCATATGGATGGGAACATATTTTAGTTGAAGATGGAAATGATTGTGAAGCAATTGATAAAGCAATTCATCAAGCAAAGCTTTCAGATAGACCTTCAATTATAGAAATTAAAACGATTATTGGCTATGGTTCTCCTAACCGTCAAGGGACAAATGGTGTTCATGGTGCACCACTTGGAAATGAAGAAAGAATTTTAGCGTTTGAAACATATGGTTTAGATTCGAATTTAAACTTTAATGTACCGCAATCTGTTTATGATATTTTTAATAATACGATGCTAAAACGTGCAAATGAAGCAGAAACTGAATGGCATAAAAAGTTTGAAGTATATAAAGAGAAACATCCTGAATTGGCAGCACAAATTGAATTAGCAGTTAATGGAGACTTACCAGATAATTATGATGCTGAATTGCCAAAATACGAAGTTGGTTCATCAGCAGCAACACGAAATACATCTGGGGAAATGATTCAGGCAATTGCTAAAACAGTGCCTTCATTCTTTGGCGGTTCAGCTGATTTAGCTTCTTCAAATAAATCAAACATTAAAGCTACAGCAGATTTCTCGGCTGAGACACCTGAGGGTAAAAATATCTGGTTTGGTGTAAGAGAATTTGCGATGGGTGCAGCATTAAATGGTATGGCAGCACATGGTGGTTTAAAAGTTTATGGTGCGACATTCTTCGTTTTCAGTGACTATTTAAAACCAGCCGTTCGATTATCAGCATTAATGGGCTTACCTGTAACTTATGTGTTTACTCATGATTCAATTGCTGTTGGTGAAGATGGTCCAACGCATGAACCGATTGAACAGTTAGCAGGGCTTCGTGCGATTCCTAACTTAAATGTGATTCGACCAGCAGATGGGAATGAATCACGTGTTGCCTGGAAAGTGGCTTTAGAGTCAAAAGACGTTCCAACAGCTTTAGTACTAACACGTCAAAATTTAAATGTTACAGATGTATCTGAAGCATTAGTGGAAAGAGGCGTACGTAAAGGTGGCTATGTTGTTTATCAATCTGAGCAACCTGAAATATTGTTAATTGCTTCAGGTTCTGAAGTTGGATTAGCTGTAGAAGCAGGAAAAGCTTTAGAAGCCCAAGGTAAAGGCGTACAAGTTGTATCTATTCCTAATACACAAATGTTTGATGCGCAAGATGACAGCTATAAAGATGAAGTATTACCTCAATCGATAACAAAACGCGTTGCTATCGAAATGGGTGCGACATCGCCTTGGTATAAATATGTGGGATTAAACGGTAAAGTGATTGGAATTGATCAATTCGGCGCTAGTGCGCCAGGTGAGATGGTTATGGAAAAATACGGCTTTACTGTTGACAATGTTGTAGAGACTGCTTTAAGTCTTTAATTGATATAAAAAGAGGACTGATTGAATCAGTCTTCTTTTTATGATGTAAATAACTATTGAAAATTATGCTTTAATTTAGTAAACTTTTAAAAGAATGAGAAAGTGGGTGAATTGAATGGCAACCTGGATTTGGATATTAATAGTTATTTTAGCATTAGCTGCAGGTGCGGCTGGTGGTTTCTTCTTAGCACGTAAATATATGATGGATTACTTAAAGAAAAATCCACCAATCAATGAAGAAATGTTACGTATGATGATGATGCAAATGGGACAAAAACCATCTCAAAAGAAAATTAATCAAATGATGCAAATGATGAATCGTAATATGAATCAAAATTTAAAATAATACATGAATTGACGTGACGGTTATCGTTAGGTTATAAATGTGCTATCAATTTTAAAACGAACACGGAGGGATTTCCAAAGTGTTCGTTTTTATTTATTAATAAATATAAAGTGAGAAAATGGTGTATAATCTATAATAATTGTTCGGTGTCGTAAAATTTATGTCACATTTCGTTCAAAAATAAACGTACAAAGGTATATTATATTTGTTAAAATGAGTGAGAATGGAGGTTAATTATGGGGGATATTACAATAGCCGTTGCTTTTGGCGCTGGTATTTTGAGCTTTATTTCACCGTGTGTCTTGCCAATTTATCCTGCTTTTTTATCTTATATAACAGGTGTTAGTTATAGCGATTTAAAGCATAATAAAATGGATAGACAGGCATTGCTACATACACTATTTTTCTTAATTGGATTCTCTATTGTTTATATTTCTTTAGGTGTAGGATTAGGGATTGTTTCTGATATCCTTCAATCTTATGATGATACAATACGTATGACGGGTGGATTATTATGTATAATATTTGGGCTGGTTGTTCTAGGTATCTTTAATCCGCAATTTTTAATGAAGGATAGAAAATTTGAATTTAAAAATAGGCCAACTGGATTAATCGGAACTTTACTTATAGGTATTGCATTTGCAGCGGGTTGGACACCATGTATGGGACCCATTATTGGCACGATATTTTCACTAGCGGCAGTCAATCAATCCCTTGCATTAGTATATATGATTGCATATGTATTAGGATTTTGTATTCCATTTTTCTTATTGACATTCTTTATTACAAAAATTAATATATTAAAGAAATATAGTCAAACAATTACTAAAATTGGTGGTGTGATGATGATCATCATGGGATTATTATTATTCTTTGATAAACTGACAGCAATCACACAATTTTTTAGTTAGAAAGAAGGATGGATATGTATTTTGCAATATCAATGCTTGTCGCTTTATTTATGGGGACAGCAGTTATCATTGTTAGAATGAAGGCGCAAAATTATCCGACAAATGTAAAGAAGATTATTTTGCCGCCAATTTTTATGTCGACAGGTGCAGTCATGTATGTTGTTCCTTATTTTAGATTGACACCACTTGAGATTTTAGAGGCTATCATTGTTGGGATGTTTTTTTCTTTATTTTTAATCTATACATCAAATTTTGTAGTGATGAATAACCAAATTTATATGAAACGTTCTAAATTATTTCCACTCATTCTTGTTTCATTACTTATAATACGAAGTGTAATGAAGTTTTTCTTAAGCAGCACCATTCATCCAGGTGAACTTGCAGGAATGTTCTTTTTACTTGCGTTTAGTATGATTGTACCGTGGCGTATTGCGATGTATATTAAGTTTAAGAAACTTGAAAAAACATTGACTGTTTAATTGTTCAATTGATAAACAAAATAAAACTGAGTAGCTTATGAATTGCTACTCAGTTTTATTTTGTTTTTCTTGTTGTACAATTTTTGAGTGGTCAAATATAGAAAATTTTTGTTTCTCATCATCTGCATATTTGAAATAATCTTCATAGGGTGCGTAATCGATACCAAGTTGATTTAATTTTTTCTTCATAAATGGATGGTCGCGTTTAGGTGTTGCAATGATATAGCCTCTTAAAATATGATCGAGTTCTATTTTTGTTGCGGATTCATCTAATGCAATTTTAGAAATGCGACCAGCAATACGTTCCTTGGCTACCTCCCGAAAGAGTTCAGGCACAGGAGATACGAGTTCATTTAATAGTGCTCTTGCCTCATCTCCCCATAGTGGTAGTGCTTTATGTATATAGTAGTCTTGCCAGTCTAATTCACTTTTACCATCTTCTTTAGGCATACGTTTTAAAAACTTACGGAACATAAAATAGCCGCCAATCGTAAGTAACGCCATAAAAAGAATGGTCCAAAGCAATATAAATATCATAAACCAATCGTTCATGTCTTTCACCTCACTTCACATTATATAGATTTAAAAAATATGTGTCCATGCCTAATTAATGAATCGATATATAGTGTGTAAAGGAGGTGATAATATGTTGAAAGAAGTTGTATTAAATTTATTGTATGTAGCAGAAACAAAAGCTGACGGTAAAGAAATATTTAAAGCAAGACGTTTCAATCAAGTTCGTATGGATTTAATTGATGCAGAGATTCAAGCATTTTCTGATTTAATCAGTGAACTGACAGGTGAAGTTTATGTCAAGATTGATAAAGTAGAAACAAAAGCAGTGCTATAAAATAAAAGGAGGTCAATATAGATGAAAACATTACAAATGAATTTTTTAACGGATACTGGAAAGCACTATACATTCTCAATTCAACAGCCAAAAGAAAATTTAACTAGCGAAAGTGTTATGCAAGTAATGGAGAATATTGTTAATGCTAAATACTTTATTACGAATGCTGGGCAACCCGTTCAAGTTCAATCTGCTAAAATCGTTGATAAAGTAGAAACACTTTTATTTGATCTGGAACAATAATTAATTAGAGATTATACCACCACCGGCACATCCCTATAATTAGGGATGTGTTTTTTGTATAATAAAAAATGAGGTGAAATAAGATGAAGATCATGCATATAGCAGACTTACATATCGGTAGAACCATTCATCAACATTCTATGTTAGATGAGCAGCGTAAAGTACTCAATCAGATCATTGAACGCATTGATGCGGAAAACATAGATGTCCTAATTATTGCAGGTGATATTTACGATCGTTCGATACCTTCTAAAGAAGCGATGCAAGTATATGAATCATTTCTACTGACAGTTAATATTGATAGAAAAATTCCTGTGCTTGCAGTAAGTGGTAATCATGACGGCGCAGAACGACTGGGGCATGCGAAAAGTTACTTTAAACAATTTGATTATCATTTATCTACAGCTTTAGAAGACTCTTTTAATCCTGTTAGAATAAATGATGTTACGTTTTATTTAGTACCTTACATAGAGCCTGCATATGCACGTTATTATTTTAGCGACGAATCCATTACCACTCATAATGATACATATCAAGCGATAATCAATAAAATATGTGATTGTCTTGATAATGATTCTATCAATATTTTAGTCAGCCACTTATTTGTTTCAGGTGGTACTGAAACAGCATCTGAAAGAGAACTTGTGATTGGGAATGCAGAGAACGTCCAAGAAGGAATATTTGAACCATTTGATTACACGCTGCTTGGACATTTACACACACCAGATGCGATTCGTAGTAATAAATTATTTTATAGTGGGAGTATTATGAAGTATTCGTTTTCTGAAATTAATCAAAGGAAAGGGTATCGCATTATTGATCTTGAAAGTAAAACAGTTAGTTTCCATGCATTAAAGTATGAACGCGAATTAGAAGTTGGTCGTGGAACGTTTAATGAAGCAATGGACATGCGTCTAGGTATAAATCCCGATGCGTATTTGAAATTAGAGCTGAGTGAGATGGAAGCAATCAATGAACCCATGACAAAACTTAAACAAAAATATCCTAATCTTTTAGAGCTGAAGCCAATATTAAGGGAAGTTGATCACCAAACCGTCTCCAGGGATGTAACACAGCTAAGTACAATGGCGTTAATTGAAACATTTTATCACGAAATGACAGATACGCATTTAGATAACATACAAAAAGATATGATTAATCAATTGCTTAATCATGGAGGTGAGACAAGTGAGGCCTAACTATTTACAACTTAAAGCGTTTGGTCCGTTTAAAAATGAAACCATTCATTTTAATCATCTTAAAAATCATAAATTGTTTCTGATCAGTGGCAAAACGGGTGCAGGTAAGACAACAATCTTTGATGGTATGATGTACGCTTTATTTGGTAAAGCGTCTACCTCGGATAGAGGTGAATCAAATTTAAGAAATATATTTGCTTCAGATGATGAACCAACAGAAGTTAAATTTAGTTTCTTCATGCAGCATAAACAGTATGAAATACATCGAAATGTCCCCTATAAAAAAAGTGGAAACACTTCGAAAACAAAATCACAATTAAGTGTCTACGAAATTATCAATGGTGAAAAACATTTATTAGCCTCTACAGTGACAACCGGAGAAAAAGTCATCATGGATATCGTTAAACTTAATGCAGCACAGTTTAGAAAAATATTTATACTACCACAAGGTGAATTTAAATCACTACTTGTTTCTGGGTCGAAAGAAAAATCAGACATCTTAAGGTCTTTATTTGATACGACAAAAATTCAGCAACTTTCAATTCTGCTAAGAGATAACGTATCAAATGCACAACAGTTGATTCAGCAACTCGAAGCGGAGCTTGGCGTACAGTTTAGTTTATTTGAAAACTTAGTGACTGTACCAAGTGAATTATCGTATCAGGAGAAACACTTGAGGATTCAAAGCGCTTTAATAGAACTCTATGAGACAATCAACTTAATAAAAGAAGAACACGCACAATCACGTGAAAGACTGCAAGTTTACGCAGTAGAATTAAAAACTGCACAGCAACTGAAAGAAAATATTGAAAACCTCAAAAGGGTAAATGCACAATTGCAAGAAGTTAAAAATTCTGAAGCATCGATAAAATTAAAAGAACAAGACTTAAAATTTCTAATTCAACTGGAACACTATCAGGTCACAAAAGGTGATTTGTCGCATCAACAGGAAAAAAAACTTGAACAACAGGGACTTTTAAAATCTTTGGAAGAACAATTATTAACAAGTCAAACAGAGATAAGCAATAAGAAAAAAAGTATTAAAGATTTATCACATAATCAAATAAAGATGCAAGAATATAAGAAGTTTGTCATCAAAAATGAACGATACCTGGATAATTTTTATAAAAATTTAAGTAAAGCAATAACACAAAACACATCAAATATTCTGCAACTTGAAAATGAGATTAAAGTTTTACAGCAGAATTTAGGTGATATTAAAAGTCTGGAAGAGCAGCAGCTCAAGTTAAAACATAAACAACTTGAAAATGACAGCCAAGTCAATTCGACGCATGGCATTATTGAAAAATTACGTATACAACAGTCGAATGTTAATAAAACGCTACTTCATTTAGAAAAAATCTTGCGTCATCAAAAAGAATGTTATGCTTTAGAAGAAAAAATCATTACTGAAAAAAACGCATTAAAATCGCTTAATAGCAGTGAACAAGTTCAGGATATAGAGGCGATAGAATCAATCAAATCAACATTATCAGAAGGTGATAGATGTCCAGTATGTTCAAATATTGTAAAACGTTTAGATAATCAAACGCATATCAAAGCACATCGACATCAAACAAATTTACAAGCGTATCAAAAACTTTATGACGAACATTATACAGCGCTTAATATTTATATTTCAGGCATAGAGACGATACCTGAAATGAAGGAACGCATTCATTTTTCAAATGACTTCATCGTGCAATGTGAAAAAATAAATGCACAAATTAATGCAGCGAAGTATGACCCATTGAAAATTGAACTGATTTTAAATATTGCAAAATTTACTGAGCATTATCAAGCTTTAATAGATGATAATATTAAGCATTATCAAAATGAAATAGAAAAATATAATCTTGACAATAATGCGTTAGATAAGCAACTTGAAAAGACGCATGAAGCTATTCAAAGAATGCATGACGTATCACAAGAACTTGAAAAAAAGAAAAACGATTTGAACCAATTGATTTTACAAAATGATATGCATAAAGCATCAGAAAAACAATTTTTAGATGAAACGGGTGCTATCAATTATCAACAGTTTGAACACCAATGGTACGAATACAAAAGTGCTTATGAAGCATATGAAACGAATCTTTTAAATGCAGAAAAGCAATTAGAACAACATGTTAGGAAAAATATAAGTCTTAAAGAAAATATCACGAATGTTTCAAACCAATTAAAAGAAATAGACATACAAATCAATAAACTTGAAGAACGTATCAGTCAATATCGTATACCAGAAGATATACTAGTTCGCTATCGTTCAGCAGATATTCCACAATTAATAGGACAATATGAAATAGAAATCAAAGCATTTAACGAACGTATGACAACGCTTAGCCATGAACAAAACAGATTAACTGAATTGATTAACGACAAAAGCATGCCAGACATGGAAGAAATGAATCGTACCCATCATGAATTGATGAATTTGGTGGATCGTCTACATACGAAGCTATCAACATTACAAGAACAATATAAACGATATAGTGAACATATGACGAAGCTTGAATCAATGCTTTCAAATTATGAAAGTCAATCTTCAGATATTCGTTCACTAGTATTGCTCAGTGATGTGTTAAATGGTCATCATACTAAAAAAATTGATCTTGAATCCTATGTATTAATGTATTATTTAGAACAAACATTAATTCGCGCTAATATACGATTAAAACAAATGACCAGCAATCGATATGAATTATGCCGTAAAAATGAAAAAGAAGGTGGAGGAAAACAAGGTTTAATTATTGAGGTATTCGATTATAATGCCAATCAGACGAGAAATATTTCTTCTTTATCTGGCGGAGAAACCTTTTTAGCGTCACTTTGTCTTGCACTTGGACTTTCTGATTTTGTTATGCAGATTTCAGGTGGTATCCATTTAGAAGCGGTATTTATTGATGAAGGATTTGGTACACTGGATAATGACACATTAGAAGTTGCCATTAACGCACTCATAGAACTTCAAACATCGGGTAAGCTTGTTGGGATGATTAGTCACGTTCAATTATTAAAAGAAAGAATCCCAGCCATTTTAAAAGTGACAACGGATGGATTTAATAGTACTGCAGCATTCGAAATAAAATAAAAGGATGAATTAAATTGTAATAATTATGTCAAAACTTTCGTATAAATCGTATACTCAATCTCCCATTTCTTTGTTATATTTAAATTTAAATAGTAGGAGGGACATATGAAAAAATTACGTTTTATTTCATTACTTTTAATCGCATTATTTGTCATTACAGCTTGTAGTAACTCTCGCATTGTACCGAAGTCGTTATTTGGCAATACAATTACTGAATTTAGTGGTAAAAATGAAGAAGGTAAAACTATTTCTGAAAAAGATTTAAAAGGTAAAGTCTGGCTCGTTGATTTTATCTTTACAAATTGTAAGACAGTATGTCCACCGATGACCTATAATATGAGTCAAGTGGCAGATGCCTTAGAAAAAGAAGGCGTATCTTCAAAAGATTATGGCATCATTAGCTTTAGTGTTGATCCTAAAAAGGATACACCCGAAAAATTAAAAACTTATATTAATCAATATAACCCACCGAAAAATGTCTGGACTGCAGTAACAGATTATGATGAGAAATTTATTCGTCAGTTTGCTGAAGAAAACTTTAAAACTATTGTCGTGCCACCGACACCTCAAAATGATCAGGCGACACACGGGACATCATTTTATTTAGTGGATCAAAATGGTGTGATTATGAAAGATTACGCGGGTAAGGATACAGGTGATAAGAAATTTCCTAAAGCTGAGATCGTAGAAGATGTTAAGACGATGATTAAAGAAGGACCATATAAAAAATAAAAGAGTTTGAGACATAATTTGATGTCTCAAACTCTTTTCCATATTATCAGCGGAACAAAAGCAGCAACTTCGGTAAAGAACCTCACAATCACACAAAATCAAAGAACGATTTTGGTTCATGTTCGGTTTTTACTTGTTGCTGAACGCTTTTGTCCCAGCCTCTTTATTTATTTAGAGCGTAATAAATCTCTGATTTCTGTTAATAATTGTGTGTTTTCTTCAACTGTTTCTTCTTTTGGTTGCGCTTTAGTAAGTTTGTTGATTACTTTAACAAACATAAAGATTGCACCTGCAACAATTAAGAAGTCAATAATCGATTGTATGAATACACCGTATTTGATACCTTTGTATGCCCATGAAGAAGCAAAATCAGTATCTCCAAAAATAAGACCGATAACTGGCATAATAATATCTGCAACTAATGAAGCAACGATTTTACCAAATGCAGCACCGATAACAACGGCCACAGCTAATTCTAAAACGTTTCCTTTAATAGCAAATTCTTTAAATTCTTTTAATAATGACATGTATAGTCACCTCCTGTAATAATTCCATTTTACACGTTACTATGTGAAAAAGCAACGTAATATTTAAAATGAAATATTTAAATAAAATAGAATTTAAATTGTTTACGATTTTATTATATTTTTAATAATGCTACTTTTATCTTTTAAATGCATGAAGTTGATATATTATTTCTTAATTTTTATGATTTTGTATATGCATAAAACCTCTTAAATTCAGTATAAATATAAAATTAAACGTGTTTATTTGAAATAAATTTTTCACTTTGTTATACTATAGACTGTTTTTAATATATTATGAGAGGAGTTATTACATGAAAGAAGGTAAAAAGTTAACACCTGTATTTTACATTGCTTTATCATTAGTTGCTATTACAGTTTTACTTGGTGTCTTGGTACCAAAGCAATTTAGTGAAGTGACAGGCCATATCAACCAGTGGATTTCAAATTATTTTGGCTGGTATTACGTTATGATTACTTCCATTTTTGTTTTCACATGTTTATTTTTAATCTTAAGCCCAATCGGGAAATTGAAACTCGGTCGTCCCAAAGATAAACCGGAATTTAGTACGATTTCTTGGTTTGCAATGTTATTTAGTGCCGGTATGGGGATTGGTCTAGTATTCTATGGTGCAGCTGAACCACTTAGTCATTTCATTACTACACCTGAAGCAAAGCCTGAAACAGATGAGGCAATGAAAGATGCATTTCGCTATACATTTTTCCATTGGGGATTTCATGCCTGGGCAACTTATGGTGTCGTTGCGCTAGGATTAGCTTATGCCCAATTTAGAAAAGGTGAAGCAGGTTTAATTTCTAAAACTTTAAGACCCGTCTTAGGTAACAAAGTAGATGGATTTATCGGAACGATCATTGATGTACTTGCAGTATTTGCAACTGTAGTAGGGGTTGCAGTTTCATTAGGAATGGGTGCTCAGCAGATCAATGGTGGTTTACACTATTTATTTAATGTGCCAAATACATTCTACATCAAACTCATTATTGTTATCATCGTTACAATATTATTCCTGATAAGTGCCTGGAGTGGATTATCAAAAGGTATTCAAATTTTAAGTAATGCAAATATTGCTATTGCTTCAATATTATTAATTGCTGTATTATTTTTAGGCCCAACGATTTTAATTTTAAATATGTTTTCAACGTCAATTGGGAATTTACTTCAAAATTTCTTAAGTATGAGCTTTGACGTTGCACCATTAAATGAAAATAAACATAAATGGATGAATAGCTGGACAATTTATTACTGGGGCTGGTGGATGAGCTGGAGTCCATTTGTTGGTATATTTATAGCCAGAGTATCAAAAGGACGTACAATTAGAGAGTTTTTAATTGGTGTATTATTAGTACCTACGATTATTAGTGCATTGTGGTTTAGTGTTTTTGGCGTAACCGGCATTGAAGTATTTAAAGATTTTCCGAAGATTGGTGATATGGTTGTAGAAACACAATTATTTGCGATTTTCGAACATTTACCTATGGCTTTAGGATTATCAATCATTGCACTTGCATTAATTTGTACTTTCTTTATTACTTCTGCAGATTCAGCCACATTTGTACTTGGTATGCAATCAACAAATGGTTCATTAGAACCTGCTAATTATATTAAAGTTATATGGGGAATAGCTCAGTCTCTTATTGCACTTGTTTTAATTTATGCAGGTGGACTTACAGCGTTACAAAGTGCAGCAATTATTGCAGCTTTCCCATTCTCGTTTGTACTTATCTTAATGTTAATTTCAGTTTATCAAGACGGAAATAAAGAAAGAATGCGACTTGGATTAACATTAAGACCGGATAAAAAGTTTAGAACAAAGCAAACAGAACATACAATACATCCTAATGAATAATTTAACACTATCTCAGGCGTTTTGCCTGGGGTATTTTTTTACACAAAAGTAGTGCGCTTTTATTTTATGATAAGAAAAACTTATAGTAAGGTATAGCTTATTTGGAATGTGATAATATTTACTTCTTATTCATATTTGTATTAAAATAAAGACGTTAAGGCAATAATAAAAAATAGGGGGAACGAGCATGAATTCAAATTTACAACAAGCATCAAAGCAAACATTTGAATTAAACGGCAAGACGTACACATTTTACAGCTTGAAATCTTTAGAATCTTTAGGTTTAGGTCAAATTAATAACTTACCTTACTCAATTCGCGTATTATTAGAATCCGTATTACGTCAATATGATGGGCGCGTGATTAACGAAGATCATATTAAACATTTAGTTAAATGGGGCAAAAAAAATGATCCGAATGCAGAAGTGCCTTTCAAACCATCTCGTGTTATCCTACAAGACTTCACAGGAGTTCCTGCAGTCGTAGACTTGGCATCACTGCGTAAAGCAATGGATGATGTTGGGGGCGACGTTACTAAAATTAATCCAGAAGTACCTGTCGATTTAGTAATTGACCATTCTGTTCAAGTGGATACGTATGGTAATGAAACGGCATTAAACCGAAATATGGAATTAGAATTTGCACGTAACAAAGAACGTTATCAATTCTTAAATTGGGCAACTAAAGCATTTGATAACTACCGTGCTGTACCACCTGCAACAGGTATTGTGCATCAAGTTAACTTAGAATATTTAGCGAATGTTGTTCATGTTCGTGACATTGACGGAGAACAAGTTGCATTCCCAGATACATTAGTTGGGACGGATTCACATACAACGATGATTAACGGTATCGGCGTACTTGGATGGGGTGTTGGTGGTATTGAAGCTGAGGCTGGTATGCTCGGTCAACCTTCATACTTCCCAGTACCGGAAGTAATCGGTGTGAAACTTACTGGTGAATTACCAGAGGGCGCAACAGCAACAGACTTAGCTTTACGTGTAACGCAAGAATTACGTAAAAAAGGTGTAGTAGGTAAATTTGTTGAATTCTTTGGTCCTGGTGTTGTGAATTTACCACTTGCTGATCGTGCAACAATTGCAAACATGGCACCTGAGTACGGTGCAACATGTGGCTTCTTCCCAGTTGATGATGAAGCGTTAAACTACATGCGTTTAACAGGTCGTGAAGAAGACCACATCGCTGTTGTTAAAGAATATTTAGTGAAAAACGATATGTTCTTTACTACAGATAAGCCAGATCCTACGTATACAGATCAAGTAGATTTAGACTTGTCAACAATCGAAGCATCTTTATCAGGTCCTAAGCGTCCACAAGATTTAATTAAACTAAGTGATATGAAAGAAGAATTTGTGAAGTCTGTTACGGCTAAAGCAGGTAACCAAGGTCATGGACTTGATAAAGCTGAGTTTGATAAACGCGCTAAAGTTGAATTTAATGATGGCAAAGCAGTAGAAATGAAAACAGGAGATATTGCGATTGCTGCGATTACATCTTGTACGAATACATCTAATCCATATGTTATGTTAGGTGCTGGTTTAGTTGCGAAGAAAGCGGTTGAAAAAGGTTTAGTCGTACCCGCTTTCGTTAAAACATCACTTGCACCAGGTTCTAAAGTTGTAACAGGTTACTTAGAAGCATCTGGTTTACAAGAATACTTAGATAAACTAGGATTTAATACTGTTGGGTACGGATGTACAACATGTATCGGTAACTCAGGTCCATTATTACCTGAAATTGAAGAAGCGATTACGAAAGAAGATTTATTAGTAACTTCTGTTTTATCAGGTAACCGTAACTTTGAAGGACGTATTCATCCATTAGTGAAAGCAAACTATCTCGCTTCACCTCAACTTGTTGTTGCTTATGCATTAGCTGGAACGGTTGATATTGACTTACAAAACGACCCAATTGGACGTTCACAAGATGGAACAGATGTATACTTAAAAGACATTTGGCCAACAATTGATGAAGTTAAAGATGCTGTTCACAGTGTTGTTACACCAGAATTATTCCGCAAGGAATATGAATCAGTATTTGAATCCAATCCATTATGGAACCAAATTGAATCAACAGATCAGCCACTATATGATTTTGATCCAAATTCAACTTATATTCAAAACCCAACATTCTTCCAAGGATTATCTGCTGAACCTGGAAGCATTGCACCACTTAAAGATTTAGCGGTAATGGGTAAATTTGGTGATTCAGTAACAACTGACCATATATCTCCAGCAGGTGCAATCGGAAAAGATACACCAGCAGGGAAATACTTACGTGAAAATGGTGTAGAAATTCGTGACTTTAACTCATACGGTTCACGTCGTGGTAACCACGAAGTCATGATGCGTGGAACATTCGCAAATATCCGCATTAAAAACCAAATCGCACCAGGTACAGAAGGTGGATTTACGACTTATTGGCCAACAGGCGAAGTAATGCCAATTTTTGATGCTTGTATGAAATATCAAGCAGACGGAAAAGGATTAGTTGTCTTAGCTGGCAATGACTATGGTATGGGATCAAGTCGTGACTGGGCGGCAAAAGGTACAAACCTATTAGGCGTTAAAACAGTTATCGCCCAAAGTTATGAGCGTATTCACCGTTCTAACTTAGTGATGATGGGTGTATTACCATTACAATTCTTAAAAGGCGATTCAGCTGATAAATTAGGTTTAGTTGGCTCAGAAACATTCTCAGTAGAAATCAACGAAGGCATTAAACCACGCGATGAAGTAAAAGTTACAGCAGTAAAAACAGACGGTACAATTGTTGAATTTAATGCATTAGCGCGTTTTGATTCAGAAGTTGAATTAGATTACTATCGTCACGGTGGTATCCTTCAAATGGTATTACGAGATAAATTAACACAATAAAAAAAGGTTGTCTCACTTCTGTTCAGCCTTAAGTAAAAAGATAAACTTTCCTATAAATCGTGCTATGATTATAGGAAAGTTTGTTTTTTTTTATGTGTTATAAATGAGAAGTTGTATCGATTATTAGTAGCAAGTACTAAATTTTGATACAATAAGTTTATTAAGAATAAGAAGGTGACGATATGTATTATACAGAAAAAGAAATAGAAGTACGTTATGCAGAAACAGATAAAATGGATGTTGTTTATCATGCGAACTATTTAGTATGGTTTGAAGTTGCCCGTACTGATTTTATTGAAAAAGCTGGCTTTCGATATGCAGATATGGAGAAAGACCAAATCATTTCACCTGTACTAGATGTTGCTGTGAAATATAAGAAGTCGGTGACGTATCCTGAAAAAGTAACAGTAAAAACATGGCTTCATAGTTATTCAAAATTAAAAACAGTATATGCATATGAAGTGAGAAAGGAAAACGGAGAAATTGCTGCAACAGGACAAACAACGCATGTTGTTATTAAAAAAGGGACAGATAAACCACTCAGGCTCGATCGTTATTATCCAGCATGGCATGAAAAGTATCTTTCACTCGTAGAGCAATCGTAAAATATAAATTGTTTCAATAAAAAAACAGGTCATTGACCTGTTTTTTTATTGAAGCTGATTTTCGCTTCAGTGCCGTTTAATATTCGTTTAATATTTGAATGATGTCTCTGGATAATGACAATCATAATCAGACCTGAAATTATCATTAATATCTTATCATCAAAGAATAGAGCACCTACAAAATTAGCAATACTCGTTAATATACTCGTTAATGAGACCATCTTTGTTGTGAAGAGTAATGTAAAGAAAATGACAGCGATGATGGCAAATAAAACAGGATTAGTACCTAAAATAACACCAGCACTTGTCGCGACCGCTTTACCGCCTTTAAATTTTAAATAAATTGGATAAACATGGCCGAGAACGGCCGCTAAACCGATAATAATAGGATGTACATCTTGATTAAAAAGCATTGGTAGACAAGCTGAAAAAGTACCTTTTAGTACATCAAATACAGTTACAAATATGCCGGCATTTTTTCCTAATATTCTAAAGGTATTCGTGGCACCTAAGTTACCACTACCATGTTGCCTAATATCTATATTATAAAATAAGCGTCCGATAATGAGTCCAGTAGGGATACTTCCGAGTAGGTAGGCGATTAGAAGCATTAAAGCAATGTACATTATATCTCTCCTTATATTAGCAGGTATTAATAGTAATCCATAAAATGATACTTTAATTATAGCTTATTCAATGTAATTATAAAATATATTATAAATAACTTTATCTATTTAATTTTATAAACCTCAGGCAATACCGTTTTTGATATGTTTATGATAAAGTTAAATAGATAGCATTTCATTAAAACGATAATAATATTATGTAAACTTTTGACGTGTGATATAAAATGAAACACTGTATAATTACTTGCAAAATATTAAGTATTCGATAAAATAATGAATGTGAATAAAATTAACGAACGTATGTTTGTAGGGGGTCATGTTTTGTCGAAGAATCAATATAACGATGAATCGATACAAGTACTTGAAGGTCTGGAGGCCGTTCGAAAACGTCCTGGGATGTATATCGGTTCTACTGATACGAGAGGTCTACACCATCTTGTATATGAAATATTAGATAATTCAATAGATGAAGCGTTAAATGGTCATGGTAATTCAATAGATGTTATTTTGAATGAAGATGATTCTGTAACGGTCACAGATAATGGTCGTGGTATGCCGACTGGTTTACATAAAACAGGTAAACCAACGCCGGAAGTTATTTTTACCGTTCTTCATGCAGGTGGTAAATTTGGTCAGGGTGGTTATAAGACAACTGGAGGCCTTCACGGTGTTGGTGCTTCTGTAGTGAATGCGTTAAGTGAATGGTTAGAAGTGACAATTCATAATAATGGAAAGATTTTTAAACAGCGTTTTGAAAATGGTGGTGTACCTGTCACGACACTTGAAGAAATTGGAACATCTAAACGTACAGGTACAAGTGTAACGTTTAAACCGGATCCATCTAT
This sequence comes from Macrococcoides caseolyticum, assembly GCF_021366795.1. GTDB lineage: Bacteria > Bacillota > Bacilli > Staphylococcales > Staphylococcaceae > Macrococcoides > Macrococcoides caseolyticus_A. The sequence goes on along the minus strand of NZ_JAHCPS010000006.1, from coordinate 22,393 downwards.
CTTTAAACAAACAACAAAATACAATTATGATACATTAAGTGAGCGTTTACGTGAATCCGCATTTTTACTAAAGGATTTAAAAATTTCAATTACAGACCATCGTGTTGTACCAGAACGTCATGACACATTTTATTTTGAAGATGGTTTAAGCGATTTTGTTAAATTTGTCAATGAAGGTAAAGACACATTGCACGAGGTTGCTTTTTTTGCAGGGACGTCGAATGAAATAGAGGTGGAAGTTGCATTTCAATATAACGACCAGTATTCTGAGACGATACTTTCATTTGTCAATAATGTGCGTACTAAAGACGGCGGTACACATGAAGTGGGTATGAAAACTGCAATGACGAGAGTCTTTAATGAGTATGCACGTAAGATTGGTGAATTAAAACAAAAAGATAAAAATTTAGATGGAAACGACATACGTGAAGGTATGACTGCCATCATCTCAGTTAAGATTCCTGAACATTTATTACAATTTGAAGGTCAGACGAAATCAAAATTAGGGACGAGTGAAGCAAGAAGTGCAGTGGATTCTATCTTAGCTGAACAGTTACCTTTTTACTTTGAAGAGAATGGAAAACTGAGTCAAGTTCTTGTTAAAAAAGCAGTGAAAGCAGCACAAGCAAGAGATGCTGCAAGAAAAGCTAGAGAAGAAGCGAGAAACGGAAAGAAAAATAAACGTAAAGAAACCCTGTTATCTGGTAAGCTAACGCCTGCACAAAGTAAAAATACTGAAAAAAATGAATTGTATTTAGTCGAAGGGGACTCTGCAGGAGGTTCAGCAAAACTTGGACGTGATCGTAAGTTCCAAGCGATACTGCCATTACGTGGGAAAGTGATTAATACAGAAAAAGCTAAACTGGAAGATATCCTTAAAAATGAAGAAATCAGTACCATTATTCACACAATAGGTGCAGGCGTAGGTAATGATTTTAAAGTTGAAGATAGTAACTACAATAAAGTGATCATTATGACAGATGCGGATACGGATGGTGCCCATATTCAAGTTTTATTACTTACTTTCTTCTTTAAATACATGAGACCATTGATTGAAGCAGGTAAAGTTTATATTGCATTGCCGCCATTATATAAGGTTTCAAAAGGGAAGGGTAAAAATGAAGTCATTGAATATGCCTGGACAGATGATGAATTAAAAGAGGTACAGAAAAAAGTCGGTAAAGGATTTATCCTGCAACGTTATAAAGGTCTCGGTGAAATGAATGCTGATCAACTGTGGGATACGACGATGAATCCTGATACACGTACTTTAATCCGTGTTGAAATTGATGATGAGCTACGCAGTGCGAAACGCGTTTCTACTTTAATGGGTGATAAAGTTGAACCAAGACGTGACTGGATTGAACAAAATGTTGAGTTTGGTATGCAGGAAGATGCAAGTATATTAGAAAGTGATGAATTATTAATTGCTGAAGAAGAAGATATTTCAATTATGGAAGATGTAGATTTATCTAAAGGAGGTCAAATGAAATGATAGAAAATATTCAAAGCTTACCTTTAGAAGATGTCATTGGCGATCGTTTTGGCCGATATAGTAAGTATATCATCCAGGATCGTGCTATTCCTGATGTTCGAGATGGCTTAAAACCAGTTCAAAGACGTATTTTGTTTGCTATGCATGCTGAAGGCAATACATATGATAAAAATTTCAGAAAAAGTGCAAAAACTGTCGGGAATGTTATCGGAAATTATCATCCGCATGGTGATACGTCAGTTTATGATGCGATGGTTCGTATGAGTCAGGATTGGAAGTTGCGTCATGTATTAGTTGAGATGCATGGTAACAATGGTAGTATTGATAATGACCCTCCTGCTGCAATGCGTTATACGGAGGCAAAGTTATCAAAGTTAGCAAGTGTATTGTTACGTAATATTAATCAGGATACGGTTGACTGGGTCCAGAACTTTGACGATACAACAATGGAGCCGATGGTTTTACCTGCAAATTATCCGAACTTACTTGTTAATGGTTCTACCGGTATTTCTGCCGGTTATGCAACAGATATACCTCCGCATAATTTAAGTGAGGTAATTGATGCAACCCTCCTTATTATTGATCAACCAGACGTTTCAACAGAAGAAATAATGTCAGTTATGCCTGGCCCGGATTTTCCAACAGGTGGTATTATTCAAGGGCGAGAAGGGATTAAACAAGCATATGAAACCGGTAAAGGCAAAGCGATTGTTCGTGGTAAAGTGGCAATTGAAAAACTCCGTGGAGGTCGTGAAGAGATTGTCATCACTGAAATTCCTTTTGAAGTGAATAAAAGTAATTTAGTGAAGAGAATTGATGAGTCAAGAGCTGATAAAAAGATAGAAGGTATTGTTGAAGTAAGAGATGAAACAGATCGTAACGGTTTAAGGATTGCAGTTGAATTAAAGAAAGATGCGAATGCAGAAGGTATACTTAATTACCTTTATAAAAATACAGATTTGCAAATTGCATATAACTTTAATATGGTTGCAATTAGTGATAGAAGACCTGCATTACTTGGCGTAAAAGGTATACTTAAGAGTTATATAAAGCATCAACAGGACGTTATTTTGCGCCGTAGCCGTTTTGAATTAGATCAGGCAAAAAAGCGCATGCATATTGTAGAAGGCTTAATCAAAGCACTTTCCATTTTAGACGAAGTGATTGAAACGATTCGTGCATCAAAAAATAAAAGTGATGCTAAAGAAAATCTTAAAGTGAAATTTGAATTTACTGATGCTCAGGCTGAAGCAATCGTCATGTTACAATTATACCGTTTAACCAATACAGACATTCTACAATTGGAAAAAGAACATGAAGAATTGCAAAATACAATTGACCAGTTAAACAAAATATTAAATGATCACAAACAACTAAAAAGTGTTATGAAACGTGAATTAAAAGCGGTTCAAAAAGAATTTCAGGAAGCACGTTTAAGCATCATTGAAGATGAAATTGAAGAAATAAAAATTTCTAAAGAGATATTAGTACCAAGTGAAGAAACAATCGTTAGTCTTACGAAAGATGGCTATATTAAGCGTACTTCAACACGAAGCTTTGGCGCAAGTGGATTATATGAAATAGGTGTGAAAGAAGGAGATAGATTATTACGTCATTTCAATAGTAATCTTCAGGATGTTGTATTAGTATTTACGAATCTAGGACACTATCTTTATATCCCAGTGCATCAACTACCTGATGTGAGATGGAAAGATTTAGGTACTCATATTTCTCAAATTGTACCATTATCTCAAAATGAATATGTCATTGATATCATGAATGTAACTGATTTTAATCAACCACAAAGTATCATGCTCGCGACGAAAAATGGTATGATTAAAAAATCAATCCTAGCTGATTTTAATGTCACTAGATACTCTAAACCGCTTGTTTGTATGAAATTAAAAGATCAAGATGAATTGATAAATGTGCATGCTATCAGTGGAGAAGAACATATCCTTGTGATAACACGTAAAGGACTTGCCCTTCATTATTCTTTAAAAGAAGTAAATCATACAGGACTTAAAACAGCAGGTGTTAAATCAATTAATTTAAAAGACAATGATGTCGTTATTGCAACTGAAATCATTTATCCTGAGAGTTATTTAATCATTGCGACACAGCGTGGTGCAATGAAGAAAATGAAAATTGACCTATTTGAAGAAAGTAAACGTGCTAACAGAGGATTATTAATACTTAAAGAGTTGAAACTAAATCCTCATGAAATCATTAATGGTTTCATTTTAACTGAAGATGTACCATTTGAAATCGCTTCAGAAAGTGAAATGTATCAAGGACATACTAAGGATATACGCGTTGCCGATAGATATACAAACGGCAGCTTCATTATTGATGAAAATGAATTTGGCACACTAAAGACTTTGTCACTTCGTATCAATGAATAAATGCATTTGAATGCAATATTTTGAAAATAAAAATTGAAGCCTCCTATTTCTATGGTAAAATAAAATTTGTGTTATTTTATTTTTAATTGAATAGGAGGTTTTAAACTTGTTTTCAAATGTTGATTTTGATGCATTGATACCAGAATGGTTTAAAAGCATCGTAACGACTGGTAATGATTTAATATGGACTGAATTTTTAATAGGATTACTTTTATTAGCAGGATTTTTCTTTAGTTTAAGCTCAAAATTCATACAATTAAGATGGTTACCGGAAATGTTTAGAGTTATCGGTGAAAAACCTGAAACATTAGAAGATGGTAAAAAAGGCATTTCATCATTTCAGGCATTTGCGATTAGTGCAGCAAGTCGAGTAGGGACTGGTAATATTGCCGGTGTTGCAACCGCGATCGTTTTAGGGGGCCCAGGCGCAGTATTTTGGATGTGGGTGATTGCATTTTTTGGTGCAGCGAGTGCATTCTTTGAAGCAACACTTGCTCAAGTTTATAAAGTTAAAGATGAAAAAGGTGGTTTTCGCGGCGGACCAGCATATTATATGGAATACGGATTAGGACAAAAATGGTTGGGTACGACATTTGCGATATTAATTACAGTATCCTTTGCGTTTGTATTTAATACTGTGCAATCTAATACCATCGCCGCAAGTTTTAAGGAACAATATAAAATTGACCCATTCTGGACAGGCATCTTTCTTGCCTTTATTACAGCTTTAGTCATTTTCGGTGGTGTGCGCTGGATAGCGAATGTTTCTACAGCGATCGTTCCAATTATGGCAATATTATATATTGGAATCGTTATGTTTGTATTAATTATACATATTGGTGACGTAATCCCCATGATTATTCAAATTATTAAAGGTGCGTTTGGTTTAGAGCCAGCATTTGGAGGTGCATTAGGATTTACGATAATGCAAGGGATTAAACGTGGATTATTCTCCAATGAAGCAGGAATGGGGTCTGCACCGAATGCTGCAGCAACAGCCGCTGTCAGTCATCCTGTTAAACAAGGATTAATACAGTCACTAGGTGTATTCTTTGATACGATGCTCGTGTGTACTGCGACTGCAATTATGATTTTATTATATAGTGGATTAGAATATGGGGAGAAAGCACCACAGGGTATAGAAGTGACACAAGCTGCTTTAAGCAGTCATATTGGTTCATTTGGCGGTGTATTCTTAACAATTGCGGTATTCTTATTTGCATATTCTTCTGTACTTGGGAATTATTATTATGGCCAATCAAATATTGAATACTTAACGACGAATAAAATTGTTATGTTTATATTTAGATTACTTGTTGTTGCCATGGTTTTCCTTGGTGCTGTGATTAAAGTTGAGACCGTATGGTCAACAGCAGATTTATTCATGGGATTAATGGCCATATTAAATATTACTGCAATTATTGGATTAGCCCATGTCGTGTTTGAAGTTGCAAATGATTATGGCAAACAACGTCGACGAGGCTTAAATCCTGTGTTTAAGACGAAACAAGTGAAAACAGATCTATCTTCAGTTGAAACATGGGGCGAAAATCCTTATCAATATAAAGAAGACAATTTATAATGAATTAAAGCCAGTAGAAAACATAGGTTAATGTTTTCTACTGGCTTTTTCAATCAAATACTATTGTTTATTTGAATAAACTCATTATCGCATCAATAATAGATTGAATGAAATTAACAAATTTATCCCATAATCCTTCTTGCTCAATTTTATCCTGTATATTTTTACCCATTTCTTTTGCTTTGTCTGCTGCTTGCTTAAAGCCATCAGAATTTTTAATTTCATTAACGTAATCTTTTGCGCCGTTGATAAATTTATCTTTATTTTCTCCGCTGAATACACCAGAGTTTTGTGCGTTATTAATAAAGTTTACGATAATATTAATTTGATTTTCATTAATAATGTTTGTTAAACCATTACTTTCAATTTTTTGTACGACTATATTTTTAATTTCTGTCGTATTTAAATTTGCACCTTGCTTTGCAATTTCAGCTTTTGCTTCTGCTATTGCTTTATTTAATTGTTCTTGTGAATAGCCTTCTTTTCCGGCATTTTCCTGATTGATGTTCGAGATTGAATTCAATTCATTTTGTGCTGCTTGTGTTTGGGCCGTATTAATTGTTTCACCTTGTGCTTCAAATGCTTTATAAACACCTGCTAATGCACTTTCACCCGTAACATCTTCTGCTGCTGCAATGGTAACGTCTGCATCTGTTATACCTGCTGTAAGTAAAGCATTTTTATAAGTATCTTCTGTAATTTTAGTGATTTTACCTTGCGATTGGTTTATATTTAATGTAAGGCCGTCTCCGGATGATAGTTTCTTGATTCGAATGCTAGATTTTAATACATCATTACTTGACTGTAATTGTAAATACTTAGTTAAATCATCTGCGTAAACGTAGGTCACTTTATCGCTATTATCTGTTCCGAGTAATGATTTTGTTTGACTTTGAAGTGCATTATTTTGTTCAAGGGCTGCACCATATACTGTTACAGCTTCTGACCATGCTTCCTCCGTAACGGCGTGTGCATTTTTCAGTGTTGAAAAGCTTAATAATAATGTCATTGCAATGAGTAATATCTTTTTGTATAATTTCAATTTAATCCCTCCGTTTTTTATATCTAACATGCTTAGCTTATTAGGCTAAATTTATTTTACCATGCAATTTTGATTTACACATAGGTCTTTGGAATGAGGTAGCAATATATGACACAATTTATAGTAGATAAAGTATTAAATAATAATGTACTAATTGCAAGGATGGATCATCAGGAAGTTGTTCTTATAGGTAAGGGGATTGGCTTTGGCAAGAAAAACGGACAAACAATCCTTGAGCGTGAGATTGATCGAATTGAAAAAACATTCGTGCTAAGGTCTGAACAGGAAAAAGCACGGTATAGAGATTTAATGGCATTAACAGATGATCATGTGATTGCTTCAGTGATCGAAATTGTTGAATTTATTGATGAACGTACAGAAGGTAAAATTGATGATAAAATTATTTTGTCGCTAACAGATCATATTATCTTTGCTTTAAAACGTTATCAAGATGGGATATTTGTAGCTAATCCATTTCTAAAGGAAACAGAAGCACTTTATCAAAAAGAATTTCTGATTGCTGAACAAGTTGTTCAAATGTTAAATGAGCAATTGCAGGTCAATTTTCCGCGAACTGAAGTTGGATTTATTGCACTACACATCCACTCATCTGTCAATAATCATTCGTTAAGAGATATGAATTTAATGGCAGAAGTGATCACTAAAGCAATTCATCTTATAGAACAGGATTTAAAAGTGAGTATTAATAAAGATTCAATCGCATATACGCGCTTTGTAAGACACATTAGTTTTGCAGTGCAGCGTGTGATGAGTGAAGAAAGAATGCCAGAACAAAAAAAATTAGAAAACCTATTGAAAGAACAATATCCGTTATGTTACAATACTGCTGTAAAGATTGTAAAGATGATGCAAACGCATTTAAACAAGCCGGTTTATGAATCGGAACTTGTGTATCTTACAATGCATATTCAAGCATTTAATACTGAAGTCGATAACGTGTAACTGATAATGCAGGCATGAGTTATGACTGGTACAAAGGGACCAGTATATACTCATGCCTTTTTTGTCGGCTCAATTTTTATGCTTTTATATGTTGTGTAAGCTTGTATTTATTTTTATTTTATTCATTTTACAATCTAAACAACATACTTTTTAGGAGGAGAACTTTATGTTCAAAACGTTATTCGGACAACTACAACGTATCGGTAAAGCATTAATGTTACCGGTAGCATTATTACCGGCAGCAGGTATTTTACTTGCATTTGGTAATGCAATGCACAATGATCAACTCGTGCAATTTGCACCTTGGTTAAAAGCAGACTTTTTCGTAATGCTATCAGGAATTATGGAAAGTGCAGGGCAAGTAATCTTTGATAACTTACCATTATTATTTGCCATTGGTACAGCCCTTGGTTTAGCAGGAGGCGATGGTGTTGCTGGACTTGCAGCTTTAGTTGGTTACTTAATTATGAATGCAACAATCGGTAAGTTTATGGGGATTACAATTGATGATATCTTTTCTTACGCAGAAGGTGCAAAAACTTTAGGCCAATCTGCTAAAGAACCTGCATATGCTTTAATCCTAGGAATTCCAACACTTCAAACAGGTGTATTCGGTGGTATTATCATGGGGGCAGTTGCAGCATGGTGTTACAATAAATTCTTTAACATCAACATGCCAGCCTTCTTAGGATTCTTTGCAGGTAAACGTTTCGTACCTATCATTACTTCTGTAATGGCGATTATTGTTGGTGCATTACTTGCAGTTATCTGGCCTCCAATTCAAGATGGTTTAAACACATTATCAGAATTCTTATTAAATAAAAACTTAGTATTAACAACATTTATCTTTGGTATTATTGAACGTTCATTAATTCCATTTGGTTTACATCATATCTTCTATGCACCATTCTGGTTTGAATTTGGCAACTATACGAACGCAGCTGGTAACTTAGTGCGTGGTGACCAAAGTATCTGGATGGCGCAAATGAAAGATGGCGTACCATTTACAGCAGGTATGTTCACAACGGGTAAATTCCCATTTATGATGTTTGGTTTACCGGCAGCAGCGTATGCAATTTACCGTCAAGCTAGACCTGAACGTAAAAAAGTTGTTGGTGGTTTAATGCTTTCAGCTGCTTTAACATCATTTTTAACAGGTATTACAGAACCATTAGAATTCTCATTCTTATTCGTAGCACCAATTCTTTATGGTATTCACGTATTATTAGCAGGTACTTCATTCTTAGTAATGCATTTATTACATGTTAAAATCGGTATGACATTCTCTGGTGGATTTATCGATTATACATTATTCGGTTTATTAAACTGGGATCGTACAAACGCTTTATTAGTTATTCCAGTCGGTTTAGTTTATGCAGTTGTGTACTACTTCTTATTCACATTTGCAATTAAGAAATTCAACTTAAAAACACCAGGACGCGAAGATGAAGAAGCACAAACAACTACATCTACAGCTGGGGAATTACCATTCAACGTATTAGATGCGATGGGTGGAAAAGAAAATATCAAACATTTAGATGCTTGTATTACACGTTTACGTGTTGAAGTGAAAGATAAATCTAAAGTAGATGTTCCAGAATTAAAAGCTTTAGGTGCTGCAGGTGTACTTGAAGTGGGTAACAATATGCAAGCGATTTTCGGACCTAAATCAGATCAAATCAAACATGAAATGGCACGTATTATGTCAGGTGAAGTAACACGTCCAGATCAAGTTCATATTGAAGAAGAGGGTACAGTGAAAGCAGAAGAAACACTTGAAGCTAAAGCTGTATCAAATCCAAACGAAGCAACAACAATTTACGCACCAATTACGGGTGAGGTTGTTGAATTATCAACAGTACCTGACCAAGTATTCAGTCAAAAAATGATGGGTGACGGCGTTGCGATAAAACCTGAAGTAGGTGAAGTTGTAGCACCATTTGATGGAGAAGTGAAAATGGACTTCCCAACAAAACATGCGATTGGCTTAGAAAGTAATGATGGTGTTGAAGTATTAATCCACTTCGGTTTAGAAACAGTTGGTTTAAAAGGTCAAGGTTTTGAGATGATGGTGACACCAGGTGATAAAGTAACACGTGGTCAGACATTATTAAAAGTAGACTTAGAGTATATTAGAGCCAACGCAGACAGTGATATCACACCAATCATCTTCACAAATTTAGGCAATAAAACAATGCATAATGTAAACTATGGTAAAGTCGTTGCAGGAGACAAAGTATTAGAAGTGAAATAAATGAAATAGGTTTTGAATCAATAAGGGCTAGCGATTGCTAGTCCTTATTTGCATTTTAAGGAGAATTATGGTTAAATTTGAGCGTAACAACCTTTTTAATATACTATAACTTGATTATGTAAACTTAAGATTTTTAACACTTTAAAAATATACTTTAGGAGGAATGTGCAATGGAGAATCGTTTTATCCGTTTTTTAGGGGGTAAAAATTTAATCTTCTCATTAGTTGTGTTAATTTTAATTGGCTTATTAATCTTTGTATTAAATAAAGTCTCATTTATTTTTTCCCCACTCATCATCATTTTTCGTACCGTCATTGGACCAATTATATTAGCATTTGTCTTATTTTATTTACTCAATCCTATTGTTGATTTTCTTGAAAAAAATAGAGTGAAACGGTTATATGGTATCATTATACTTTTTTTAACAATCATCGGTCTGTTTACAGTATTATTCACTGTGCTTATACCAATTATTCAAGAACAAATTGTAAGTTTTGCTTCAAATTTTCCTGACTATATGAAGCATTTACTTTATAAATTTAATGAATTATCTTCTAATGCACGGGTAGCACCTTATATGGAAGATTTACAGAAGTGGGTCAATACAAATTTAAGTGATTTACCGAATAAAGTCGGTGATTATTTAGGCAATTTCACAGATAGAATTAAGTCAATTATTGATACAGTGGCCAGTGTGGCTGTTGTCATTCTGACATTTCCATTTGTCTTATTCTTCCTGCTTAAAGATGGTAAGCAGTTTAAGCGCTATTTTATTCAATTATTTCCACCACGCTATCGTGCAAGTATAAGAGAAATTATTGAAAAGATGAACATTCAAGTGGGTTCTTATATTCAAGGTCAAATGATCGTAGCTTCATGTATCGGTGTTTTATTGTTTATCGGTTATAAGATTATTGGTTTAGAATATGCGCTTGTTCTTGCATGTATTGCAGCAGTGACAAGTGTCGTTCCATACTTAGGACCAATGATTGCGATAAGCCCGGCAATTGTTATTGCACTTGTTGATTCGCCAGTGATGTTACTTAAGTTAGCTGTCGTATGGATGGCGGTACAATTTTTAGAAGGGCACTTTATATCACCAAGTATCATGGGTAAAACAATGCAAATCCATCCATTAACGATTATATTTGTATTGCTTTGTGCTGGTAATATGATTGGGATTGTAGGGGTTATTCTAGGAATTCCAATGTATGCTATGATAAAAGTTATTGTTCAATTCATTTTTACGAAATTTAAGAAAAGATATAATCATTTCTATCAGGAAGAACACGGACCATATGAAATTAAAAAGAATGAAATATAGGAGATTGAATACATTAGCTTATTTATCATAAGCTGATGTATTATTTTTATTTGGCAAACATTTCGTTTATCGTTACAATAGAGATACAGTTTTTTACATAAACATTGATTAAATCCATTTTTTAGATAATAAGGAGGCCTGTATGAATTCAGTACTTAAATCACAAAAGAATAAAATCAAACTATTATTTATTATATTCTTGTTTTCATTCATATCTTATAAGTTGTATCACGAGTTATCTTCAATTGATTACAAAACAACATTTAAAGCGTTTAAGTCAATGAGTACGCTAGAAATGAGTGTGCTCATTTTATCTGGATTATTTGCGGTCACGTTATTATCTTTATATGATGTTGTTCTCGCTAGAAACTTAAAGCTTAATATACCTGCTCAAAAATTATTTAATACAAGTTTTATTGGCAACGCACTGAATGCAGTCATTGGTTTTGGTGGCATCATTGGCGCTGGATTACGCTTACTTGTCTATCGCAATTACACTGAAGATGAAAAACCTTTAATCAAGATTATTTCTTTAATGTTAATCTCAATGATATCAGGTATGAGTATATTAAGCTTTGGTATCATATTTAAGTTATTTAATAATGCACATGCTTTTGATCACTATCCATGGTATATCATCGCACTGTATTTAGTCGCTTTATTTTTACCTTTATTTATCGCGTATAGTTACTACAGGCCTGTGAACCATGATAGATGGTTAGGTCTGAAATTCACGCTTGTCTCAGCATTAGAATGGATAGCAGCAAGTATTGTCATGTATTCTATTTTTAGAGTGATACAAACACCAGTACCATTTTCCGTTGTTATTGGCATATTTGTTGTCGCTGCGCTTGCTGGTTTGTTATCACTTGTTCCTGGTGGTTTTGGTGCATTTGATTTAATGATTTTAGTTGGTTTCAAAACACATGGAATTGCGGATGAACAAGTACTATTGGCATTATTAATTTATCGTGTCGTTTATTATTTTGTCCCATTTTTTGTCGCACTTGTTCTATCAACCTTTGAATTTAGAGGTGTGGCACGTAAACAATTTGAAGACCGATTTGAAGATCATAAATATGTGGGGCCAGCACTCGAAACGAGTAATTTATTTTTAAGTATTCTAAGAGACTTTATTGTTAAATTACCTGCCATCGCGCTAGGGATTATTACGCTTAGTACAGGGTTTATTCTGTTTATGAGTAACTGGATTATTATAATGGAGTCTATTTATGATGTGAAACATAATACTTATTTATTTCTATCAGCATTATATTCAGTAGCAGCATTAATTTTAATGATTAATTCCAAAGGCATTATGCACGATACGAGGCGTGCGCATGTGATGAGCATCTTTGCTGTAATTATATTATTGACTGTGCTCTTTATTACTTATGGTAATTTCATTATTGATATATGGTTACTCGTCGTTTTGGGATTATTATTTATAGGCAACAGAAATGTCCATGCAATTAGACGTCCGATTACTCTAAAAAGTGTATTAAGAACGATTGTATTTGCAGGTATTGCTATCGGTTTTAATGGATGGTTATTAAATATTCAAATCATTGGTATTGTTCAACTTGATAATATAGTGTATGACCGTAATTTACTGAAATATTATTTCTTACTTCTTATTCTCTTATTTTCAATGGTGACCTGGATTGTAACTTACCTCTTTAATAGACGATTTAAAACCAAAATGGATATGCCGATGTCGTATGAAGAAATTGAAGCTATTATTCAGCAATTTGGTGGAAACTATGTCAGTCATTTAGCGCATACTGGTGACAAATTATTTTTCACGAATGAATCAAGAGATGCTTTTGTAATGTTCCAGTTCAAAAATGATAGTATTATTGTTTTAGGTGATCCTATTGGCAATCGGGATGCATTTCAATCTTTGTTAACTGTATTTTATGATAAGGCGACTTATTATGGTTACGATATTGCATTTTATCAGGTACAGCCCAAGCTTTTACCTATGTATCATGACTTTGGGAATATATTTTTCAAATTAGGTGAGGAAGCCGTTGTCCCATTAAATGATTTTACGATTAGTGGTAAGAAGAAACGTGCTTTTAGAGCGACTGTCAATAAATTTGAGGCAGAAGGCTACCGTTATGAAATAATAGAACCACCATTTTCTGAAGCATTGATTGCTGAATTAAAAGCTGTTTCAGATGAATGGCTGGCTGGCCGCAATGAAATGAATTTTTCAGTTGGGCAGTTTCAGACAGATTATTTGAATAAAGCGCCTGTAGGCGTGATTAGAAATGACCAGGAAATTATTGGTTTTGTCTCATTGATGCCTACACATTATAATCAGTCTATTTCAGTAGATATGATTCGATGGAAAGAAAATGATTTGCAAATGATGGATGGTTTATATTTAAACACAATGTTATTTATGAAAGAACAAGGTTATCAGTTCTTTAACATGGGAATGGCACCACTATCTAATGTCGGTAGTCATAAACATGCTTTTTACCGTGAGAGATTGGCCGGGAAAATTTTTGATTCAATTTCCAGACTCTATAGTTTTAAAGGGCTTAGAAGGTATAAAGAGAAATATAACCCTGATTGGCAATCCAGATATCTTGTTTATCGAAAAGACAGTTCTCTAATTACGCAAATGATACGTATTAACTCAATTATTAATCGCACAAAAAAATCTGAGGATTAACTCAGATTTTTTTGTGTTTCTATATAGTTTTTTCTATCTTCTTGTTCTTGTTTGTAACGCTCTGGTTGTTTCTTATAAAAATCCTGATGTTCTTCTTCTGCCATATAAAACGTTTCAGCAGGGCGAACGTCTGTTACGATTGGTTGATTGTAATTAGACTGGATGTGCTTGATATAATTTAATGACTGCTCGGCTTGATAGGCTTCAGTATAGAATACTGCAGTTCTATATTGTGCGCCTCGGTCCATAAATTGTCCACCATCATCCGTTGGATCAATTTGACTAAAAAAGATATCAAGTAACTTTTCAAATGAAAATATATGTTCATCATAGTCAATTTTCACAACCTCTAAATGTCCAGTTGTGCCTTCTTTAACTTGTAAGTAGGTTGGATTTATAACATGGCCCCCCATAAATCCACTTTTAATACCATGTATTCCAGGATATGAATCAAAAGGTTTAACCATACACCAGAAGCATCCTCCAGCAAAATATACTGTATTCATTTCAATCTACCTCCATTTTTTTATTTTACGATTATGATGTACAATTACAATAGATAATTACTTGATTTTTACGTTCATTTTCTATAAGTTTAATGTATTGTAGAAATTGAAAGTAGGGGTTTTAATGGATGGTCAAATGCCACCAAAACGTAAGCGTAAAAGTCGTCGTATTCGTAAGTTACCTTTTATTATATTATCTATCCTTATATTTTTGCTAGTTATTTTCTTTTACATTAAATCAAGTTATTCAAATGGGCTTGATGTTGCCAAAAAACATGCACAACAACAAGTGCCATATGTGTTTAATGGTGTAGATAATAAGGATGGAAAGATAAATGTCCTGATTTTAGGACAGGATAGAATGGTTGACGGATCGGCAAGAACAGATTCCATCATGATCGGGCAATATGACTATATTCAAAAAAAAATGAAAATTATTTCTGTCATGCGTGATATTTATGCTGAAATTCCAGGCTATCGTAACTATAAAATAAACACTGCTTATACATTAGGTGGACCCGAATTGCTAAGAAAAACAATCAAACAAAATTTAGGTATAGATATTGAACATTATGCCATTATTGATTTTAAAGGTTTTGCTGCGATGGTTGATGAAATTTCACCGGATGGCGTACCAATCGATGTTGAAAAAGATATGTCGGAAAAAATAGGGGTAACCCTTCAAAAAGGGAAACACAATTTAAATGGAAAAGAACTATTAGGCTATGCACGATATAGAAATGATGCGGAGGCAGATTTTGGACGAGTAAGGCGTCAACAACAAGTGATTCGTGCACTGAAGGAAGAAATGGTAAGTTTACCTGTCATATTAAAAACACCGAAACTTGCAGGTATTGCCCGCGGGTATGTTAATACAGATATGACGGATGGTGAAATATTCAGAACGGGCACATCGTTTGTTTTACGAGGTAGTAAAGACCCAGATACGTTAGTTGTGCCTGTTGACAACAGTTATACACAAACGAATTATCCTGAAGCAGGGGCAGTCCTTGAAATTGATAAAGAGAAAAATAAAGCTGCGATTAAAAAATTTTTAGAATCATAAACGGCGGAACAGAAGTTGCCACTACGATAAAAACCGGACAAAAACGATAAATCAAAGCGTGATTTATTAGTTTTGTTCGTTTTTTTGTGCGCAGAACATGTTGTACCCGGCTCTATATTAATGCTTAACAGTATAGGTCATAAAAAAACAATGCTATAATATTAAACATGCAACAAGTTTTGGAGGGAATAAAGTATGAAGGATTTAGAATCTATGTATCAATATGCAGTAAATGTTGCGCAATACTTACAAAATTCACCCGTATATGACGCGCATAGTGATGCTGATGATCAGGCATTAGTCGCTTATGTTTTCGGTGTTATGAATGGATATGCTCAAAAAAATGATTTTGGTGCAGAAGAAATTCAGGTTGTAATGGTGAGATTAATCTCTGAATTTATTGGATATCCAGTCGATTATTCTGAAGCTTTGACACAATTTATTATCAGCTGTACGAACAAAGAAGTGAATGAATCAATTTATATTATTATCCATAAAGGATTAGATCGATATTTAGAAGAGGGTACCGTAGTTGATTACCAAAATGACTATACAACAATATTGAATGATATTAAATCTGTTATTGAAACGGAACAAGCGCCTAAGCGTATAAATATGGCTGCTCGTATCAATCCAGAGCAAAATAAATAAAACTGCTTGTCCAAAATGGACAAGCAGTTTTATTCTTCAGATTTTAATTTTCCAGCAACTGCATAACGTTCTTTTTTTAGTTCTTTAATGAACACGTGAATGTTCTCTTTTGGTGCATTGGCATTCTTTGACACAACTTCTGTTACTTCTTCAACAATTTTCTTTAATTGCTCTTCTGAACGACCTTCAATTAATTCTACTGTAATAAATGGCATTTAATTCTCTCCTTATTTGTGTACTATATTTACTGATGATCCATTACCATCAATCCAGTCATCCGTACCGTCATCTTCCATGATTTCGATATTGACATCTGTTACGTGTGGTTCTTGTAATAACTTCGTTATTAAATCTTTCTTGATTGCAGACAGTTCTCGTAAATTAAACTGATGACCTAACGTTTCAACAGTCGCTTCAATATGTTTGTCTTCTCCTTCTTTCATAACCACTAAACGTTTAATATCAGAGATTTCTGGATGCTCTAAAATGATTTTAGAAGCATGAACTTCCATTTCTTCGTCAGCGCGACCAATCGCACCCGCCGCATTCTCCATAAATACTTTATATACAACATAGAACATTGCTATACCGATAATAACAGAAACAATTCCTTCAATCATCGTAAATCCGGTAAATCTTGAAACAATAATAGCGATTAAAGCGATGACACCACCACCAGTTGCAACGGTATCTTCCATAAATACAAGCTTTGTTGCTGGTTTAGCTTTTGCTAAGTTCGCATAACTTGTCGTGAAAGGGTGTAGACCAGTTGTTGGCTTATGCACTTCTTCTAAAACTTCTTTACCAGCTTTATATAATACAATAGCTTCAAGGACGACACCAATTGATAATACACCAACATTGATTAAAAAATGTGTCGGATTATGGTCACCCGCTGCAGCTGGATGCTGAATGTGGTGAATCCCTTCTAAAATTGTTTCGTATGCAAGGATTGCCACGATTAATACGGCGAATAAACATACGATATTGACTAAACGACCATAACCAAATGGGAATTTTTCATTCGGTGCTTTCTTTGAAACAGCTGAGCCGACCCAGACAAATAACTGGTTAGCAGCATCTCCGTAAGAGTGCATCATTTCAGCGAACATTGCAACGTTACCAGTGAAGATCCAGGCAAACAACTTCAAAGTTCCCAAAATAAAGTTGACGATAGCAGCTGCTAGAGAAGAAGCGCTACCTTTTTTGAGTAAATTAAATAATGAAGACATAGAAAACTCCTTTTTATTTTTTATTATATTATACCTTAAAAGTATCATGGTGACTAAAATGATGATATTTTTATGTAGCCTAAAAATAGAGTGTATAAACTAAAATGAATACATCTTTTTGAAATATTTATACTCGTTATTTAATTTATGATACCATACAAATAACACAACGTGAAAATGTATAAGGAGGAACGTAGGAATGTTTGATGAATTATTAACTTCAATTGGATTTGGTAATGCAAAAGTGGACACACTTGTGAAGCAAACAACTTTCCATCCAGAAGACAAAATTGCAGGTGTCGTTCAATTATTTAACTTAACGGAACAGGATATTGAGCGAATTGAACTGACCTTAATTGAAAGAAAAGAAAATACAGATGAGACGAGTGATTTTCATACCATTGACTTACCAGTTTCAAAAGTGATTTTGCAGCATGACGGTACAGGAGAAGTCCCATTTATTTTTGATACACATGAAGCAATCGAAGATTACATCAATCATGAATTTTTTATTATGACACATGTATTTGTAGATAATGCAGTGGATTATTATGATGAAGATCAAATTTATTTTAAAAGTGAAGTAACGCGTTAAATATGACAGAAAACAGACAGGACATCCTGTCTGTTTTCTACTTTGCTATTCTTGAGTGGCATACTAATACTTATCTTCTACTTTTGGTACAACACTAACAATAAAGAGTTCAATGAGACATAATGATAATAACGCTAAGATGCCGTTCATTAAAATCACCTCTTCCTAAAATTTATTTCTATAATGTGATTGTAATTTATGAAACGCGTTGCAAAGCAAGGAGGAAATTAAAAATGGCAAACATTCGTGATATCGCGAAAAAAGCAGGGGTTTCTGTATCAACAGTATCAAGAGTATTGAATGATTATCCTTACATATCAGAAGAAAAGAAATTAAAAGTATTAGCTGCAATGGAAGCCTTAAATTATATCCCTAACCATCTTGCTGTCAATTTATCTCGTGGTAAAAGTCGCGTCATCGCGGTCGTACTACCTTGGATTACAAATCCTTATTACTTAAGAATACTTGAAGGTGCGATTAAACAAGCATCACAGCACAATTATCATATTATTGTCATTGAAACACATTATAAAGAAAATGAAGAATTAAGCGTGTTAGACATGCTGAAACATCGATCGATAGATGGCATTATATTTACAACAAGACAACTCTCGCTTGAAATAATATGTGATTATAAAATATACGGTCCAATAATACTCATGGAAAAAAATGAACAATTACCGTACATCTTTATCAATCAATATGAAGCACTAAAAAAAGCATTACATTACTTAATAAAGCAAGGGTATCAAAAAATAGGCTATACATTACATCGAAAAAATGGATTTAGCGCAAATGAACGTGCAAAAGCATACGCTACAATACCTAAACAGATGCAATATCAGGAGTTTATCTATGTTGGAGGATTATCAGTGTTGGACGGAAAGCAACTCGCACATCATATACTGGAACAAAACCATTTACCAGATGCATTGATTGTGACCAATGATGCCGTAAGTGCAGGGGTATATGCAGCATTTCAAAACCAAGAGATTAAAGTACCGGAAGACATTGCTTTAATATCTTATGAAAACGGAGAACTCTCACAAATTAACGACATTACAAGTATTGATTTGCCATTAAGTGAGATGGGTGAGAGAAGTGTGGATTTAATACTTACAGAATCAACGACATCGCAAGAACTCGCCTCTCATTTAATCATTCGAAAGTCGACATAGGCATTAATTATTCGGTTAAATAGACGAACAAACTATATTTCGTTTATTTAACCGAAATATCTAGCGTGGAATTAAAATGATTGTACTAGCAAATGAACGTTGAGGTAGTTCTGGTGATAATTTCGTGGCAACAGTTAAAGAAAGTGAATTTGTAACAGTTATCGGAAGAGCTACAAAAGGAATGAATGACTATGCTAACTGTGGTTATTTATACCTAAATGATCAATACGATTTGTTGTATCCATACTCAAGATATAATGGCTTAGACCATGGTGAATCTATGGCATTAAAAGGGATAGCGCCAGATATAGAAATCCAGTCAACACCTGAGGATTTTCATAAAGATGTGATGTTGGAGAAAGCGTTAGAATTACTTGAAATAAATTTATAAATGATAAAACAAAACAGCCGTTAATTATAATCGGCTGTTTTTATATGTAAATATTTGTAATTTTATTTTAGGTACTTCTATAGTACATCATACTTATTTTTTTAATATAAGTCTATTCTTTTTTTAAATCATCTATACAATTAAGTTACTGGGCCCAAGTATATAAAGGAGTTGATTGGATGTCACAAAATATTTATGATAATGAGCATTTCTACAATGGTTATACAAAACTTCGCAATAACAAGTTAAGTTATAACGAGCTGATAGAAATGCCAGTAATGAAAGCAGAATTACCAACCATAGAAGGAAAAACAGTATTAGATATTGGTTGTGGTATGGGGAAGTTTATTCAATATATGCTTGAAATGAATCCAAAACAGGTTGTAGGATTAGATATTTCTAATAATATGATTTCATATGCGAAAGAACAAATTAATGATGAACGCGTGGCATTTGTCGTCTCTAGTATTTTAGAGTATGAAAATACAACTAAGTTTGATGTCATTGTGTCAAGTCTCGCATTTCACTATGTAGAAGATTATGAAGCGCTTATTCAAAAGTTATTTGGCATGCTAAATTGTGGTGGAGTATTACTGTTTTCAACTGAGCATCCACTCACGACTGCAACGAAGCAACAGGAGCATTGGTCACATGTAGAAAGTAGGCACAATCACTATAAATTAGATCATTATTTTGAAGAAAGTACCCGTCCAATTGAATGGATAGATACTGAAGTCATACGATATCATCGAACAATAGGGACTTTAATGAATACATTAATCGACAATGGATTTCGAATAGACCGTGTTATTGATACAGGAAATACAGAAATGTCATTAAAGCACTGGAATGAAGAAGATATTATGAAAGTGAATCATCGACCCCCGTTTATAGTGATAAAGGCGAAAAAAAGTAATATATGAAAAAACGTAAGAAGCCAGACCTTAATCTTGGTCGTTGTTCATCACAGTTCTTAAAATGTTAATATCTTTTCAGATATATTACTTTGGAAACCTATTTTATGGTGGAATTTGGTGTAAAGATAATTTAATATTATGTTAAAAGCATCGACTATTGATAGTTGATGCTTTTTTAGAATATAAAAATCTAATTTAGAGGTACTATATTATGGAGAATTTAAACATTTATTTAGGGATAATTAATTCTATATTATCGATATTGGTAATTGTGATAGGTATTATGGTTCGTAAAGATAATAATGAGATAAAAGAGATATTAAAGTCTGAGTATAATGTTGATATAAACAATAAACAAAAAGAATCTTTCACTAAAAAAACGGCTAACTCTGGTAACTATGGCAAT
The DNA here is from genome assembly GCF_021366795.1 of Macrococcoides caseolyticum. Classification (GTDB taxonomy): domain Bacteria; phylum Bacillota; class Bacilli; order Staphylococcales; family Staphylococcaceae; genus Macrococcoides; species Macrococcoides caseolyticus_A. The sequence goes on along the minus strand of NZ_JAHCPS010000006.1, from coordinate 1,699 downwards.
AGTATAATAGGGAATAATAATAGTGTTGGTCAAAGAGGTGTGAGAAATGATAAATAAAGCAATCAGTGGAAATCAAGGTACTTCAATTATTGGAGATAACAATAAAATTACTAATATTACCATTGATAAAACAGGACCACATATCTTAAATAGAAGTATATTATTTGAAGTCTGCAAAGCCATATCAGATATGGATATTGCCTATGATGATAGTTATTCAATAAAAGGTAATTCAGATTGGAATGCTAAATTTGAATATAATAATGTTGATAAGTATATAGAAATTTTTGAGAATTATTCAGATGCATATGATGATGTATCTAAAGTGATAAATAGTAATCCGAAAAAGAATATAATGATCAAAAAAATCAGAAAGATTTATTTAGAAAAAGAGAAAGAGATAAATAAAAAAAATGTTATAAATGGTGATGAAATTATAGAAGCTGTTTTTAATGAGATAAAATATCATATATATGTTATTGACACTAACCAAGACGAAAAACTTATTGATGAGTATGTTGATGAAGCTATTTATATGATTATGTTTTACACATTTAGTCTATGTAAATTACTAAAGCCTGTCCCTAAGGAATGTAAAAATGTTAATAATAGATGAAAATTCAAAACCAATCGATACTATATATTATACAGCTGGGTGCATAATGCAATGTTTAAAAAAAGAATCCTCTGAATCTGATGAAATATATAATACTATAAGAAGAAATTTCAATGAAAACTTAGATTTTTCAACCTATTTACTAGCACTTAACTTTTTATTTTTAATTGATAAAGTAATGGTTGATGAAAAGGGAATATTAAAATGTATCTAAAAACACTATCACTAATAGAAACTTATCCAAAAGAAAAAAATATACGCACGATAAATTTTACTAAAGGAATCAATTTTATTGTTGACGCTGGCAAAAACCAGGAAAAAGGCAATAGTGTAGGGAAAACAACGATTTTAAAAATTATTGATATTTGTCTTGGAGCTAAAGATAGAAAATATATATACTTCGATGAAGAAACCCATAAAACAAATGATGAATTAATGTCCTATATAAATGATAATAAGATAAAAGCAACTCTTGAACTAATAAGCTCATTCGATAATAAAGCTTCTCGAGTTATAAAGTTAGAAGTTGATTTATTTTTAAGAGGTAAAAGATATATAAATGGTGATATTAAAAAATTAGAAGAATATAAGGAAGAGTTAAATAATATTTTATTCGATAATAAAATTAATAATCCAACATTTAGACAATTAATTAATATGTTTGTAAGAATAGACCAAAAACGTGATAATCATAAGTTTTTAAAATTTTTAAGTCAAACTAAAGATATAACTTATACTAATATTTATTCTTATCTATTTGAATTAAGCAATCAAAAAAAAGTAATCAAATATTAGAAATTAAGAATAATATTACAAATAAAACTAAAGATATAACTGACTTCAAAAAACTTTATAATTTTAATTCTATTGATATTGTAAATCAAAAATTACTATTACTTCAATCACAAGCTAAAGAATTAGAAAATAAAATAGATGTAATGGTGAGGTCAAAAGAATTTCAAGAGAATGAAGAAAAAATATCAGAGATAAAAATTGAATATGCTTATTTAAAAGATAAGTTAGATGAATTATATTTTAAAAGATTAAAAATTAATAATATATTAGATACGGCCAAAAATCTGT
>NZ_JAHCPS010000005.1 GCF_021366795.1 Macrococcoides caseolyticum | reverse complement strand
GCTTAAAAGATTATAAAAACGAAAAATCCTTAAATATGCGACAATCTTAAACCGCTAAAAAACGACATTTTCAAACCGCCATAAAACAGCATTTTTAAACCGCTATTGACAACATTTAGTTATTGATAGAATTTCCTTTTAAATGTAAACAGTATTTAATTCTTTTGAGTTATCAATTAGTTCATTTTAAAATGTAAATGAAAAGAGGAGTGGAAATATCAATGCTTCACAAATCGTCATGTTAATCCTTTCTGGGGATAACATCAAAAGCAAAACGATAGGCATGACACCCATAGGGCTAGCCACCATCAAAAACTAATCTACAAAAAATATTAAAATACTTAAATTAATCAAAACATACGTTCTATACGGAAAATGATTTTATTGATTACCATATATGGTATATATTGGATAATACTTTTATTGGAAAGATTTATAGAATTATTTCGTAGTGTAATAAGTGACAAAAAATATCTTTCAGTATATACTATGTATATACTTTATAAGAGGTGAATAAAATGCAGGTATCTCTACAACGATGGGGTAACAGTCAGGGCATAAGAATACCAAAATCAATAGTTAATGAAATGAATCTAGATAAAAATCAAAAATTTGATTTAACAATGGAAGATGAAAAAATTATTTTAACAAAGCAGCATAAAAATAATTCACTCATAAGGGAATTATTTGAAAACTACGAAACAGATAAAACTCAAAGCGAATTTGATTGGGGTTCGCCTAAAGGTAATGAAATATGGTAGAACAGGGTACTATCATCAAGCTAGATCTTAATCCTACTAAAGGCAAGGAACAAGCTGGCTATCGTCCTGCATTAGTAATAAGTAATAAAGATTTTAATGAATTCACGAATTTAGTAATTTTATGTCCTATTTCTTCAACTTCAAATTCATTCCCTCTGCATATTAATCTAGAAGACAACTTAATAACTAAAGGAAAAGTATTGTGTCAACATCCAAAAACAATTGATTTAAATGCAAGAGAATATAAAACAATTGAAAAGGTAAGCGATAAATTTATTAATAAAATTTGTACGATTGTTTCAGCTTGTATTATACCGACAAATCAATAAAAAAGTGGGGTGCTGAAAACACTCCACTTGAGATTCATTTAAACGGTGACTATCTTCAAAGTAGTAACAAAATTACCAGTATACTCTGTCAAATCATAGTAGTAGTAATATTCACAAACTTTAGTTCATATTTTTGTTATTTAATCTTTCTATTTCCTCATCGATTTGCTTAACATCTATTCGTTCATATAATGGTGAAACAGATGCAAGTCTTTTTGGTAAAACCTCGATTACATGCCATTCTAATTTTTCTATTCCCAGCATATCTTTTAGTTTTTCTGCACTAAATGGGAGGAAGGGATTCAATAATTGACTTAAATTTTGAATAATAAATACACATGTAGCTAAAGTTTTATCACATTTTTCTTTTTCTTCTTTAAATGTAATCCATGGCTGTTGTTCGTCAAAGTATTTATTACTTGTTCTTATAAATTCAAATATTAATTCTAACGCTTCTTTAATTTTAGCTTCTTCTATTAATTGCCCGACGTTTTGATAAAGTGAATGTAATTCATTTTTAATACTTTTATCAATTTTAGTTTGAGGGACTTCTAAATCATATGATTTTTCCAGAAACTTAAATGTTCTATTAACAAGATTACCAAATGCACCAAGAAGTTCACTGTTATGACTATATATAAATTCTCTAAACGAAAAATCTGCATCTCGTGATTCTGGTGCATTAATTGTAAAGAAATAGCGAATCGTATCAGGGTGATATCGTTCTATTAAATCCGGTATCCAGACAGCCCAATTCTGGCTGGTTGATATTTTTCGTTTTTCCAAAGTCATATATTCACTTGATACGATTGATTGTGGCAATCCATTAATATTTGCACCCATTAGAATTGATGGCCAAATTACGGTATGAAATGGAATATTGTCTTTTCCATGTATATAATAAGTCTTTGTTGCTTTCATCCAGAAATGTTGGTAATCCTGATTATTTAGTTTTCCCCATTCTTCTGATGCTGTTAAATATCCAGCTACTGCTTCAATCCAGACATATATCTTTTTATCTTCAAATCCTTTGATTGGCACATCCACACCATTGGGTAAATCACGTGTAACAGAACGATCAGGTATACCTTCATTTAAATACCTTTCAGTTAGTGCCATTGCATTTTGACGCCAGTGATATTTCGTGCTCGTTTCTTTAAAATACTTTTCAAGTTGTTCCTGAAGCCTACTGAATTTGTAATATAAATGATTTGTTTCTCTTATTACCGGTTCGTTACCACACAATTTACAACGCTTATTGATTAAATCTAGTGGATCGAGTATTGCTGAACATTGATCGCACTGATCACCACGTGCTTTTGCGCCACAATTAGGACACTCACCTTCAACCAATCGATCAGGTAAAAACTGCTTATCATGTTCACAATACGCTTGCTCAATCGTTTTTTGATAAAGCATATCATTATCATATAATTTTAAGAATAATGACTTTACACCTTCATGATGTTCGATTGAGTCTGTTCTAGTATAAATATCATAAGTAAAACCTAATTGATTAAAGCAATGTTGAAACTCCTGATGATAAATATCTGCAATATCTCGAGTGGTCTTTCCTTCTTGTTTCGCACGTATTGCAATAGGTGTTCCGTTACAATCACTTCCAGACACATATAATACATCTTCACCAGTCTGTCTGTAATATCTCGCAATAATGTCTCCAGGTAATAGTGCTGCGATATGACCAATGTGCAAAGAACCATTTGCATACGGCCATGCTCCTCCAATAAATACTGTCATTCTAAATCTCCCCCTTAAATTCCATAAAAAAAGTCCCAATCGCAAAAATGCGATTAGGACGAAATATAATATTCGTGGTACCACCTAAATTCGTATATTACTCACATAATATACCTCATAAAGTTAATAACTTTAATCCATTAACGCTGGATACGTCGCAATCTACTCATACAAACTTTCTTTGCGAAGCTTAGAGTCATCCTTTAATTCGTTACTTCTTTTCAGCTACCGAAGCTCTCTATATTATGAATTAAATCTTCTCATCAATGCTGTTTTTTTATTATTAGATATAATATATAAGATAATTGTGAAAATTACAATAGTTATTTTATTATATGTTGATATGGAATTAACTCTATCATTTAAAGTAGATTTATCAAGGATGAGAATAGGTGAACTTAGCAAGGTGTTAAATATTTCGAGAGATACGATTAGATATTATGAAAAACTAGGTTTGATAAAACCATAAATAATTAACAGCAAAAGAAATTATATTCAACAGGATGTTGAAAGATTACAGAGTATACAAATATTAAAGACAGCACAATTTTCATTGAATGAAATTAAGGTATTTATTGATTTGGATGATCAATTAGACACTTTGAAAAGATAATGGCATTGTCTAATAAGGATATTAATATGATTAAAACGCTTATTAACAATAAATTGAGCGACATTACAAAAATAAAAAAAGAAATTGAAATTGCTGAAAAAGTTTTACAGAAAATGATTATGAAAATTTTTAATATAAAGTGATATAATAATAAAAATATTTAAAGAGGTGATTTTATGTTATTGAGAACGGTTGAAGTAAAAGATGCGGAGCAGATTCTAGAATATACAAAAATTGTAGGTAGTGAATCTAATAATTTACTGTTTGGATCTGAAGGCATTGGTTTAACTGTTGAACAAGAAATAGAAGTTCTAGAATCTATAATTAATCATCCTAAACAAATAATGATCGTAGCAATTGAAAATGATGAAGTTGTTGGTTTAGCAAACTTATCAGGTCAAACGCGTGAACGAATAGCACATCAAGCTCGTCTTGCTATTTCGGTTAGAAAGGACTATTGGGGTAAAGGTGTAAGTACTCAATTAATGGATTTTATTATTAATTTTGCGAAAGAGATTAAAATAGAAGTTATAACTTTAGAAGTATTTAGTAATAATATTCGAGGCATTAAACTTTATGAAAATTTTGGTTTTGAACATATTGGTGAATTTAAAAAGTTTGCCAAAATTAACGGTGAATTTGTTGACGCTAAGTTGATGAATTTATATCTAAAATATTAAAAATGGGGTAGGATAATGACAGAATACTTTATTGGAATTGTACCTCCGGAAGAAATATATAATGACATTATTAATATTCAAAAGAAATACATTTCTAAACTTGGTGTGGAACCACATATAACTTTAAAAGCGCAAAGTAATTTGACTGATGATGAACAATGGATTGAAACAGTTACTAAAATTATTGAAAATACTAATCAATTTGAAGTGAAAATTGAAGGTACAAAATACTTTGGTGAATTAGTAATGTTTTTATCAGTGATTTCTCCTGAATTGAAAACACTGCATCAATCTATCGTTGATGAATTAAAGGTTCCAGATTTGTTGAGAGAAAAATACTTTGAAGGAGATCGATATGTAGGACATATTACAGTTGGTAAAACAACATATCCTTCAGCTTTAAGTTCAAACACATTAACATGGAGTGAATTAAAATTAATGGAAGAAGAAATTAATGCCTCGATTAATACAAATCATTTTCTTGTTGATTCAGTTTGGATTTATAAAAAAGAAAAGAATGAATATAAGCGATACAAGCAAATACTTCTACATGATAATAAAGGAAAAAATAATCAATTTAAGTTTATTTCAGAGGTATAGACATAATGATAAAAGCATGATTATATTTGTCATGATAGTAATGTGTGTAATCAACATTTAGATGACATCGAAAAATTATATCATTTCATACAAAAAATAAAGTAAGTGTCGTATAATGACACTTACTTTATTTTTTATTAGTACTTTTTCTTTTAATAATGAGATAGATCGTTATTATATTGATAATTGTAAAAGCTACAAAAATTACTAGTGAAATAGTAACTGCAATTTTAACCCATAATTCATCGCGTATGCTTAGTGTATGAATATTAACTAAGATGAATGCAAGTGAGATAATGAGTGAGAGAACGGGGCGGACTAAATTCATTTTATCTAAATTTGGATTGTTATAGCTTAAATATTTGATAACACCATCTCCTAAATAAGTATTTACTTCTTCTTCTGCCACCATTTAGGTGTTTCAATACCTTTATGATTATATACTGGTTTAATGATGTCAATAATTTCAACTGAGTCATGAATATGCTTAATTATCTCATTAATCGGTTTATACGCATCAGGTGCTTCATCTAAAGTATCTTCCACAACCGTACTACTATATATCCCTTCCATTTGCTTTTCAAATGTATCTAAGTTGAGCGTCTGTTTAGCTTTTGAACGAGATAATACGCGTCCTGCACCGTGTGGCGCAGAATAATTCCATTCTGGATTGCCTTTACCTTTTCCGATGATGATGCCGTCACGCATATTGATTGGAATAACAACATCTCTATCAAGACTCGCATCACATGCACCTTTACGAATTAAATATTCTTTATCTTTGACCTCTATAAAATTATGAGGTGAATTTATGATTTTTGCATTGTCCATCTGTATTCCAAAGTAATTGAGGATAACGGCTGTCATCATTAAACGACTCGTTTCTGCAAAGCGGCAAGCAGCTGTCATATCATTAATGTAATGCAATAAGTTTTCACCTTTAAGATAGCTTACTTCATCATCATAATGATTTTCCTGATTCAGTTGTTTTACAAATTTTATCATCGGTTGAATAGCATAATGTTTATTCTGTTCTTTTAAGATGTTAATGATAGGTGAAACATCAATATTTTTATGACTTACTTTAGCTAAGTCCTGATAGTGTTTTTCTATTTTTGCCCCTAAGAAGCGGCTACCAGAATGAATCGTAAGGTAATATTCATCAGATTTGTTCTTGCCGATCTCAACAAAATGATTACCGCCGCCTAAAGTTCCGACTGAATTGATTAATTGAATCATATTTACATTTTGAAACAGTAAAGATGTTTGAATTTCTTTTAAATTATCTAAAATAATTGCTTTAATTTCTTGAGGTATATTATTAAATACAGGGTTTTTTAATTCATCGGTTCTTGGATATGTTGAAATATTATCAGTTATATACTGATCAAGTTCAGGAAAGTTAATATTATCAAGTTTATCTAATGGATAACTCATCATTCCACAACCAATATCCACACCGATAAATGCAGGTGGAATCTTGGCATTAGATTTGTTCATTAGAATAGATGTACCAATCGCACAACCTTTTCCCTCGTGTACATCAGGCATCATCACAATATTAGTGCCAGATAGAAAATCAAGGTTCGTCATATTCTGAACTCTATTTCTAGCAGCGTCTTCAATGTTATCTGTCATGATAACCGCATTAGTATATTTTCCGGTGATGTTTATCATTTTTATAACTCCGTTCTTAAAAGTTCTTGTAACCAATTAAAACATAAATGTAAAATATAGTCAAAACCCTTCGAAATCTTTTAGATATGATTTGATATCTTAAGCTATATGATTAAACGTAAAAAGAATTATGTTATTTCAATCGGGGTATATAACTGTATATATTTTTTAGGAGTGAGCAAAATGAAAAAAATTATGATTATTAATACAAATACAGATCATTATAAAGGCTTAGAAGAAAAAACAGGATTATGGTTAGGTGAGCTTGTTCATTTTTATGATTACTTTAAAGATAAAGAAGTTCAAATTGATTTGTTCAGTGTAAATGGCGGTAAAGTACCGATTGATCCATTTAGCGTGAGTACGTTGATGTTAGATTATAAGACTAAGAATTACATGGAAGATCCTGAGTTTATGAAATTATTAGATAATACAAAGTCTATTCATGAAGCGGAAGTAAGTGATTACGACGCTGTTTACTTTACTGGTGGACATGGTACTGTCTTTGATTTCGTGGATAACAAAGATATTGCCCGTATTCTTAATGAAATGAATAAGAATGGTAAAGTAATATCATCTGTATGTCATGGTGCAGCAGCATTCTTGAATTTCGATAATAATACTTTGAAAGATATAGATTTAACAGGTTTTTCAAACCTTGAAGAACAGATGGTTAGAAAGACAAAGAAAATACCTTTTCTTTTAGAAGATGAATTGAAGAAGAAGGGTGCGAATTACAAAAAAGCGGCCTTACCAATGGTATCAAAAGTTGTTCAGGACGGGAATATCATTACCGGACAAAATCCGCAATCACCAAAAGGTGTGGCTAAGAAAGTCTGGAATACAATTCAGTAATTATTATAAGAAAGAACATATGTATTACCAATCTATCCAAAGTTTTGGATAGATTTTTTATATATTTACTGTCATATTAAGTTAATTATATAATATATGTAATTAAGTGTTAAACTAAGGTAATAAAATTTAACACACGAGGAGGGATGAATATGACTATCACAAAACGTGTAATAATTTCGATGATTAGATAATACGATAGGGAATGAAATTGTAGCATCATCAAAGAACAGTTTTAGACATGAAGTAGGTAATGTGGGTTCAATAACAGTCAATATTAAATAAAGAGGTGGATATTATGAATTTTGGAGACAAACTATTTATCTTATTTTTAAATGCATGCTGGATGTTTTTCATTTATTATTTGGTAAGGATTCACGAAAATGAGTTTTTAAATTATTTACCGATTATCATACCTGCAAGCTTAATTGTTATCTGTTTTATCATGTTATTTCAATTAAGAGATGAAACGACAAAAGATGTAAAAGTAAGAGAGTTTGAAGAATAGTTTATTATTGACATCTTTATGTGTAAAAATCTTGTTATAATTGATTTTACCTATTAATAAGTAAATCATCCCATTGACCGATGGTAATTAATCTGAATATTCTTGATAATTATTATTATATAAAATAATAATTTGGAGAGAAAATATGTCGAGAATTTATTACAATATTCTTTTAATCCAGATTTCATTTAGTGCTGGATTTATTTTTTATAATGTTTCAATTACATATTTCATTTATCAATTAACACAATCAACGTTTCTAGCAAGTTTAACAACATTTTTAAATCTCATTGCTAAATTGATCAGTAAGTTTTTTATACAAAAATTCACTCAGAAATATACGATTAAACAAATATTATTAATAAATACATCTGCACAGATGATATTTTTATTATTGATGTTAGTGTTTATGAATTTAAAAGTATTATTAATCATATATATTCTTACTACTTTAATTTCTTTTTTTAATGGCATGTTCTATCCATTAAAAAACACTTTAATAAAAAATGTATTTGATGAAAATGAAGTCGCAAAAGTCATTGCAGGAATCTCTTCATTCGACCAGGCAATTATGTTTTCTGGATATATCATTGCAGGATGGATACTCGCAATGACAAATGTGGTTTTTGTTATGTCAATTACTCTTTTGTTTTTCGTTATTTCTTTTATTAACATTTTTATGATTCCAATTAATAAAAAAGAGTTGATTGAATTACAACATCAAACGACTACTAGTATAGTTGAAGGGTATCGATTATTGTTTAGTTTTCCTGTATTAAGGCAATTAACATTTATTGAATTTATTGAAGCCTTGATTGGGACAATTTGGATTGGTGCGATTCAATTAGCGTTTATAGAAGAGTTTTTGAATGAGGATACATCCTGGTGGGGTTACTTTAATGCTGCATATTTTGCAGGAACGATGATAGGAGCAATTGTAATATATAAATTTAAGAAGTTATCAACGCTAAATTTATATACCATTATCATTTGCCAAATCGTATATGTCATAACGGTCATAATTTTTGGTACTATAAAAATACCTGTTATTTCTGTTTTTCTAATTTTTATTATGGGACTCGTATTTCAAACAAAAGATATTTTGCAGGAAACACTAATCATTTCAAAGATCCCAAAAGAACATATCACTCTACTTACAGCATTTAAATCAACGATTATAGAATTTGGATACTTGCTTTCAATTATATTAATTGGAGTTTATGCAGATGTAGTTCCTATTCAGTGGGTGTATATCACTTCAGGAATAATTTATATGATATGCATATATTTAATGTTGAAATTGAAAAGATTACATTGAAAAAAGTCACCTCAATCGACTTTAGATTGAGGTGACTTTTTTGGATTTATCTTAGGATGGATAATTTTATATCTCGATAGATCTTTCTTATAAATAATACGTTCTGTTATTTCATATGGCTTGGTATAATTCATCTCCGAAACTTTGATTGCTCCTTTCTGATATACATGTTCTATGTAGGCTACATGACCTTGCGTGCCTCTTGGTGATTGAAGTAATGCACCTTTTCGTGGTGAATGGTTAACAGTATATCCATCTTGTTTAGCAAGCTTCGCCCAGTGCTTGGCATCACGCCATGATCGTTCAATCATGTTGCCGTCTTGCTTTACTTTATCAAATACATAGTAGGTACATTGTCCTTTATCATAAGTGTTTATTGACATCGGATCTGGCATGAGTTCAATGCGTAATGTTTTGTAACTTTCGATAATCCTATCCTGATTTATAAAAACCAGAAACAATGATAATACAATAATGAAGATTGAGATAATTCTTTTCATAGTGTTTTTATATACCAGCGATCCATTGCTGTATGGTCGCTGCCTTCCATTGGCTGTTCTAATAACTTAAAGCCATATTTATCATAGAGTATACATGCAATTTCCAATTTAGTCATCGTTTCTAGATAACAAGCTTTATAATGGATTGATGCAAATGCTAATGCCTGGTCCATTAATAGTTTAGATATACCTTTACCTTTTGCAGACTCCAGGAGGTATAGTTTTTGAAGTTCACATATTGTTCTTTCTTCATTAAAAGGTGCTATACCAACACCACCTATAACTTTACCATCCCGTTCTGCTATCCAGTACTGTGCATATTCACGTTCATTATAATATGATGATAATTGTGCAAGTTCGGGATCAAAGTATGCAGATCCAGGGATATCTAAGTTGAACGATTCAAGAGACGTTTGAATGATTTTATGGATGATGGGATTATCTTTTTGTTGGATTGGTCGGATTTGAATTGTATTAAGCATAAGGATACCTCCTTTAAGATTACTGTAAATAGTAATGAAGCCCGGTGTGTATGTCAATAAAATTGGACGTTGATTTTTTGTTCATGTTATTAGATCAACGGATTTACTAGTAAATTGTATTGATCAGGGAGTAAGAAAACGAACGATGGTGTTTCTCACATTGAATTGAATCTTAACAATCATCAGTAACACGTAAATTATTTGCATCTTTTAATAATTCACGAATTAATCACTAGATTTAACGGTCTTTATTCGTTATGATAGTTGTATCAATTTAGAAGAGGTGTTATATCAATGGATATGAATTTTAATATGTTTATGGAAGATTTCGTAAATAATGCACGTCAAGAAATCGAAACTGCGGGATACAAACAGTTAACAACGCCTGAAGCGGTTAAAGAGACGTTTGAGAAACCTGGTACAACATTTGTTATGATTAACTCTGTATGTGGTTGTGCAGGTGGTATTGCACGTCCTGCTGCTGCACATGCATTACATTATGATAAAGTACCTGATCAGCTGGTTACTGTTTTTGCAGGTCAAGATAAAGAAGCAACAGAAACTGCACGTGAATACTTTGAAGGTTATCCACCAAGTTCTCCTTCGTTTGCATTACTTAAAGATGGTAAAATTGTAAAAATGATTGAAAGACATGAAATTGAAGGTCATGATCCAATGAGTGTTATTACGAACATTCAAGCTTTATTTGAAGAGCATTGTGAGGAACGTTAATTCATTCATGAAGATTAAACCTTATAAAATAGGATTTCGTACGATAAAAACTGCATTTGGAATGGCCCTTGGTGTGTTTATATGTAAATTAATGGGGCTTGAAAACTTTACTTCTGCAGCAATATTAGTCGTTTTATGTGTGAAAAACACGAAAGTTAAGTCACTAGAGGCAGCAAGTGCGCGTTTTTTCTCGTGCTTGCTGGGTATTTTGTTTTCTTATATTTTCTTTATGCATCTAGGATTTAATCCATTAGTACTAGGTGTACTCGTCCTTCTGTTTATTCCAGTGACTGTGATGTTTGGTATTCAAGAAGGTGTTGTAACGAGTATAGTGATTATCATGCATTGTTTTAATTCTGGCCATATCGACTGGTCTTTAGCTATCAATGAGTTTTTATTATTGTGTGTGGGTATGGGTATTGCACTGATTTTAAATATGTTTATGCCCAATCACACAAAGGAATTAAAAGCGTATAAACGCACGATTGAAATGGAGTTTCAGTTAATCGTCAGGCGTTTAAGTGATGCACTTAAACACCCGGAAATCATATTAAATACAAACGATATTGAAAAACTTCATGTAACGATTGAACGTGCAAAGTCACTAGCATATATGGAAGTTGAAAACCACTTTGCCCGAAATGATAACTCATATTATCATTATTTTGATATGAGGGAGTCGCAGCTAGAACTGCTGTCTCGTATGACACATTTAATTAATGAGATTAGTTGCAAAGACAAGTTACATATGAAATGTAGCGGTTTACTTGAAGATTTGTCTAATAATATTACAAGTAATAACTTTACTGCACTTCGTTTACATGATTTATATGAAATTATGCTGGATTTAGAAACTTATCCTTTACCTGATAGTCAGGAACGTTTAAAATCACGTTCTGCAGCGATTCAATTGTTAAAGGAAATAGAAACTTATTTAATGATAAAACATAAATTTGGTTCATTAAAAATGTATTAAAAAACGTTGAGACCTGATCTCAACGTTTTTTACATGCTTAAGTAAGGTAATACAGCACTTACTACTAGTGCAGCAACGATTAATACGAGTAATGTAATGATAAAGACTTTTCTAGCTACTTTATTATTCATGAAATTCTTCCTTTCTATTCTTTTTATTATTATAACAAATATTTCTTTTAGCGTCTTAATCTTTATAGTTCGTCTCTAGTTTGGTACGATTATATTAACAATAAAAAGGAGATGACTCACATGAATCAACAAAGGTTAATTGATACTTTCATTGAATTAGTTCAAATTGATAGTGAATCTGGAAATGAACGTCAAATTGCAAATCATTTAAAAGCATTATATTCAAACCTTGGTTTTGAAGTCACTGAAGATGATACACAAGAAAAAACAGGCTTTGGTGCTGGTAACTTAATTATGAAATTGAAAGGGAATACGGATCAGGATACGATTCTTTTATCTTGTCATATGGATACAGTAACACCAGGTAATGGTATTAAGCCTATCATTACTGATAATGTAATCCATACTGATGGAACGACGATTTTAGGTGCTGATGATAAAGCTGGAATTGCTGCGATGATAGAAGCAATTCGAGTGATTAAGGAAGAAAATATGCCTCATGGTGATATTGAAGTAGTCATTTCAGTTGGTGAAGAATCTCATTTAATTGGAGCCAGTGTTTTAGATGGCACACAATTTAACGCGAAATATGGATTTGCACTTGATGCAGGAAGTAAGGTTGGTACAATTGTCAATCAGGCACCTACAAACGCAACATTAAATGTTGAGATAACTGGCGTTACTGCACATGCAGGTGTTGCACCGGAAAATGGTGTAAGTGCAATAAATATTGCTGCGCGTGCAATCAGTAATATGAAGCTTGGTAGAATTGATGTTGAAACAACTGCAAATATTGGTACAATTAATGGTGGTTCCCGTACAAACATTGTAGCTGAAAAATGTACGATTGTCGCTGAAGCGCGTAGTTTAGTGGATAGTAAGATGGAAGCACAAGTTGATCATATGAAAGAGGCTTTCTTAACCGCAGCTGCTGAACTTGGTGGAACAGCAGATATTGACGTAAAAGTGAATTATCCAGCATTTCATGTTGAAAAGGATAGTAAAGCTATTGAAATTGCCTCTAAAGCAGCAGCTAATATTGGTCGTACATCAGAAGTTGTTTCAAATGGTGGCGGTAGTGATGCTAACTTTATCAATCAATTTGTACCGACTGTTGTTCTTGCGGTTGGCTATCAGGATATTCATACAGTGAATGAAAAAATGCCAATTGAAGAATTGACTAAATTAACTGAACAAGTGATTGAAATCATTAAGCTTGTGTAGTTTATCAGACCATGAACTATGCTATAATAAGCATGAAAAATTATTTGAAAGAGGTATATTATGCGTAAACAACAAATTGGTGTTATCGGATTAGCAGTAATGGGTAAAAATTTAGCCTGGAACATTGAATCACGTGGCAATACAGTGTCAGTATTCAACCGTTCAAAAGAAAAAACAGAGGAAATGATGAAAGAATCAGTTGGTAAAAATATTTTCCCAACTTACACTTTAGAAGAATTCGTTAATAGCTTAGAAAAACCACGTAAAATCATGATGATGGTTAAAGCTGGGGAAGCTACTGATGCAACAATTGAAAGTTTAATTCCACTTTTAGATCAAGGTGATATTTTAATTGATGGTGGTAACACAAACTATAACGATACGATTCGTCGTAATGCTTACCTTTCAGAAAAAGGCTTTAACTTTATTGGCACAGGTGTTTCTGGTGGGGAAGAAGGCGCATTGCATGGTCCATCTATTATGCCTGGTGGACAAAAAGAAGCTTATGAATTAGTAAAACCTATTTTAGAATCAATTGCAGCTAAAGCTGAAGATGGTAAGCCATGTGTTGCATATATTGGTCCGGATGGTGCAGGTCATTACGTTAAAATGGTGCATAACGGTATTGAGTATGCTGATATGCAATTGATTGCTGAAAGTTATGATTTAATGAAAAATGTATTAGGTATGTCTAATGATGAAATCGCTGAAACGTTCAAATCATGGAATGAAGGCGAATTAGATAGTTACTTAATTGAAATCACTGCTGATATCTTCAAAAAGTTAGATGAGGATGGCACACCATTAGTTGAAAAAGTAATGGATAAAGCAGGACAAAAAGGTACAGGTAAGTGGACATCAATTAATGCTTTAGACTTAGGACAACCATTAACAATTATTACTGAAAGTGTATTTGCACGATTTATCTCTAGTCAAAAAGACGAAAGAATTATCGCAAGTGAGAATATAAATGTACAAAAAACTACTTTTGATGGTAATAAAGAAGAATTTTTAGAAGCGATTCGCGAAGCATTATATATGAGTAAAATTTGTTGTTATGCACAAGGATTTGCCCAAATGAAAGCGGCAAGTGAAGCGTATAACTGGAACTTACAATTAGGTGACTTAGCGATGATTTGGCGTGAAGGTTGTATTATTCGTGCGCAATTCTTACAAAAAATTAAAGATGCATACGACAATAATGCTGATCTACAAAATTTATTATTAGATCCATATTTCAAAGAAGTCGTTGAAAAGTATCAAACGAGCTTACGTAAAGTTGCAGCAACTGCGATTACAACTGGAACACCTGTACCAAGTTTTGCAGCTGCAATTAACTACTTTGATTCATATACTGCGAAAGATTTACCAGCGAATTTGATTCAGGCACAACGTGATTATTTCGGTGCACATACGTATGAACGTAAAGATAAAGCAGGAATTTATCATACAAACTGGAAGTAAGCATAAAGTAATTAGTTTATATCGTTTATTTATAAAAAAACAGCGCACCCATAACATGTTGGATGTGCTGTTTTTAATTATTTTTGAACTGGAAGCCACAGTTCAATTTTATTAAATGAATTATTAAAATCCATATCTTCTGGAAACACATAAATATACTGTGTATCTCTAATATATTGAATATTAAAGTCAACTTGTTTTTCCACAGAATGCCATATTTCATTAAAAGCATAGTCGAGTTCACCACTGTTTTGAAATATAGCATAGTCACCACTATATATTTGTGTGGTATCATAGTCAAAAGTTCTTTCTGATTTTACACCAGTAAAAATTTTTATCTTGTCGTTTCGTGGCTCAACGACCACATAAATTTTATTATCTGTACTAAAGCTTAATAATGATTTAATGATTTGTTGCTCTTTTAGTTCATAAATGATGTCTGGAATTAAAAAATTATTTGAAATTTCTTCAAATTGAACGAATTCTACAACACCAGTGAGTTTAGTTGCATTAATTGACTGAATTGTATAATGCATCGGGGGTAATGTCGTTGTCGATAACTGGATATAAATGCGCTCAGTCATCTTAAGTAGTTCAGGATTACTTCTTACTTGAATAGGGGAAATATTATGATGTGCACTAAAAGCTGCACTAAATTCATGAGCAGTTTTATAGCCATAGCGGTTTGCTATATCAATCAGGCGATAATTACCATTCAACAACTTTTTTGCTGCCTCTGTCATTTTTCTATGATGGATATAGTCCTCAATATTCATACCAACAATCATCAAAAATGTTTGATTGATTGAATAAGGGTTTTCATCCAAATAGTCTCCCATCTTACTGTAATCCATTGGCTCATATAATTGATCTTCAATATAGACGATGGTTTTTTGTAATAATTCAATATTATTCATAGCTCACTCTTTTCTAAGGCACGTCCTTGATTATTTCGTATAGGTATAAACATTAATTCGTTCACTTACATCTTTGTCGATATCGTTAAGTGCAATTGATAATTTTAAATTAAAATGATTAATCGCATTCAAATAGTTAATATATTCAGGCAATGCATAGTATAAAATAATATCACATTGTAAAACGTTTGAATTCATTAAATTTTCCATCACTTTTTGAAAAACAAATTCAGAAAAAGGATTAAAGAAAAATAGGTGAGTTTCTCGACCTGTAAATTGATATTTGAGTGCGTTAATATTTAATGCTGAAACTTGATTGTTTGTATGAAGTAACTGATAATGTTTAATATTTTTTAAACTATTTAAGTACAGTTGTTTATTGAGTTCTATACCGATTGTTTCAATTTTTAATAAGTAATTAAATAGAATCGGTACACGCATTAAACCTGAACCAAAATCTATGAGTAAGGATTGTTCATTAAAATCGTTTTGCATATGTTCATATAATTCAATTAAATCTGTATACTTCGTTGGTTCATATCGATGAGAATGGTGGTTAGTATATGTTTCTATATAAATAGCGGTATTTATATTAAGTAGTGTATCAAAGTCTTGATCAGAATAGGTCATATAGTTTGTCGTTTTAATCTTTTTCATATTTCAAATATTAACATATTCACGACATAATAAAAACCTTTGAATCATTTGATTCAAAGGTTAAAAATATATGATTATACATCCCACCAATGAAAGTTATCACGACTCAGTAATAAATCGCTCTTCACTGGTCCATTTGAGCCTGCTTGATAATTAGGAAACGGTGCAGGGTGTTCATCCCAATATTCAGCCACAGTGTCGACATAGCTCCATGTTGCCTTTAATTCTTCCCAATGTGTAAAGTTAGTTGCATCTCCTCGTAAGCAGTCATAGATAAGTCCTTCATAAGCATCCACTGTGTTCATTTTATCTTGAGCTGTCATAGCATAAGATAATTTAACGGGTTCAGTGTCTATACCTTCTACGTATTTTCTGGCATTTAAATGAAGTTCAATCCCTTCATTTGGCTGTATGTTGATAACAAGTAAGTTAGAATCTAATTGTTTGTCTTTTTGGTAATATAAATTCATCGGCATTTCTTTGAATTCAACGACAACTTTTATTTCTTTTGCTTTCATACGTTTTCCTGTACGAATATAGAAGGGAACACCAGCCCATCTGAAATTATCCAGCATTACTTTTGCTGCGACAAAAGTAGGTGTATTACTTTCCGGGTTCACATTATCTTCATCACGATAGCGTTTTACCTTTTCTCCATTGATTTCTCCAGCGTCATATTGACCACGGACAAAGTAACTGCGCACATGTTCAGGTTTTATTTTGCGGATAGAGCGTAGCGCCTTAACTTTCTCATTACGTATATCTTCAGAAGATAATGAGATAGGTGGCTCCATTGCAAGTAATGACACGATTTGTAACATGTGATTTTGCACCATATCTTTTAAAGCACCGCTATTATCATAATAACCGCCTCGGTCTTCAACACCTAATATTTCTGAAGAAGTGACCTGGATGTTAGAAATATATTTATTATTCCATAATGGTTCAAACATTGCATTGCTAAAGCGGATGACTTCAATATTTTGAACCATATCCTTACCTAAATAATGATCAATACGATAAATTTCCTCTTCTTTAAAAGATTTTCTTAATTGATTGTTTAATTTCTCTGCAGATGCTAAATCTTTTCCGAAAGGTTTTTCAATAATCAGGCGTTTGAAGCCTTTCGTTTTTGTTAAACCACTAGATTTAAGGAAATCAGAAACAGTACCAAAGAATTCTGGTGCCATTGCAAGATAGAATAATCGGTTACCGTTTAAGGCGTATTTTGCATCCAATGATTCAGCAGTTGTAAGCAACGCATCATAACTTTCTTTGTTATTAACATCATGTGATTGATAATACACATGTTCTAAAAATTCATCCAGTTTATTAGTATCTTTCACGAATTTTTCAATAGAAGCTTTGATTTCAGATCTGAATTTTTCATTCGACCAACCTCTACGACCGATACCAATAATAGCAATATGTTCATTTAAATTATCTTGCTGATATAAATGAAAGAGAGAGGGGAATAATTTGCGATGACTTAAGTCACCTGTTGCGCCAAAAATTGTGATCAAACAGGGAATATTTTGCTTTTCAATATCCAAAATAAATACCTCGATTCTATTAAAGTCTATTTTATTTTTTCATAGAATCCCTAAAAAAACAATCAAAACATGCTATAATGACGTGATGAAATAAAAGGTGGTATGAATATGAAAATTATATTTTTAGGAACGAGTGCAGGATTACCTACAAAAGAAAGAAATACACAAACAATCATACTTTCTCTTGCACCGTTAAATAATACGTTCTGGTTATTTGATGCGGGTGAAGCTTGTCAACATCAGATATTACATACAAATATTAAACTTGGAAAGCTTAATCATATATTTATTACACATCTGCATGGCGATCATATTTTTGGATTACCGGGTCTTCTCACGTCAAGAAGCTTTCAAGGTGGAGAAAATAAACCTTTAAAAGTATTTGGTCCAAAAGGTATAAAAGTATATATTGAAACGTCACTATTAATTTCTGGGTCGCACTTGAATTATCCACTTGAAATTATCGAAATAGCTGATGGAGATGAGTTACAGATTGATCAGATATGCGTCAGTATAAGAAAATTAAATCACGGTATAGATTCATACGGTTATCGTTTGCAGTTTCCTGACACAGAAGGTAATTTAATTTCGGATAAGTTGATTGAAGCGGGCATACAACCTGGTCCTATATATCAACAATTTAAAACACAGGAATTTGTTGAGGTAGATGGTACTATTTATGAAACGAAAAACTATCGAAATCCAAATAAACCTGGTAAGATTATTACGATATTTGGTGACACAATGCCATGTGAGGCAGAAATAGCTCTGGCAAATAATGCAGATGTTATCGTACATGAAAGTACATATTTAGATGGTGACCTAGATTTGAGTCATCAATATTACCATAGTCATATTGATGACGTAGCAAAACTTGTTGTACAATCGCATGCAAAAAAAGTATTGATTAATCATGTGAGTAATCGTTATGATTTACAGGATATTGCACTATTGAAAGATGTAATACAGCATAAATATCCCGATATGGTATTTGAAATTGTGAAGGACTTTGATAGTTTTGAAATATAAACAATGCGCGCTCAATTAGCTGAGCGCGCATTGTTTATATGTATACTTATATTTATTTCCCTAATTCTTTACTGCGATTTAAAGCTTCATTCAAGCAATCTACAAAAATTTCTTCAATAGGGTGTTTCGCTAGAGCATCCAGTCCTGCTTTTGTTGTACCACCTTTTGAAGTGATATTCTCACGTAACTGATCTAGAGACAGTTCACTATTTTCAAGCATTTTAGCTGTACCGATAATCAGTTTACGTACCGCAATATCAGTATCTTCATGTGATAAGCCAAGTTGATTTGCTGCATTGATATACTGTTCATACATATAGTATAAAAATGCAGGGCCACTGCCTGTGATTGCAGTAACGTCATGTAATGAATCTTCTTCAACTTCAATTGAAGTACCAAAAGCATCAAGTAAATCAAATAAAAGCTGTTTATCACTTTCTTCAAAATTATCAGAGAAAGATATACCGGTTACTGACTGCTGGACATGCGCATTTGTATTCGGCATGATACGTGCAACTGGATTAGATGTTTGAAGCTTTGTCTTGATTTGATTAATTGGTACACCGGCCATCATTGATACAAACTTATTGTGTGCATTATGATGCGGTTGAATACGCTCAACAAGTGAATC
Source organism: Macrococcoides caseolyticum (assembly GCF_021366795.1). Classification (GTDB taxonomy): domain Bacteria; phylum Bacillota; class Bacilli; order Staphylococcales; family Staphylococcaceae; genus Macrococcoides; species Macrococcoides caseolyticus_A. The sequence continues at coordinate 143,305 of NZ_JAHCPS010000005.1, read as the reverse complement.
AAAGTCATGAGGCTTAATAGCTAAAAATACAAAATCAGCATTTGATAATAATTCAACATCGTCATAGCTATATTTTGTATTTAATGTACTGTTTAATCTTTTTAGTTCTTCGATGTCACTTCTATTTGTTAAATATATATCTTCACCTTTTACGGTATTACTTTCTATCAAGCCTGTAAAAATTGCGCTCGCCATATTACCTGAACCGTAAAATACAATCTTCATGTCACATGCCTCCTGGATTCTTTGTTAGTATTATTATAAGATTGTAGTGGATAAAACACAATTTTGACACAAAATAAATTGTTAAAATTAAAGGGTGGTTTGCATATTGATCGGAAAAAATGCATTGATTACAGGTGCTACAAGTGGTATAGGTTTGAAATTAACAGAGATTTTATTATCGCGTGGCGTCCATGTGACTGCTGTTGGAAGATGTATAGAACAACTAGATGTTCTGAAAAATAAGTATGACAATCTGGTGGTGCACAGAGTGGACATGGTTAACGATGATGAGTATGCGCAATTTTTAAAATGGATTGATGGGCAGGGATCATTTGATTATTTAGTCAATTGCGCTGGGTTTGCAGAATACGGATCATTAATTGATCAAAGTGACGAAGTTATTGCAGATATGATACATGTCAATTTAACGCAGACCGTTATTCTTACGAAACATGTTTTACACACAATGAATCCAGGTGGCATGGTTGTCACGATTGGAAGTCTTTCTGGTAAAGTAACGACACCTTTTGGTGCAATATATGCCGCTTCAAAATCAGGAATAAATAAAGTGATGAACGCATTACGACTGGAACAGAGTCATATTCATTTTTTAACTGTGAATACGGGACCTGTAAATACACAATTTATTCAGAAAGCTAATAAAGGTAAGCCGATGAATAATTTAGCTGAGCAGGTACAGCTTGATGTCGATCAGTTAAGTAAACAAATATTAAATGCGATGATCGATAGAAAATTAGAACTTAATCTACCACTTTGGATGGATTCTGGTTTAAGGGTTTATGCACTTGCGCCGAGAAGTTTTGAAAAAATATTTAAAAGATATTTCATGACAAAAAAATAACAGGTGTAAGCTACACTTGTTATTTTGTCTTTATTATTATTTTGTCTTTATTAATTCTTCTTTTTTATTTTTTGTTTTTCATTCGCTTTATTGTGTGTATTGTCATTTTTCGGTGGTAATAAGTCGAATGTCGTTAAGAAATGTTCCACTTTCTTCTTATATGAAATTGGATTGACGTTATAACTTGCAGCGTGACCACCATGTTCTGGATACCAGCGCATCTTAGGGCCACGCTTTTTATTATAAAGATCGACAGAGTGCGTATATGGAATAAATACATCTGGTTTAGAATGAATAAACAGGATAGGCTGCTCAACATTTTGGATGACATCTATCGGTGACACTTGTTTCAGTGAAAAATGTGTTCTCATTTTCAGCACCTGATTTAAGGCTGATAATACAAAGCCGCTTCCGAATGATGATTTCTGTTCTATGATTTGTGTCAATAATCGTGCAAAATTAGAAAATGCACAATCTGAAACATAGAATGCTGCCTCATTAGCTAATTCACCAGCATAAAGTAATGTTGTAACTGCACCCATTGATTCACCGTGAACACCGAAAGTAATGTCATAACCATATTGTTCTTTTAAAAAAGCAATAACAGATTCTAAATCTGTCTTTTCATAATAACCATATGTGCTGTGATTACCACCACTTTCCCCATGTCTACGATGATCAAAGATAATGCCGTTAAATCCTAGCTCATTGAACATATTTAAATATTTTATACTTGTAATTTTATTTTCAGTAACACCATGACAGAATACCATCCAGTGTTTATGCTCATATGGTTTCACAACAGTTGCACTTAAGTTATATCCATTGCGTGATGGGATAGTAACATTAAGCGGTTGCTTTGCTTTAAATGCTTCAACATCTAATCGTTTCGCCTTAATTTCACGGCGACGGATGACTTCAACATCACGTAATTTAAAATTTAGTACATAGTTTGAAGCGACCAAACCAACAATGCTAGAAGTAATCCCTGATGCGAGTGATACACCGAGTAACGTTCTTGTAAGTAGTTTATTGTTCATACTAAATGATCCTCATAGTGTAAGTTTTTGAATGCTTCAACTATTTTGTTAAGCATTTGTTTGTCTATTGGATGTTTGATTGAAGTATCATATGCTTTAACATTTGCCTGTAACTGTTCAACACTCGATGCACCATTTACAATTGAAGCAACAGTGTATGATGTTAAGTATTGATATACAGCCTGTTGTAACGGCGCAATTGTAGTTGCTGCATCAAGACTTTGTCTTAATTCTTCCTGAGTTAATCCTAAAATACCTGATTCAAATTTTTTCTCTAATATTTCATCATATTTTTCAGTTAATAATCCTTTCATCATTGGGCCACGAGCCAAAATTTGCACGTCTTTTGATTGTATAGATTCAATTAAATCAGTAGGACGATTGTCGATCAAGTTAAATTGCATCATTATCGTATCAATATTACTGTGCTTTAAATAATAATCGATGACATTTGGTCGAATGGAGCTGATGCCGTATGCACGAATAAGGCCTTCTTTTTTTAGTTGTTCAAATGTATCGATGGTTTCATCCTTATGATCTTCAATCATACCGCCATGCAGCATATATAAATCTAAATAATCTGTTTCAAGACGTTTTAGACTTTCATGAATGCTTCGTGTAATATGTTCTTTTGAAGGATCCCACACTACATCATCATTTAGCATATTGAATCGATTACCCACTTTTGACGCTAAAGTGATCTGATCACGTTTTTTAGAATGTTTAATGAAATGACCGATATTTTTTTCATTCTGCCCTTTTTGATACAGGTCAGCCGTGTCTATGTATGTAACGCCTAGATCTACCGCCTGATCGAGAATATATTGACTGTCAAGTGCATCCTCAGGGAGATTCATCGCACCAAGTCCCAGCTCAGAAAACTTTATGCCACTTTTTGTAGTATTAAATTTCATGTCTTTCCCTCCATTCGTTATAATAAATATAGTTTAACATGTACAAAAAGGAGAGTGTATTAATATGGATTTAACTGAACGCACACTATCAAAAGAGACAATACTAGACGGTAAGGTGTTAACTGTCGAAAGACACCAGGTTGAATTACCCAATGGCAAGGAAAGTATAAGGGAAGTTGTTCTGCATCCAGGAGCAGTTGCAGTGATTGCGATGAAGCATAATAAATTACTGCTTGTAGAACAATTCAGAAAAGCACCTGACGAAAATCTAATCGAGATCCCTGCAGGTAAAGTAAATCCTGGTGAAGCAAGACGTGACACTGCACTTCGTGAACTAGAAGAAGAAACAGGTTTTACTTCGAATACGATGGAACTGGTTAATGAGTTTTATGTTTCACCCGGATTCTGTAATGAATTTATTTCTTTATTTGAAGCGGGGGAACTTATAGAATCTCATAATCTTGTAGCGGATGAAGATGAATTTGTATTGAAACACTGGTTGACATTAGAAGAGGCTAATAACTGGATAAAATCAGGGAAAATTAAAGATGCGAAGACGATTATAGCGATTCAATACTTGCTTTTATCAATGAAAAAATATTAGATTATAATAATTCTAAAAAAGACATTATTTTTCTTGCTTTAATTCTCAATTACTGATATTTTATATATATCAATCGTAACCTTTAGGAGTGTTAGTAATGCAGGATAGAATTAATAGAATAAAGGAGCAGTTACATGATGCTTCTTATAAATTAACCCCTCAAAGGGAAGCGACAGTGACCGTATTATTAGAAAATGAAGCTGATCATCTGAGTGCAGAAGATGTTTTCCTGAAAGTAAAGGAACGTGCACCTGAAATTGGTCTCGCAACTGTATATCGTACATTAGAATTGCTGGCTGAATTGAAGATTGTAGATAAGATAAATTTTGGAGATGGCGTAGCTCGTTTTGATCTGAGAAAAGAAGGTGCAAAACACTTTCACCATCATCTAGTATGTATGAGTTGTGGAGATGTGGATGAAATAGAAGAAGATTTACTGGATGAAGTTGAAAAGGAAGTAGAATCTGATTATCATTTCTTAATAATGGATCATCGTTTAACTTTCCATGGCATTTGTAAAAAGTGTATTGAAAAAGGTGTTAAGCCTGAACAGCTAAATAAGAAGATTACAGAATAAAGCATAAAGGGACTGAGGCGAATCACATATCGTCTCAGTTTTTTGTATTCACTAGTTGCTTATATAAATATTATGGTAAACTAAGGGCGAGGTGATGTTATGCAAACAATCATAGATGAATATTTACACTTTATTATGATTGAAAAAGGGTTAAGTAAAAATACTATCGCAGCATATAGAAGAGATTTAAATCATTATCAAACATTTTTGAAAGAAGAAAAGATTGGAAATATAGATAATATTGATCGATATACGATTTCGTTATTTTTAGGTTATTTAAAAGACCAAGGAAAATCTTCAAAAACGTTAGCACGTGTATCTGCAACCATAAGAGGTTTCCATCAGTTTGCATTACGTGAAAAGTATGCTGTTAAAGATCCGACAGTTATTTTAGAATCACCTAAATTTGAAAGAAATTTACCGGATATATTATCAATTGATGAAGTAGACCAATTTCTTTCCACACCTGACACATCTAAAGTAACCGGTAAACGCGATCAGGTGATGCTTGAACTACTTTATGCAACTGGTATGCGTGTTTCGGAATTAATCAATTTGAATGTTGAAGATGTGAATACCGTTATGGGATTTGTGCGCGTGTTTGGTAAAGGGAACAAAGAACGTATTATACCGATTGGTGATCATATGATTGTTTTATTAGAACAATATATTAAGTCAACGCGCTATAAAATGTTAAAAAAAGAAATGACAGATAGTTTATTTCTGAATTTTCATGGTAAACGATTGACACGACAAGGATTCTGGAAAATAATGCGTCAAATTAAAGAAACAGCTGGTATTAATAAAAAATTAACACCGCATACTTTACGTCATTCATTTGCTACCCATTTATTAGAGAATGGCGCAGATTTACGAGCGGTGCAAGAAATGTTAGGACATGCCGATATTTCTACGACGCAACTCTATACGCAAATCAGTAAAAAGCAAATTAGAGAAGTTTATAAAAACACACACCCTAGAGCATAAGGAGAAATTATGAGTAAAATACGACAAATTCAAAAAAATAAAATGAAACAGACACAAATAAATAATCGAAATCATAAGTTACATCAAGAACAAAATAATCAGCAATCTCAAGAAAGTGAGTATCAACACAAAACAAAACAACACATAAATAACTGGTTATTATTCGGCTTCATTGGCGTGATGTGTCTTATCTGGGGTATTTTGTACTGGATATTTATTGTTTAATGCCCATTGTCTTGATAAGATGACATCAGTTCTATCACGAAGTTTATGTTTATGTAAAATTTCTTCTGATATAGATTGTGGATGCTTAAATGTGATGCGACTTACTAATGGTAAATTTATAGACTGGTAGGTCTGTTTGATGATAAGTTCCTGAATTGATTGAATAACATTATCAATTTCAAGGTAATGACTTAAAAATGTTTTGTTTAATTGCATCATATCAATTGTCTTATTTAATAAAATTATCGCACCTTTTACATTATGACGTCTTAAATGATATAGACCTGTTGCAAGCATAATCAGTGCAACTTCAGGGTCTTGTTTCGTATAATGTTCTTTTTCTTTCCAGGCATCTTCCATAATTTCATGACATTCAAAATAATCTCGTTTTTCATGAAATTCTGTTATATAATCGTTAAATGCTTTATTAAATAAAAAATTCATAAAAAATCACTCCAGAAGTTAGGTGAATATATGTACGAAGTAAAATTAGCTTCATTTGAAGGGCCATTAGATTTACTCCTTCATCTCATACAAAAATTTGAAATTGATATCTATGATATTTCAATGAAAGTACTCACTGAACAATATATTAATTATATCAAAAATGTAGAGGACTTAGATATTAATCAACACAGCGATTATTTAGTTATGGCGAGCGAATTATTACGCATCAAAAGTAAAACACTCTTACCGGATATGCCGTCAGATGATAACGAGATGATAGAAGATCCTAGAGAAGACCTGATGCGCCAACTATTAGAATATCAAAATTATAGACTTTATGCTGATATTCTTAAAACGAAAAAAGAAGCCCATGAAAAATACTTTATTAAACGTGGCAATGATTTATCATCTTTTGAAAATGCAAAACAAACCCCTTTGCATATTGAATTGAATGATTTAATTACTGCCTATCAAAAAGCGAAACAAAGACGTAAAACATTGTCCCGTGATGCAGTAAGCGTAATGCGTGATAGTTATTCAATGGAAGAAGCCATTGACCATGTACGTGGTACTTTAACTACTAAGGACAAAGTTACATTTGATGATTTTGTCACGTTTGCAGAAAGTAAAACACAAATCGTAACATTATTTTTAGCAATTTTAGAGCTTATGAAAGTCCATGAGATTATCGTAAATCAGGAAAGTGAATTTGGTGAAATAACGATTGAAAGAGGAATTCAATATGCAAAGTAATCAATTAAACATTATACTAGGATTATTATATGCTGTTGGTGATGAGGGGATAGAGATAACTGAGCTTGCTGAGATTATAGAATCAACACCAAGTACTATCATTGATAACATTAATGAATTTAACCATGAGATATTTGAAATACAAAAACTCGGGTCAAAATTATATTTAATGACCAATGAAACATTAAATCCTTATCTGGAAGCATTAGTCACTGCTACCAATGAAAAGAAGTTAACACAAGCTTCACTTGAAACATTAGCAATCATTGCCTACAATCAACCCGTAACACGTCATGACATAGAAGTGATGCGAGGTGTTAATAGTGATGGCCCTGTAAAAACATTAATTGAAAGAGGATTAGTTGACAGTAAAGAAATAACTGGTGAGCGTGCGAGACAGCTGGTTACGACTGAATTTTTCCTAATGACATTTGGGTTAACATCATTAGATGATTTACCGCGTGATGAATCGATGTCAAGTGATACAAGTGAAATGGAGTTATTCTTTAAAAATTTGAGTGAAGAGGATGAATCATATGAGTGAACAATTAGAAAGGTTACAAAAAGTCATCGCAAAAAGTGGCGTTACTTCTAGACGAAAAGCAGAAGTTCTAATTACTGAAGGTAAAGTAACCGTTAATGGAGAGACAATTACAGAACTAGGTACTAAGGTTAGTCCAAAAGATGTGATTGAATTTGAAGGTATCCCGCTAGAGAATCCTGAAAAAATATATTTATTATTTCATAAACCGACAGGTGTGATTACGAGTGTGTCAGATGATAAAGGACGTAAAGTTGTTACAGATTATTTTCCACAACTCGATTTAAGAATTTTTCCTGTAGGTCGATTAGATTACGACACAAGTGGTTTATTGCTATTAACGAATGATGGAGACTTTGCTAATTTAATGACGCACCCTAAATATAAAATGAAAAAGAAATATGTTGCGAAATTAAAAGGTTTCTTACTACGTGAACAAGTTAAAGAATTAGAACGTGGCATTATGCTAGAGGATGGAAAAACAGCGCCAGCAATTGTGAAAGTAAAATCACAAGATAAACTTAAAAATACAACACTTGTTGAAATTACCATACATGAAGGCCGTAATCGCCAAGTACGTCGTATGTTTGCACATTTTGGACATGAGGTAATTAAGTTATCACGCATTGAGTATGGTCCGCTTACACTTAAAGGTTTAAATGCAGGCGATGCACGTGAATTAACACCTCATGAAGTAAAAACATTAAGGAATATGAGTTTACACAAATCATAAAATTCACATTGTTGCCACAGATTAAAGACAGCTAAATGATATAATGTAATGTGACATTTTGTACAGAAAAGGGGTTAATTATGGCGAAACAACAAAAAAGATTTGTCCAGTACATTGTGACATTTCTCATACTCTTGGCTATCATTTTTATCGTATATATTTCATTGAATAAAGATGGTGAAAAAGTTGTGAAAATTGGTGATGATGCACCAGTTTTTGAATTGAAGACTTTAGATGGAGACAAAGTAAATTTAAAAGATTATCGCAAAAAAGGTTTAATTCTTAATTTCTGGGGGACTTGGTGTAAGCCTTGTTTAGAAGAAATGCCAGATTTAAATCAAGCGCATAATGCTTATAAAAATCAAGGTGTAGAGGTTTTAACGATTCACGTTAAAGATAGCCCTCAACAAATCAAGCAATTTTTTAGTGCTTTAGATGAAGAAGTGACTTTGCCTGTTGGCCTAGATAATGGTGATGTTATGGAAGCATATCATGCTAACGATTTACCGAACACATATATTATCGATAAAAACGGTAAAATTAAGGCACATCATAAAGGGCAAATGTCTAAAGAAGATATTAAGCAGTACATGGAATTGGTAAAGCCTTAAAGGAGGATTATGATGCAAGAAGTAATTAAGTGTCAATGCGGTCATGTTAATCCTCCAGGCACCCAATTATGCCAAAATTGTGGAAGATTAATCAATGACAGTTACGATAAACAGAAAACAACGGATGTCATGCGTTATGATGGTCAAGCCGTTCGAAGCAAAACTAAAAATAAAACACTACTTGATAAAACATGGAATTTTTTTAGTTCCGTTAAAACTGGTGTGACACTATTAGTCATAACCGTACTTGCGTCTGCAATAGGGACGATGTTTCCACAAGAATATTTTATTCCGGTAGGAGAAGATCCTGCAGTATTTTATAAAGAGAAGTATGGTACGATAGGTTATTTATATCATTTACTTGGTTTAGATAATTTATATACTTCCTGGTGGTATTTAATCTTGCTTGCACTCGTTGCATTTTCAATTATTGCTGCAAGTATTGACCGTGGTGTACCGCTACATAAATCATTAACACGTCAAACAGTTAAGAAACATCCTTCATTTTTTAAACGACAACGTCTAACATTAGATGTGCAAAATTCAGTTGATAAAGAAGCAATTATTACCGCACTAAAATCAAAAAAATATAACGTGAAGACTGATGGTTCATCGATTCTTGCTGAAAAAGGTCGATTAAGTCGATATGGTCCTTATATTAACCATACGGGTTTAATTATATTGCTAGCAGGCGCAATGTTACGATTTATACCGGCGTTATATGTGGATGAATTTGTGGGTGTAACTGAAGGTGAAACAAAAAGTATTCCTGGCACAGAAAATACTTATTATATTAAAAATAATCGTTTTATTTTTGAACAGTATGATAAGGAATCAATATCAAATATTAATGGTAAATCTGTCGACGAAAGTATGAATAAAATTGCTAAAAATTATGAATCTCAAGTGACAATTTATGAAAATATAGCAGACAAGTCAGTTGTTGGTGCAGAACCAAAACTAAAAGTTATTAAAGATGGCAGTGTGAAAGTTAATCATCCAGTATCTTTTGACCATTTCTCTTTATATCAAAATAGTTTTGATCAGTCACAATTAAAAACGATGATTTTTAAAGTCGTGGATTTGAAATCGGGTAAGGCTATCGGGAATACATTTGAAGTGCAGCTCGATAACCCTGATAAACACTATAAAATTGCTAAAGATTTAAATGTTAGTCTTAAAAACTATGCACCGGACTTTAATGGTGTGGCTGAAAATGGAACACTTTTAACACAGTCACCGATACCAAATAATCCTGCATTTGTATTTGGCGTAGAAAAAGACAAACAAAAGCCTGAGTATACTCTACTTAAAATTCGTTCATCTCAGGACATTACGAAAAATAATAAATTTGCTGTTAAGTTTGTAAGTGCAACAAATAAAACGACAACCTATTTAACTGTAAAAAAAGATTTGACGTTACCAATATTATTTGTAGGTTTCTCAATCTTTTTAATTGGTTTAGCGGTTGGATCATATATCAATCATCGTCGTATATGGATAGATGTTCAAGATGGTTTTAAATTAGCTGCGTATACAAATAAAAATTATTTTGGTTTAGCAAATGAAATCAATAGTGTACTAGAAAAAAATCATTTGCCGCAAGTAAATGATAAATATGCGGATACGGAGGAAGAAGATGAATAGTGAAAGTTTATTAAATATCAGTAGTACTTCATTGTATGCTGCATTTATATTATACTTACTTGCCATATTACCTTTTTCGGCAAGTATAAAAGCAAAATCTAAAAAAAGTGAAAAAATTGCTGTTACATTGACTATTATTGGATTTGTAATGCAACTTGTCTATTTTGTTACGCGCTGGATGGCAGCTGGACACGCACCAGTTAGTAACATGTACGAGTTCTTAACAATGTTCGGTATTATGATGGTGGGTGGCTTCTTAGTTATCTATTTTATCTATCACACACCAATCCTTGGGTTATTCTCTTTGCCAATTGCAATGCTTGTCATCGTATATGCAAGTATGTTTTCAAGAGAAGTCTCACCTTTGATTCCGGCATTACAGAGTAACTGGCTGGCGATTCATGTTATCACGGTTACAATTAGTTACGGTATTTTATCAGTGAGTTCAGTAGCGGGTCTCATTTATTTATTACGTTACGTTGATGCCAATCGAAAGTCAAAAGATGCTTTTTGGCTTGAAGTTGTAATGTATTTTCTAACACTTGTTGTTGCATTTATATTAACGACGATTGTCATGAAAGGTATTGTGCACTATAAGGAAGATTATTATTATTATGATAAAAATAATTCCCAAACAATTGCTGAATACCACTTGCCTGGTATCGTAACGTTTAAAGATAGTATACCCGTTGTAAAAGTTGAAGGAACTAAGCAAGATTATAAACCTGTTGACCGTTTTAGTACAGGTATAGAATTACCACCCGTAATCAATGCTCAGAAATTAAATACAGTGCTATGGTCTATTATTATTGGCACAATTCTATATGGACTGATAAGATTGATTTTAAGAAGAACCATCTTCTCAATCGTAAAACCATTAACAAATAAAGTTTCTTTACAATTAATGGACGAAATATGTTATCGTTCTGTTATTATAGGGTTCCCCCTATTTGCATTAGGTGGTTTATTATTTGCAAGTATCTGGGCGCAAATTGCCTGGAGTAGATTCTGGGGCTGGGATCCTAAGGAAGTATGGGCATTAATCACATTCCTATTCTATGCGATATTTTTACATTTACGTTTAGGAAGAGGATGGGAAGGAAAGAAAAGTGCATGGCTTGCAGTAGTTGGAATGGCAATCATATTATTTAATGTAATTGCAGTTAATCTTATTATCGCAGGGCTACACTCTTACGCATAAAATAAAGGAGCTAAGACAATGAAAAATACGATACTTATCGTTGATGATGAGGACAGAATTAGAAAACTTGCCAAAATGTATTTGGAACGTGAAGGATTCGAAACAGTTGAAGCAAGTGACGGTGAAGCAGCATTAGAATTAGCTTTAAATCAGAATTTTCACTGCATTTTACTCGATATCATGCTACCAGGCATGGATGGAATTGAAGTGTGTAAAAAAATACGTGAAGTTAAGTCAACACCGATTATTATGTTAACTGCAAAAGGTGAGGAACATAATCGTGTTGAAGGTTTTGAGATAGGCGCAGATGATTATATCGTAAAACCATTCTCGCCTAGAGAAGTTGTTTTACGTGTGAAAGCCATTTTACGTCGTGCACAACCGACGATGTATTTAACACAGGATGCGCATGCTAAAGATTTGATTGTATATGATTCGCTTGTCATTGATAATGATGCGCACCGCGTTATGGCAGAGAATCAAGAGGTCAATTTAACACCTAAAGAATATGAATTACTGTTATTCCTTGCTAAGAGTCCTGATAAAGTGTTTGACCGTGAGCAATTATTAAAGGATGTATGGCATTATGAGTTCTATGGTGATTTACGTACGGTTGACACACATGTTAAACGTTTGCGTGAAAAATTGAATAAAGTTTCTCCTAAAGCTGCCGATATGATTCATACTGTTTGGGGTGTGGGTTATAAGTTTGAGGTAAAAGAATAATGCGCTATTTTAATAGCGTCGTCATTAAACTGTGGTTAACTATATTATTTATAGTAACTGCAGTTTTAATTATATTGTCTGTGTCATTAATGGGTTTTTTTAATTCTTATCTAAAAAGTGAATCTGGACATGCTTTAAAGCAGCAAGCAGAGAAGGCTGAACTCGTATTGACAAGTCATCATAATAAAAGTGATGCGTTGACCTATGTAAAAGAATTGATCGAAAACCCGGCTGGATTGATAATTGTGCAAGATAAAGCTGATCTTAACATTGAAAATGAAGATCCATTGAAACAGTTGATGATGAACGAAATAAAAAATAATAAAGACTTTAATCCAGTATTTGTTCAAGATAAGTATGTTTTAAAAGATATTAAAGTTCATTATCAGGGCGTAAAACACGAATATATTTTAATAGGCTATCCTTCACAGGCGTTTGACGCAAAAGATAGTGCGATATTTATTTATCAGGATACCAATTCTATGGATGAAGCCCAAAATTATATAACATTTATTATTTTTATCGTTGCGATGTTGTTACTCATTATCTCTACAATTTTCGCATTCTTCTTATCTAATAAAATAACAAAACCGTTACTACATTTAAAAAACGCTGCATTTAACATTGCGCGAGGTGAACGTAATAATAAAGTTACGGTTTATTCAAGAGATGAAATTGGTGAACTTGCTTTAGCTTTTAATAAAATGGAAAGAGAAATAAATTTAAATATTAATAAAATTTCTCAAGAACGTAATTTGAGGGATAGATTAATCAATGCCATGGAAGATGGGGTTTTAAGCTTTAATATGGATATTGAAAAACAACTTCAAAATCCAATGGCAGAAAGGTTTCTCGATGAAATTTCACAAGAGGATACGGATGTATTAAGTTCGCTCGTTAACAAAGTAATGCAGTCAGATGAAACGATTTATCATGAGATTTCAACGCAAGATAAACATTATGTGTTAATTATCTCACCTGTTAAAAATGCCAATAAAAATCAAAATAATGGGGCAGTTGCAATCATTCGTGATATGAGTGAAGAAAAGAAGATTGATAAAATGAAACAACAATTTATCGCGAATGTGTCGCACGAACTTCGCACACCAATTCAAATGTTACAAGGTTATACTGAAGCAATTCTCGATGGGATTGTTGAAGAAAAAGCGGATGTAGATGATTTCTTAAATATCATTTTAGATGAGTCAAAACGACTGAATCGATTAGTCAATGAATTGATTAATGTAGCGCGAATTGATGCAGGTGAAGCCACGTTAAATAAAGAGATGATGGATATTGCACCGCTTATTGAAAAGAATGTTCAAAATTTCAAACAAAGTGCCCTTGAACATGAAACACCAATCTTACTCGATTTAAATCACACAGCCCATGCATCTATCGATTATGATAAGATGTTTCAGGTTCTTACTAATCTTTTGGATAATGCGATGCGTTATACAAAAAAAGGGGATACAATCACCATCCGTACACATAACGATGATATGCACTTGTTCATTGAAGTTGAAGACACTGGTGTAGGAATTGCTTCAGTTCATATCGACCATATCTTTGACCGTTTCTATAAAGTTGATCAGGCAAGAACGAGAGGAAAACATGGAACAGGACTCGGTTTATTTATAGTTAAGGCAATTATCACTGGCCATGGAGGAAAAATTAAAGTATATAGTTCACAAGGTAAGGGAACGACATTTAAAATTTCAATTCCTTTAGTTGACAAAAGTAAATAGTTTGATAAAATTACTTATGGCTTATGCCAAATACATTAATTCATCTTCGGGGTCGGTGAAATTCCGAGCCGGCGGTAATAGCCCGCGACCTGCGTATTGCAGCTGATTTGGTGGAAATCCAAAGCCGACAGTAAAGTCTGGATGGGAGAAGATGGAGGATTGAATTTTGTCAAGTTGATTTAACCTCCTGATTCAAAGATGAAGTTAGGAGTTCATATGACACAATTAAATAAAACAAGACAACTGATATTAATCAGCTTATTAAGTGCGACTGCGTTTATCTTAATGTTTTTAAAAGTACCAGTCCCTTTCTTACCACCATATTTAACAATCGATATCAGTGATTTACCGGCACTGATCGCTTTATTTACAGTAGGGCCTGTTGGTGCAATTGCAGTAGAAGCAATTAAAAATATTTTAAATTTTGTGATGAATATGTCAGACCCTATTGGACCTGTTGCAAACTTTTTGGCAGGCACATCATTTGTCATTGCGTTATACGCAGTGACAAAGGGAAAATTCAACAATATTCTTACAGGTTTTGTAGTAGCGACAATCGTGCTTACAATCGTGATGAGTCTGTTGAATTATTTCGTATTATTACCGATGTATGGCATGATTATGAATTTAAATGATGTTGTAAAAAATGTTCAGGTGATTGTGACGGCAGGTATTATTCCTTTTAATATTATTAAAGGAATAATCCTTACGATGCTATTTTATTTAACCGTAAAACCACTGATACCAGTACTACAGAAAAATATGAAACTTTAATGAAATAAAGACGAATGAATATAAACTTGACAAAAAAGCTTGAAGTTCTTATTGAGAACTTCAAGCTTTTATTGTTTATTCAAATTTTAAAGCATCGCCATCAAATGATTCATCTGCAACTTTGATTGAATCTGTCGGACAGCCTTCGAATGCATCCATCATATCTTCTTCTAATGCTTCAGGTATTTCTGCTGTACCTTGGTTATCATCTAAAATAACGTAAGCAATACCTTCATCATCATAATCATATATATCAGGTGCTGCTGCACCACAAGCGCCACAAGCGATACATGTATCCATATCAACGATTGTATATTTTCCTGCCAAATTTTTTCGCCTCCTCTTACTTTCATGCTACACTATATATAACATACATAACTATTTTAGAGATAGTTGAAGGCTTTTTCAACAAAAAAATTTCAGGTGATGTAATGAAAGTAATCAATCAATACATAAAATCGAATATTTTACCCGATAAATCGCCGAAGAGTATCTGGAAGATTTTAAATGGTTCTAGGACACAACAGACTTATTTTGATGCAGTTATGCAAAATCTACTACCCGTTTATGAAATCTATCCCGATCTCTCTCTTGCCACTGTCGACAACTTTGTGAATAAACCCTATGAAGGATTAAAGCCGTTTCATTTATATCCCTATTTCCATTATGCAAGTGAAGTGAGTTTTAAAGCTTTAGTATTATTAATACAATCTGTTTCTGAATATTTGTATCAATCAACCGATTATTTACCAAGCACGAACCGTCTATTTATTCAAAGGCAGGTCAAAATGATTTTTAAACAAATTAAAGAAGAAAATTTATTCATTATACTTGCAGAAGAATTAGAACATTTAATTCAATATGTTGAAGAGAAAGTGGGGACATTTTACTTTATCTATCTTTTTGCAGGGCATAATATAAGGGCAACGAGCATTGAAACATTGTCCAGCACCTTAAATGTTGAAAGCGAAGTTATTTTAAGCCAATTGTTTATTGAGAAAAATGCAATTGTCCATGCTTTAAAAACTGAAAACTTTACAATACTCAATCGATTATATGCCAGAACACCTTTACATATGAATACACTAGATACGTATCAACGTTTGAAAGCAGGTCGTCAGATTGAGGAAGTGATGAAAGAAAAGCATGTGAGAATTCATACGATTCAAGACCATATTGTTGAAATTCTAATTAAAGACTATCCACTAGATGTTTCAGATTATATTACAAAAGAAGAATTCGAAAAAATAAAATTACTGTTGGATCATAATCGTTTTGGTAAATTAAAAGCTTATTATGAAACATCAGAAATACAAGATTACTTTAAATTAAAATTAGCAATCGTCATAAATAAAATGGGGCAGTCACTATGAGTCAACTCAATAATATTCTCAATAACGTTTTTCATATCAATCACCTTAGAACAAACCAGGTGGAAATCGTAAACAATATTTTAAAGGGACATGATGTACTGGGGTTATTACCTACAGGTGCCGGGAAATCTCTTGCGTTTCAATTACCGTTACTGACATTGAATAAAAAAACAATTGTCATTTCACCGTTAATTGCATTAATGGAAGATCAGGTGATGCAACTCAAATTAAAAAAAATAAGTGCATGCTGTATCCATAGCCAGCTAGATGAGGAAGATAAACATATGATTTTATCTCAACTTCAGCGCTATGATTTTATTTACTGCTCACCGGAATGGATAACGACGCAAGGTTTAAATTATTTAAAAGCGTATCCCTGTGAAGCAATTGTGGTTGATGAGGCCCACTGTATATCAGAGTGGGGTTATGAGTTTAGACCGCATTATTTGTTGTTAAGAGAAGTCATCAGACATTTTAATGCACAAGTGATTGCATTAACTGCAACTGCTAATCGAAAAGTTTTAACAGACATAGAAGAGGTTATGGAACGGAAGTTCCATATCGTAGATCATATAACGCCACGTAGTAATATTTATTTATCTGTCATTCAAGCAGAGAATGATGATGAAAAATTATCATTTCTAAAAGAACATGTCCAGAATTTCGGTCCAACAATTATATATTTTTCTTCAAAAAAACAACTAGAATACGTATATCAATTTTTACTTGACTATCAAACGATTGTTGAACGTTATCATGCAGACATGGCATATGAGGACAGAATGTCTGTCCAACAACGATTTATGAATGATGAAATACAAGTGATTTGTGCAACAAATGCTTTTGGAATGGGAATCAATAAGCCTAACATTCGAACAGTCATACATTACCATATGCCAAAGTCTATTTTTCAGTTCACACAAGAGATTGGTAGAGGTGGCCGAGATGGCAACTTGTGCCAATCTATACTCCTATATGCTCAAAATGATGAATATTTGTCATATCGATTAAATGAAATGAATGAACTGACATTAGAAGAAATTGATATGTATTTTGAAGGCATGCGGCTGTCAGAGGACAAAGTAATATTAATGGATATCTTAAGTGCTTATTATGAACAACAGGAAATAAAATTAAAAATAAAGCATCATCAGCAATCAAAAAGAAATTCAACACTTAAAATGATAGATTATATTCAGACAAGGGGATGCTATTTTAAAAATTTATATGAAGAAGATTCTGAAAATAATAAGACTGAAGAAACAAAGTGTTGTAGGCATTGTGATGGATTAGATTATCTACAATTTGAAAAAATGAATTATTCTATTCATAAAAAGTTCAATAAAACCCTACTCAATCAACTTTTTAATGGTTTATATGACTTTACTTAAGCAACATATTTTGTCTATAATGAAAATGTATATAAATTTTAATTAAGTGGGTGGAAATTGTGTCAAGAGATAACTTCAAAGATGAATTTGAGAAAAGTAAACAAAAAGTTGAACGTGAGCAGCAAGCAACAGAAGAACTTCAAGAAAAAACTGAGCAAAATACAGTTTCTGATCATAAAGTTGAAGAAAAACAATCCGCGAAAGATGAAACAAATGAAATTTTTCCGCCACGTGGGGCATCTAGAAGAAATCGTTCACAGGAAAGAAAAAATCGTGAAAAATTAAAACAAAATAATGATATTGATGCAACGGATACGCAAAAACAAGATCAAGCAGTGAAAAAAGAAGCAGTTGTATTAGCTGGCGCTAAGACTGCACATGATAGGAAAATAAATCATAAAGCAGACACAAATAATAATAAACAAACAACACATCATGAACAAAATAAAAAGAAAATAAATAATGAACCAAACAATAAAAAGAAAGTCGCAGCTGGTGCTGCTATTGGTGCAGGTGTGGCAGGCAATAAACAAACACAGGCGAACATTTCTGATGAACATCAAAAATTGAAAGAAGAAGACCGTTCTAATGGCAATGGCCTGATGAAATACTTGCCAATTATTGCAGCTATATTATTATTAATTCCGATTATTTTCTTATTAAGTAACTATATTAACAATCAAGGTGACAACAAGAATAAAACTGAGGAAGTCGTTGTAGATAGCCAATCGACGAAAGAAAAATCAGACAAAACTACAGAAAAAGCGGACAAATCAGACAAAGCAAAAGATGACAATAAAACTGTGGATTCAAGTAAAGATAAAGCTGCTACTACAACTGAAGATTCGCAATCGACAGATAAAACTTCAGATCAATCATCAAATGATGAAGATAATAATGTTGCAGGCGATGATACGAATAATGCTACGAACAGCTCAGCAAACGCTGCGGCACAAGACAACACACAAACAAATATATCAAATAATACGCAAGCAACACCGAATGCCAGTCAAAATACAGCGAATAATAATGCTGTAGGTGGAGGTGCATCACATGTTGTTGGTGCGCAAGAGAACCTTTATCGTATCGCAATTAAATATTACGGTAGTGGTACACCTGAAAATGTCGATAAAATTAGAAGAGCCAATGGTATTACAGGTAACAATTTAACGCAAGGACAAACATTGGTAATTCCTAAATAATACAACTTAATAGCCAAAGGGGATGGATTTATGTATTTAAAAACTTTAATGATTCCAAAAGAAAAATGTTACGTAGCTAGTCCAGATGACTCAATTAAGAGTGTATTAGATAAATTGGAACATCATGGCATTGATGGGATGCCTGTAATACAGCAAGGAAAATACTTAGGTACTGCTACAAAGTATGGCATTTTCCGTCATTTCTTCTTTATGAAGACACCTAAATTAAGAGATGCGTTTATTGAAGAAACAAAAATCGGTGAAATACTGACGTTGGATGAATATAGCGTTAATGATGACACATTCTTTGAAGAGTCTTTATTAACATTGCAAGACTTTCCAATTTTAAGTATTATAAACGAGCGTAAAGAATTTTTAGGTGTAGTGACACGTTTTGATGTAATGGAACAATTCAAATCCGCATTTGGTATGAGTAAACCAGGTGTAAGAATTGCAATCACTTCAATCGAAGCGGAAGGTCGTATTAAACGCCTTGCTTCAGCTTTATCTAAATTTAAATTAAATGCGATTTCTTTTGTAACATTTGATGAGACAGATAAAATGCATAGAAGAATGATTGTTAAAGTTGAAGACCATAAAAATATTAAGAAGTTTACTAAATATTTAAAACAAAATGGTTTCAAAGTTTTAGATATACAAGAAGATAAATAATAAAGGGGACTCTTTGTGGAGTCTCTTTTTTTCGGAAGGTGAATATAATGGAATATATTGAAAGTATAATTATTGGAGCTGGTCCTTGTGGTTTGTCTGCAAGTATCGAACAAAAAAAAGTAGGTATTGATAATATTGTTATCGAGAAAGGGAATGTCGTTGAAGCGATTTATAATTATCCAACGCATCAAACGTTTTTCTCAACGAGTGAAAAGTTAGGAATCGGCGATGTGCCATTTATCGTAGAAGATCATAAGCCTAAGCGTAATCAGGCACTTGTCTATTATAGAGAAGTCGTTAAATATCATCAATTAAACATTCATTCCAATGAAGCAGTGCTTAAAGTTGAAAAACGCAATCATCGATTTATTGTAAGCACCGATAAAACGACGTATGAATGTTCATATGTCACCGTGGCTACTGGTTATTATGGTCAGCATAATACACTTGATATTCCGGGTGATGATTTACCTAAAGTTCATCATTATTTTAAAGAGGCACATCCATACTTTGATAAAGATGTCGTGATTATCGGTGGGAAAAACTCAGCGATTGATGCAGCAATAGAATTAGAAAAAGCAGGTGCACGAGTGACTGCAGTTTATCGTGGAAGCACCTATTCAAAAAGTGTTAAACCATGGATTCTTCCTTTGTATGAATCTTTAGTCAATCATGAAAAGATTAAGCTTTATTTTAATAGTTCAGTAACATCAATTGATAATCATACCGTTACAATTTCTACGCCAGAAGGTGTGAAAACAATTAAAAATGATACAGTATTTGCAATGATTGGTTATCATCCTGATTATGCATTTTTAGAGTCTATGGGTATAACACTTATAACCAATACTTTTGGTACAGCACCTTATTATAATCGTGAAACAATGGAAACAAATGTTGAGAACCTGTATATTGCAGGTGTTATTGCTGCAGGCAATGATGCGAATACCATCTTTATTGAAAATGGTAAATTTCATGGTGGCTTGATTGCAGAGGATATTGTTCAAAAAAAGAATATTAAATGATAACTAAACGGCGGAACAAATTTGTTTCGCCGTTTAGTATGTTTTATTAGGTAAGTTAATTGCTACTCATGATAGATAATCAATTGATTACTTACTGAAATAACGATAAAGTTCCTCGGTTGTTAATTGATTACTTAAAGCGATAAGAAGTTTTAAGCGTGTTTTTTGACCATTTAGGCCATTTGAAAATATAAGCCCTTTTTCTTTTAATTCATAGCCGCCCCCTTTGTAGTGATAGGTATTACTCGCAATTCCATTGAAACAACGAGACACGATTACAACAGGGATTTGTGCTTCTATGAGTTTTTCTAATCCATTTAAACAAGATGGAGGTAGATTACCTTGACCTAAAGCTTCTATGACTAATCCGTCGTATTTTTGCTCAACAAAGAATTCAAGTAGTGCGGCATCTAAATCACTATGGGCCTTGATGAGTCCAACTTTTTTTTGTTCATCTACTTTTACGAGTGGCTGATTTAATATAGGTAAGTGATGAAAATAAACATTATTTTTAGTAATGATTCCTAGAGGTCCGTAATTGGGACTCTGGAATGTACTTGTATTAGATGTATGTGTCTTTGTAACATTTGTTGCACTATGAATTTCATCATTAAAAACAACAAGTACGCCTTTATTTTTGCTTGCTTCATGACAAGCGACTTTAACTGCAGAAATATAATTGTATAAACCATCAGATCCGATTTCATTTGAAGAACGCATTGCCCCCGTCAGGATAACCGGGATGCTCACGTTTAAAGTTAAATCAAGGAAATATGCAGTTTCTTCTAGTGTATCTGTGCCGTGTGTAATGACAATACCATCATAATTTTCACTATATATTTCTTTAATGATTTGTTTACGGAGTTCATTCATATGTTGTATTGTTATATGAGGTGATGGAACTTGAAATGGATGGATTTCTGTAATATGTGCAAGGTTTTCAAGATTGATATTTGACATAGGGTTAACATCATTTGTGGTAACAAATCCTTCTGCATTTTCAGACATGCTGATTGTTCCACCAGTATGCATTACCAGAATATTTTTCATAACTAACCTCCAAATATACATCGTATATTTACTATGATAAAATAATTAAGATTAAACGACAAGGTAGGTAGACAAATGAGGAAAATTAATATTGCAGTAGATGGACCTGCTGCAGCAGGCAAAAGTACAATAGCTAAACGCGTAGCAGATGAACTGAATATGATTTATGTAGATACTGGTGCGATGTACCGTGCGATTACTTTGGCCCATATTAACACACCTGAGCAAAGTTTTGATGACTTGGTAGAAGGTATAAATTTGAAAATCATAAATGATAATGGACAAAAAGTATATTTAAATGGTGAAGATGTCTCAGAACGTATTCGTGAAAATGATATCACAGCGCTTGTTAGTTTTGTTGCCAGTCAGAAAGCTGTTCGTGAAAAATTAGTTGGAATTCAGCAGCAGATGACAAAAGAAAAAGGTGTTGTGATGGATGGTAGAGATATTGGTACGCATGTTATTCCAGATGCTGAATTAAAAATTTATATGATTGCTTCAGTAACAGAACGCGCCGAAAGACGTTTGTTAGATAATCAGCAAAGAGGGATAGAAGCGAATTTTGATGATTTAGTTGAAGATATTAAAAGACGTGATTATATCGATATGACGCGTGAAATTTCACCACTTGTTAAAGCACCGGATGCGATAGAAATTGATACAACAGGTATGACGATTGAAGCAGTTAAAGATAAAATTATCCAGATGGCGCTTAAATTTAATGTATAGAAAATGCGAATTTCTTGACTTTCATGCTTTTTTATAAGAAGTTTATAATAAGCACAAAGATGTTAACTTTGAGGAGGAGTCACTAATGACAGAAGAATTTAACGAAAACATGATTTTAGAAATTAATGAAGGTGACAAAGTAAAAGGTATTGTCCAATCAATTGAGGAAAAGCACGTCGTTTTACAATTAGACGGAGCTAAATATGATGGAATAATTCCAATTAGTCAATTATCAAGTCTACGTGTAGAAAATGCAGAAGACGTGGTAAAAGTAGGCGATGAAATCGAGGCTTATGTGACTAAAATTGAAGATAATGAAGAAAATGGTCATTATATCTTATCTAAACGTCAATTAGACGAATCAGTTTCATTTGAATCATTACAACAAAAATTTGAAAATGGTGAAACACTTGAAGCTGAAGTTAAAGAAGCTGTTAAAGGTGGATTAGTTGTAGATGTTGGTCTACGTGGATTTATACCAGCCTCTTTAATCTCTACAAATTATGTTGAAGATTTTTCAGGTTATGTTGGAAAAATCTTAACATTAAAGATTGAAGAACTTGATAAAGAAAAGAATCGTGTCATTTTAAACCATAAGGTTATCGAAGCTGAAGAAAATAGAGTACTTAAAGCGAAACGTTTAGAAACATTAGAAGTTGGTTCTATCGTTGAGGGTGAAGTGTTACGTATGACAAACTTTGGTGCTTTTATTGATATTGGTGATGTTGATGGCTTAGTACATATTTCTCAAATTACGCATGACCACATTGATAAAGTTGAGGATGCTTTATCTGTTGGTGATAAAGTCAATGTTAAAATTTTAAGTGTTGATCCTGAAACTGAGCGTGTTTCATTATCAATTAAAGCTGCACTTCCTGGACCTTTTGAAACAGTTGATGAAAAATTCAAAGTAGGCGATATTGTTGAAGGTGAAGTTGTTAGATTAGCGAACTTTGGTGCTTTTGTTGAAATTGACAAAGGTTTACAAGGGTTAGTACACATTTCTCAAATTAGTCATGACCATATTGGTAATCCAAGCGAAGTGTTAGAGCCAGGTCAAAAAGTGAAGGTTAAAATTTTAGATATCAATAAAGAGGAGAAACGTATTGGTTTATCTATTAAAGCGACTGAAGAACAAACAGAAGACTTTGATACAAGTTATTTAAGTCAACAACAAACAACAGATGAAGATGCACCAACATTAGGTGATGTTTTTGGTGATAAATTTAAAAATTTAAATTTATAATAATGAAATATAATGCTGATAAGCGCACTGTTTGTATAAGTGTGCTTATCAGCATTTTTTTAGAATTTGATAAAAGTGCTTTCTATGTTAAAATAGAAAAGATATTATTTGAGAGGAAGAACAAAATTGACAAAACCAACAATAGCGATTGTAGGGCGTGCCAACGTCGGTAAATCTACAATATTTAATAGAATTATAGGTGAACGTGTTTCAATTGTTGAAGACACACCTGGTATTACACGTGATAGAATCTATTCAAGTGGAGAATGGTTAACGCATGAATTCAATATTATTGATACTGGTGGTATTGAACTCGGAGATGAGCCGTTTCAGGAACAAATTCGTGCACAGGCTGAAATAGCAATAGATGAAGCAGACGTGATTATTTTTATGGTCAATGGCCGTGATGGTATTACAATTGAAGATGAATTTGTAGCAAAATTATTATTTAAATCAAGTAAACCTGTTGTCTTAGCGGTCAACAAAATTGACAATCCAGAGATGCGAGCAGATATATATGAGTTTTATTCATTAGGATTTGGTGAACCTTATCCTATTTCAGGTTCTCATGGACTAGGTATTGGTGATTTATTAGATGCTGCGAGTAAACATTTCCCCGAACAGCCAGAAGAAGAATATGACGATAATGTTATTAAGTTTTCTTTAATTGGGCGACCAAATGTTGGTAAATCAAGTTTAATCAATGCAATTTTAGGGGAAGAACGTGTCATCGTTTCTCCTATTGCTGGGACAACACGTGATGCTATTGATACTGTTTATACATTTGAAGATCAGGAATATGTCATGATAGACACTGCTGGTATGCGTAAAAAAGGTAAAGTCTATGAATCTACAGAACGATATTCTGTACTTCGTGCACTTAAAGCAATCGAGCGTTCGAATGTCGTGTTAGTTGTTCTTGATGCAGAAACAGGAATCATTGAACAAGATAAAAAGATTGCTGGCTATGCACATGAGGCGGGGAAAGCAGTTGTTATTGTCGTCAATAAGTGGGATACAGTCGAAAAAGATTCTAAAACAATGAAAAAATTTGAAGATAAAGTACGAGAAAACTTCCAGTTCCTTGATTATGCACGTATAGCTTTTGTTTCGGCATTAGAAGGTAAACGTTTAAAAACGTTATTTCCATATATTAATGAAGCAGGAGAAAACCATCGTAAACGTGTACAAAGTAGTACATTAAATGAAGTGATAACAGATGCTGTGGCAATGAATCCTACGCCGACACATAATGGTAGCCGATTAAATATTTTCTATTCGACACAAGTTGCAATTGAACCACCAACGTTTGTAGTATTTGTTAATGATGTAGAAATGATGCATTTTTCATATAAGCGTTTCTTAGAGAATAGAATCAGAGCTGCTTTTGGATTTGAAGGGACACCTGTTCATATTATTGCCCGTAAACGTAACTAAGGAGTGTTGACTATGAAGAATGTTTCTGTAATTGGTACTGGAAGTTGGGGAACAGCTTTGGCGAACGTACTTGCTGACAATGGTCATAACTGTTTGATGTGGGGAAAAACGCGTACTACAGTAGAAGAAATTAACGAAAATAAAACGAATAATAAATATTTACCAGGTGTTGCGCTTAACCAGCAGTTAAGCGCAACACATGAAATAGAAAAAGCAGTTCAACATGCGAATATGATTATCCTTGCAGTCCCAACAAAAGCAATACGATCTGTTACACAACAGATAGATTCTGCTTGTCAAAGTAAAAAAATGATTGTCCATGTCTCTAAAGGTATTGAGCCACATACATTTAAACGTATATCTGAAATGATAGAAGAAGAAATGACTGCTGAATATCTAGAAGGTGTGGGTGTTTTAAGTGGGCCAAGTCATGCTGAAGAAGTAGCGATAAAACAACCTACAACCGTTGCGGTCGCTTCTAAAAATGCTGACATTGCATCGATAGCACAAGATTTATTTATGAATGATTATTTTAGAGTATATACCAATGATGATTTAATCGGCGTTGAAATTGGTGGAGCATTGAAAAACATTATTGCTTTGGCTTCAGGTATAACGGATGGTTTAGGCTATGGTGATAATGCGAAAGCAGCATTGATGACTAGAGGATTAGCTGAGATTACACGTTTAGGCACTAAAATGGGTGCAGACCCAATGACATTTCTAGGTCTTGCAGGTATTGGTGATTTAATCGTAACATGTACATCTGTTCACTCAAGAAACTGGAAATGTGGCAATATGATAGGTAAAGGCGCAACGCTTGATGAAGCATTATCTCAAATGGGTATGGTCGTTGAAGGTGTTCGTACAACCGAAGCAGCATATGAAATGGCAAAAACATTTGATGTTGAAATGCCAATTACATCAGCACTATACAAATTATTATTTGAAGGACTTGATGTCCATACTGGCGTAATGGAATTGATGCGCCGAGAAAAAAAGAATGAATAGAGGTATATTATGTTCAATATTTCAAAAATGGACTTAATGTGGGTATCATTTTATTCATTAGGTCTGATGCTTGTGGCAATGCTATTAATTTATGTAGCAAGATTTAAAGTGAATCATAAAATTTTGAAGTTTGTCGTTACCTTATTGGCGTATTTAGCACTTATTATTAGTGCATTGTTGATGTTTATCGTGTTAGGTGGGTCAAGTCATGGCTAAAAAGTTTTTTATGTTAATTTTCTTTGTTACTTTTTTACTAACTGGATGTATGTATCCAAAGGAAGAGCTTGCTCAAAATCAGGTCGCACCAGAAGATCAATTAAAGATGGTACAAACAGCAGTGGACGATTACAGAAAAGACAGTGGTGGGCTATTACCAATCAAAGAACGAGATATGTCTTACGAAATATATTTAAAACATCCAGTTGATTTTGAAAAATTAAAACCGAAGTATCTATCGCAGTTACCAGGTAGTTCGTTTGAAATGGGTGGTTATTTTCAGTATGTGCTTATGGATGTAGAGAAAAATCCGACAGTTAAACTTATTGATTTACGTACATCTGAAACACTAAAAAACTTACGTATACGATTAGAAACAAAATCTGATACGTTAGCGTTAGGCGAAAAAGTAGGACCAAATTTATATAAAATAAATTATAAAAAATATGGTTTGAAAAAGTATCCAACTGTTAAAAGTCCATATAGTGATGAAAGTCTGCCCATTTATATTAATGGTGGTAATGAGTTTAAAATCGATTATACACTCGATTTGGGCAAGATTATTTCAGAAAAAAAATTGAACCTTAAACCTGGTCAAGACATTCGAACTATTTTATACAAAGATAGCCCGGTCTTACCAGCATATTCAGTGCCATATACAATAAATGAGAAAAATGAGCCTATTTTCAAAACGGTTCAACATTAAATTGAAAAAAATAATCAAATTTACGTATTAATCGTTGCAGTGACAACGTTTATTATGTTAAAGTCATAACAGAATGATACTTTTTAGTATCATTTACATAACCTATGGGAGGTGAATTGACATGAATAAAACAGATTTAATCAATGCGGTTTCAGAAAGTGCTAACTTAACTAAAAAAGAAGCAGGTTTAGCTGTTGATGCTGTTTTTGAATCAATTCAAAAATCATTATCAAAAGGTGAAAAAGTACAATTAATCGGTTTTGGTAACTTTGAAGTTCGTGAACGTGCGGCTCGTAAAGGACGTAACCCACAAACTGGTAAAGAAATCGATATCCCAGCTAGCAAAGTTCCAGCATTCAAAGCTGGTAAAGCATTAAAAGACGCAGTAAAATAATTGTGTTTATAAAAAGCCCTTTATGGGCTTTTTATTTTTGCCTGAAAAAAGTGAATCCTGTTTTATTTTTTGAATATTACGTTATAATAGTGAAAGAATAACGAATTGAGGTACTGATTATGACGTTTTATGAACGATTCCTAAATGATATTAATATGTTACATCGTCGCTATCCTTATTTTGAAATGATTGATGTGGATGAAGCAATACTAAAACAAACCGAATGCTTACAAGTTGATGATCAAACGAAATGTGCGATTTTGGCAATTGATACGAGTATGCGAATGCAAGACTTAGTAAATGATATCAATAAAGATCGATATGTATTGTCGACCGATTTACTCAGTGCATTATTTTATCGTTATTTAGCAACGCCTTTTTCCCAGAAGCATTATCAGTTGCTGACAGCGTGCGTTGCAGAGCAAAATGAATTAAAACAAGTTTATGCCGACACAAAAGATGAACAATTATTAGATAAAATAAATAATATATTTGTTGCGCCTTTTAAAGGTAAATAATACATAGATGAAAGTGGTGCTAAAATGACTAAGCCAATGACAAGTGAAGAAAAAACTGAAATGGTACATAATGTATTCCAAAATGTTTCAACAAAATATGATAAACTTAATGACATTATTAGTTTTAATCAGCATAAAGCATGGCGAAAATATACGATGAAGCAAATGAAAGTGAAAAAGGGTACAAAAGCATTAGATGTGTGTTGCGGTACTGGAGACTGGACGATTCAAATGGCAGATGCTGTTGGACAGAACGGGCATGTAACGGGATTAGATTTCAGTGAAAATATGCTGGCAGTAGCAGAGACAAAAGTAAAAAACTATCACAACATCACATTGATTCATGGCAATGCGATGCATATGCCTTTTGAAGATAATCAGTTTGATTATGTAACAATTGGTTTTGGCTTACGTAATTTACCCGACTTTGAACAAGGACTTGCTGAAATTTATCGCGTACTAAAACCAGGTGGGATGATAGTTATACTTGAAACAAGTCATCCGACAATGCCGGTATTTAAACAAGGCTATACAATATACTTTAAATATATTATGCCGTTATTCGGTAAAATATTTGCCAAGTCAATGAAAGAATATAACTGGTTACAACAATCAGCATTTGATTTCCCGGATAAATATACTTTGGCAAAGTTGATGGCGGGCGTTGGGTTTACCCATATTCAATTTAAAGGCTTTACAGGTGGTGTTAGTGCAATGCATAAAGCGATAAAACCACAGAAATAATTAAGAAATGGATGGTTGCAATGAATTATAAGTCATATTTAAAACCATATATTACGCGCGTTGAACAACAGTTGAATCAGGTGATTCAAAGTGATTCAAACATCATTCAACAAGCAAGTATGCATACATTGCAATCGGGAGGAAAACGTGTTCGACCGATGTTTGTATTACTATCAGGTTTGATGGGGGATACGTCAAACTATGAACGATTAATCCACACAGCTGTCAGTTTAGAATTAATTCATATGGCAAGCCTGGTGCATGATGATTATATCGATAATAGTGATAAACGCCGTGGTGTTGAAAGTGTACATACAGCATTTAATAAAGATATTGCACTGAGAACAGGGCATTTTTTACTGGCAAAAGCTTTATATAATATTGGTGATATTGATAATTCTAAGTTTCACAATGTATTTAGCCAGACAATTATGGAAGTTTGCTATGGTGAGTTTGATCAAATGGCGGATCGATTTAAATATCCTATATCATTTACACAATATTTAAGACGGATCAATCGTAAGACCGCCATTTTAATTGAAGCAAGCTGCGTATTAGGTGCGTTGAGTACTGAAGTTGATGAGGATACTGTATTTCATATTCGTAAATTTGGTCATTATGTCGGTATGAGTTATCAAGTGATTGATGATATGCTGGATTATATTAGTGATGAACAGACACTCGGTAAGCCTGTTGCCAGTGACATTCGTAATGGGCATATAACGTTTCCATTAATGGCAGCGATTAATAATGTCAATAATCCGGATAGAAAACAGCTTGAAGCACTAGTAACACACCTTAATCATCAACAGGACGAATCTACCTATGATTTCATCATTGAAAATGTACGCTTATATGGTATAGAAGCAACGAAGCGTCTTAGTAAACAATATGCAGATAAAGCAAAGTACCATTTAAATCACTTACCAGAGTGTGACCAAAAGAAATATTTATTAGAAATACATGAAAAAATGCTATATCGTGTCTATTAAGAATTGAAAGAAATCGCTTACAATGATAAAATATTCTAGGTTACACAAAAAACATAGAGGTAGGGATAAATGATGGAAAAAACTTTTTTAATGATTAAACCTGATGGCGTTGGTCGAGGTCTTGTAGGAGAAATCGTTAAACGTATCGAAAATAAAGGAATCAAAATTGTAGGTGCTAAATTAATGACTGTGTCTGAAGATTTAGCAAAAACACATTACGGCGAACATAGTGAAAAACCTTTCTTCGGCGAATTAGTTGATTTCATTACATCTGGCCCAGTCTTTGCAATGGTATTAGAAGGGGAAAACGTTGTAGAAATTGGCAGAACTTTAGTAGGCAAAACAAACCCAGCTGAAAGCGCACCAGGAACAATCCGTGGTGATTTTGGTATGACTGTTGGAAAAAATATCATTCATGGTTCTGATTCAGTTGCATCAGCTGAAAAAGAAATCGCATTATGGTTCAAAGAAGATGAAATTATTGCATATGACTTAGTAACATCTACTTGGGTGTACTAATGTATTATAAGTTTGACAGTTACTTTATAGTAACTGTCTTTTTTTATTCTTTCGGATTATAAAATATTAAATTGGAGAAAATGCTTTATATTTGATAAGATTTAGTAATGATAATGATGAAGGAGCGATTGATTTGAGATTTTTAACAGCAGGAGAATCACATGGTCCGAAATTGACGGTAATTATTGAAGGTATGCCTTCAAATATGAAATTGACAAGTGATATGATTAATAAAGAATTATTTAAACGTCAAGGAGGCTACGGACGTGGGCGTCGTATGCAGATAGAAAAAGATACAGTAGAGATTACATCAGGCGTACGTCATGGGATAACACTCGGTTCTCCAATCACATTAATCATTACCAATGACGATCACAAGCACTGGTTAAAAGTCATGGGTGTAGATCCAAAAGATGATACTGAGCCTGTAAAACGTGTAATCACGAAGCCACGTCCCGGTCATGCGGATCTTGTAGGTGGTATGAAATATCATCATCGCGATTTACGAAATGTACTGGAGCGTTCTAGTGCCCGTGAAACTGCAGCGCGTGTAGCTGTCGGGGCTGTATGCAAAGTGTTGTTAAATCAATTAGGCATAGAAATATTCTCACGCGTTGTTGAAATCGGTGGTGCAAGAGATAATAATGATTATGATATAGAAGAAATTAAGCACGCTAACGAAAACAATGACGTTCGATGTATAAATGAAGAAGTTGCAAAACAAATGAGAAAGGCAATTGATACTGCAAAATCAAACGGTGATTCTATCGGTGGAGAAGTTCAAGTCATCGTTCAAAATGTACCAGCAGCTTTAGGCAGTTATGTCCATTATGATCGCAAATTAGACGGCAAAGTCGCACAATCTGTAATTAGCATCAATGCATTTAAAGCAGTGTCTTTTGGTGCAGGATTTGAAATGAAACATTTACCGGGAAGTCAAGTCCAAGACCCAATAGCACATAACGAAGCGGGATACTACCGATTATCTAACCAACTTGGTGGGTTTGAAGGAGGTATGACAAATGGCATGCCAATCATCATTAATGCGATAATGAAACCAATACCTACGTTATACAAGCCGTTAGATTCAGTTGATATTAATTCGAAAGAAACGTATAAAGCTTCAATTGAACGTAGTGATAGTTGTGCTGTACCAGCTGCCTCTATCGTTTGTGAGCATGCTGTTGCATTTGAAATTGCTAAAGAAATATTAAATGAATTTCAATCGAATGATTTAGGACAATTAATAGAGAATATTGAACGTCATAAATTATATTTAAAGGAGTTTTAAATGAAACTCACAACGAATTATCAAACCAACCAACCCGTTAACAATTACGATATTATCATTACAGAAAATGCCTTAGCGTTAGAATATGATTTCGATAAATTTCATCAATGTTTTGCATTAATCGATGAACGTGTATACGCTTTACATCAATCAAAAATTAATGCATTCCTAAATCGTTATGCAGCTGAAAGAATTTTGCTCCCGTCAGGCGAAACGGTTAAAACGATTGGTCATTTTGAAATGATAGTAGAACAATTACTTGAAAAAAATATAAAAAGAAATGATTGTTTAATAGCAATCGGTGGTGGAGCGACAGGAGACTTTACAGGTTATATTGCTGCGAGTATTTTGCGTGGTATCGCCTTTATTCAAGTACCTACAACAATTCTCGCCCATGACGCAGCAATCGGTGGTAAAACAGGCATCAATGCGCGACAAGGTAAAAACTTAATCGGTGCATTTAAACGACCAGAACAAGTCATATATGACATTGATTTTCTCGATACACTCAGTGAAACTGAACAATTAAGTGGCTTTGCAGAAATCGTTAAACACGTTATATTGAACGGAGAATATGTAACGAATATTGCTCAAAAAATTGACAATCTTGATTTGAAACGATTAATGCATGATTTTACTAAGATTGAAGAATTTAAAGATAAAGAGAAACTAAAAAAATGGATAACATATGGCATTCAAACGAAACTGGATGTTGTTCAGCGTGATGAACATGAAAGTGGTGTTCGAAAATTTTTAAATTTCGGCCATACGATCGGTCATGCATTAGAATTTACACATAAGCTACCTCATGGTATTGCAGTGATGCATGGAATGATGTACGCACTCATTTTAAGTGGCTATGATGATGAAATTGTAGTTTCATTTTATAAATGGTTGAAACAACTTGGTTATCCGGTTGTAGATATTGTTGTATTTGATGATTACTATCCATTACTCCGTAAAGATAAGAAAAATGAAAATGAAGCGATTTATTTTGTAGTCATGCAACAAAAAGTAGGCAGATTAGAAGATGTGTTTCAAATACAATCTTTTGATTATGAAATATTGAATCGATCGTTTCACCGTTGGGGAAACATATTAAGGAGTTGTTATAATGAAAAGTAATAGTTTGATTGGTGAAATCATTGTGCCAGGAGACAAGTCGATAACGCATCGTGCCATCATATTAGGGAGTCTTTCTTCAGGTAAAATGCACATATTCGATCCACTTCTTGGTGAAGATTGCATGCGTACGATAAATATATTTCGCCAGCTCGGCGTATCGATTCATATAGATGACGCAAAGAAAAGCATTACAATTGAGTCAAAGGGGTACCGCCATTTTACTCAGCCAACTCAAGTACTCGATACTGGTAATTCTGGAACGACAACGCGATTACTTTCTGGTGTATTAGCAGGGTTGCCGTTTATGACAGTTATGAGTGGAGACGATTCGATTGCTGAGCGACCGATGGATCGCGTGATTCAACCGTTACAAGAAATGGGGATAGATATTAAAGGAAGTCGAAATAATAGTCGTACACCTATTGTCATCAATAGTGGAAACAATCAAATTGATATTCAGGGCATTAAATACGACATGCAGGTTAAAAGTGCACAAGTTAAATCTGCCATTTTATTTGCTGGGCTTTATGCACATAGTGATGTATTTGTTAAAGAGCAGGTCACTTCTCGTAATCATACAGAATTAATGTTTAAGCAGTTTGGCATCAAGATTGATCAGCACGATGATTACATTTATTTACCGACACGTTCAGTTGAAGATCTGCAAACAACGGATGTTCAAGTGCCAGGTGATATTTCATCTGCTGCATTTTTTATAGTAGCTGGGTTAATTGTTCCGAATAGTCATATTATCATTAAGAACGTCGGTACAAATGTTACACGTTCGGGTATTATTGAAGTTGTTAAAGCAATGGGCGGCAATATCAAGCTAACACCTGTGTCTAATAGTGCAGAACCGATATGTAACATAGAAGTAAAATACACACAAGCATTAAATGCTACAAATATTTCGGGGGAGTTGATTCCGACTTTAATCGATGAAATTCCTATTATCGCTTTACTGATGACACAAGCGAAGGGTAGGAGTGTCATCAGTGACTCTGAAGAATTAAAAGTAAAAGAAACAAATCGAATTGATAAGGTTGTTGAATGTTTGAACCAACTCGGTTATCATTTAGAAGCTACGGATGATGGTATGATTATTTATGGACAGGAAAAAGTTGAACCCACGCATTTAAATTTGTCATCCTATCATGATCACCGAATCGGAATGTTACTCGCAATTGCTAATTTATTAGAAGCACAAGAGATTAAGATTGAGCATTTTGATGCTGTGAAAGTTTCATATCCATCATTTCTTAATGATTTAATACAGCTACAAGGAGGACACTAATGGATATTTATCAATTGATTGATCAAATTCATCTACAAAATTTAGAACAATTGGATGAATCTGTGGAAAGTGCGTTATTTACTGAAGATCACGAGGCATTATTCCAGCTTGGGGATACACTCTTACAATATGGTTTAAATCCGCAAGGTTTGAAAGTGTTTACGAGGCTATTTGAATTATATCCAGATGAACCAGATGTTTTGGCATATTATATCGAATGTTTAATCGATGACAACCAACATGATAAAGCGATAGAAGTGTTACATCATACACCTGTTTCTGTTGAACGATTAATGCTTGAAGCAGATATTTATCAGCAGCAAGACATGCTTGAAGTTGCAATTGAAAAAGTAAAACAAGCATATACATTATCGAGTGAGGATCCAATTATTAGTTTTGCACTTGCAGAATTGTATTATTTTGATGGTCAATATTTACCTGCGGCTAGAAGCTATGAGTATTTAATAAATAATGGTATTGATCGCGTTAATAATGTATTTATACAATCGCGTATTGCAGACTGTGTTTTACAATCGGGTGATTATGAAGAAGCGGTAGAACATTTTGAGAAAATTGATGAGAAGGAATTACTCAGCGACGATTATTTCAAAATGGCCATCAGTTACCAAAAAGCGGACCGTATTGAAAGAAGTATACAAACTTTACAGACATTATTAGATAAAGACCCTGATTATATGCAGGCCTATTTATTACTCGTTAATTTACTTGAAAGTGAACGTAAATATAACGATGCAATTCTTGTCGGTCAAAAAGGCATTCGTCTCAATGAGTTTTATAAGGAATTACTTGTAGATACAGGTAGAATAATGATTAAAATGCGTAACGAAAAAGGGGTTGACTATCTTATTCAGGCATTAACAATTGATCCTTCTTACGTTGAAGCATCATTATTACTTGCAGATTACTACAGAGAAGAAGAAGACTTTGAAGCACTCGTACAACTTTTTGCCTACATTGATGAAGAAGATATAGATCCGACAGTAATGTGGCATTTAGCATATAGTTATCAACAATTAGAAAAAGATAAGGAAGCTAAGCATTTTTATAGCGAAAGTTATAATGTTTTAAAAGATAATGTGGCGTTTTTACTGGATTATTATCACTATGCGCGAGAAATAGCAGATGTACAACTTGCAGAGCATTTATATGTATTAATACATCAAATAGATCCTAATGTGGATATTGATGCCTAATGCAAAATGAAATCGTTGAGGCAAGATTTG
Source organism: Macrococcoides caseolyticum (assembly GCF_021366795.1). Taxonomy (GTDB): domain Bacteria; phylum Bacillota; class Bacilli; order Staphylococcales; family Staphylococcaceae; genus Macrococcoides; species Macrococcoides caseolyticus_A. The sequence goes on along the minus strand of NZ_JAHCPS010000005.1, from coordinate 108,511 downwards.
CTTTTATAAAATATTTGCTCCAGCACTATGACATTTATGATAAGAATACTGTATGGCTCCTCAATTTAATCAAAGACAAAAATCATATTCTATCAAACTTACAATTTAATAAGTCAACACACCTTAATCATCAGCTCATAATTTTTGAGAATTTCAAAGTTCATTTAATTTTAAGTCATGGCATATATACGAACAGTGATGTTATATTTCACTATTTATTACAAAACGAGCAGCGTCTATATGTGAATTTAATGTTTTATGATAAAAAGTATGATGCAATGTGCTTGCAGGAACTGATGCACCAGATTGATTTTTTAATGATGGATGAACAAGATTTAAACATTGATTTTATAGAATCAATGATTGATATCAATGAAATTCTAAGTAGCAGAAAATTGTTTCTTTATTTAATGGAGCAAATCAATGAGGCGATTGAAGCAACTTTACTCACGAAAAATGAAACTCGATTTATAGCATTAACGGCGTTTAAAAAAAGTATGGAGGAAAAAAAGAAATATGTTATTTAATCATCAAGACTTAAAAACATTACAAGAACAATTAGCCTATATTGATACTGCAATTGTGCCAATAGTTCCAGTAGATTATAGTAGACATTTAATGGATATTGCTGATCACTATGAAATGATACAGTATGTCACAATGGGTGTTGAGCAACAATTTAAAGGGCGTCTCCTCGTATTGCCACCTATTCAGATTCTTGATAACGTAAGTATTATTGATACAGTAGAATCACAATTAAATACGTTTGGATTTAAAAATATAATATTTGTAACACCTCAAAAATTTAATTTAGAAAAAGAAAATGTTCACAAGATAAATATATTACCACTCGAGACGATGGACAATGAAATGAAACAAGAATTTGTGCAAGAGAATATTAAAGCTTTAATGAAAGCGATTATTCTTATTTGGAATAAATAATGACAAATTTAGTACATAAATTGTGACATCTTATTGACCAAGCTTAATTATTAGGCTAAAATTGATATGTCCTAGTATATTTTATATAAAAGAATCGCGTTAGAGGGGGGAAAATTAAATGAGCCAACGTGTCACAAGACGCCAATTTTTAAACTATTCCTTAATGGGAGTTGGATCATTTATGGCTGCTGGTATGGTTATGCCTTTAGGGCGCTTTGCACTTGATCCTGTGTTCAAGACTGGAGCTGCAGGGGATATGATTGCAACTAGCCTTAAAGTTTCGGAAATCACTGAGGAACCAACGAAAGTGGATTTCAAATTCGAACAAAAAGATGCATGGTATACGAGCGAAGTAACAGATTTTGCATGGGTTTATAAAGATGGGGAAAACATTATTGCAATGTCTCCAGTTTGTAAACATTTAGGTTGTACAGTAACATGGAACGGTGATAAATCAAATCCAAACCAATTCTTCTGTCCATGTCATAATGGTCGTTACGAAAAGAATGGGGCAAATGTTCCTGGTACACCACCACTTGGACCTTTAGATCAGTATGAAACTGGTGATAAAGGCGGTATGCTTACAATCGGTAAAAAACATCCAAATGAATTAGTGAAATAGGAGGGTAAAAAATGATCGATAAAATCTATGATTGGGTCGATGACAGACTTGATATTACACCAATCTGGCGCGATATCGCAGATCATGAGGTGCCTGAGCATGTTAACCCTGCTTATCACTTTTCTGCATTCGTTTATTGTTTTGGTGGTTTAACGTTTTTCATCACAGTAATTCAAGTATTATCAGGTATGTTCTTAACAATGTACTACGTACCAGATATTGTAAATGCATGGAAATCAGTTTATTATTTACAGCACGATGTTGCAGCTGGTGTAATTGTTCGTGGTATGCATCACTGGGGTGCAAGTTTAGTTGTAGTTATGATGTTCTTACACACACTGCGTGTTTTCTTCACGGGAAGTTACAAACAACCGCGTGAATTAAACTGGTTAGTCGGCGTATTAATTTTCTTCGTAATGTTAGGATTATCATTTACAGGTTATTTATTACCTTGGGATATGAAAGCATTATTTGCTACAAAAGTAGGTTTACAAATTGCAGAATCTGTACCGTTTATTGGTCCATGGGTTAAAACATTATTAGCCGGTGATCCACAAATTGTCGGTGCACAAACATTAACGCGATTCTTCGCTATTCATGTATTCTTCTTGCCTGCATGTTTATTCGCGTTGTTAGCAGCTCACTTTATCATGATTAGAAAACAAGGTATTTCGGGGCCACTATAAACACGAATACACTATAAAAGGAGGTAATATAGATGCATCGCGGAAAAGGTATGAAGTTTGTTGGTGATTCTCGTATTAAATCTTATGAGAAACCAAAATTAAATCGAGATTATTCAGAATTTCCAGGTAAAACAGAAAGTTTCTGGCCTGATTTCTTATTAAAAGAATGGATGACTGGTGCAGTATTCCTAGTTGCATATTTATGTTTAACTGTTGCGCACCCATCACCATTAGAACGTGTCGCAGATCCATCAGATACAGGTTACACACCATTACCTGACTGGTATTTCTTATTCTTATATCAAATTTTAAAATATACTTACGCATCAGGTCCATTTAATACATTTGGTGCGATTGTATTGCCAGGTATCGCTTTCGGTGCATTAATGTTAGCACCTTGGTTAGACAGAGGTCCTGAGCGTAAATGGACAAAACGTCCTTTAGCTTCTGGATTTATGTTACTTGCAGTTGGTATAATCTTCTATACAACATGGGAATCTTCTCATTACCATGATTGGAAACAACAAGCAGCACAAGGTAAGATTGTTTTCACTAACTTAGATAAGAAAGATCCAACGTACGAAAAGATTATTAAATCTAACTGTACAAGTTGTCATGGAGGAGAATTAACTGGTGGTTCAGCCCCTAACTTAGTTAAGTCTCAATTACCTGCAGCTGCTGTTGAAGGTTTTGTTGAAAAAGGTAGTGGTGCAATGCCATCATTTAAAGATACTTTAACAAAAGAACAAATCAAAGAAGTTGGTAAATTCATCGAAGGTTTAGAAGAAACAGACGAGAATGGAAAGCCACTTAAGAAATAATAACTAAAGAATCATCCTAGCGATGATTCTTTTTTTATGAGGTGACGTATGAGCGAACAGTTCTATTATTGGATACAAAGTAAAGCCTTTTTAACCTTTATCATTATTTGTAATGTGTTAGGAACAATTTATGGTTACTATTGGTATATGGGGCAACTTGTTGATACAGAGTGGTATTTTATCCCATTCGTACCTGACAGTCCAACCGCGACTCTTTTTTTAGTCATTGCTTTAACAACTATTTTAATGAAGAAACATATTCCATTGATTGAATGTTTGGCGTTTATTACACTAATCAAGTATGGCATATGGGCGGTTGTTATGAATATTTTCACGTTTATTGAGATGGAACAAATAACTGCCATCGGATTGATGTTATGTGTCTCCCATGGTATTATGGCGATTCAGGCGCTTATGTTCTTTCCATTATTCAAAATAAGATTAAACCATGTTTTAATGACTGCAGTATGGGTATTTCATAATGACGTGATAGATTACGTTTATATGCAATATCCAATTTATAGTATGTTGAGTCAATATATTCGACATATCGGTTATTTTTCATTTTGGTTATCTGTATTTTGTTTTATACTTCTATTTTTACTGAATAAAAAAGACGAAACATTTGATTAAATTTGACCTATTGAATAAAATAATATTATATTAAATCAATGAAAGGGGTTCAAAATGAGTTATATTCTGTATTTTATTATTATTATGCTTGTGCCTATGTATTTTCAATACAAAGTGAAATCAACATACAATAAGTATAGTCGTGTACGTTCAACAAGTGGAAAGACTGGTCAACAAGTTGCAGAAGAAATATTAGCTGCAAATGGTATTACTGATGTTCGAGTAATTGAAGGAGAAGGATTCTTATCAGATCATTATGATCCAAGTAAGAAAGTGGTTGTGTTAAGCCCATCTAACTTTAGACACCCTAGTGTCGCTGGAACAGCAATTGCAGCGCATGAAGTAGGTCATGCCATTCAACATGCGACGGGTTATGGAATGCTTAAAGTAAGAAGTAGTTTAGTTCCATTAGCGAACCTAGGAACAACTTTAAGCTATTTATTAATCATGATTGGTGCAGTATTAACAGGTATGAGCCAACAAGGTGGCGGTATTGGAACGATGGCCATCTGGGCAGGCGTCGTATTAATGTCATTTGCCGTATTATTCTCAATTGTTACATTACCAGTTGAGTTTGATGCAAGTAAACGTGCGATGAATCAAATTGAAGCATTACACATTGTGAATGAAGAAGAATATCGACACGCAAAAAGTGTGTTATCAGCAGCTGCGATGACATACGTAGCAGCAACAGCTGTTGCAGTAGCTGAATTTTTACGTTTCTTTATGATGGCGAGAAATTCTGATTAATGTACTAACTAAAAGCTTGAGACATCGTCTCAAGCTTTTTTCGTTTTTATATACGTTACTCATAATCGGGCGCTTTTGATAACCGCACTAGCGTTCTATAGGTTTTTTGAATTCATCCAACGTAAACCCCTCTCCCATGACATCATGGACGTCTAATAACGAGACGAAGGCGTGTGGATCAATACTATTAATGACTTGTTTCAAGCGTGTTAGTTCATTTCTAGGAACAACACAATAAACAATAGGTCTGTGGGCTTTTGAATAATGCCCTCTGGCTGAAATTAATGTCACACCACGTTCTAATACTTTACTAATTTCATTAGATATTGCTTCGTGATGATCAGAGATAATCATAGCACCACGTGCTGAATATCCTGAGTCTTGTATCATATCAATAACGCGTGCACCAACGAAAACACACACGAGCGTATACATCGTAATACGATAATCTCCAATTGTTAAATAAGTGGCAAGTATAACAAAACAATCAAAGGTAAACATTGTTTTTCCCATCGGTACTTCAAAAAATTTCTTCATTAAACGTGCTAATATATCAACACCACCTGTTGTGCCGCCAAATTTAAAAATAATACCCAAACCAACACCAATAAATACGCCACCAAACAAACTTGCTAATAATAGGTCATCTTTTAAGTTAATATATAAAGGATATTTTTCGCATATTCCTAAAAATAGCGATACACTGAGGGTACCGATTATTGTGTATATAAAAGATAATTTACCGAGCAATTTATACCCGACAAAGAACAAAGGAATATTGAAAATCAAGTTCAATATTGCAGGGCTAAACTGAAATAAATGATATAATATTAAAGCGATACCCGTAAAGCCACCTTCAGTAAGTTCATTTGCCATATTGAAATTAACAATACCAAAACTGAATATAAATGCACCTATTAGGATCATAATGATATTGATTAATTTTACTTCTAATTTAGATTGCATTTATGTGCCCCCTTTATATTTTTTGAATATTTCTAAATCATTATACCGAACTATAGATAATTTTTGGAGGGAATTATGAAAACTTTACAAGCAATGCAAATTGAAGTAGATGAATATATTAAACAATTTAAATTAGGTTATTTTACACCAATGGAGAATATGGTGCGTTTGACCGAAGAAGTAGGTGAGTTAGCTAGAGAAATTTCGCATGTTTATGGATCAAAGCAAAAAAAATTATCAGAGAAAGAAAAAGATATAGGATTGGAACTTGCTGATAATTTGTTTGTATTGATTTGTTTAGCGAATTCAATGGATATTGATTTAACCGAAAGCTTTAAACAAACGATGGATAAATTTAATAAGAGAGATAAAAATCGTTTCGAGAGGGTGGATGACAAATGAAGTTTGCAATTATTGCACATGATCAGAAAAAAGAAGCACTTGTTCAGTTTATCGAAAGTCATATAAAAGAATTTCGTAAACATGAGTTATTTGCCACAGGAACAACAGGTTTACGAGTGATTGAAAGAACAGGTTTAAATGTCACACGATTTAAATCCGGACCGCTTGGAGGGGACCAGGAGATTGGCGCATTAGTAGCGAACAAAGCAATTGATGCCATATTTTTCTTTAGAGATCCATTAACAGCACAGCCACATGAGCCGGATGTGAGTGCACTGTTACGATTATCTGACGTATATGATGTACCACTTGCAACAAATGAAGGAAGTGCTTTAGCGATAATCACGTACTTTGAATCATTATAGGAGGCAATTATGAAAATAGGAATAACATGTTACCCCACGATGGGCGGTTCAGGTATTATTGCAACTGAGCTAGGCATAAAAATGGCAGAAAGAGGGCATGAAGTTCATTTTATTACGTCAAACACACCCTTTAGAATACAATTCCAAATGCCCAATATTACGATACACCAAGTAGATGTGAATCAATATTCTGTCTTTCAATATCCACCCTATGATATTACACTGGCAACTAAGATTGCAGAAGTGATAAACGTATATGATTTGGATGTCTTACATATGCATTACGCAGTACCACATGCGATATGTGGTATTTTAGCACGTCAAATTGCACGTAAAGATGTTGGTATTGTTACAACACTCCATGGAACAGACATCACTGTACTGGGTTATGATTCGACGTTAAAAGATGCAATTAAATTTGGCATTGAGGAAAGTGATATCGTAACGAGTGTGAGTAATGCTTTAACAAAAGAGACTTATGATATCATTGGTCCAGATAAAGATATTAAGACGGTTTATAATTTTATAAATGAAAGTGACTTTGAACAGTTAAATAATCAGGCTTTAAGAGCGTGCTACGGTATACCTATGGATTATAAAGTGTTAATTCATGTTTCAAATTTTAGAAAAGTGAAACGAATACAAGATGTTATTAAAACATTTAGTTTAGTTAGAAAAAAAATTAAAGCGAAATTAATATTATTAGGCGATGGCCCTGAGCTGACTAAAATGCGTTCCTTTGCAATAAAATTAGGCGTTCAAGATGATGTTATGTTCTTAGGTAAACAAGAAAAAGTAGCGAATTATTATCAAATGTCAGATTTGTTCTTACTCATGAGTGAAAAAGAGAGTTTTGGTTTAGTGCTGTTAGAGGCAATGCATACGGGCGTTGTTTGTATTGGTACGACTGCAGGTGGGATACAGGAAGTAATTCAACATAATGAGACTGGCTATATTGTTGATGTAGGTGACACTAGGAAAGCAAGTGAATATGCAATAGCGTTATTAACAGATGATGCATTGTATCAACGTTTTCAAAGTGCAATGATTAAAGATATTAATAATAGGTTTCATTCTTCAATCATTACCAATCAATATGAAGCAATATATCAGTCATTAGCAACCAGACTGGATTAGAATGGAGTTATTATGAAAGTAGAATTCACTAATTTAAATGATGAAACAAAATCTTTAATCGATGCTGCATTAAAGATTATCGATATTTTTCATCAGCATGGCTATGAAGCCTACATTGTCGGTGGTGCTGTACGCAATATTTTACTTAAAAAGAATATCAATGATATAGATATTACAACGAATTGTTTACCTGAAACTATATTAACGCTATTCAAACGAACAATTCCAGTAGGTCTGGAACATGGAACAGTCGTTGTGTTGTGGGAAGATTATCCGTTTGAAGTGACAACATTTCGTATAGACGGTGAATACACTGACCACAGACGTCCAGAACAAGTTCATTTTGTTACAGATTTGAAATCAGATTTAGAGCGCCGAGACTTCACCATCAATGCCCTGGCCTTAAGTGAATCATATCATGTGATAGATTATTTCGACGGAAAAAATGATTTGATCAATAAAAAAATTCGTGCTGTAGGTGATGCAAAACACCGTTTTAAAGAGGATGCACTACGTATGTTACGTGCACTTCGATTTCAAAGTGTGTTAAACTTTGATATTGAAACAAGTACATTACAAGCCATTCATTCATTAAGTTCTACAATTGCATTCGTATCAATTGAACGCATAGTTGTAGAATTGAGAAAATTATTATTAGGTCAAGGTGTAAAAAACGCATTAAATATTTTTTATCAGGGGATGCATCAACATGTCCCGTTCTTTAGATTTATTCAAGATAGAAAGTCAAAATATATGATTCAAACACCCATTGATTTAAATATGTACATTGCATACATCATATTTAATGAAATGCCGTATCAAGATTTGTATAAAAACGTTTCAGATTTAAAATTATCCAATCAAGATAAAAAAAATATTAAATCATGTGTTGAAATTTTTAACTATATGAATTGTAATACTTTATCACTCAAATCCTTTGTCTATCGCTACGATGTGGCGCTAATATTAAACGTAATCCATTGGATTAAAGCTGAAGGGCTTATGTTTGACGGTTTATTAGAAAGTGAACAGATAATAAAGACGTCCAGATCTTTACCCATTCAGTCACGTGAAGAAATTGTCATTAACGGTCATGATCTAATGTATCATTTAAATAGAAAAGCTGGTCCTTGGCTAAAGGAAATATTAAATGAAATAGAAATTGAAATCATAGAAGGGCGACTAAGTAATCAACGAGAATCAATATTGGAGTGGGCAAATCAATATGTCTAAATATAAACAAGAAATATTATCGTATATAATGCAACATGAAAATGAATATGTATCAGGTCAGAAACTAGCTGAACAATTTAACATATCACGTACTGCAGTGTGGAAAGCAATAGAAGCTTTAAAAGTTCAGGGATTTATATTTGAATCCATTAAAAATAAGGGCTATCGTATCACGAAGTACCCTACACATTGGGATAGTGATTTTTTATCTTATATTTTAAAGGATTCACTTTTTAAAACGCAATATGTTTATCAAGAAGTGGCATCTACCCAAATCATTGCACATGAAAAGCTGCTTGAGCATAATAATCCATTTCTTGTGCTAAGTGAAATTCAAACTGCAGGGAGAGGTCGTTTCAAACGTCCCTGGGTTTCAAAGCCAGATAAAGGTTTATGGATGAGTCTTGTTCTGCACCCGAATATTAGCTATCAGCAAATTGCCACATTTAACTTATTTATGTCAATTGCTATTGCTGAAACGATTAAACGATTAACGTCACTTGATCCAAAAATTAAATGGCCCAATGATATATATATCAATGATAAAAAGGTATGTGGATTCTTGACTGAAATTAATGGTGATTCAGATGGTGTGCATACGATTATATGTGGTATCGGTATCAATATTAATCATGAATATGATGAATTTGATGACTGTTTAAGAGAAATCGCAACAAGTTTGAAAATTGAATCGGGTAAGGAAACAAATCGATATCAATTGATAAAGACATTAATTGACGAAATCACAAAGTATTATGATGCTTTCTTGACACAGCCTTTTTCAAATATTAAAGCAGTATATATAAGTTATTCAATGATTTGGGACAGAACATTAAGGTATACTGAAGGAGAAAAACAAATATACGGTAAAGCCGTAGATTTAAAGGATGATGGTGTACTCGTTGTAGTTGATATAACAGGTCAACTTCATCAATTTATAAGTGCTGATATAGAAGTGTAGGTGTAAAATATGGCATTAAAATATGCTATCGTAGATATTGAAACAACGGGGAATAATTTAGAAGTTGATGAGATGATTCAAATTGGTATTTGTATTATGCAAAATAACCAGATAATCGATTCATTTGATTCATTTGTTCATACGACGCAGTCAATTCCTCCGTTTATCCAGTCTTTAACTAAAATCAATAACGAAATGGTAGAACATGCACCGACGTTTCAATCCATTGCTTCACATCTCTATGAACTTTTAGAGGGATGTGTTTTTGTTGCACATAATGTTGATTTTGATTTGAATTTCTTAAAAAAATATTTTAATGAAAGTAAATTTAATTATAATCCGAAATATATTATAGATACAGTAGATGTCTTCAAAATTGTATACCCTCAAATGGAACGTTATCAGCTTTCTTATTTGTCTGAGCGCCTTGGTGTGGCACATACGAGTGCGCATCGTGCAATTGATGATGCGATAGCAACAACTAAAATTTTGGTATTAGCGCTTGAAAAACTATCGCAATTTCCTTTAAATACATTAAAATCACTCTACCAGCTTGCCAAGCCAATGCGTTATCATTTTGATGAAGTGTTATTTGATATCATTCGACATTATAGCGTTAGTCCTTACACGTATGAAACAGCATTAGGTATCAGTTATTTAAGACAATCAAGTAGAGCACATTCACTACATATTGATACAACATTTGAAACATTTTTTGAACAGACAATCGCTACACTTGGTTTTATTTATCGTGAAGAACAGTTTCATTTATCTTATGAAATATATTTAAGTTTAAAACAAAAGGCAGAGATCACGATTGAAGCAGAGCTCGGAAGTGGCAAGACAATCAGTTATTTACTTGCTGCTGCTTATTTTATGTCTGAAACAAAACAATCCGTTCTTGTATCAACTTCAACGATTGCACTTCAAAATCAAATGATAGATTATGACTTGGCACAATTAAGCAATCATGGACTGGAAATACCATTTCAAATTATTAAGAGTAAGAATCATTACTTAACAGTCGAATTCGTGGATTTTATTTTAAAAGATCGCAAAATCAACCATGATATTTCAATCCTGAAAATGCAATTACTCGTTTTTTTATTGAACGACTTTGCAGGGGACATTGAACAGTTAAATCTTAATGGTGGTCGAAAAATATATTTTGAATTAATGCGTAGTTTATATGTTCCAAAACAGAACGAAACGTATTTATTTGATTTATTATCTAGTACTCCCCATATCGGTATTACAAATCATGCACATTTACTTTCGCATCGAAAAGAAAATGTATTTGAGCTTTATCAACATCTTATTATTGATGAAGCACATCAAATATTAAATTATGCATTAAAAAATACAACGCATGAATTAAAATATCAGGATATTAAATATCTCATTTCACAGGCATTACAGGAGTTTGATGTAAGTGGTATCTCTCACAAGCAAAAATTAAGTGATTTGTCTTATTTTCAATATGGAAGTATAAAAAATGAATTACAGCAGTTAAATGAGAAATATGAGCAGCTTTTTGATTTTATATTGCAAAATTTTTATTCAGAACATATTGTTCATGCTGAAATAAAAGCTAACGATGAATTTATTATCATTCTTAAAGAAATTATACAATCACTGAATACGATTGATAAAGCACCTAATATTACAAAGATTCAACGAAGAATGATTCGAAATATTACTCAGTACTTTGAGCGCATATATCAAAATATTAACGTTCACAATGCCTTATATTTAATGTTTACCAACCAAAATAAATCAGGTATTCAAATCATATTAAAAGAAAATACAATAAAGCATGTGATTGAATCTTATATTATGCACGCATTTGAAACTAAAATTTTTATTTCAGGAACCATTAATTCAATCAATGAACATAATGTATTGTCCGATTTATTCATGGACAGTCAAAAATATATAAAATTTGAATCGACATTTAAAAAGTATAAAGCGCCATTATATATCCCAACCGATATCCCAGCATTTAATTTTCAGCACCAGGAGACATATCTTGAGAAATGCCTGGAATATATTTTAATGTTTTTAAACAATTATGAAGGTAAAGCACTTGTATTACTCAATAGTTATCAGCAAGTAGAAATATTAAGAGATTACTTATATGACACAGTTTTAGATCAAGTGATATTAACTCAAAATAGTGATGTCAATACGACAAAACTTAATCAGCAATTTAACCAGCTAGATAAAGGCGTCTTACTTGCAACACAAACGTTTTATGAAGGCATCGACTTTAAATATGATGGTATCAAATGTGTGATGATTGTTTCTCTACCATTTATGCATCCGAAAGATCTCAATATAACACTGATGAAAGATGAAGTAGATGATGTCTTTTTAGATTATCAAGTACCAGTTGCAGTTAATAAATTACATCAAGCAACCGGAAGATTAATCCGTAATGAATTAGATCGTGGATGGATGATTTGTTTTGATCGACGCATAATTGATAGCAGCTATGCCAGCAAGTTTAGAAGTATTTTAGATAACTATCATCAATTTGAAGGAGATATAGAAGATTTTGAGTCATTTTTAACGCAAATCTATAAAAGTTTTTCTTAATTAACGTATAAAATCACTTAATAAAAAGCTTATTTATTGGTAAACTGTTCTTATAATGAATCCTAGGAGGAATGAGGAATCGTGGAATTATCTCAACGCGTACAGAAATTAACACCTTCAACAACTTTAGCAATCACAGCTAAAGCAAATGAGTTAAAAGCGAGTGGTCAACCTGTTATTGGTTTAGCAGCAGGCGAACCAGATTTTAATACACCGCAAAATATTATTGATAAAGCTTTTGATGCTGTTCAAAATGGTGCAACGAAATATACGCCATCTGGTGGCTTAAAGCAACTTAAAGAAGTCATTCAAAAGAAATTAAAAACCGATAACAATTTAGATTATGCCTTAAACGAAATTATGGTTGCAAGTGGTGCAAAACATGCATTATATAACTTATTCCAAGCGCTATTAAATGATGGAGATGAAGTGATTGTACCGATTCCATATTGGGTGAGTTATCCTGAGCAAGTTATTTTAGCAGGTGGGAAAGTTGTCTATGCAAATAGTGATGAATCTACTGAATATAAAGTTACGATTGATGCATTAAATCAAGTAAAAACTGATAAAACAAAAGCCCTCATATTAACGTCACCAAGTAATCCGAGTGGTATGGTTTATACACGTGAAGAACTTGAAGCGATTGCAGAATGGGCTGTCGAAAATAATATCGTCGTTGTTTCAGATGAAATATATGAAACGTTAGTCTATGACGGAGAACATGTGAGTATTGCGAGCTTTAATGAAGAAATCAAAGCCCTGACTGTTGTAATTAATGGCGTTTCAAAAAGTCACTCAATGACGGGATGGCGTATCGGGTATGCATGTGGTGATGCCAAGTTAATCAAGGCGATGACTGATTTATCAAGTCACTCAACAAGTAATCCTACAACGCCTTCTCAATGGGCAGCGATTGAAGCTTACAATGGTGATAAAACATTCTTAAATGAAATGAAAGCTATCTTCAAAAGTCGTTTAGATGAAATCTACCCTAAATTAATGGAAGTTCCAGGTATTGAATGTATTAAACCAAAGGGTGCGTTTTATTTATATCCAAATGTTAAAGCAACAGTCAAGCTTTGTGGTTATAATAATACAGAAGACTTTGTAGCGGCTTTACTAGAAGAGAAACTCGTAGCAGTAGTACCAGGTTCTGGATTTGGATCTCCGGATAATATTCGATTAAGCTATGCAACAGATTTAGAATCAATGCATGAAGCAATTCGACGTATCAAAGAATTTGTAGAAGAGAAAATGGGGAAATAAATATGACAAAAATTACAATTAATCAAGCAAGTCAATATGTGGGTCAAAGTGTTACGATTGGAGCATGGATCCTAAATAAGCGTTCAAGTGGTAAAATTGCATTCTTACAATTACGAGATGGTACAGGCTTTATGCAGGCTGTTGTTGTAAAGGAAGCAGTTGGCGAAGATTTATTTAAATTAGCCAAAGGAATTACTCAGGAAACATCTTTATACATTACAGGTGTGATTAAAGAAGACGAACGTTCTGATTTCGGTTACGAAATGGAAGTAACAGGTATAGAAATTATACATGAATCAGTTGATTATCCGATTACACCGAAAGCACATGGCACAGATTTCTTAATGGATCATCGTCATTTATGGTTACGTTCAAAACGTCAACATGCAGTTATGAAAATTCGTAATGAAATCATTCGCGCAACGTATGAATTCTTTAATAATGAAGGCTTTACTAAAATTGATCCTCCAATTTTAACGGGATCAGCACCAGAAGGCACAAGTGAATTATTCCATACAAAATATTTTGATGAAGATGCATTTTTATCTCAATCAGGGCAATTATATATGGAGGCGGCAGCAATGGCGCATGGTAAAGTATTTTCATTTGGTCCAACTTTCCGTGCAGAGAAATCTAAAACACGTCGTCATTTAATTGAATTCTGGATGATTGAACCAGAAATGGCATTCTATGAACATGAGGATAGTTTAAAAGTTCAAGAACAATATGTGTCACACATTGTGCAATCTGTTCTTAAAAATTGTCAACTTGATTTAAAATTATTAGGTCGAGATACAACAAAATTGGAAAAAGTTAAAGCACCGTTCCCACGTATCACTTATACTGAAGCGATTAAATTCTTAAAAGAACAAGGCTTCGATGACATTGAGTGGGGCGATGACTTTGGTGCACCACATGAAACAGCAATTGCAAATCATTATGATTTACCGGTATTTATTTTAAATTATCCAACAGGCATCAAGCCTTTCTATATGCAACCTAACCCTGATGAAGAAGGTACTGTGAAATGTGCGGATATGATTGCACCTGAAGGTTATGGTGAAATCATTGGGGGTTCTGAACGTATTAATGACTTAGCATTATTAGAACAACGTATTAAAGAACACGGATTAGATCCTGCAGCATATAGCTATTACACGGATTTACGAAAATACGGTAGTGTACCACATTCAGGCTTTGGTTTAGGATTGGAGCGAACTGTCGCTTGGTTATCAGGTGTAGAACATGTTCGTGAAACAAGTCCTTTCCCACGTTTATTAAACCGTTTATATCCTTAAGCTTTTGAAATTAATAAAATGATAAATCGTATAGATATATTGTATATCTGTACGATTTTTATATCCTAAGGAGGAACTATGAGTATATTTAAAACAGATGTCATGATTCCTCGTCTATTATTTGAGCATTATCATTTAATCGGGATGAGTGAAACTGAGCTTGTGCTCATCATAAAAATATTGGAGTTATCTGAAAATAATAGTTTACCTTCGTTTGAAATCATTAGTAATGCAATGAGTATAGATAAATCACAAGTCATGTTAATACTTCAAAATTTAATCAGCAAGGATTTTATAAAGATAGATGTAAAGAAGTACGATGAAGCGCATTTTGAAGAACGTTATGATTTATCGCCACTTGAACATCGTTTATTACAATTGAAACATGAACATAAAAAACACGCGCAGGAACATGACCAGAAAATGAATTTTAAAGCTGTTTTTGAGCGTTTTGAAGCAGCATTTGCCAGACCACTTACACCAATAGAAATAGAAACGATTTCTCATTGGATAGATACTGATCATCATTCTGCCACTTTGATCATTGCCGCTTTAAATGAGGCGAGTAGTCATAACAAGTTAAGTATTAAATACATTGATCGTATTTTATTAAATTGGAAGAAACGAAATGTTAAAACAATTGAAGAATCTAAAATAATTAGTGATCAATTTAAAACGACGAAAACAATGACTAAAAAAATACCTGACATTCCTATATTCGATTGGGTGAATGGAGAGAATCCCTATGATAAGTAAAAAGAAAACAATTGAAATGTTGGATGTAATAGATGAAATGTTTCCAGATGCGGAATGTGAACTGGTACATGACAATCCATTTGAATTAACAATCGCTGTATTATTGTCGGCACAATGTACAGATGTGCTCGTTAATAAAGTCACGAAGCATTTGTTTCAGAAATATAAAACACCTTGGGATTATATCAGTGTATCGGTTGAAGAATTGATGGATGACATCCGATCTATTGGATTATATAAGAATAAAGCAAAAAATATTCAGGCTTTATGCCATATATTAATTGATCAATATAATGGAGAAGTACCTAAAACACATGCTGAGTTAGTAAAATTACCAGGCGTAGGTCAGAAAACCGCAAATGTTGTTGTATCTGTTGCATATGGTATACCAGCACTGGCTGTAGATACGCACGTTGAGCGTGTATCTAAGCGACTTGGTATATGTAAATGGAAAGATAATGTGAAACAAGTAGAAGAAACGTTATGTAATAAAATTCCGAAAGAACGCTGGAATAAAACGCATCATCAATTGATCTTTTTCGGACGATATCATTGTGTTGCACGTCAACCGAAGTGTTTAGAATGTCCATTATTACAAGATTGTCGAGAAGGGCGTAAACGACATAAGGTGGTGGTATCATGAATACACGTGTAAAAGAATTAGAACAAATACTAGATGTTTATAGTAGTGAGAGAATGTTAAATAGCAATGAGGCGAAGCAACTACTAGATGAATATTATCATTATATACTTCATCTAATGAATGAACTCAACGGTGTATCGCATGAAAAACAAGTATCATCGTTTACCATTAAACCATTGAACTATGATGAGAGAATACAGTATATTAATGAACGAAAATATCATTTTATGGGTTATCAACAAATGAAAACGATGATCAATGAATTAAATAAGTTAATAGCAGTCCAACACATAAAAAAGAAGCGACAACAATAATTTGTTTTCGCTTCTTTTTTATTGGGCCGCACTTTGTGCTGGCTTTTCAATTGATTTTTGGACTGATCGTTGAGCAGGTTGCGCAGTAGCAGGTTGAGCAGTAACGGGTTCACGGGTCTTTGGAACGGGTGCCGGTTGCGTTGTTTTAGGTTGTGTGGTTGTTGGTTCAGTCGTTCTTGGTGATTCTGTTGTGACACTCTTTTTCTTAATTTCTTTAGGTTGTGCTCTTTCAGATGTCGCTACTTCTTCTGTTGTAGGTTGTTTATATGTTACAGCAGCACGTGTATTAGATACACGTGCTGACTGTTCACTATTTGAAGGTGTAAATGGAATACTTGATGTCTTTAAACCATTACTTGATAATATGCTATTATTGTCAGATTGGCCTTTAACTTTTAAATATATACCATTTCGTTCGACTGAGTTTGGCATAGGGAAGTCCTGACCATCTGCGGGGCTAATTTCACTCATCACTTGCTTAAATAAAAATTTAGGTAATGATTGTTCTTCAGAACCTACAAATGAATTTGCGCCGCCTTCTGCCATTTTAGTAAAGCCCATCCATACAGACATTGTATATCGTGGAGAATAGCCAACAATCCAGACATCTTTTGCAGCATTATCCGGAAGATTATATTTTGCATAAACTTCATCTCCATATGTGCCGGTACCTGTTTTAGCTGCCAGGTTGACACCTGGAATACTTGAGCCATAAGCAGTACCATAAGGTTCAAATGTACCTTTTAACATATCAGTGACCATATAAGCTGTATAATCTTCCATCGCTTTGTCTGACACTGTGTCAAATTTAATTGTTTCATCATCTTGTGTAACGACTTTACGAATCGCGTGTGCTTTATTGTATGTCCCACCGTTACCAAAACTTGAGAATGCTGATGCCATCTGTGTCGGTGAGAATTCAGATGATGAACCACCGAGTGCTTCTGAAGGTCCTAAATCATTCGTAGGGTATTTTAGGCCAACATTTTTTGCAAATTGATATGATGCATCATATCCTGCAATATTATTTACTTCCTGGAAGATTTTTAATGCAGGAATATTATAACTTTTTCGGATTGCATCACGCATTGTAACAACGCCGTGATTTTGTGTGTCATAGTTTTTAAATTTAATACCATGAATATCATATTCAGATTCGTCTTGTATACGCTGACTTGTCGGCCATTTAGCATTTTCAATAATTGGGCCGTAACTTAAGAATGGTTTAATTGTAGAACCAACAGGATGAATATCTGTTGCTAAATTACGATCAACGACATCTTTAAAGTTTCTGCCGCCACTAATAGCGATGAGTGCACCAGTTTGTGTATCTACTATTGTTGAAGCTGCTTGCTGATATTTATTTTTATAAATATTCATATTATCAACATTATTTTGTAATGATGTTTGTGCATTATTATCCATATTCGTATAAATTTTTAATCCACTTGTTAAAACATCGCTTAATGATTTACCTTCAAATTCTTTGTTGTTTTTTAATTCTTGTTTAATGACATTGACATATGATGCATATATTGGATCATTTTCTTCTATATTTTGGCGTTGCACTGCATTTCTAGGCACCAAATTTTTTGTTAAATCTTCAGCTTGTGCTTGTTCCATCTCAGCTTTAGAAATTCGATTATGACGATTCATAAGATAAAGTACTGTATCTTTTCTTTTTTCTGCTGCTTCAGGATGGTCATAAATATTGTACGTATTCGGAACTTGAGGTAAACCAGCTAAATATGCTGATTCTGCTAGCGATAATTGATTCAAATCTTTATTGAAATAATATCTTGCTGCAGTTTTAACACCATAAATACCATCTGAATAATAGATTTTATTCATATACATTTCAAAAATTTGATTTTTATCATATTCTTGTTCTAAACGATATGAAAGATAAGCTTCCTGAGCTTTTCGTTCAATTGATTTCTGGTCAGTTAAAAATGATCTTTTAACTACTTGTTGGGTTAAAGTAGAAGCGCCTTGCGAACCAAATCCACCAGTAAAGTTTTTAAAAACCGCTCCTGTTAGACGTTTAAAGTCTAATGCACCGTGTTCATAGAATCTGTTGTCTTCTGTTGCAAGGACAGCATCACGCATCGTATCAGGGATATCTTCGAATTTAACACGCTCTCTTTTTTGACCCATATATAAGACAGTTACTAAATTATCATCTTTATCATAAATTTTAGTTGGTAATTGGTCGCGTAATGCAGCTTCATTAAATTTAGGGGCATTATAAGCATAATATAGAAATAGAAGCATCCCTGCGACAATTAATAATGTACCTAATGCAAATAATACACCGAGTATTTGCAATAACGTACGTTTAATATTCTTTTTCTTTTTAGCCATTCTTAATCCTCTCTCTCATTGAACTTAAAAATACTGTTAGATGTTAATGCCTTTAAATAATCAATTCTAGGTCGATATGTGTACGGTATCAATATACCATCTTTCTTAATTTCATTTAACTGAATTGATTTCCTTTCATTACATAAATAGCGTTGCCAATACTTAAAAAAATGTTTGAATGGAAGTAAATATACTTCTTCTAAACTCGAAAAGCAAATTAAAACAAATACAATCCCACCATGTCGATGGATTTGATGCATATGATCGACTTGATGTGTATGAATGTTAATCAGAGGAAAACTCGTTTTATTTTGTGTTGCCTTTGCTTCAAAATCAATATGTTTTCCTTGAAAGATGCCGTTATAATCTGTAGTAGAAGCACGTCTAAAGTATGCTTCTTTTATGACTGCTTTAGCACGCTTAGGATAATCAACTTTAACGATTTGTATTGGGGTTGGTTTTTTATGTATAATTGCGATATCGTTTTGAAGATAATATCGATTTGTCAAATCGATTTCATCTTCAAACTTCATACCACGTTTACCATATTCTATTTTACTATGTTTTTTAACATTTGTAACTAAGTCCAAAGACTTAGGTATTTTACCGTTTGGATAATTGACCATACACTTCATCCTATTTGTTAAATAATATCTTGATATATAATGAGTTTATCATATCAAGGAAAGGAGTATACCAATGTTACATAATTGTATTAAAAGTTTAATTACAGAATTGCAACTTATAGAAAATTATTTTGAACGATCAAAAAAAGGTGAATATTTCAATTTTGTTTTAGATGTTCAGCCTTTTACAGAACGCGTCGATAACAATTTGATGGGTTTAGAACAATTTACTAGTGAAATTTTATCACTCCCACTCATGAATGAAAAGAAACTTTTATTATTAAAGCAGCATTTACGTGAATTATCAGTAGATTGTTTTTTTGAAAAGACAAGTAAGAAATTATTTATTGATAAATATAAAGCAGTTCAACATGATCTAACATATATTTATCGACAAATAGGGATGGAAGATAATAAGTCATGAAAACAATTTATATAACGGGATACAAACCTTATGAACTTGGCATCTTTAATAATAATCAGCCTGAAGTCCGATTTATTAAGTTATTTCTACAGGATAAAATAAAAACATATCTAGAAGAAGGTCTTGAATGGGTGATTATCCAAGGAAATTTAGGAACAGAGTTATGGGCTGCTGAAGTGGTTATCCGGTTAAAAAAGCATTATGACATTAAATTAGGAATCATTTCACCTTTTTTGAATCATTTTGAAAAATGGAATGAAGATAATCAAGCTTATTATCAACAAATCTTAAGCCGAGCAGACTATACCAATAGTGTTTTTCATGATCAATATAAAGGTGGCTATATGTTTTCACTGGCAAATCAGTTTATTCTTGATAATACTGAGGGGACAATACTATTTTATGATGATGAGCTTATAGGAAGCCCGAAATACTTTAAAAAGACACTCGTTGATTTTATGCAAGAAAATCAATATAATATGGATAGTATAAGTTTGTTTGATTTATCAGAATTTGTGAATGAATATTTGAGAGAACAAGAAAATTAGAGGTGAAATGATGGCTGAATTAAATTTAAAATTATCTGCAAAAGATATATATGAAAAAGAATTTGAAAGAACAATGGTACGTGGATTTAAACCAGAGGATGTTGATAGCTTCCTGGATGAAATCATTGAGGATTATCAAAAAATGGCAGATATGAACAATCAGTTACTTAAATTGCAAGATGAAAATGCCAAATTAAAACGTGAAATTGAAAATCTCCGTATGCGTGTTGCAACTGGTAGAAGCGATGTACAGCAAACACCAAATAATTACGATTTACTTAAACGTATTTCAAATCTGGAAAAAGCAGTTTTTGGTAAATAAAAGTCATCGCTTATCTTATTAAATGATGGTATAATAAAATAATGTTAAAAGATATCTCGGATAATCGCTATACATTGTATAGAGGAAAGTCCATGCTCACACAGCTCTGAGATGACTGTAGTGATCGTGCCAGGTGAAACCATAAGCCTGGGCATTAATTTGACGGCAATGAAATGACCTAAGTCGAAGATATGGTCATAGTAATTTGAAAGTGCCACAGTGACGTAGCTTCTTAAGAAATTAAGAAGGTGGAACGCGGTAAACCCCTCGAGTGAGCAATCCAAATTAGGTAGGAGCACTTTTCTAGCGGAAATGAACGTATAGAAGAGGTAGAGTAATCTACAGACAGATGATTATCACCGGCGTACGAGAGTAACTAGACTCGCTTGCAGTACTAAGGAACAGAACATGGCTTATAGAGATATCTTTCTAGATGCTCTCCATATTGGAGGGCTTTTTTTATTGCCCAAATTTATTTTATAGAATAGTTCGAACATGTTACAATAAATTTATAAATAATACTTAATACTATAAAAATATTATGTAAACTTGGAGGAAATTATGTATCAATTATTAGCAACAACACCGATGGGGATGGAAGCAATCGCTGCAAAAGAAATACAAGCCCTAGGCTACGAAACAACGACTGAAAATGGCCGCGTATTATTTCAGGGCGATGCAAGAGCGATTGTCAAGTCAAACTTATGGTTAAGAAGTGCAGACCGTGTAAAATTAGTTGTTGGCCGTTTTTATGCCACGACATTTGAACAGCTTTTTGATCAAACTAAAAATATACCATGGGAGAATTTCATAAGTGAAAATGGTAGCTTTCCTGTTCAGGGTAGAAGTTTAAAATCAAAGTTATTCAGCGTGCCAGATTGTCAGGCCATTGTAAAAAAAGCAATCGTAGAACGTCTAAAAAAAGCATATCAACAGCAGGGTTGGCTTCGTGAAGATGGTGCATTATATAAAGTTGAAGTTGCAATTCTTAAAGATGAAGTATTATTAACAATTGATACATCAGGTGCTGGTTTACATAAGCGTGGTTACAGATTAGCCCAAGGTGAAGCACCGATGAAAGAGACGCTGGCAGCAGCC
Organism: Macrococcoides caseolyticum; assembly: GCF_021366795.1. Classification (GTDB taxonomy): domain Bacteria; phylum Bacillota; class Bacilli; order Staphylococcales; family Staphylococcaceae; genus Macrococcoides; species Macrococcoides caseolyticus_A. Next base: position 86,736 of record NZ_JAHCPS010000005.1, on the reverse strand, counting down.
CTAGTATTACTTTCAAATTGGAAGGGAGATACACCATTTATCGATCCATTTTGTGGTTCAGGTACGATTGCAATAGAAGCTGCTATGATAGCACAAAATATTGCACCAGGGTTTAATCGTGACTTTGTAAGTGAAGACTGGGATATTATTCCGAAAGGGATGTACGATGAAGAACGTGTTAAGGCAGAAGAAGTCGCAGAATATGATAAGGAAATATCTATTACTGCGAGTGATATTGATCCTAAAATGGTTGAAATTGCGCGTAACAACGCAATTGAAGTAGGATTTGGTGATATTATTGAATTTAAGCAGTTGAATGTCCATGATTTAACATTGCAAGCTGAAAAAGGCGCAATTGTTGGTAATCCACCCTATGGTGAGCGTATTGGAGAAAGAAAAGAAGTTGAAGCAATGTACACTTATTTAGGTCAACTCATTGAACAGAATCCTAAATGGTCTCTGTACATTTTAACGAGTTTAAAGTCATTTGAAGTACTTGTTGGAAAGAAAGCCACAAAACGTCGTAAACTATTTAATGGCTATATTGAATGTACGTATTATCAATATTGGGGAGAGAAATAAATGGTAACCCTATAAACATGGTAAAGTAAGCTACAAAGCATTTTTCTATGCTTTGTAGCTATTATTATTTAAGATAGTCGTATTCAATAATAAAAGGTGATTATAATATGAAATTAAGTATTTTAGACCAAGTCCCAATGTCTAGAGGAGAGACACCGGTAGATGCAATTCAGCATACGATAGAATTAGTCCAGATGGCTGAGCGTATTGGTTACGATCGGTATTTTGTAGCAGAACATCACAATACGACTGGATTAATCAGTCATGCACCTGAAATATTAATGACACGTTTATTATCAGTAACGAATACAATAAAAATTGGATCTGCTGGTATATTATTAACTCAGTATAGTCCTTATAAAATTGCAGAAAATGCAAATTTACTTGAAGCAATGTTTCCAGGTCGCGTAACAATCGGTCTTGGAAATTCACCCGGTGGAAACGAATTAACTAGAAGTGCATTAATGGATGGTACAGGTAGTAAAGTACATGAGTACGATCGATTATTACAAGACTTTTTAGGCTTTATGCGTAATACATTACCACTTACACATAAGTATCGTGGTGTAAAAGCAGGTCCTAGAATTAATCATCACCCAGACATATTTACTTTAACGTTAACAGATAATGGGGCGAGAAGAGCAGCCCGCCTTGGCATTGGCATGGTTTTTGGCAATTTTATTAGTAATAGATATGTAGACTCTGCACTTCAAATTTATCAGAATGAGTTTCAACCTAATCAATATATGTCAAAGCCTTATACTATTTTTTGTATTTTTATCGTTGTTGCTAAAGACGAAGAAGAAAAAGCAATGCAAAAACGTATATTAGACCACTGGCTTTTAAATGTATCGAAGGGAAGAGATACAGTTGTACCGAGTGATATACAAGTTCAGAAATACGCGTATAGTGATAAAGATTTAAAAATAATAGAAGGTAATCAATCACGTTATATACTTGGTTTAAAAGATGAAGTGGCCCAAGCATTACAAATCTTATTTAAACAGTATCAGTTTGATGAATTAATGGTTATTAACAATACTTATGATTTCGAATTAAAAAAGCAAAGTTTTGAAGCCATAAAAGCAATCATTGATCATATCAATAAAAAATAGACATCAGCTACGCTGATGTCTATCAATATATTACCAAAGTTTACCTTCGCCCATACCTTTAGCACCTGGCGGTGGATCCATGAACATTTGACCAATAGGTACAGTGTATGCAACTAAGATTAATGCGATTGTTACAATAATTAAGAATTTCCAGTTTTCAACGAATTTATAAACAGGTGCTTGTTCATCCATCGCAACTGCAACAGGAAATGCTTCATATCCTTTTGGTGCGAAGAAAGCTAACTGAATAAATACAATCACAACTAAGATAATTGATATAAACAGAATCGTACCACCAACTGCCTGAATGACTTGGTACGGAATCCATTCAGCTGCAATTTTTGAACCGCCGTATTCAGAATAAGTTGAACGACGTGGTGCGCCAAATAAACCAATATAGTGCATTGCACCAGACATAATTGACATACCAATTGCCCACATAATTCCTTGAATAATAGCTAATCTATTAATTGCTTTCGTCATTACGCGACCTGTTGCGTGTGGAATTAACCAGTACATTGTTCCAAAGAACGTTAAGATAACAGCTGTTGCAACTGTTAAATGGAAGTGACCTGTAATCCAGATAGTATTATGAACAACTTGGTCCATTTGGGCTGAAGCATTAACTAAACCACCAGCACCTCCAGGAATAAAAGCTGCCATACCAATGAAAGGTAATACAAAGCGTGCATCATTCCATGGCAAAGTTTTTATCCACCCAAATAATCCTTTTGCACCTACGCTACGTCCATAAGCTTCAAATGTTGCAAATAAACTGAATGCTGTCATTAATGATGGTATAACAACCATGAACGTTAATACAACCTGTACATATTTCCAAGTTACATCAATACCAGGTTCAGTTAACTGATGGTGGATACCTACTGGAATCGAGAAGAATAAGAATAACATAAAACTCATTCGAGCTAAGTTATCACTAAATGCTTTCGCACCGATAATTTTTGGAACAACTGCATACCATGACATATATGCTGGTAATAACCAGAAGTAAACTAATGCGTGACCAAAGTACCAGAATAAAGTACGACTAAGTGATACATCAATACGTTCTACTAATCCTAAAGACCAAGGAATCATTTGAAAAAGAACAGTTGCTGCCACACCTAAAGAACATACAAGCCACATCACATTATTGATTGCAACCATGTAAGATAATAGTGGCGATTTTTGTCCTTTATGTTCTTTTTTCCATTGTGCATATCGCATAATTTGACCTGCTGCTGATATCCATGATCCAACAACGACTAAAGCCATACCAACATAGAAAATAACATGTGCTTTAAGTGGTGCATAAAATGTATACAAAACTGTTGCTTTGTTAAGTAATACCATAGTTGCTGCCATCGCAGTTCCAATTAACATTACCCAGAAACCAATCCAGATTAATCGACGTTGTAGAGGCGTTAATTGACCACATGTTCTAATCACGGCTGCTGTCTGGAAGCCCATAATAAAGAATGTAGTAAGTACTAAAGCTAAAATGATACCGTGTACTGTAAGAATTTGATAATATCCAATGCCTGCGGGAAGTTTTAATTGTCCTGAACGTACGAGTGTTTGTAATAAACCTGCTAAACCACCAATAATTAAACAAACAATAGCAACATACATATGTGCCATTACTAATTTACCATCTTTGCGATCCATTTCAACGCGTTCAGACATTTCTAGAGCGTGATGGTTTCTATAAGTTGAGCGATCGTCAAAAGCACCGCTATCTAATTTGAATTCGTTCATTTCTTATCTACCACCTTAATATTTGACTTCATGTCAGCATGACCTGTTCCACAATACTCATTACATAATAATAAGTATTCACCTTTTTTATCGAATGTTTTTACAAAAGATGAAATATGACCAGGTTCAATCATCATATTGACGTTTGTTTGTGCTATTTCAAAACCATGTACAACATCACGACTTGTTGCAATAATTTTTACTTTTGCTCCTTTTGGAATTTCGACTTCTCCAGGATTATAGTTAAATGCAGAAACAACAAAGACTAATTCATAATCCCAATCTTTCCCTTCAACCTTATGCAATCCTGGCTTACTGAATACCTCATGCTTATCAATTAATTCAGGATCTACAAATTCTCGACCACTGGCTATCGGTTCATGCCCGTTATGTAATGCTGAAACAAATATAATACCTAAAAATAAAACAAGTGAGCCCATACCTAAACCGAGCCAAATTTTCTCTAACTTATGCAAAATTTTCCCCTCCTATATACGTTCTAAAAATAAAATAAATATCGCAAACCAAGTAACAACAAATACTGCACCTAAAAACAATACAGATGCCATTGTTCCGCGTAAATCTAAATCATGATGTGCTTCTTCATTTGCTTGAATTGGATCGACATGTTGATTCAAATTTTTCTCTTCTGACATAATGTACACCCTTTCTTATTAGCTTTTCTTTCTTTATAATAATAGAGTACAAAGTATATTAATGTGATAAATATCACACTTTTTAATTTTCGTTAAAAATTTCACAAATAAATATATCAAATGAGGTAGGATATGAAAAATGAAGCGCAAATAAGACACTTATATCAACTAAAAAAAGAAGTAGAGAAGTCAGATCATTTTATTTTAGTAGAGCAAATAAATGAAATAATAAAAAAGATCCATCAGAATCACACAGTGATTAGTTTTATTGGACATTTTTCTTCAGGGAAATCTTCATTAATCAATCATATTTTCAATGAAAATATTTTACCAAGTTCGCCTGTGCCGACAACAAGTAATACAGCACAGATTATTATAAGTAAGCAAGATAGTGTACGCATTAACATGGATAATCATACATATAGTGATTTAAATCATTATGATGAAATAAAAAGAGTGAATACACTTAACCACAAAATTGAATCTGTTGAAATAAATAAAGTAACTGATCACTTTGAAATAGGTACAGTGATACAAGATACACCAGGGATAGATGCAACATTTAAGAATCATGAAGCGAGTACAATGAAATTTTTACTTGTGAGTGATGTTGTATTTTATACCGTTGAATATAATCACGTTAATTCAGAGAAAAACTTTGAACAAATTCGGATGTTAAATGCTATGGGCGTGCCAGTCGTTTTAATTATCAATCAAATAGACAAACATCAAGATAAAGAATTATCATTTAATGCTTTTAAAACGGCCATTACTGAAAATATTTCACGTTGGAATCTGAATATAGAACATATTTTGTATACATCCATATTTGAATGTCCACATAATGAAATCAATTTTGTTATGCCAACGATGAAAGCATATGCTAGTGATGCAAAAGCAAATAAACATGCATATTTTGAACACATGATTAATTATATTGAAGCGAAACAAATTGATTATTTACAGAATAAAAAACAGAATTTACTTATGGCATTAAATATCGAAGAAGATGAAGTCGATAACGCATATCAAAAAGCTACAAAAAGTGCTGAGATGAACGCTGAACAGGTGATATTAACAGATGAAAACAATACACAATTACTATTGAATAACGTCAAAGAAATTATAAAGAATGCTTATTTAATGCCTTTTGAAATGCGAGAAATGAATCGAGAGATGTTAGAAACTTTTGCCGATAACTATAAAGTACCGGGTTTATTTGGCAAAAAAGCAAAGTTAATCGCAATTCAAGACGCAAAAGTAAATGAAGTGGTCGATGCACTAAATGCGATAATTGAAAAGCAAATCACATTTCAATTAAAAGCGTATTATAGTCAATTCTCTAAATATTTAATAGATGCAAGGATTATTAACGATTTAGCATTTCATATTAATTATGATGCAGTTAAGCAACGTATTAAACAACAACCGTCAATTATAAATGATTACGTCCTTATATTCTCAGATGAATTAAAATCATTAATCGAACGCTTGATACTCAATCATCAAAAAGACTGGCATGAACAGTTCATAAAAAATATAAATATGTCTAATTTAAATACAAATTCTTCAGTAAGTGAAGAAACTGTGAAGTTTGATGCATACTTTGTGAATGAATCCTTTATCAAATCAATCACAACTAAGAATTACTTACATTATTACATCCATGTCGATGAATCTATCGATAAATTAATAGGAAGAACATTCGTCAATTTTGAAGTGATTGAAGAATGTCCAACAGCTATTGACAAGAAAACAAAAGCAATAAATATGCATGATGCAACTTTAGACCGTAGCTTAAACATATTAAAGCGATTAGAACATGTGGATTATTTCAAAACAGATATCGAAAATATTAATGCTCAAATTGATCGTTTGAATCAAAACCTGACAAAAATCGTTGTATTTGGTGCTTTTAGTGCAGGAAAAAGTGCGATGATTAATGCACTTTTGCAAGAAGAAATTTTAATTTCATCTCCAAATCCGACAACAGCATCAATAACTGAAATTCAATATGGCAATAAAAATTATGTTACATTTAAGCTTGAAAAAGATATATTAAAATCTTTAAATGATATGATGTTTTCTTCAGCGATAGAAATTACGACGATACCTCAGTGGATAAAACGCTTTAAAGGTAAGTTAGATCAATTAAATGCGCAAAATAGAAATTTTGCAGAAGCGATTATACAAAACTATGATCGATATGCAGCTTATTTAAATGAATTGACAACCATTGAGGTAAGTAAGTCTGAAATAAAACAATTTACAGCAGAAGATGCCCACGCAGCATTCGTTCAAAAGATTACATTAGGTGTACAAAATGATTTCTTAAAGGACAAAATGATTATTGACTCACCTGGGACAGGCAGTACGAATAGTCGACATACGAAAGAAACGACTGAAATTATTGCAGATAGCGATTTATTAATATACGTGTCTTACTATAATCATGTCTACACTGAAAAAGATAAAGCATTTCTTTCTTATTTAAATGAGGTTGAAATCATTAATGAGGACAGTCAAAACTTCTTTGTAATCAATGCCGTTGATTTAGCAAGAGATGAAGCTGAAATGCAAACAGTAATCAATTATTTATCTAATGAACTTCAAACAATCAATATAGATGATCCAATCTATCCAATATCAAGTCGTAATGCGCTTATTACGTATGATGATCGATTTATGACGTTTAAATCTGCAATTAATAATTATGTTGCCTCAACGAGTAAACAACAAAAAATCAAACAGATTAATCATCAAACAGATATATTATTAGATAAAGCAAAGGCACTTGTAACAAATTTTGAAGCATATGAAATGCATATTAAGCACCGAAACGCTCAGTATGACCAATGGTTAGCAAAGGGGCCAATTGAAATAAATGTAGTAGACACAGTAATAAGAACAATTGAAGACATGTTAAATGAACAAACAACATATTTAAAAGACAAGATGAAGATTCAATTATACGATATATTAAAAGCGGAATTTAATACCTCTTCAGATTTAGCAACTGTGAATCAAAGTTATTTACAAGCAGTGCAACATAAACTCAACGAAGATTTATACTTAATCATGCCGAGAATAAATAAAGGGATTCAAATTCAATATAATCAAGCAGTAAGTATTGTAACAAAAGCATTAGAGCAAAATGAAATTTATGAAGATATTCAATTTAAAGACCATTATTTAAATCCAAATGATTTAAGTATTAGCCAAATAACAAATCAGTTACATCAACTAAAATTGGGGAATATAAAACAAAAACAATTAATGAATCAAAGTTTAAGAACGAAGCTTTATGATGACATCCATGCAATAACTTTAAAAGAATTGAAATTATTAATTAATCAATATGAACATGAAATAAAACAATTAATCAACGACAATTCTATAATTTTGACTGAGCATATTAATAAAAAAAATAATTTAATGCATCAAACAATGCAAGAAAAACGTGTACAAAAAATTGATAAAACAATCATTAAACATGTATCTGAAGCGATCCAAAAAATTGAGGTGGAATAATGAAAATATGGATTTCAGAAGCAGAAGCCAATACATTAGTTTCGCAGGATAAAGCTGTATTGTTTGATTGCCGTGGTGTGATGGATAATTTAGAACAAAGTATTCAAAACTTTATGGATGAAAGAATTGATGGTGCTGAATATATTCATTCCTTTCTAATGGGACAAAATCCATTATCAGGAGGACGACATCCTTTACCAGATTTAAATGACTTTGCAGAAATTGTTGAATCTTTTGCACAAGGAAAACAGATCATTGGATATGATAATCGTAATAGTTTTTATGGCACACGATTTGTATATCTTTGTCACTTAGTCGGACTAGAGTGTTTACTGATAGAAACGGGTTATGAAGATATGAAATTGTTTAATAAATCTACTGGAGATCCATTAGCAGAAAAACATCATGCTGTTTTAAAATTTTATAAATTCTCAGCCAAAGAATACAAAATGGCGAAGAAAAAGCATGAAGAATTACTGCAAAGAAATCTTAATCATGATTTCAATAAAGATCTCATCGCTTTCTGCGATGAAATTCAATCATTAATCAAATCACCAAAAGATGATATTGTCTTAATCGATGCACGTGCACATGAACGTTTTGTTGGTGATATTGAACCGATGGATAAGATTGCTGGTCATATACCTACGGCAATCAATATTCCTTTTCAATCGGTTTACAAAGATGGATTACCGAAGGATGAAGATGAATTAAGAGCAGTCTTTAAATCTGTCTTAGGCAAAGAAAGTATTGTATACTGTGGATCAGGGCTGAGTGCAACGCCGTTATATGTAGCATTAAAAACTTTAGACGAACGTGTTAAGCTCTACGCAGGTAGTTATTCTGAGTGGGTATCCAAATACCCAGAAAATATAGAGACAGGAGAAAATCATGAATAATTTATTAATCGTTGACGGTATGGCGTTATTATTTCGTCATTTCTTTGCAACGAGTTTACACAAAAATTATATGAAAAATTCAAAAGGAATTCCGACCAATGGTGTTCAAGGATTTGTGCGCCATGTCGTAAGTGCGATTCATGATACAAATGCAACGCACGTCATAGTATGCTGGGATATGGGTGCTAAAACATTTCGAAATGAAATTGATCCAAATTACAAAGCGCATCGTCCTGCACCTCAAGATGAATTAATACCGCAATTTGATATGGTTCAGGAAATTTCACGCCAATTAGGATTCCATAACATCGGTGTTCAAAATTTTGAAGCAGATGATGTGATTGGTACATTAGCAAAATCCTTAGATAATACTTATAATATAAAGGTTATCAGCGGGGATCGTGATCTTTTACAAATTTTAGATGATCATATTGAAGTGTGGTTGACTAAAAAAGGTTTTAATATCTATAACAAATACGATAAAACGCGTTTTATTGAAGAGTACAAGTTACAACCTAATCAATTAATAGATGTTAAAGCATTTATGGGAGATACAGCTGATGGTTATCCAGGGGTAAAAGGTATTGGAGAAAAAACAGCAATGAAATTAATACAAACATATGGAAGTATAGAAGGCGTTTTAAAGCATATTAATGAGCTACCAAAAGGCCAACAATTAAAAATTAAAGAAAATTTAGATGCACTAAGATTATCACGTCAACTTGCTGAAATTCATACAGAAGTAAATTTGCCACTTGAAGAAATCATAAATGAAATGCCATATTCCGTTGATTTAAATGCAATGATTCAAATCTGTGAACGCTATGAATTAAAGGTTGCTAAAAATTTTATATGCCAGCTTTAATTTTATTACAGAACAGGACGTAAAATAATTTTTGCGACTGTTCTTTTTGTATACTTTATAAGTCAATTAATATAAAATGACTTATAATAATACTACTTCTGAGGTGGAGAGGCATGCAATTTGATACATCCCTTGTTTATCAACTGAGTAACGTTCATGAATATATAGGGAAGCAAACAATTTATTTACAATATAATACGAAAGCGTTAGAAAAATTAAAATTTGCAGGATTATTTCAAAATGTGAAATATGCCTGTGCATTATCGGGCTTAAGCATTGCTGATACGAAATTAAAGCAATTGTTACAATTTAGAAAGTCATTTGAAAATGATGTGGAAGCTCAAATAGTAGGCTATAGAGATGCATATTTGTTTATAAGTGAAGACTATGAATTTATTGATATTAATTTAGACACTATGATGACGCTTTATTTAGAATTAACATTAGGTGATATGGACACAATCAATCATTTAAGTAATGCAGTAAAAACAGAATTAATGCAGCTATGTGATGATTATAATGAAGTAATGTTAAGACGTGATACCATTACTTTAATCGAAATATTCCATGTTGTTTATTCGTTTATTCAAATAAATGCGTTCAAAGATAAAACGCTCTTGTTTTCTCGTTTATTTTTGAATTTGTTATTATTTAAAGCAGGAATTCTGGTGACTCAATATCAAAGTTTAGACCAATTTATATTTCAATCAATGAGCCATGGTAAAAATAAAATAAAAAAGAAATGGGTAAATTATTTTAAATTTGAGGATGAGACGGCTTATACTAGATTTTATCTTGAGCGATTAATTGAGTGTTTTGAAGCTTTAGAATTTAACTTTAAACTTATTTTAGATGAAAATGTAACACCAAGTATTCGCGTATTAAATGTGTTAAATAAATCTTTCGAACCTATTTCTCGGCAGGAATTAGAAATGATGCTTGCTGATATTAGTAGAAAAACAATTGAACGTGCATTAGTTCAACTTCAAAGTGAATCGTTTATTGAAAAAGTTGGACAAGGTAAAGCGACAAAATATCGTGTTATATAATAATGTTTCACGTGGATAAGGATGATAATATGTACATTTTTGCTGTTGATATGGATGGGACTTTTTTAAATAGTAGTAATGATTATAATCGCAAATATTTTAATGAGATTTTCACGACATTTAATAATCAATTTTTATTCATTGTAGCAAGTAGTAACACGACAAGTCATTTACAGTCATTTTTTAATGATTTAAATATTTATTATGTTGGATCAAATGGTGCTGCAATTTCGTATAATAATGAAATAATTCATACCCATTATATTGAAAACGCAGATGTTGGGAAAACTTGTGAATTATTAGAAGCATTATCAATCGATTCTTATGTTGTAAGTACACTTGAATCATCCTATGGATGTAAAAATGCAAATGATGTATTTTTGGCCAGAATGAATAAATATTATGATAATTTGCAAGTCGGTAATCATTTTGATTCAGACCACGTTACAAAAATTACTATTGAATTACAAGTAGAAGCGCAACGTAGAATTGAAATCATCAATCATTTAAATTCGAAATTAAAGCATAGTGTTGCAGTGGATAGTGGTTTTCATTGTATAGATATTATTCATCGGAATGTAAATAAAGCCACTGGAATTGAATATGTCCTTAATTTAGTAAATGAATCAAAAGAAAATTTATATGTTTTTGGTGATAGTGATAACGATTTAGAAATGCTACAAATGACAAATCATTCATATGCGATGGCGAATGCGAATAGTCGAGTTAAAGGTGTGGCAAGTGAAATAATTCCCTCAAATGATCAAGATGGGGTTTTAAAAACAATGGAAAAGATTTTAAAAAAAGAACTTTGAGTACGTTTATAAATAGTGCTGCAAAGTTCTTCTGGCAATAGTATCTGCATGTTTATTCTGTTGTCTAGGCACCCAGTTGATGATTACTAAGTCAAAATAAGTGATTAACTTGTTATATTCATCTAAATAACGTTTATATTGTGAATGCTTAACAAAATTTTTATCTATAGAATCAACGACGATTTTTGAATCACTTTTTATTAAAAGTGTTTGACATTGGTGTTCAATTGCTAATTTGACGCCAATAATTAGACTTTGCCATTCAGCAATATGATTATCAACTGCGCCTAAGTACTCACCATATTCGATTTGCTTATCATCCATTTTAAGAACAATACCACATGCGCTATGAAGTGGTGATTGTTTTGTTGATGCATCAATAAATATTTGTGCCATATACACCTCACAAAGCGTTATTTGTTATAAATTTCTGATGTGTGATAACTTTTTGCCCAGTATCCAAATGGGATATTAAGTATTGTTGAAGCCAGTTTAAATACGTAGGTCGTAATAAATATTTCAAAAACGACATCATTAGGCATAATACCAGTAAACGCAATTATTGAAAATAATGCTGTATCTACGATAGAACTAAATAATGTACTGCCATAAGCACGAACGATGAACGTTTTTTCAGATGAAAAGTATTTTTTTATTAAATTAAAGAGATAAACATCGACATACTGACCGATAATGTAGGCAACAATTGATCCAAGTACGATACGCGGTACAACACCAAATAAAGTTTCCATACTTTCCTGAGCAATATCGGTTTTTGTAGGTGCAAACTGTAATGATGTAGTCATTAAAAGTGTCATTATAATAGCAGATGCAAACCCGAGCCAAACCGCTTTTTTTGCGACAATACGACCATATCTATCATTGAGTATATCAGTTGCTAAATATATAGATGCAAATAAAACATTACCGAGCGTTGCTGTAATGCCGAATAATTCAACGGACTTCGTTACCTGGATATTTGCAATTACTGTACCAATTGCAACCCATACAAATAAGCCTTCTTTACCAAAAAAACGATACATCATAACTAAAGCAAAAAACGTTAATAAAAATGCAACAAGTGCCCATAATTCATTTGTCATATAACTCACTTCCTTATAAAAATTCAACTTATGTATTATATTCGTGTATTAAAAAATAAGCAAGTTATTTTTACAATCAAATGTTCATCAATTTATTTTTATTTTTGATATACTATCTTTTGAGGTGAGTTAATGAACCTGGAACAAAAGATAACCATTAAACAAATTGATACTTTAACAGACTATTATTGTAGTGATTGTCTGCTCAAGCGTTATCATCGTAAAATACAGAATAAGAATTACGCACATCACTATTGCATAAAGAAATGTTCAGTAGGGATAGAAATTAAGCGTTTAGGAAATATATTACAATAAGGAGTAAGTATGAAAATAATAAAAATTGAACCAACACCGAGTCCAAACACATTAAAAGTGACGTTAGACTACAAGAAAGATGATATGAAGAGTACGACTTACCAAACGATTAATGATCAACAGCCATCATTTATAAATGCATTATTAGAAATTGAAGAAGTAAAATCTATCTTCCATGTCATGGATTTTATATCTATTGATAAATCGCCTAAATCAGATTGGGAGATGGTACTTCCAAAAATTAAGGCAGTTTTTGATCAAGCAGCTTTGATTGAGCCTACAATTGAGGTAGATAATGGAGAGAAAAATGTGGAAGTATTAACCTTTAAAGGTATTCCATATCAAATAAAGGTTACTTCAAAAGATGAAGAGAAGAGAAAGCAATTAGATGTTAGATTTATAGATGCAATGTTAGCAGCACAAAACGATGAAGATAATGTTATTTTACTTCGTAAGTGGAAAGATTATGGTATTAGATATGGTGAAACAGATGACATCATTCAGTCCATAAAAGAAGAGATTGATGCTTTATTCCCACAATCAGAATTAGATGATTTGGTTAAACAAGGTAAATCGAATACTGTAGCTTACGAAAGTAAGAAGTTAGAAAAAGTGCGTCTTGAAGAATATCAAAATACATCCGACTGGCAAGAAAGATACCGTATGATAGATCATTACCCTCAACCTGATATTTCAGATATTGCATTTTTTGAAGCGGTATTAAATGATGAACGCCCTCAAATTAGAAGGCTTGCCGTTGTATTTCTTGGTATGATTGAAGATAAACGAGTACTCAAAGCACTTCATCAAGCGATGTTGGATTCGAATTTAACTGTCCGACGAACTGCGGGTGACACATTAAGTGATTTAGGCTTTAAAGAAAGTCTAGGTGTCATGCATCAAGCTTTAGATGATAAACATCCTATCGTGAGATGGCGTGCAGCAATGTTTATTTATGATGAAGGTGATGAATCAAGTCTGCCATTTTTAGAGAAACATCTTAATGATCAAGCTTTCGATGTAAAATTACAAGTGCAAATGGCATATGAACGTATTAAAAATGGAGAAACAGCAGTCGGCTCAGTATGGAAGCAAATTGCAAATCGAAATAAAGGAGAAGCGTAAAATGAATGCATACGAAGAATATATGAAATCTATAGCAGATGGTATGAGAAAAGAATTAACAGAATATGGATTTAATTCTCTGGAAACAAGTGAGGCCGTGGAAGAATATTTTAATCAACTAAAGGATGAAACATCAACATTTGTTGTCGTGAATTCAGTTTGTGGGTGTGCAGCTGGACTCGCGCGACCTGCTGCAGTTACAGTAGCAACACAAAATGATAATAAACCAGATCAATTAGTAACTGTATTTGCTGGTCAGGATAAGGAAGCAACAGATAAAATGCGTGAATATATTGCTCAAGTTCCATCAAGTCCTTCAATGGCTTTATTCAAAGGTAAAAATTTAGTTGCTTTTATGCCACGCGAACATATTGAAGGTAGACCTGTAGAAGAAATTTGCATGGACTTAAAAGAATATTTTGATGTGCACTGCTAAATTAGATATTCGAATAACCACAAGCATTAAAACCAGTCACTTAGTGGAGAAATACTTACGATTAATTTGTATGGATATTAAATCGTATGCGCATGTCTTTGTTAAGCTGATTCCGCGAAAAAAACGAACAATAAAACAATTATTTGAAAGTGACTGCACACCATTAATTGTTGTTTTACAATCGGGTATAGTCCTTTACACGGATGAAAATAATAAAATTTTTTATCATGAAAATACCACGAAGGTTAAATATAAAGCGTACTTAAATGAACATGTAACGCCGCCACTCATCCAATTATTAAATGATGACAAAATAGATAATGGTATTATCATTGACGCTACCACAGGGCTAGCTAATGATTTAACGTTGATGACGAAATTTTTTCCACAATCGACATTTTATGCATTTGAATCGAATTTTTTTATCCATATGGCGATAAAATGGGGATTTATCTTTTATTATAATGAGCTTGTTCAAAATGAGATCGATACTTCTACTATTCATTTTATTTATGGTAGTGTAGAACAACATCAAGCTATATTACAATCATCTGAAGTGATTTATATAGATCCAATGTATGAAGAAACGATTGACACTTCAAATATTGCATCACTCGTTAATTTTATATCTTATACACCTGATAGAGATGCACAATTACTTGATACAATATTTAAAAAGTTTAGTGGTAAAATAATTCTCCGATGTCATTATAAGTCACAACTTATAGAGAAGTATCAGTTTAATATGCAAGTACGTAAATATTCGAAAACGCACTATGGTTATCGGTATATCAATAACAACAGATAAAAAACACGCTTTATCGGCATTTGCTGATAAAGCGCGTTTTTTATGCATATTGAATACTATTATTCATCGATGCCATTATTCTGTTATACACATACTAATCATGTAGCAAAGTAACAAGAATAAACCTGAAACTACCATCATATCTGCGCCCATTTAATTCACCCCTAGATTGTAAATCTATAATATCTATTTCTTTTATTCATCGCTATATAAATGTATTATAAAGTATATAAGAAAAAATAGAAAGAGGTGACTTGATGAATTCATTCGATCAAGCATATCATGAGTTATGTCAACACGTTCTTGAAAATGGAAGTAAAAAAGATGATAGAACAAATACAGGGACACTGTCAATCTTTGGGCATCAAATGCGATTTGATTTATCAAAAGGGTTTCCCTTATTAACCACTAAAAAGGTGTCTTTTAAGTTAATCGCCACTGAATTAATTTGGTTTATTCGTGGAGATACGAATATCAAATATTTACTGGAATATAATAATAATATTTGGAATGAATGGGCCTTTTTAAAGTGGATTGAAAGTGAAGAATATAATGGACCAGATATGACTAATTTTGGTCACCGTGCATTAAAAGATCCAGTATTTAATGCAATTTATCAGGAGCAACTAGGTATTTTTAAGGAAAATATTTTAACAAATCCAGATTTTTGCAAAAAATTTGGTGATTTAGGTAATGTGTATGGTAAACAATGGCGAAATTTTGAAACAAAATCTGGTTCGACAGATCAACTCAAAGATGTCATTCATAGTATTAAAAATAACCCGACAAGCCGTCGACACATTATATCTGCCTGGAATCCAGGTGAAATTGATACTATGGCTTTACCACCGTGCCACACGATGTTTCAATTTTACGTGAATGATAATAAATTATCTTGTCAATTATATCAGCGCAGTGCAGATATCTTTTTAGGCGTGCCATTCAACATCGCGAGTTATAGTTTATTGACACATCTTATTGCGCGCGAATGCGGTTTGGATGTTGGTGAATTTGTACATACGTTTGGTGATGCACATATTTATTCAAACCATATTGATGCTGTCAAAGAACAATTATCTAGGACGTCTTTTAATCCACCAACATTAAGGATAAACTCAGAAAAATCATTGTTCGACATTGAGTATGAAGATTTAGAAATTATCAATTATCAGGCACATCCAGCAATTAAAGCACCAATAGCCGTTTAAGGAGAATGTTATGTTATCATTAATTGTTTGTCATGATCAAAATAGAGTCATTGGATTTGAAAATAAAATGCCTTGGCATCTACCCAATGATTTAAAACGTGTAAAAGCACTAACAACGGGTAATACTATTGTAATGGGAAGAAAGACATATGAATCTTTAGGTAAAGCATTGCCTAATAGGCGAAATGTTGTCGTCACAAGAGACAAAAATTTTAAGCCAAGTGATGCTGATGTGATACATCAAATAGAAGATATTAAGCAGCTTGATGGTCATGTCTTCATTTTTGGGGGACAGAACTTATATGAACAAACTATAGACTGGGTTGAAGATATGTATGTCACTGTCATCGAAGAAAAGTTTCCAGGCGATGCTTTTTTTCCGGAATATACATTTAATGAATTTGAGGTTCAATCCATCGAAGAGGGACAATTAGATGAAAAGAATGTATTGCCCCATCATTTTATGCATTTAGTGAGGAAAAAACATGATTAGATTACTAAGGACTGTCGGTACGATAATTGGTTATGCAGCATTTGTGACCCCCCAATTAAAAAATGTAAAGCAAACTTTAGAATTATATGATACTGTCGCAGAAAAAGATATTGTTACAAATCAATATGCTAAAAAATGGGCGAGTAAAGTATTGAAAACTGCGGGTGTTAAAGTTAATGTGACAGGGTCACAACAGTTTAAAGATACTGGTGTTTTATTTGTAGCAAATCACGAAGGTAATTTTGACATACCAGTTTTATTATATGCAGTGAATAAACCCTTTGGTTTTGTTTCAAAAGTAGAAGTGAAAAAAATACCATTTCTACATCAATGGATGGATATATTAAATTGTATTTATTTAGATCGCACAGACCGTCGTTCATCCATTCAAATGATTAGAGATGGCGTAAATGCGTTAAAAGCAGGTCATAGTATCATGATCTTTCCTGAAGGTACAAGAAGTAAGGGAAAAGGTATGTCTGAATTTAAAGCCGGATCTTTTAAATTAGCTAAAAGTGCGGGTGTACCAATTGTTCCAATTGCAATCGAAGGTACTTCAAAGATTATGGAGAAATATGACAGCAAAAAAATTGTTCCAGGCGAAGTACAGGTTCACATTTTAGACGCAATCGATCCTGAAATTTTTGACCGCTACACATTACAAGAAGTAGCAAATATTGTACATCAACGTATAGAAGAACGTTTAGTAACTAACAAATAATGAGATAACGAGGGATAAAATGAGTAAAATTAAACTAGTTGTTGATTCAACGCACGATTTACCACGCCAATTTTTAAATGATCATGGTATCGTACAAGTACCACTAAATATCGTCATCGATGGTAAAACATATTTAGATCAGGAAGAAATTACATCAGATGAATATTTGGACAAATTAGTAACATTAAAAGACATTCCTAAAACAAGTCAACCACCAACAGGAAAGTTTGTTGAGATTTATGAAAAATATATAGATGAGGGTTATGAAATACTAAGTTTACATATGACACATCGTCTAAGTGGTACAATAGGTAGTGCACAAGCAGCAGCTAACATAGTCGATGGAAAAGTTACTGTAGTCGATAGTGGTTTTATTGCGCAATCCTATGGTTTTATCGTACAAAATGTCGTTGAATTGATTATTAAGCATAAATCTATGGAAGAAATAGTAGCTGCAATTGAAGTTATGAAAAATCAATCAAAATTATTTTTAGTGATTAGCCAGTTAGATTACTTACGTAAAGGTGGACGCATTTCAAGAGGGAAAGGCTTCATCGGTGGTTTAATGAATTTAAAACCTGTTGCACAAGTGATTGATGGAGAAATTCATGTCCTGCAAAATGCACGAACGCAAAATACTGTAGTTAAACTACTAACGAAAGAAGTCGCACAAATGGCTGAGCAATATCAGTATTTGAGAATAGGTATATCACAAGCAGATGCTGCGGACTTATTAGATAAGATTTTGAGTTCTATATCAAGTTATACCGATGAAAAAATTTCTATAAATACTACGACACCTATTGTTTCTACACATACTGGTCCAGGTGCGATTGGTCTATCTGTGTTTGGTTATAATGATTAAGCTTATAAAAAATCCGATTTGGTTTGTATTATTTATTATTTTATTGATTGTTAATATTGGTGCTTTTATAAAAGGGTATCAAATACTCTCTTTGCAACCGGATGATGAAACCATAAAAATTAACCAATACCATATAGAAACGTCAGATCAATTGATTCTATCAGAACAAACGATTGAGAAAATGTTTGACTTAAATGAGGATGCAATTCAAATTGACATGAAACAACATGCTATTTATATTACTTCTAAGTCAAAGTTTATGAAGTTAGATGTTATTACCAAAATTAAAACAACACCTGAAGTGATAGCGCCAGGTGTTATTGCACTGAATATTAAAGCTATTGATATTGGTAAGTTACCTATATCAGATCAACATGCTTTAGAAATTATTCAGAAATTTGGACAACTTCCGGATTCAATTGAACTGCAAATAAAACGGAATCGTTTTATTTATGATTTAGGCGTGCAGAAGAGTGGCGGAAATACGCTATTGCTTCAATCAATTGACAAAGCGTATAGGTGGCATTTTAAGATTAAGCTAAAGGAGTGATGAGATGAGTATAGCAACGTTAGCTGGTGGTTGCTTTTGGTGTATGGTCAAACCATTCCATCAATTTGAAGGGGTTAAAAGTGTTGTGAGTGGTTATAGTGGTGGACATGTAGAAAATCCTACGTATGAAGCGGTTTGTTCGAATACAACAGGACACAGAGAAGCAATTCAAATCGAGTTTGATCCTAAAGTACTTTCGTATGAGTCACTTTTAAAAATCTATTTTAAGACATTCAATCCGACTGATAATACAGGTCAGTTTTATGATAGAGGAGAAAGTTATACACCTGCCATTTTTGTTCATGATGATGAACAGGAACGTATTGCTCATCAAGTAATCCAAGCGTTAAATCAACAAAATATATTTAACCAACCAATCAACACACCAATAATACCATATAAAAATTTTTACAAAGCGGAAAATTATCATCAGGATTTTTATAAAAAAGATCCTGCACATTATGAAGCTTATCAGTCTAGATCAGGTAGAAAAGCATTTATTAATGAACATTGGGGTGATTCAACATGTTAATAAAAAAAGAAATCAGTGCTTTAAATGAGATGGAGTATTATGTCACACAACAAAATGGTACTGAGCCTCCCTTCGAAAATGAATACTGGAATCACTTCGAAAAAGGGATTTATGTAGATAAAGTAAGTGGTAAACCATTATTTACATCGAATGATAAATTTGATTCATCATGTGGATGGCCTTCATTTTCTAAACCTATCAGTGATGATGAAATTATTGAACTCGTAGATAAATCATATGGTATGACACGTACTGAAGTTCGAACAGAGTTAAGTGATATTCATTTAGGTCATGTTTTCAATGATGGACCGAAAAGTACGGGAGGATTAAGATATTGTATTAATTCAGCAAGTATTCAGTTTATCCCGTATGATCAACTAAAAGAACTAGGGTATTCGGAGTATGTTGAATTATTAGATCGCGAAAAATAGGGTATACTATACTTAAATAAAAATTGTTGGAGGCGGTAAAATGTTTAAAAAAATATTTGGAAAAAGTGAAGATATTGCTAAAAATATTGAAATTAAAGCGCCAATCTCAGGTCAATATGTAGCGATTGAATCAATTCCTGATCCTGTATTCGCCCAAAAAATGATGGGTGAAGGTTTTGGTATTGAACCAACTGAAGGTGTTGTTGTAGCACCTATCGATGGGGAAATTGTTAATGTATTTCCTACAAAACACGCAATTGGGATCAAAGCAGCCAATGGCCTTGAATTATTAATTCACGTTGGACTAGAAACTGTAGCGATGAAGGGTGAAGGCTTTGATACAAAAGTAACGACGGGTGATAAAGTAAAAGTAGGAGATGAATTATTAACTTTTGACATTGAACACATCAACAAGAATGCATCTTCAATTATTTCACCTGTCATTATTACAAATTCTGATGTAATTGAAAATCTTACAATTTCTAACGATGGTCTTTTATCACGCGGAGAATCTACAGTGCTTAATGTTGATGTAAAATAATGAAACAACTTTCTTTTTATCATTATGCATTAACAGAACGTGGTTCTAAAACAGATGTTGGGCAGTTTGCTGAAGCTGTCTTTGAAGATTTATTGTTTCCAAAACACGAAACGGATTTTAATGCATTATCAACATATATTGAAGAGTATGGTTCAATTGAGATGTCACTTGCAACATTTGATAAGATGTATGAAGCTTATCTGGAATGGTTAAATTTTTAGCACGTACCATTTGGTACGTGCTTTATTTATTATTTTTTTATATACTTATAAAATAAACTGTATAAATGGATGTGAAATAGATTGAACAATGAAGATCATGAACAGGTAAATAAAAAACAAAATAAACATTACGTCATATCTCCATTCAAATTTATTATGATGATTGTATCGACAATCGTTATTACGGCAGCAGTTACTGCTTTTTCAATACTGAGTGGTAATGATAAAATTATTACAGATGAAGCACCTAAAAGAAGTGAATTTGTAAAACTTTATCATGTTTATGATACTTTAAATAAAGATTATTATAAGTCAGTAGATAAAGAAGCATTAGTCGATGGTGCGATTAAAGGTATGGTTGAAGGATTAAAAGATCCTTATAGTGAATATATGACTGAGAAAGAACAAAATGATTTCACTGAATCGATGCAAGGTGATTTTCAAGGTATTGGAGCGGAAATTGAAGAAAAAGATGGTAAAATACTCATTTCAAGTCCAATTAAAGATGCACCTGCATATAAAGCGGGCATTAAACCAAATGACATCATCGTAGCAATTAATGGAAAGACAATTGAAGGCTGGACGACACAACAAGTCGTTAATAAAATCAGAGGTAAAAAGGGAACAATTGTTGAATTAACGATAAACAGAAGTAATCAGGACCCTTTTAAAGTGAAAATTAAACGTGACAAAATCCATATGAATAGTGTGTTCACTAAAATGATGAAAGATAAGACTGCAATAATTACTGTATCGAAATTTCAAGATAAGACCTCAAAAGAGTTTCATGATGCACTACAGGAAATGCATGACAAAGGTATGAAACGTCTAGTGATTGACATGCGTAATAATCCAGGGGGCTTTTTAAATGAGGCAACTAAAATGGCGAACGAATTTTTAGAGCAAGGTGATACGGTTTTATACACTGAAAATAATAAGGGCGAAAAGAAAGCGATGACAGCTTCAGAGCCTGCAAATCCGATTACCAAGGATCTCAAAACCGTTATTATTCTCAACGAAGGCTCAGCAAGTGCTTCAGAAGTATTTGCTGAAGCAATGCGTGAAAATGGCTATGCAGAAATAATTGGTACGAAGTCATTTGGAAAAGGGATTGTTCAAACTGCTACGCCATATAAAGACAAATCAATGTTAAAGTATACAGAAATGAAATGGCTAACACCGAAAGAAAACTGGATTCATAAAAAAGGAATAATTCCTGATGTAGAAGTTAAATTACCCGAATATACAAATGCTCAAATCATTAATAGTGATAGCGTATTAAGTCTTGGTGAAAAAGGTAATCAGGTTAAGTCACTTGAATTGGGCTTAAAGGCTTTAGGCTATCAACCTGGAAAAATTGATAATACATTCGATACAGAAACCGAGCAGGCATTAATTCAATTTCAAACGGACAATGGTTTAGACATGAATGGTCAATTAAGTGGAAAAACAACAGAAAAGTTTACAGAATTATTAATGAAGAAAGTTCAAAAAGATGATACGCAGTTAACTGCTGCGTTAAAAGCAGTAAAATCGAAATAATGGAGTGAATCAAATGAAAATAGCTTTTACTGGTGGCGGTACGATTGGGCATGTAGCAGTGAATATGGCACTTATTCCAAAAGCATTATCACAAAATATTGACTGCATTTATATCGGATCAAAACATGGTATAGAAAAAGATGAAATAACAAAGCAATTTCCTCAAATTAAATACTATGGAATTTCAAGTGGTAAATTACGTAGATATTTATCACTTGAAAATGCGAAAGATATCTTCAGAGTGCAAAAAGGCGTGCTGGATGCCCTACGTGTTTTAAAGAAAGAAAAACCGGATATAGTATTTTCAAAAGGTGGTTTTGTTGCGGTACCTGTTACGATAGCTGCAAAAATATTAAATATAAAAACGATTATACATGAATCTGATGTTACACCTGGTCTAGCGAATAAACTGGCACTTAAGTTTGCACATCGACTATATACTACCTTTGAGGAAACATTACGCTATGTACCAGCTGAAAAAGCACATTATGTGGGAAGTATCATTCGTGATGATTTATTTTCTGGTGATGCTCAAAAAGGATATGACCTCACTGGGTTTAATCCGAATAAGAAAGTCATAATGATTATGGGTGGTTCATTAGGATCAAAATTAATTAATCAAGTGATTTATGATAACTTACCGCATTTACTCAAGCATTATCAAATCATACATTTGGTAGGTAAAGGAAATTTGGATACATCAATGGTGCATCCTGGTTATTTTCAAAGGGAATTTGTGTCACTTGAATTAATGCATTTATATAAAATTACGGATATTGTAATTTCACGCGCAGGTGCGAATGCTTTATTTGAGTTTCTGGCATTACAAAAACCAATGATTTTAATTCCGCTTGGCTTAGATCAAAGTAGAGGTGATCAGATTCAAAATGCTGAAATCTTTGAAAAAATGGGTGTTGCAAAAGTCATTCAAGAAGCAGAACTAATTTCGGATAAATTGTTAGAAGCGATTGAAGTAATAGAGCATCAATACGAAAGTATTATATTAAAAATGCAACAAAAGCAAACAACCTATACCGCAACAACATTACTCGATAAAATAATTTATGATGCAAAATAGGAGAGATTGTATGTCTAGAATGAAACGTATTACTTTAATTCTCATTTTTAGTTTTATATTTGGCGTTATTGCTTTTTTCCATGAATCAAGATTGGGTAAATGGATTGATAATGAAGTATATGAATTTATTTATTCATCTGAAAGTTTTATAACGACATCTATTATGTTGGGCTTTACTAAGGTAGGAGAAGTTTGGGCGATGATTGCATTGACATTAATGGTTGTAGCCTATTTAATGCTAAAAAAATTGAAAATCGAAGCTTTGTTTTTTGCGCTTTCTATGATTCTATCAGGTACATTAAATCCATTACTGAAGAATATATTTGATAGAGAACGACCTACATTATTACGCTTAATTGATATTACAGGGTTTAGTTTCCCGAGTGGTCATGCTATGGGATCTACTGCGTTCTTTGGTAGTCTTGCTTATTTAATTAAACATGGTAATAGCGCAATTAAACCCTATCTCATTGGTTTATGTGTATTTACAATTTTGATGATCTCTACAAGCAGAGTTTATTTAGGTGTCCATTATCCAACAGATATTATTGCTGGAATTGTTGGTGGTGTCATTTGTATATTATTAGCACAAACAATTTTGCATAAAGTAATTGACAATAGTTCTCAATAAGATATAATAGTAATTGAAAATGATTCTCATTGAAAGAGTTCCCCCTCTAGTAGATCATTTTCTTATAACCCCCAATATTTTGCCCATACACTCCTGACTTTGCCCAGTCAGGAGTTTTTTTGTAAGTTTTATTATTTTATTTTATTTTTAAATTTTAATCATAAACATATGATTTTTTGTGATTTCTTGATATGATTTTTCTATATTAATGAAAGAGAAGGTGCAACGGTGACAATTAACGTATTTGAATCTGTCGTATTAGAAAATGAAAGAATTAAATTAATTCCTATGCAAATTGAACATGCTAAGGATTTACATGAAATAAATCATGAATCCATATGGAGTTATATGTTATTTAAGGCGATAGACATGGATTTAATGGAACAATGGGTCATTGACGCTGTGCATTTAAGAGAGAAAATGAAGTCTATTCCTTTTATTGTTGTTATGAAAGAAACAAATGAAGTCGTTGGTTCAACACGCATAAAAGAAATTGACTATGAAAATGATAGTTGTGAAATTGGTACAACCTGGTTTGGTGTAAAAGCGCAAAAAACATATGTGAATACGGATAGTAAATATTTATTATTAGAGTTTTGTTTTGAAACACTAAATATGGTGCGTGTCCAAATTAAAGCAGATGAAAGAAATGAACGTTCAAACAGAGCAATTGAACGTCTTGGATTCCAGAAAGAAGGCGTGATTCGTAAAGAAAGAAATTTAGATGGTGTTAGAAGAAATCTAATTATATATTCGATTATTGATGATGAATGGCCAGATGTTAAAGAAAACATTAAAAACATTCAGCAAAAATACAACAAGAAATAGTGGGATTTAGGAGTTGATTCTTTGCATAAGATTCTAATTATTGAAGACGAAGAAAATTTAGCACGATTTATACAGCTCGAACTTTTGCATGAAAATTATGAAGTGGGCGTCGTCCATGATGGTGAAAGCGGTTTGGAAGAAGCGATTCAAAATGACTATGATTGTATTTTACTTGATTTAATGTTACCTAAGATTAATGGTCTTGAGGTATGCAGAAAATTAAGAAAAGTTAAAGATACGCCCGTTATTATTATTACTGCAAAGGGAGAAACTTATGATAAAGTTATTGGCTTGGATTATGGTGCAGATGACTATATCGTAAAGCCCTTTGACATTGAAGAATTATTAGCGCGTATCAGGGTGATATTAAGAAGAAGACAAAATACAAACAATACTGCACAAGAAAACATTTTACAAATTAAAGCAATGAAAATTAATCTTGATGCATTTACAGTATCTATCGATGACAATTTATTAGAATTAACCAAAACAGAGTTTGAATTGCTTAAGTTACTTGTTTTAAACCAAAAACATGTTTTATCCAGGGAGCAAATTTTAACAAGCGTCTGGGGATATGAAAGTGAAGTTGAAACGAATGTTGTTGATGTATATATTAGATATTTAAGAAATAAACTTAAACCGTTTCAATATCATAAATTAATTGAAACAGTACGCGGCGTAGGGTATGTGATTCGATGAAAACAAAATCACAGTCTTTAAGATCGAAATGGACTATCCTTACGACGACGATAACATTCATTATTTTTATGATTTTTAGTTTGTTTATTATTTACTTAATCAGTACATACCAGAAAGATCAAGAAGTTGACGCACTTAAAAAGAGTGTTACAGATTTATCTCATTTGTTTGAAGAAAAAACAACCGGACAAGTGACAACATCCGACATTATCAGAGCGATAAATGAGAACGAAAAAGTATTTCTATATGATATCGATGGCAATATTTTTTATAGTGCAAGTACGAATGCCAGTTATACGTTTGAATTAAGTGCAAATAAAACGAAAAGAACACATATTGAACAAAAAGAAATTGATGGCACACACTTTTTATTAATGTCGACGCCATTTAGAAATGAACATTATAATGGCTATATCACTGTAGCACATTCATTAAATAAATATTTTAATGTTATGCAATTTTTAATTTTATTATGTAGTTTTTTTGGTTTGACCGCATTATTTGTTACAGCATTAATAAGTTTTCTGTTTTCAAATCAAATAACAAAGCCTATTCGTAGATTATCCAGTAAAATGAATCAAATCAAGCGGGATGGTTTTCAAAATAAATTACAAGTTTCCACAAGTTACTATGAAACGGATGATATGATTGATACATTTAACGAAATGATGAGTCAATTGGAAACTTCTTTTAATCAACAAAAACAATTTGTTGAAGATGCGAGCCATGAGTTAAGAACGCCATTACAAATCGTTAATGGCCATTTAAATCTCATTCAACGATGGGGCAAAAATAATCCTGAAATTTTAGAAGAATCACTTACAATTTCACTGGAGGAAATGAATCGCATTAATAAACTGGTTGAGGAATTATTATTATTGTCTAAGGATTCTAAATTAATCGACACCGCTCAAACTGAAACAATAGATATTAATGCAGAAATTAAAGGTCGAATCCATTCACTTGAACAGTTAAAAAATGATTATACATTTGAATTTCACTCGACGCATGAACAAATAAAATTAAATATTAATCGTTTTCATTTTGAGCAGATTTTATTGATTTTTTTAGATAATGCGATGAAATATGACCAGATTAATAAATATATTGTTATAAGAACATCTTTAAAAAACAAATTGATTCAGATAGAAATTATCGATAACGGTGAAGGCATACCTGCAAATGATATCCCAAATATTTTTGATCGATTTTACCGCGTCGATAAATCTCGTGCACGTTCTAAAGGTGGTAATGGCTTAGGTCTTTCTATTGCGAAAAAACTAATAGAAACCTATAAGGGTAATGTAAAAATTGAAAGTGAAGTGGATCAATTTACAAAAGTGCTGATTCAATTTCCTGTCCGCTCAATATAATTCACAAAGTTCTTTATTTACCCTTTAATTTCATGCTTTGCTTTGTTAAAATAGCTATGTAAACGTTTTATTTAATTAATTGGAGGATGGAACCATGACAAAAGGTAAAAACCTCGATGAAGCACCACCTAGATTTGGAACGAACTTAGGTATACTCTTAGAAATGTTCGATCAGTATCTAGTTGATCCATCGTCGGTATCTGATGAATTGCAAGTTTTATTTTCAAGTATTCAAGGGGAGCAGCCTACTACTGTAGGTCATGCTGATACTGAAAAAGTTAAAAACGTATTGAGATTAGTGGATAATATTCGTCTTTATGGCCATTTAACTGCTGATATTTATCCTTTATATCGACCTACAAGAGAAAATTTACCCGCATTAAAGCCTGAAGATTTCAATTTGACTGCGGATGAACTTAAACGCTTACCAGCAGCATTAATATCAGAAAGATATGCAAATCAATTTAATAATGCACTTGAAGCGATTGATCATTTACAATCTGTATATCAAGGTACAATTGGCTTTGAAATCTCACATATCAATGATGCAACAGAACGTGAATGGTTGATGAATAAGATAGAGACACGTGAAGAAAATCCACTGACTAATGATGAGAAAATTGAGCTCTTAAAAAGTCTTGCACATGTTGAAGGGTTTGAAAAATATATTCATAAAAAATTTGTCGGTGCAAAACGTTTCTCAATTGAAGGTGTCGATGCACTAGTGCCAATGCTTGAACGTGTTTTAAAGGTTTCAAATCAAGAAAATATTCAAAATATTGAAATTGGTATGGCACATCGTGGGCGTTTGAATGTTTTAACGCATATCCTGGAAAAGCCATACGAAATGATGTTGTCAGAATTTATGCATACTGATCCAATGAGGTTTTTACCTGAAGATGGTACGCTTGTTGTAACAAAAGGATGGACAAGCGATGTTAAATATCATTTGGGTGGTAAAAAGACGACAACAAAATATGGTAAAAAACAGGTTGTATCGCTTGCGAATAATCCTTCTCACCTTGAAATTGTTGCGCCGGTCGTACTTGGTAAAACACGTGCGGTTCAGGAAACAACAGTTGGTGTTAACAAACCAACGCAGGATTTTAATAAGGCGCTTGCAATTCTGATTCATGGGGATGCAGCATTTCCTGGACAAGGTATCAATTTTGAGAGTATGAACTTAAGTAACTTAGATGGTTATTCTGTCGGTGGCTCATTACATATTATCACGAACAACCGTGTTGGTTTTACAACTGAACCGTATGATTCAAGATCAACGATTTATGCGACTGATGTTGCAAAAGGCTATGACCTCCCGATTATACATGTTAATGCTGATGATGTTGAAGCATGTCTTGAAGCGATAGATATTGCTATGGCTTTCCGTCAGAAGTTTAATAAAGATTTCGTCATTGATTTAGTGGGGTATAGACGATATGGTCACAATGAAATGGATGAACCGACCATTACAAATCCTATGTTATACAAAGAAGTTAAAGGACATCCAAGTATTGAAATAAAATATGGTAAATCATTGGTTGATGCTGGAATTATTTCAGAAGCTGATATGAATGCAATCTTTGAGCAAGTAACAAATGAAATGCGTTTAGCACATGAAAAAATTGATAAAAGCACTATGAATACAGATAGTGATATGCTAGCACCTTCAGAAGTTACGGAAGGGTATGATCGTGTAGAAACAGGTGTACCTTTCGAACGTTTAAAACAAATTAATGAAGAGATGTTAAGTACACCAGAAGGATTCAAAGTATTTAATAAACTTCAAAAAATTCTTGATCGCCGAAATGATCCATTTACTAAAGATGGCTTAATTGACTGGGGTCATGCCGAACTACTTGCCTATGGAACAATTATTCAAGATGGTAAACCAGTTCGTCACACTGGTCAAGATGCTGAGCGTGGTACTTTCGCACATCGACATGCAGTCCTTAATGACGAAGCGAATGGTGAAAAATATACACCGCTACAACATATCACAGATGCAAAAGCATCATTTGATATTCATAATTCACCTTTATCTGAAGCAGCTGTAGTTGGATTTGAATATGGATATAATTTAGAAAATAATAATGCGCTTGCAATATGGGAAGCACAATACGGCGACTTTGCTAATATGGCACAAATGATATTTGATAACTTTGTGTCTAGTGCGAATGCGAAATGGGGAGAGAGAAGTGGATTAACATTGCTCTTACCGCATGCATATGAAGGCCAAGGTCCTGAGCACTCTTCAGCACGTTTAGAACGTTTCTTACAGCTTGCAGGAGAAAATAACTGGACAGTGGCAAACGTAACTTCAACAGCAAACTATTTCCATCTGTTACGCAGACAAGCACACTATTTAAATTCACTTCAAATGCGACCTTTAGTAGTGATGAGTCCGAAAAGTTTACTTCGTAATAACTTTGTTGCAGATACAGTTGACAAATTTACTGAGGGCACATTTAAACCGATTATTTCTGAAAGTTACAAAAAGACAAAAGTAAAGAAATTATTAATCGCAAGTGGAAAAATTGCAATTGATTTATATACAGAATTACAAAAGAATCCAAATGATGAAATTCATTTAATTCGTTTAGAGCAATTGTATCCTTTACCGAAGGAAGAGATTAAAGCCATAATTAATGATATTCGTGGCTTGACTGAAATTGTCTTTGTGCAGGAAGAACCGGAGAACCAAGGTGCATGGCATTATATCTATCCAGACTTAGTTGAAATGGCTGAAGGTAAATTGGTTAACTATTATGGCCGTGTTCGACGTGCTGCGCCATCTGAAGGTGACAATGAAATTCATAAATTAGTTCAATCAAAAATCATTCATGAAGCTTTAACATTATAAGGGGGATATTCAAGTGGCAGAAATCAGAGTTCCAGAATTAGCAGAATCAATTACAGAAGGTACGATTTCAACGTGGTTTAAAAATGTTGGTGACAGCGTTGAAAAAGGTGAAAACATTGTTGAGTTAGAAACAGACAAAGTTAACGTTGAAGTAATTTCAGAAGAAGCTGGTGTCATCCTTGAGATTAAAGCTCAAGAAGGTGATACTGTTGAAGTTGGTTCAGTAATAGCAATTGTTGGTGAAGGTGGGGCAACACCAAAGCCATCTGAAGAAAAATCAACACCAGTTGAACAACCAGCAGAAGAAAAATCTGCACCAGTTAAAGCATCAAAAACAGATTCAACAAATAATAAAAATAAGCGAATTATTGCAACACCGTCTGCACGTAAATATGCACGTGTTCATGGCATTGATTTAGCAACAATTAACCCTGCTGATCCAAAAGGATTAATAAGAAGTCATGATGTTAAGAATACACTAAATACACCTGCACAATCAGAATCTCCTGTAGCAGAAAAACCACAGGCAACACCTGTTAAAAATGATAATCCTGCTAAACCAGTGATTCGTGAAAAAATGAGTCGACGCAGAAAAACAATTGCGAATAAATTGTTAGAAGTTTCACAAAATACTGCTATGCTTACGACATTCAATGAAATCGATATGACGAATGTCATGGATTTACGTAAACGTAAAAAAGATGCATTCCAGGAAAATCATGATGGAACGCGTTTAGGATTTATGTCATTCTTTACTAAAGCGGTTGTTGCAGCATTGAAAAAATATCCTGCAGTAAATGCTGAAATTGACGGTGACGATCTCATCTTAAAGCAGTTTTATGACATTGGCGTAGCAGTCTCAACAGATGAAGGACTTGTAGTGCCTGTGGTACGCGATTGTGATAAGAAAAACTTTGCTGAAATCGAAGGTGCCATTTATGATCTTGCTGTGAAAGCTCGTGATAAAAAATTAGGTTTAGATGATATGATGGGTGGTTCATTTACAATTACTAATGGTGGAGTATTCGGATCATTAATGTCTACACCTATTATCAATGGAACTCAAGCTGCAATTTTAGGGATGCATTCAATTGTGACACGACCAGTTGCGATAGATAAAGAACGTATGGAAAATCGTCCAATGATGTATGTAGCATTAAGTTATGATCATAGAATTATCGATGGTAAGGAAGCCGTTGGTTTCTTAAAAACAATTAAAGAATTAATAGAAAGTCCAGAAGATTTATTATTAGAAAGTTAATTTACGAATATTAATTTACCCAGTAACTTATACACGTTATAATAAGTATAAGTTACTGTTTTTATTTTGTGGGGGGACACTTTGTGAATTTATTAGGACTACATCATGTTACTTTAATGACGAGTGATATACAAAAATGTTATGATTTTTATCATCACACGTTAGGTTTGAAATTGGTTAAGAAGACTGTTAACATGGATGCGATTGACACTTATCATTTATATTTTGGTGATAACGTCGGTCAACCAGGTACAAATATTACATTTTTTGAATATAAAAATGTACCAGCGCAAGTCACAGGAACAAATATATTATTTTCATTTTCACTTAGAGTGCCTACAGATTATAGTTTATATTATTTTAAGCAGCGCTTTGATGCATTAAATGTGAAATATGATGCTGTGATTCAAATTAACGGCAAACACGCGTTACCATTTTATGATTTTGAAGATCGTTTAATGTATTTAATTTCAGATGAGTTAAATAAAGGGATTCCTTTAGGACAAGCAAATCCAGATAGTCCGGTTGATAGTATTCACCAGATTTTAGGACTCGGTCCGGTAATGCTTGCAGTTGAACATACACTCGTTACAGCTTCTGTACTTACTCAAGTATTAGGGATGGAACGTACAGGTAGTTATGAATATACACATTCTTTAGACACTGTGCATGTCTTTAAATTGGGTGAAGGTGGCAATGGTGGTGAGGTTCACTTACTTAAACGTATCGGTGAATCAATTCAAGGTCCTGGTGGTATACACCATGTTGCATTTAGAGTAAAAGACCATGAACAACTTGAGTATTATTTAAATCATTTAAACAAAGGTAGTATCCCGAACACTGGTATAATGGATCAATACTATTATAAATCACTCTATTTTAGAGATATTTCTGGGATACGTTTTGAAATTGCGACGGATATTCCTGGTATGACTGTTGATGAAACGATTGACGATTTGGGTGAAAGTTTAAGCTTACCACCTCGTCTGGAAGAAAAAAGAAGTGAAATAGAAGACAATTTAAAACCTTTAGTATAAAGAGAGGAAGAAGAGAAATGTTACATGAAGAATGGCATGATAAAAAAGCAATCAAACAAGTAAAAGTTACAAATGTTAATGCAAAGAAATATAAGGTAAGTGAAATGTTAACAACAGGTCAAGTATATGATGTTGTGAACGAAACTGAGGAATATTATCATATTCGTGATAATAGTGGCAAAGTTGGCGGCTATTACAAAGAATATTTTGAAGAAGTTTAATGATATTAGTAGTACAGTTTTTTTAATACTCTTTAATCATTACCATAATTGATAAATTAATTCATTATTTTTTGAAACAGTTTATAACAATTTATTGATACAATGATGTATAATACAATTAAAACATAAAGGGGCATTCATGCCTCTTTTTATTTTGTGAAAGGAAGATGCACTGTGCAAAAATATCAAAATAGTGATAAAACGATTTACCAGGATGCTTATGCAATGTTAAATATCCAAAAGAATGTACTATTAAAAGGACCAACCGGAGCAGGTAAGACGAAATTAGCTGAAACGTTGAGTTTTGATATGAATCAAAAAATGAATAGTATAAACTGTTCTGTAGATTTAGATGCAGAAAGTTTATTAGGTTATAAAACAATTGAAAATGTAGACGGCGAATCAAAAATTGTTTTTGTAGATGGCCCCGTTATCGAAGCAATGAGAGAAGGCAATATATTATACATTGACGAAATTAACATGGCAAAGCCAGAAACATTACCTATTTTAAATGGTGTTCTCGATTTCCGTAGACAGATAACGAACCCCTTTACAGGTGAAGTGATTAAAGCGCACGAAAACTTTAAAGTCATTGCTGCAATAAATGTTGGTTATGTTGGCACGTTGCCTATGAATGAAGCTTTAAAAAATCGTTTTGTTGTATTGGATTTACACTATATAGATGGAGAAATACTAAAACAAGTTATATTGGAACAGTCAAGTTTACAGGAAAGTCAAATAATCGATCAGGTTATTCGTTTTAATCAAGATTTAGTAACGATGGCAAGTCAGGGGCAAATTAGTGAAGAGGCAAGTTCTATACGTGCTTTACTTGATTTTTGTGATTTAATTAGTATCATGCCTATTGAACGTGCTGCTAAGCGTGCAATAATTGATAAACTTGACGATGAACGTGAGCAGAATGCAATTATTAATGCAATGGAATTGAATTTCTAATGAGTGAAAAGTTTATATTATTTAATGATGAACGTGTAGATCCATCGCTACTGATGACTTTAACTGATTTAGCACAATTGCTGAGAGAAGATGAAAATGTAAAAGTTAATTTTCAAAAGTTTGCCTACTTTGATTTAGTTGAAAATACGATTAATGTTGCTTTTAAGTGGAAACATCGAGAAAAAGATGAAGAAATGAAATTACTAAAAAGTGATACGATTCTTCATGCAATAGGCTTTAATAATCTAGATTTAGAAGTGGTTGATTCTGTATTATCAGAAGATTTTAGAGTGAAAAGTTTTTTTCAACAACTTTTTATGATGATTGAAGAGTTTAGATTGATTATGCATATTAGTAAAACTCGACCATTGACGCATAAATTCTTTAAAGTACGTAAGGAAGCTAAACTGAAAGAAAATGAAAGTCAAATAAAGTTTTATCAGACGAAAGCAATGCCTACGGACGAGCTGTTTTTACAAATAGAACATGTGTTATTAACAGACAATTTATTAGAATTTCATTCGATGTTCTTCGATCATCTAGAATATGATATTCAGCTGGCACTTCAGTCAATATACCATTTACAAAACACTGAAGATTCTGTTAACTTAGCAATACGTTTAATGCTCGTAATAGAACCTCATTTGACAAAAGATATGTTAAATGAATACTATTATATTCCAAAGCTTGCTTATATGAATGCACTGGCCTATAAAAAAGCAAACCTTGATAAAGCAAAGCAAGATGTTTCTAACATGGATGAATCTGAAGCAGTCCAATCAAAACATCGCGATACAGAAACGAAAAGTGGTGCATATCTTGAGACTGAAGTAAACGAAGGGTCAAACAGTAATAATATTAAGGAAAATGACCGTGAAGGGGATGCAAGTGATGATATTACTGAAATGCTCATGGGTAAAGGAAAGAAGAAAGCTGCACAAATAGATGCTGAGGGAAATGATATTAGCGATCTCGTCGGTGAAGAAAATACTGCTACACAACTTATCTGGAAGAAAACAGAACAAACAGAAGAGAGTTTAATAACATATCAACAATATAAAGAAGAAGTTTTAAAAGAAATTAAAACACTTGTTAATGTGATCAATAAAAGCGTCGATCATGAAGTGACTGCTAAACGCCAAGGGTTGAGCAAAGGTAAATTGAGTAGAAATTTAACAGATTGGTTTATTGATGATAGAAAACGTGTCTTTTATAAAGAAGATCAAAAATCTTATCAACTTGATGCGACCTTTATGTTACTTGTCGATGCATCATATAGTATGGAAGATAAATTAGAAGAAACTAAAAAAGGTATCGTATTATTCCATGAGACACTTTTACAACTTGCTATACGACATGAGATTATGGCTTTTTCTGAAGATGGCTTTGAAGCGGATAAATATATGCAACCTAATATTTTAGAGCAAATTATAACCTATCAAGATTCATTGCAAAATCAATATTCACCCAATGTTGTTAGTTATAACACAGGTGAAGACAATCGTGATGGCCTTGCTATTCGCGTAGCCGGTAATATGCTGAAAAAAAGAACAGAAAAACAAAAGTTTCTTATCGTGTTTTCAGATGGTGAACCATCGGCATTTGATTATGAATCAAATGGTATTATAGATACCCATGATGCGGTTGTTCAATTAAGAAAAGATAATATTTTTGTCATTAATATCTTTTTAAGTCAAACAAGAATTGATGAAAATACAATGGCAACAATCAAAAATATCTATAATGATTATTGTATTTTTGTTGAAGGGGTTGAAAAATTGCCAAGTGTCATTCAACCTTTACTCAAAACACTCTTATTACAAAGTATGAAACAGTTTTAAGAATGCGTAAGTAAAAATCAATAAATTTATTTAAATTTTCAGAATAATTATAGACTTTATGAGTTTAAAGTGTTAATATAAATACCATTAAAGTTAAGGAGGTCATCCTATGAAAAAGAGTACTTGGGTCGTAGGTTTTATGTTATTTGCAATTTTCTTTGGGGCAGGCAATTTAATATTTCCGCCTAATTTAGGTTTTAACAGTGGTCATTATTTCTGGCCAGCTATTTTGGGATTTATCATTACTGGGGTGGGCTTACCTTTACTTGGTATTGTCGTTGGTTCTTTGGATGAAGATGGATATAAAGGCGTACTTAATAAAATTCATCCGATTTTTGGATTAATTTTTCTGTCCGCAGTCTATTTAACGATTGGACCACTTTTTGCAATTCCTAGAACTGGCGCAACATCTTATGAGATGGCTGTCGTTCCATTTTTGAAATCAGGACCATCATCAATGTCATTATTAATATTTACGATTATTTTCTTCGGAATTACGTTATGGCTATCCATCAATCCTTCTAAAATGGTAGATCGCGTCGGTGCGATATTGACACCATTATTATTGCTATCAATTTTAGCCCTTGTTATAGCAGGAATTTTTGATTTGTTAAACACTGAATCTGTTAAAGCACAGTCTGAAATATATCAAAATGTAAATTCAAGCTTCTTTAGTGGCTTTACTAATGGCTATCAAACTATGGATGCCATTGCTGCTATAGCTTTTTCTGTTATTGTAATTAATGCGATCAAAGAAAAGGGAATTACGAAAGAAACAGGTTTATTTAAACAATCACTTTTAGCTGGCGTTATTGCAGCAGTTGCATTAGGTTTTATTTACTTAACATTAGGCTGGATTGGGAGTCACTATCATTTATCGGCCGAACAATTAACACATTTAAAAGAAAATAACCTTGATTTAGGAACATATATTTTATCGAATGTCGCAAATGATACATTTGGCACTTTTGGTAAGTTATTAATTGGTATAATTGTAAGTTTAGCATGTTTAACAACCTCAACCGGGTTAGTAGTTGCCGTTAGTGAGTATTTCAATGAAGTTTACAGTAAAATTCCTTATAAAGTATATGCTGTACTTTTCACTTTGTTTAGCTTTATTCTTGCGAATCAAGGATTAAAAGTAGTGATTGAAAAATCAGTGCCTGTATTAATGATTTTATATCCTATTGCTATGACATTAGTGTTGTTAATGTTTGTTGCTAAGTTTATTCCAACACCAATTTCAGCTTTTCGTGTCGCCATCATTTTAGTGACTGTTGTATCGATTCTTTCTGTGTTAGATATGCAATTTAAATTATTTCCGTTCATGGGTATACTTCCGCTAAAAGCGCAATCGATGGAATGGGTATTATTTGCTGTTTTCGGTTACTTTATTGGATATATAATCGGCCAGAAACAACCTAAAGTTGCATTTAAGTAATCTATATTTATGAGACATAAAGCGTAGTAATTTGAATTAATATTTTACAGCTTTCTATGTGCTTTAGAAGTGATAAATAAAACAACCCGGAATATCTAATAAATCAAATTTGATTTATTGTTATTCCGGGTTGTTTTTTCGCTAGAAATGATCTAACCTGATGCCTTATTTATTGTTAAATTCTTGTTGTAACTGAAGCAACTGATTTTTCAAATCTTGTTCCATCTTACCGAGTTCAACTTCTGCTGCGCGTCTTTTTTCACTACCTTGCTGTTGTATTGTTAAAGTTTCACGTATTGTATCAACAATATTTTGTTGTGTTAACTTCAATGTTTCAAGTTCAACAATACCACGTTCATTTTCCTCAGCGGTTCTTATAGTATTCATTTTTAACATTTCAGAGTTTTTAATCAGTAATTCATTGGTTGTGTTTGTTACTTGTTGTTGCGCTTTTGATGCTTTTTGCTGATGTAATAAACTCATTGCAATAGCCATTTGATTTTTCCAAAGTGGAATACTTGTCAGGATAGAACTCTGGATTTTTTCAGCTAAAGTTTGATTAACATCTTGAATCATTCGAATTTGAGGAGCTGATTGTAATGTGATTTGTCTTGATAATTTTAAATCGTAAATGCGTTTATCTAATCTATTTAAGTAATGGCGCAAATCATTAACATCTTGCGTAAGCATTTGATCATTGGAGCGAAGTGCCTTTCTCTCCAGTTCAGGTAACATTGTTGTTTGTAATTCGTTGCGCTTTTCTTCTGCTGCAATAATAAACATATCGAGTGCTTCAAAATACGCTTTGTTTTCTGAATATAAGCGATCTAGCATATGCACATCTCTAAGTAACACTTCTTTTGAGTTCTGAAGTTGAACTGAGATGCGATCAATTTGCCCGGATACAGATTGATAGCGTGATATTAATTCGTTAACTGATTTTGAAACGCGTCTGAATATCTTTTTAATCTTACTTTTTTCTACTTGTGAGATTTCATCCGGATCCACTTCTTTAAGTTTTTTCATTAATTGATCTAGACTATCACCAATTGATCCGATATCTTTTTTCTGTACTTCATCTAGAATCTGATGGGAGAATGAAGATAATTTTTGTTGTGCATTGGCACCATATAATAATAAGTTCTCATTGTCTAAAGGTTTTATTTGTTGCTTGATTTGATTTATTTTTTCTCTTTTTTCTGGCGACATCACTTCCGTTTCAAATGTTGTTGTTTTTAATTCTTGTTCTATCGTTATAGGTTGTGAAGTCGATTCAAATGGATTTTGTGTTAATTCATTGAGTAATTCATTTTCCTTCATGACTATCTATCCTTTCGTATAATGTATCTTGTTGAGAACGCTTTAAAGGAACAGAAATTTGTTCTTGATAAGGCAAAGCGTCTTTATCACTATGTGTTATTTCCACTTGTTGTAATGAGGCTAAATCAATTTCAACCTTCATTTGCTCAAAATCAGAAGCATTTAATGCTTTTAAATCTGCCTGTAATGTTCTTTTAAGTTCATCAAGCGTCAAGCGTGCATTATGTAGCATTTGTTTGTCTTCAATCGTTTTATGCGGCATTCTTGATAAATATAGAAATTGATCAAGTAAATTGACTGTATTATCGAGATGAGAAAAGAAGAAACTATCGACTTTAAAAAATTTTTTAGGGTTCTTTTGAACCGTTTTATAAATCATTCTTGCAAGTTTATTAATTTCATTGACATTCTTAAAGTCATTAATAGAGCGTACTTTTTTATATTGTATCAGCAATTGTTTAATTTTGGGTTCAGCAACTTTCATTTGTTTTCGAACATACTTATAGTCTTGTTTAGTTATGCCCATTTCCTTTAAATATTTATTGCCTGAAGTCATCTGGATAGGGAAAAATGCACCTAAGTATCCAGCACCAATTACAAGTGTGTCCAGCCATAAATCAAACTGGAAGAAATTCATACTGATAATTCCAGTTATGAGTGCAATAGGTACAGCAAATACTGCACCCAAAATATATGAAGCATTATATTTCATGTCATCCATTCCTTTTTATAGCGTTCTAAAGTTGTTAAAAGATTGATAAGGTAATTCGTTTATTTCATAACTTGAAACACGAGACATAGGTGAAGCGCCATGTATTACTTTTTCAGTGAAAGCAGTGAGCGTGGTATGTTCCCCAGTTGCATAGATTTCAACAAAATCATAAACATTTTGAACCGTACCTGAAATATCGAATTGGTTTGCATAATAAGTCGTATAGTAACGAAACCCGACACCCTGTACATGACCGTATATTTTAATATGAATTGTTTTCATAATGTCACCTCTATTATTATTATAAGTAAGTGAAAGCAAATCACCTAATAAATCGCCTTTGTAAGACAATTTACTTGAAAATGATAAATAAACAGAACATAATAATTTTTAACGGGGTGAAAATATGTATGAAATCATAACGATTAGAGCTGATTATGAAGGTTGGTGGCTCTTTGATGACTTTAGAGATCAGGCAACCGATATACAGGCTTTTCAGACATTCGAGCAGGCTGAAGCCTATTATAAATCACAACTTAAATTATTGAGACAACATTTTTGTAATGAAATGATTGGGAAATATAATATACATGCATTTTATAATAATTGTGAGATTGAATTTTGCGAATCATGTGATGATGAGGTACAAATTTTTCATAGTATTATTTTTTTAAAGCAGGGAGAAGTCTTTCAATATACGCAAGCATAAGCAACTTTTTTATTACATTTATTACATAAGCGTAAAAAATGTAAAATGTTTTAATTTACAGAATATTGTATTGCTTTATGATTTGAGGTATTTTATAATTATTTATAGCAATAGGGTTATTCCATATTACAAAGTAAATATATAAAAT
Source organism: Macrococcoides caseolyticum (assembly GCF_021366795.1). Classification (GTDB taxonomy): domain Bacteria; phylum Bacillota; class Bacilli; order Staphylococcales; family Staphylococcaceae; genus Macrococcoides; species Macrococcoides caseolyticus_A. Next base: position 47,456 of record NZ_JAHCPS010000005.1, on the reverse strand, counting down.
TGACGTTATTTTTACAATTATATCAATGTATCATAATATTATTTATTTTGTAATATGTGAATAATCACATATTGAATTTTTTATAGTGTGGAGGTTTCTAATTATGAAACAAGGTACAGTAAAATGGTTTAACGCAGAAAAAGGATTTGGATTCATCGAAATCGAAGGAGAAAACGACGTTTTCGTACATTTCTCAGCGATTAATCAAGAAGGATACAAATCATTAGAAGAAGGTCAAGCAGTAGAATTTGAAGTGGTTGAAGGCGACCGCGGACCACAAGCTGCAAACGTTGTAAAATTATAATTTTAATGCAAGAAATTATATATGCACGTTAGAAAGACACCCTGGAAATTCCAGGGTGTCTTTCTTTTTATATTATTTCGTTGGCAATTAAATGTTCTAACGTTTGTCTTTTTATAACTTCACGTACGTCTTTATCCGACACAAAAACAACGGCTGGTTTGAGCATTTGATTATAGTTTGAAGCCATTGAGTAATGATATGCACCGGTTGACCTAACACATAGTGTATCACCTGCTTTTACCGATTGTGGAAGGTTAATATCACGTGCGATAATATCACCAGATTCACAGAGCTTTCCTGCAATGGTTACTTTCTCAAGTTCATTTTCTTTGCGATTGACGAGTTCAACCTCGTATTGTGCATCATAAAGTGCTGTTCTAATATGATCACTCATTCCACCATCAATTGAAATATATTTATTAATACCTGGAATTGTTTTAACAGTACCGACTTCATAAAGTGTGATACCCGCTTCACCAACAATAGATCGACCAGGCTCTAAAGAAATTTCAGGGATAGGGTAATCATGACTTTCACATGTCGCGATTAATGTATCTGTAATCGCTTTAATGCCATCCTCAATCGGATAACTGATGTCTTCTGATGTGTAGCGAATGCTAAAGCCACCACCTATATTCAATACTTTAATATCAATCTGATTGAGTTTAAGCCATTTGATTACGATTTGAATTGTTTCTATCGTGCCAGTTGACTCAAAAATTTGAGAACCGATATGGAAGTGAATACCATAGAAATCAATGTTTGAAGCATCGTCAATTTGCTTTATCCCTTTTAATGCCAGCCCATGTCTTATGCTTAATCCGAATTTACTATCTTCTTGTCCTGTCTGAATAAATTCATGAGTATGTGCTTCAACACCAGGATTAACACGGAGTACTGCTTTAACGGATTTATTATGTTGCTTTGCAATGCGATTGATACGTTCAATCTCATCTAATGCATCAATCACAAAGTATTCTATACCTACTTCAATTGCATACTGTATCTCTTGTGTTGTTTTATTATTGCCATGGAAGTGAATACGTTCAGGGTTGAATTGTGCAGTTAGGGCAGTAAATAACTCGCCTTCAGAAACAACATCTAATCCCATGTTTTCTTCCTGCATGAGTTTAAATAACTGAATGGATGTAAACGCTTTCGATGCATATGATATTGTATATTTTAATCCAGACTGTTGAAGCGCCGTATGAAATCTACGACATTGTGTTCGTATGAGTGCTTCATCATAAACAAATAGGGGTGTTCCGTATTTATTTTTAATATCTATTAATGAATGGCCATGTAAAGTCATTACACCATTTTCTCTAGTCATATTCATTCCGTAACCTCCGAGATTAAAGTATTATGGTTCAATGCGGATAATTGTTCTGAATTTGCACCCACACCTTTAAATGTATATTCATCGATGCGCATTGATTCATGATATATATAAACGATATCATTTGGATGGACTGTATCATCCACTTCGACAAACATATGACTCATCATCAGTGCCTTTATCGGATAACGTTTACCGTTAATTAAGCAGTCATGTTGTGCACGTGATCTTAGGATACCATCGCCATATCCAATGGCAACCACCGCAAGACGTGTATTTTTTTCTGCAGTATAAGCAAAACTATAGCCTGCCGATTCACCATGCTTAATATGTCTTATTTGTATCACATGACTTGAAATGCGTAATGCCTGTTCAGTAGTGGATAGCGGTAGACTTGCATAAGGACGTGCACCAAATAAAATGATACCGAGTCTTAAATGCGTGTGGTCTTCTAATAATCCATCTTCACGCATAAAACTTGCACTATTTTGTGCATGAATCACTTCAAAATCATGCATGGTTTTTAAATGTTGTACAACATTCAACCATGCTTGACGTTCCTCATAATAGTCTTCCACTTCAAATTCATCTGCGTAACCGAAGTGTGTCCATAATCCTTTAATAAACATTTTACTTTTAGTTGCGTTGTACTGTTTGATAAACGCCTGCATACTTTCTAACGTTTTAAAGCCAGAACGGTGCAGCAGATTTTCAAATTCCAGATGAACGGTTATGCCTTCAAGTTCATCTTGATATTGATCGTAAAATTCAGCTGAGGGAAGTGTCATTTCGATATGATATTGTCTTAAACAATCAAATTCAGTCGTAGGGTTCATTAAGAAAATGTAACAATCTGAATTAAGCTTTCGAATAGCGATAGCTTCTTCAAGACTTGTTGTACTAAAATAATTAATACCGCAATCAGCCATGCAATCTATCGTAAACGCCAGACCAAAATTATAGGCATTATTTTTAATTACTGCGATAACAGGGTGATCTTTAATGACGGTGCGTATATTTTCAGTGAATCGTGTTTTATTGATTTCCCATTTCGCACTCATGTTCGTAACTCCTCACTAATGACTTATAGTATTGAATGCCATTTAATAATACCAACTCATCAAAATTAAACTGATTATGATGTAATCCATTGATGTACCCTTTGTCTGTATTACGACACCCCAGAAAGACGAAGTAAGTTGGTGCTAGTGACGCATAATATGAAAAATCTTCTCCGAACAAATAGGGTAGGTCGTTATAAACTGGTATTAATTTCGCATCTCTAATAGCACTGATTACACGTTGTTCTAAAGAACCGTCATTGATTGTTGGCGGATAACCTGCAGTAAAAGCGATATCAATTTTACAGCCAGAAGTGATTGCGATTCCGTTTGCAATTTCAGTCATTTTTTGTTTTACAACGCTCAAATCATTTTCACTATATGTTCTTATTGTTCCTTCTAAATAACCAGTAGAGGGGACAGTATTTATGGCTTCACCGGCATTGAACTTACCAATATGAACGATATTTCTGTTGAGACCGGGTAAATGGAATTGTTGTAATGAACTGACTTGATTAAGGATTTGAATTAATGCATTGCTTGCAGCGTGTCCTTGTTCTTTATTCGCAACATGGGCACTTTGTCCTTCAATGTAAAAGCGATATTCAGTTGCACTCGCAGTAATTTCATTACTGCGATAAGCAATTTCACCTTCTGGGTTATCGGGCATCATGTGAATACCGTATATCGCTTGTATATTAAATTGATCAAAATTAAAATTTTGAATCAATAAATTTGCTCCAGCATTCGCTTCTTCTGATGGCTGGAAGATGAACATGTAACTATACTTAAGCGGTTGTTGATCACTTAAATGTTTTATTTCTTTCATGAGTGCAAGTAACATTGTCGTATGTCCATCATGACCACAAGCGTGCATAACATTTGGAATAATCGATTGATAAGGCACTTCATTGTGTTCATCAATAGGTAATGCATCAATATCGGCACGAAACGCGATTGTCTTGTCAGTGTTTCCTCTAATAATTGCGATAACGCCAGTGTCAAGTGGTGTAAAGTATTCAATTTTTAGTGTCTCTATTTGTTTTATGATGAAACGTGTTGTTTCATGCTCCTGTAAGCTTAATTCAGGATGTTGGTGTAAGTGCCTTCTTATTTCAGTGATTTCTTCTATATCTACCATTGTTTCACCTCAAATACTTTTGATAAAAAGAAAAGCTGATAATTATCAGCTTTAAATTATTGATTGAGTTGTCTTAATGCAGAAACAATCTCGATCTTTGAACCTTCAACTTCTGAAGCTTGTTTAATCACACGTGCTGGGACACCTGCAACAACAGCGCCAGCAGGGACGTCTTCAGTCACTATACTACCTGCTGCAACGACTGCACCACGACCGACACGTACACCTTCTAATATCACTGCATTTGCACCGATTAATACATCATCTTCTATGACAACCGGATCCGCGCTTGGGGGTTCTATTACACCAGCAAGTACAGCACCTGCACCAACGTGGACATTTTTACCTGTTGTTGCGCGACCACCTAATACTGCATTCATATCAATCATTGTGCCTTCCCCGACAACTGCACCAATATTGATTGTCGCACCCATCATGACAACCGCATTATCTTCAATAACTGCATGTTCACGAATGAATGCGCCTGGCTCGATACGCGCATTGATATGACGCTGGTCAATTAATGGGATGGCTGAATTACGTCTGTCATATTCCACTTCAAACTCTGTAATGATTGCTTCATGTGCTTTAAAAAACGATTCCCAGTCAGTTAAATCACCAAATATTGTTTTAGATTGACTGCAGCCAAATACTTTTAACGTCTCCGGAAACGTTACATCGTCGAATTGTCCGTTGACATATACTTTTACAGGCGTTTGTTTTTTTGATTCACTTATATACTGAATAATTTCTTGTGCTGTTAATTCTCTCATGATAAGAGCCTCCCATTTTTCTTTCTTTTTTTATTTCATTTTATTCAAATTGTTAAGATTAGAGATTATCAAATGTATAATAACCACTATTTTTATAGATTAATTTTTCTGCTACATCAATTGCACCATTAGCAAATATATCTTTACTTTGTGCACGATGAATGATCTGTATCGTTTCATCATGTCCCGCAAATAAGACTTCATGTTCCCCGGTAATTGTACCACCTCGCACGACACTTATTCCGACATCATCAGTTTCACGTGCTTGATCTTTTTGTGTTCGATCGGTCACGGGTTGCAGTTTTCTTTTTTCCTGAATCGCATCAAGTAGTTTAACTAATGTACCACTTGGGCCATCAACTTTTTTATTATGATGACGTTCAATGAGCTCAATATCATAATCTTGTAATAGGGGGATTGCATATTGAATGAGTTCAGTTAGTATATGCACACCATAACTCATGTTTGCACTAAAGAAAACAGGTACACTGTTTGCTTTCGTCTTTAAGCTTTGAATAATTTCTTCTTTTTTTCCTGTTGTAGCGATTACTAGTGGTATATTAACTTCACTTTGAATCAGCGGTAATGTTATTGCTGGATTCGAAAAATCAATAATAACATCTGCATCAGGAATTGTTTCATTGACTAAATAGGTTGGATATGGGTATTCCTTTTCACTTTTTCTTGATATGATAATGCCTTTGATTTCATGTCCGCGTTCAATTGCTAAACGTGCAACACGTTCATTCATTGCACCGTATCCAACGAGTAATATATTCATTTAAATCACCTGACTTTTAAATTGTTGATAAACACTTTGAATGTGTTGTTGCTCTTCATCTAATAAAGGAACAAGCGGCAAGCGTAATTCACCATTCGCATAACCTAACGCTGTAACCAGTGCTTTTATAGGCATTGGATTGATGTCTACAGATAAAGCATTGAGTAGGGGCGCTACGACATTAAATTGATTTTCTGCAAGCAACGCATCTGTTTGAAATGTTGAATATATTTGCTGGAATTCTTTCGGAATCGCATTTGCAATAACAGAGATAACACCGTCACCACCTGCAGTGTAAAATGGAATAATGATATCATCATTACCGCTATAAAGTTTGAACGCACTTGGTACTAAGGACTTCACTGCACGTGTATAATCTAAATCGCCCGTTGCATCTTTTAATGCATAGATATAAGGATGCTGAGCAAGTATCTCTACAGTTTCCGGTTCAATCGTCATATTTGTTCGACTTGGTACATTATAGAGCACTACGGGTAACTGTACTTTGTCTGCGATGGTTGTAAAGTGTTGGATTAAGCCACGTTGATTCGTTTTGTTATAGTAGGGCGTAATCAGCATAATGCCATCTGCACCTAATGCTTTCACCTTTAAAGAATGATCGATCGTTGCTTGTGTATTATTTGTTCCTGTTCCGACAATAATAGGGACGCTGTTCTTTGCTGTACTTACTGCAACTTCAACAAGCTTTAGTTTTTCTTCTTCTGTTAAAGTGGAGCCTTCACCTGTTGTCCCATTAACGAATATCGCTTGTATATCATTTTCAATTAGAAATTGGATGTGACGTTCAAAAGCATCATAATCTACTTCATTATTGAGAAATGGCGTCGTAATCGCGACTGCTGTGCCATTAAATTGTACTTGTGTCATATAGAACACTCCTTGTATAAAATCCTAATATTTTTTATTGGTTATTTTGTTTATGAATTTGCTCTAATATTTGAACGGCATTCAATGCAGCACCTTTTAGTAAATTATCGGCTGTACACCAAATGTGAAATGCATTCTCCAAAGAATCATCAATGCGAATTCTACCAACAAATACTTCGTCCTTACCTGTTGTGTTAATTGCTAGAGGATATTGATTATTTGACACATCATCGATTAAGACGACACCTTCAGTATGTTCAAATAATGAATGAATTTCTTCTATAGTAGCAGGTTGATTTAAAGTAACATTAATCGCAACAGAATGTGAATCTTGGACCGGTACACGTACGCACGTTGCAGTCACTTTTAAATCAGGTAAATTTAAGATTTTTTTTGTTTCATCTATCATTTTCTGTTCTTCTTTTGTATAACCTGATTCGAGGAACGAATCAATATGGGGGAGTACATTGTTGTAAATTGGGTGAGGGTAATTCGTTGGTGGCTCACCTTTCGCGCCATTGACTAAATCATTTCGACCAGCAACACCGCTTCCTGATACTGCTTGATATGTCGTATATGCAACACGTTTAAGTCCAAATTTATCTTGAAGCGGCTTTAATGGGACAACAGACTGGATTGTTGAGCAGTTTGGATTCGCAATAATCTTTCTATTTAATTGCGGTTGATTCACTTCAGGTACGATTAAATCTATATCTTCTTCCATTCTAAAAGCACTTGAATTATCAATCACAATACTACCTGCCGCTTCAAAAATAGGTGAAAATTTTAGACTTGTTGTGCCACCCGCACTCATAAGTACGAAATCATATTTATCGTTTGCTTTTTCTTCTGTTAATGCTTCTGTAATATATGTCTTTCCTTGAAAGTCGATTGATTTTCCAGCGGATCTTGATGAAGTAAATAACGTTAAGTTTTCAAAGGGAATATTTTTTCTATCAATCACTTCTAACATCTTTTGTCCAACTAATCCTGTAGCCCCGACGATTGCAATTTTATACATGATATAAACACTCCTTAAAATCATAATATTTTGATAATTAATGCTATAATAGCTTTATTCTTTACTAAATTAAAGTGAAAAGTTCTTTGAAAGAAAAAAGAATTTATATATTAAAATGTTGACATAACGTTTGTACTGCACGTTCTGCATCATAATCAGCTACGACTACCGAAATACTAATTTCACTCGTTGATACTTGATAATAAGGGATTTCAGCATCAATTAAAGTCGTAAATACTTTAGCAGCAACACCGCTCATATCACGCATCCCTGAACCAACGACCGAAACTTTGGCATAATGTGAAGTTGTTTCATGGAGGAGGGCAGGGTAATTCTGTTTTAATTTTTCAATAATCGATATGATTTGCTGTTGTTCTGTATTCTTCATTGTAAAGGAAAGTTGCATACCATCCGTATTTACGGTTTGTGAAATCATATCTATATTGATTTGCTGCTGCTCTAATGCGTAATAGATAGCTTTTAAAACATTGGCATCATGCATTGGATAGGATAGGGTGATATAATCCATATTTTTATCTAAAGCGATTCCTGTAACGGCCTTTCTTTCAATAATTTGTTCTGTTGGCATAATCCATGTTCCTCTCTTTGTTGATAGTGTTTTTCCGGTATATATCGGGGTGTTGTGATTCAGTGCAATTTCTACACTTCTTGTTTCAAGAATACCGGCACCAAGTGACGATAATTCCATCATCTCTTCAAAACTTAGCTGATCAATTTTTTTAGTCTCGGGATAAATGCGTGGATCCGTACCATATACGCCTAAGACATCACTATAGATTTCGCAAGTCGCACCAAGGCTTGATGCTAAAGCAACAGCAGTCGTGTCACTGCCACCACGACCGAGTGTCGTTAATTCATCATTGTGATTGACCCCTTGGAATCCTGCAATAATAATAATATCTTTAGTGCTAAATAATTGATTGATTTTATCGGTATTGATTGTCTGTATTTTACTTTTTAAGTGATGACCTTCAGTCTTTATACCAGCTTGTGCACCCGTTAAGGCAACAGCTTCGACTGAAATATCCTGAAGAATGATTGAAAGATATGCAATGGTCTGCTGTTCACCCGTTGATAACAACATAGCTAAGGCACTATCTTTCGGTGATTTTGATAAAGTTGACGCATTATTTAACAATTGATCGGTTGTTTTTCCCATAGCTGATACGACGACAACTAATTTCTCTTGTTGTAACGTACGAGATTTGAGGTACTCGGCTATAGCTTTGATTTTGTCAAAGTCAGCAACAGAACTGCCGCCAAATTTCAATACTTTAATTTGCTTATTCTGATTTTGTGTCTTGATACTTGAATCTGTTAACATTATTACGCCTCCTGAAACTAGGAGCATCACGAACAACAAAAAAACAAGCCCAGAGACATCTGGACTTGTTAATCTATATACAAGCGATGCACTCCATTATTTTTCAATAATGACAGACCCATAGCTCTTAACCTGTGGATCCAACATAGTATTCACTGCAATAAATACTATATTTCGGCATCGCACCCTTTCAGTAATTCATTTGCAGAATTCTCATTACTTACTCATGATTGATGCGCCTCATCTTTAATTATTTAGTTGATGTTTTACATTCTACAGAAAGAATTCTGAATTGTAAAGTATTTTATAAATATTTAAAATATATTGCTGTTGATGAATGCTTATGATTGAATAAAAAACACACGATATTCCCGTGAGGAATATCGTGTGGTGGATTGCTTATTTTAAAACACCTTGTTCTTTTAAATACTCTTCGTAAGTAATTTCTTTAGAGATATTTGCATTTAAGTCAATCACGCGGTTTGCAATCGTATTAATGAATTCAAAGTCATGAGAGGTAAAGATTAAAGATCCTTTGAACGCTTTTAAGCCATCATTGACTGACGTAATACTTTCTAAGTCTAAATGGTTCGTCGGTTCATCAAGTAATAATACGTTTGCAGATGAAAGCATCATCTTACTTAACATACATCTTACTTTTTCTCCCCCTGATAATACGGTTGCTTTCTTACGTACTTCTTCACCAGAGAATAACATACGGCCTAAGAAGCCACGTAAGAAAGTTTCAGTTTGTTCTTCAGGTGGCGCATATTGACGTAACCATTCAACAAGATCGATATTTTTACCTTCGAAGAATTCAGAGTTATCTTTCGGTAGATAACTTTGAGATGTCGTCACACCCCATTTGTAAGACCCTTCATCAGGCTCCAGTTCACCGGCTAATATACGCAGTAGGGTAGTCTTTGCAATTTCAGAATCACCAACAAGGACTGCTTTATCATTTGGATTCATCGTGAATGATAAATTATCCAGAACTTTAACCCCATCAATTGTTTTTGATAAACCTTGAACTTGTAATAACTCATTACCGATTTCACGTTCTGGTTTGAAGTTAACAAATGGGTATTTACGGCTTGATGGCTGAATATCATCCAACTGAATCTTTTCAAGCATTTTTTTACGGCTTGTCGCTTGTTTCGATTTAGATGCGTTCGCAGAGAAACGCGCAACGAAGTCTTGTAATTCTTTAATTTTCTCTTCTTTTTTCTTGTTTGAGTCTTGTAACATTTGTTGTGCTAATTGACTTGATTGATACCAGAAGTCATAGTTTCCGACATAAATCTTAATTTTACCGTAGTCAAGGTCAGCAATATGTGTACATACGTTATTTAAGAAGTGACGGTCATGGGATACGACGATAACCGTGTTTTCAAAGTTGATTAAGAATTCTTCTAACCAGCTGATAGCAGGGATGTCCAGGCCATTGGTAGGCTCGTCCAGTAATAATACGTCTGGCTCACCAAATAGTGCTTGTGCCAAAAGAATCTTAACTTTTTGGTTATTTTCAAGTTCAGACATTTTCTTTTCATGTAATTCATCTTTAATGCCTAAACCTGATAATAGGACTTGTGCATCACTTTCAGCAGTCCAACCACCCATTTCACCAAACTCACCTTCAAGTTCAGCTGCACGCATACCATCTTCATCACTAAAGTCTGGCTTCATATAAATGGCATCTTTCTCCTGCATTACGTTCCATAATCGTTCATTTCCACGTAATACAACATCTAATACACGCTCATCTTCATATGCAAAGTGATCTTGCTTTAAGATAGATAGACGTTCATCTTTACCAAGAGATACATGACCCGTTTGAGAGTCGAGTTCACCTGAAAGAATCTTTAAGAAAGTAGATTTTCCGGCACCGTTTGCACCGATTAATCCGTAGCAGTTGCCTGGTGTAAATTTAATGTTTACATCTTCAAATAATTTTCTATCTCCGAATCGTAAACTAACATTAGATACTTGTAACATTGAGTAATCTCCTTTAATTGTTAATCAGTAGAATTATATCATAGTTTAATGTGAAAAAGATAATATTGATTTATCTTTAAACAGTTCGTTCTAATGTATTGTAAATTCGGACGAAAAAGAGGATATGTGTTATAATGATTTATTGAAATAGGTATTAACCTAAAGGAGAGACATATGGAAAACAAACAATTATCAGGTAGTATCGACTTTTTACGCGTCGATCGTTTAGAAGGGTCTACGTATTATCTACTGGGACCAAATAGTGAAGTTGTAAAATTAAATCAATCTGAAGTATTAGAAGAGGATGAATTAGAGATTGGAGAAGATTATTCATTCTTCGTGTATCCTGGACGTACAGGTGATTTATTTGCGACACAAAATATTCCGGATATTTCAACGGATCGTTATGACTGGGTGAAAGTCATAAAGAAAGATAGAGACGGTGTAACAGTTGACATTGGTATTCCGCGTGAAATCGTTATTCCATGGGAAGACCTTCCGAAAGTGAAAGAAGTATGGCCGGAATCGGGTGATGAGGTATTTGCTTGTCTCCGTGTTGATAGAAATGATCAGTTATATGGTCGTTTAGCAAGTGAAACAATGGTTGATGCGATGTTTACACCAGCACCTGCTGATTTATTACACAAAACAATTACAGCACATCCTTATCGCTTGCTACGTGTGGGTACATTTCTTTTATCTAAAGAAGGTTATAAGATTTTTGTTCATGAATCAGAACGACGTACTGAGCCACGTCTCGGAGAAGCAGTTGAAGTACGTATTATCGGTCATAAAGAAGATGGCACATTAAACGGCTCATTCTTACCGTTAGCACACGAACGTTTAGATGATGATTCGGAACAAATCTTAAAGTTATTAGAAGAATACGGTGGCGAGTTACCGTTCTCTGATAAATCAGACCCAGAAGCGATTAAAGAGGTCTTTAATATGAGTAAAGGTAGTTTTAAACGTGCAATCGGACGTCTTTATAAAAATAAACGCATCGTAATAGAAGCGGATAGAATTAAATCCGTTGAATAAGTAAAAGCGTCAAAAAAGTTATTGTGAGAAATTCATTCGGCAATAACTTTTTTTGATGCTTTTTTATTTATTATTATCAGATGATTTATCTTCAAATAACCAGCCTTGATCATTATGATATATCATTTGTTTCGTCATGCCACCATCAACAACAAATTCCTGACCAGTAATAAATGATGCGGCGTCACTACATAGAAATAATACAGTTTGAGTAATATCACTCGGTATTCCGACACGTCCTACGGGATGTTGTGTGTTATTACTGCCCGCAAATGACGTGTCTGTTGTATCAATCCAACCCGGTAAGATTGCATTAACGCGTGCTTTTTCACGTAATGACACAGCTAGAGCATGTGTTAATGCACTGATACCGCCTTTTGCGGCTGCATAACTTTCAGTTTGTGGTTGACTCATGTGTGCACGAGTTGAGGACATATTAACAATGACTGCATTGTCATTGAAATAGGGCAATAGTTGTTGCACTAAATAGAATGGCGCAGTGATTCCCACTTGAAGTGCATAATTAAAGTCATCGATTGAACAATCATTGATACCTCTCATCAACGGAAGTGCGTTATTAATGATGTAATCGACATGTTTATAATCTCTGATTATTTTAGAGACAAATTGATCAAGTACATCTGTATTCGAAATATCGCCTTGAAAGTAACAACCCGGTTGAATATCTATATCACAAACGATTGCATGTTGTGCGCGAAAAGTATCTGCTATGTGCTTTCCAATGCCTTGAGCAGCACCTGTAATGACGACAATTTTCCCTTTATAGTTCATTCAATCAGCTCCTTTCATCGTTAATTTTAAAAAAGAGCATAATACAACGTGCTGTACTATGCTCTTGAATGACATTTAAGCATTGTCAATTTCTTCAGTTAATCGCTCTAATTCATCTATTAATGAACCAATGTAAGCGATGGTTTCTTTCAATGGTGCGTCGGTTGTTAAATCAATCCCTGCCATTTTTGCAAGTTCTACTGGAGGTAGCGCACCACCTTGTTTTAAGACTTCAATCCATTCTTTAACTGCAGGTTCACCTTCTTTTAAGATACGTTGAGACATGATTGTTGAGATGGTTAAACCTGCTGAATACGTATAAGGATAAAGTCCCATATAATAGTGGGGTTGTCTCATCCATGTCAGTTCAGCACCTTCAGTAATTTCAACAGCATCTCCCCAGAATGCTTCAATCACTTGTCTTTTTATTTTATTTAATGTATCTGCAGTCATTGATTCACCTTGATCCACTAGGTGATAGACTTCACGTTGATAAGCTGCTTCCAGTAAGTGGGTTACAAAGTTGTGGTAATACGTTCTAGAAATTATAGATGCGATGACCCAGCGTTTAAACTTTGGATCATTTGATTCAGATAGTAAATGGTTTGCCATTAACATTTCATTCATAGTACTCGGTGCTTCCACAAAATATAACGAACAACTTTCATCAAATATATTTTGGTGCTGATGTGCTAACTGGAAATGACCTGCGTGGCCTAATTCGTGTGCTAAGACAAATACTTCTGTCATTTTAGATGTCCACGAAATCAAGATGAATGGATTCACTTGGTACGGACTTGCACAGAATGCACCTGTGGATTTCCCTTTATTTTGTACAAAATCAATCTGGCGTTTGTCATAGGCATCATTAACGATTTGCATATAGTCTTCACCCATGATTGATAGTGCTTTTTTTATATATTCTCTTGATTCTTCTACAGTTATATCTGGTTCATAAGATTCATCTAATGAAATCTTTAAATCTTCAAACTTCATTGTTTCAAGTTGATTTGTTTTTTGTAATAACTTCGCATAACGACGCATATGTGGTGCAAGCTCTGTTGTAATTAAATCAATCTGTCGGTCATAAAGTTCACGAGAAACTTCCTGCGGGTGAAGTAAATAGTCAATTACTGAATCATAACCTCTTAGTTTTGATTCTATTTTCTCTTGCTGCAATACCATATCATATGTTTTAGCTGTAGTGTTTTCATATTTTTTGAGCGTATCTGAGAACTTTCTAAAGGCATTTCGACGTATTTCTGTATCCGCATCGACTTCTAATTCACCTTCAAAAGATACATAACTCATTGATATATCCTTATCATGTGCTCGAAATGTTCCAAAATCAATATCTAACATTTTTGTCGTATCATATAAGTTGTATGGTGCATTAAAAATGGGCGTAAAGGATGCTAATGCTTTTTCTACTTCAGGATGAAGTTGATAGGGTTTACGTTCGATTAATCGCTCTAAGTATCGTTTGTAAACCGGTGCATGTTCAGTTAATTCAGTTAAGATTTTATTATCTAAAGCAAGAATTTCAGATTCAACAAATGAAAGCATACTTGCGATGACACCATATGTATTTGAGAATTTGCTGTATAACTTTTCGGCATTTTCATCTGTCTGATCGACACTTAACAAGAGTGAAGCATAACTACTCAAATGATCAATTTCTTTTTTGATTGCTGCATATTCATCGAGACTACGAATAACGATTTCCATATGATTAAGTTTGCCTTTATAGAACTGATTGAATACTTCTACTTTTGCTAAAGTATTTTCAAGTTGTTTGTAAAACGCCGCATCTGTTTTGAATAAGGGTGTTAAATCCCAAGTTTCTTCGATAGGCACTTCATTACGATTGAGTAAACGCATAAACATTCTCCTTTTCACAATTAATCATTTATCTTTTATTATAACTTTATTATGAATATTTAGAAATCTTAATGTTTATTTTTTAACTTATAAATATATTCTGCACTGTTTAAGGGTATAATATATTCGTGATATAAATTTATAAGATAGTGAGTGATTAGATGTTATTAGCTATTAGTTTTTATGAAATACCACAGTTTTTATTAATTTCTATCGTAGGTATGTTAGTCATTTCATTGATTTTTGGTTTAGCGTTAGGTCGATATCTACTGGCACCGATAATGACATTTGTATTATTAGCAGGTGCAGCGTTTATTTTACCCAATTTCTTTGAAATAACGTATCAGCCGTTGTTAGGTTATGCTAGTTTTTTAGCGATTATCTCTTTACTGCTTAGTTTAGTTTTTTGGTATATGACAAAGGATTATCGTAAACAGAAAAAATTAAAACAAAAAGCAAAATTAGAGCAACGCAAATATGATGAAGAAGCCAATCGATATGAAATGGAATCGATTAAACATCATGAAAGTAAATCTAAATAATAATAAAATTGTACAATTGTGCACCCTTAAAGTTAAATCTTAATCTTCTACTTTAAGGGTGTTTATTTTGTAATTTAATATTTACATTGAATTAATATTTTTTATTGTTGATTTACAAGTTTTCTATAAAATTATTCTATGTTACATATATTTTATAAACAAAGGAGAAGCGACATGAAAAAAGTAAGTAAAATGATTAGCACATTAGCTTTATTTTCTATTGTTTCAACGCCGATGGCTGATGCACAATCTGTTAATAGTTACGGATCAAATAGTAAGATTAAAGTATCACAGTTAGCAAGATATGATTCTGAAACTGAATTCGGTGAAAGTGGGACTGAAATTGTAAGTTATGATACAAAGTATAAACAGGCATATTCAATTAATGGTGCATTAAATGCTGTTGATATTCTTGATATGTCTCGTTTATCTAAGGGGAAATTTACTTTAAAGAAAAGAATATTTTTAAAAGATTTAGGTGTAGAGGGTAGCGATATTACCAGTGTTGCAGTAAATAAAAAATATCATTATATCGCCGTCAGTATTCCTGCTAAAGAAAAAACAGACAATGGTCTTGTTGCGTTCTTAAATAAAGATGGTAAGTTAATTAGCAAAGTTAGTGTGGGCGCACTCCCTGATATGTTAACGTTTACACATGACAACAAAAAGCTCATCGTGGCTAATGAAGGTGAACCGAATGATGCATATACAATCAACCCTGAAGGTTCTGTATCCTCTATTAAAGTGAATCGAAGCGGGAAAGTGAAACAATCTGCTGTCAAGACTGTCCGATTTAAAAAAGAAATGATACCTTCTAATTTACGCTATTTAGGCCGAAATGCCGACGAAAGTTTCCTTAATTTAGAGCCCGAATACGTTACAATTGACGAAAATAATAAATTTGCCTATATTACGATTCAGGAACGTAATGCCATCGCTAAATTTGATATTAAAAATGAAAAATTTGTTAAAGTGAAAAGCTTGGGATATAAATCGTACTTAAAAAATAAAATTGATGTTTCTGACAAAGATAACAAAATCAACATGCAGAACTATCCTTTATTAGGGATGTATCAGCCGGACGGTATTGCACAAATGAAAATTAAAGGTAAAACCTACTTATTAACTGCTAACGAAGGGGATGCACAGGACTATGAAGGATTTAGTGAAGAGACAAGAATCGCTGATATTGCAGATCAATTTGATTTCACTCGTCCTTACTTAAAAAACGTCACACTTGACCAATTGAAAGATAAAAAAGGCTTAGGACGTCTTAAAACAACGACTTCACAAAGTTTTGTTAATAAAGATGGTAAATACACTGTGCCTGTAACATTTGGTGGAAGATCATTTTCTATCAGAAATGCTAATGATTTAGGATTAGTTTATGATTCTGGTTCAGACTTTGAAACAATTACTGCGCAAGCAGATCAGTCTGTTTTCAATAGTCAGCAGGAAGAAATCGGAAAAATTGAATTTGATTCTAGAAGTGATGATAAAGGTCCTGAACCTGAGTCTGTTGTAACTGGTAACATTAATGGTAAAACATATGCGTTTATTGGTTTAGAACGAGTTGGCGGAATTATGGTTTATAATGTCTCAAACCCAAAACACCCAGTATTTGAGACATATTTTAAAGCAAATGATAATAAAGATATTTCACCTGAAGGTTTAACATTTATTTCTGCAAAACAATCACCAACGAAAAAACCTTTATTGTTAGCAAGTCATGAAATGAGTGGAACAATTGCTGCATATGAATTAAGTCAATTAAAATAAATAAATGTTTAAAAGTTATTGAAGATGATATCACATAAGAGGTGGTATCTTCTTCTTTTATGTATAACTTCCGATAATATATATTATGTAAACTAAAATATGAGAAAATAGCCAATATCATCGTACTTGTATTAGCTACAATGATATTGGCATTTGTTTATATCTCTTTATTGTGTTGCTTAATGTTTATTCATTCGCTTATTTTTGATTTCACTTAGTTTTAAACGTGTTGATTGAATTGCTTTATATAATCTATATTTAGGTTTATTAATCGGTTTAATAAAGTCGCCAACAAGTTCTTCAATCTGTGCATTAAAACCACGTTTAAATCGATAAACACCATAATCTT
This sequence comes from Macrococcoides caseolyticum, assembly GCF_021366795.1. GTDB lineage: Bacteria > Bacillota > Bacilli > Staphylococcales > Staphylococcaceae > Macrococcoides > Macrococcoides caseolyticus_A. Next base: position 30,424 of record NZ_JAHCPS010000005.1, on the reverse strand, counting down.
CACCAGATTCACTGAAGTCACCAGATACGCCATAAAAATTATAGCGGTCATAGCCATGTTCCAGACAGTAATTAATCATATACCAGTGCATTGCATATGGCCCCATAAATTTGTTGTATTTTTCGCTGGAACCACCTGAAAAATAATTCACTTCAAAGTGATTTAAGAAGAACATGCCCGATGCTAAGTTTAAAATCTTACCATCTGTTTTTCGCAAAGTACTCATTTCAAGCAATTCATTTTGAATGTGATTGATTTCACGATCTAATTGTTCTATTTTCTTCATTTGCTTATCTGATTTATTTTCATTAGACATCATCTGATCACGACGTGCTTCTGATTCAGATAAGTCTTGAGTTAACTTGTCAATGTATTCGTCCAGATCGATATATGCAAGGGGTATCATTACTTTATCGTCATAATGATTGCTAAATCCTTCAAAATACTGATCAGGTCGTGCAATAAAACCTGCACGTTCTTCAGTTTCTCGATACAAACTTAAAAATGCATCGAGTTCATCTTTTTGAAGTAAACGTATTTTCACACCATATTTTTGAGCTTTTTTAATATTTCGTTTACGTTGTGAATCAAATTGTTTCATTATTGAGTCTGGTGTTTCCCCTTGTAAATACAAAACACTCATCCATCTTACTTGTGTTTCGGTACTGTAACCGACCGTAAAGCCAGTATGCTGATAGCCTAGAGATGTCAGTTGATTGATGATTGCATCATTTGTACCATTTTCTTCTTTATAATTAACATCTTTATCATATGTTTTATAAATCCAGTACGGATCAAGCTTTACATAAAGCGCTTGATGGGTCTTTAAATATGCATCTAATGATTTAAAGTAAAATGTTACAAGTTCTGAATTTGTAATATCCATTACTGGTCCACGGTTAGAATAATAGAAAAATCTACCGAAAGTCGGTATTTTTGAAAATAGACTGGCTGCCTTCACGGTACCATTTTCTTTGACACCTAAAAGAACGACGGGGTATCCGTCAGCTTCTCTGTTTTTAATGTTTTCCTGTAGCTGAAAATAGTGGCTCATTTCATTGGTATTCCAAATAAAATCAGTATATTCAGCAACAGTTAATTCAGTGAATTCCATGTAAATCTTCCCTTCAAATCTTATTGACGTATATTTTTGACCGTTTCATATAGTTTGTAAACAGGTTTGTTGATTGGTAATACAAAGTCACCAATATATTCTAAAACATCGGCATTGAATCCTTTTTTAAATTTTATGACGCCTGCATCTTCAGCATTTTCAGAAAAATCACCACTAATACCATAGAAATTATAGCGGTTTATTCCTGAAGTCATCGTATATTTAATCATTTCCCACTGGATGGCATAACTGCCTGCAAAATGACGGAATTCATTAGATGATCCTCCTGCTAAATATACGACTTCAAATGGATTAATTAAATAGAATGCAGCAGCAATTGGTAATGTATCGCCATGTTCTTGCTGTAACTTTTGAGCTTCTGTTAATTTTTCTTGAACAGCATTCAGTTGTGTTTCACTCGCAGTTAAGATATTTTTCCATTTTTTCGCATCTGGTTTTTTTATCAATTCATCCTGGGCTTTTGAAATTTGTGCTTTGACGTCTTGTTCTTCTGTCATCAGCTCTGGAATATAAGTTGTAAAGTCAATATATGCGAGCGGCATTCTTACTCTATCACCAAAATGTTCTAGTCGACTGCGATAGAATTCATCGTTTCTGTCGACGAATTCTTTTTTTCCACTCGTATCATTCATAAATTGTCTGAAGATATGGAGTTCATCAATGGATAAATCACGTACTTTTATGCCATTTTTAATCACTTTCTTAATATTACGTTTGCGTAAACTGTCCATATTATTCAATACTTCTTTTTCAGTTAAACCCGTTGTATCAAGTATCGAATGGAAGCGAATTTGATGAATGGGATGAAATCCGGTTGTGAATCCCTGGTGTTTGAATCCAAGTTGATTTAATGTGTTAAAGATCGTTTCTGTTGGATAACGTTCTATTACTTCACCATCATGGTTTAGTTTTTGATATGGGATATATGGATCTATCCTTAAATGTAGCGCATTATAACGTTTTAAGTACTTTTTAAATGCATTAAAGAAATACGTGACAAGCGCTGTATTTGAAAAATCCATTACTGGACCACGGTTCGCATAAAAATATTTGTAAATCTTCATTACTGGAACAGCTGTGAATAAACCTGCAGCAATGACATTATTATTTTCATCTTTCACCCCTACCAGATGGGTTTCAGTACCTTCAGCTATTTTTAAGTCATAATTAACTCCCATTTGTGTGAAATGACTGTAAGGCTGTTGGTCGACAAATTGATTAAATTCATCTCTTGTTAGATTCGTAAAATTCATTTTTATTCTCCTTATTCGAATGAACACATTTGTTCATTAATCTCATGCACCATATTACCATAAAAATAATGATTGAATCACTTGTTAGCACTTTTTTATTCATAATTTGCATTAATATATTGTATTTATTTCATTCTTTAAATGATAATTTTATTCATTTCACATATTCTTGAAACTGTGATATAATTCGGTTAAATAAGCGAATTATATCACATTCGTTTATTTAACCGAATTGGAGGGACATGTATGCTATCATTGTTTGTAATGGACGTTTCAAGTAGTACGAAATTTAATAATGCAGATGAAATTAGTCAGCAGTTGATTCAGTTAACAATCGAGATTGAAAAATGGACGGAAAATATACCCTATAAATATATTAATTTTCGAATGGGGGATGAACTATTTTTTGTTAGTTCATCACTCTCAGCAACACTTTTTTCGAGCTATTATATTAAACTACTCTGGCCGTTTAAACATCAGCCAGTTAAATTTGGTATCGCTGCGTGTGAAGGTGACTTTCCTGAAGGGAACCTAGAACATTGGAACGCACCGATTATTAAACAAGCAAGGTACAATCTTGCACAAATTAAACATTCTGATGTGAGTGATTTTTATATGACCATTGATGGGCAGAATATCGATATATATAACCAGGTTGTGTTCCCCTATTTAACCGAAATTGTTCGCAATCATTCTGAAATGCAAAGACAAGCTATATTATTATCTTTTGTATATCCACAGCAAAAGGATATTGCGCAAGCATTAGATAAAGGTGTTTCTACAATTTCTGAGCATTTAAAAAAGGGTCATAAAAAGCAGTTACAGTCAATTGAAGCGGCCTTTCGTTTATTGGATGATACAAATGAAATTGAACCATTGTTAAAAGATACGTTTAAGGAGTATGTAAAATGAAGTTAATATGGATTTGTATATTTGTTGTGTTTTTTATTTGCTCTGGTCCACTCATCAAGTGGATTCTTTCTGCCATGAGTGAAACGAAGACGAAACAAACAGATAATGTAGGCTTGTTAGTCGGATATATTGAACGCTTGTTAATATTAACGTTTATCGCGCTTGGTGAGTATACTGCGATTGGTTTAGTCATAGCGAGTAAATCGATATTACGATTTAATGATTTGAAAGACGATAAACCGAATCATAATTTAGAAAAAATAGATAAGACAAGTGAATATATCTTGTTAGGTACGATGCTGAGTCTATTAATTGGTGTTGTTTTAGGCTTAATATTAAAAAATATTCTTATCATGAAATAAACCACGCTAAAGTGCGTGGTTTATTTCATGATTCATTATAATACTTTCACAAACGCTTCTGCGACAGCTTCACTTGATTGTGGGTTTTGACCCGTAACGAATTTTTTATCTGTTACGACATGAGACGTAAAGTTATCGCCAACAACGAAGCGGCCACCTTGTTGCTCTAGTTCTGACTGTAATGCAAATGGCACATTATCGACAAGATTCATGGCACTTTCTTCAGCATTGGTGAAACCAGTGAGTTTCACACCATCAATTAAATAGCGACCGTCTTTAAGCTTGGCGTTAACAAAAGCGCTTGGGCCATGGCATACTGCACCAATAGCGCGACCATCTTCTTTATAGAATGCAAGAATATTTTGTAAATCCGGATCATTCGGTAAATCGTACATTGTACCGTGACCACCAGGAATAAACACACCATCATAATTCTCGAATACGACATCACGTAATTTGAGTGAATTGCCTAATTTCTTTACAACATCAGTGTAAGTTTTTGTTTCATTGTTAGCGACTGAATTTGGATCTAGTGGAATCGCGCCACCTTTAACTGAAGCGAAGTCGACTGCAATATTATTTCTTTCGAAGATTTTATAAGGGGCAGCAGCTTCTTCTAACCATAGACCAGTAGGCGTCCCATCATTGAGTTTATCGTGGTTTGTAAGTACCATTAATACTTTTTTCGTCATAATAAAACACGTCCTTCCTCTATAGTAATGACTATTATATCGAAAAAGGACGTGCAGCTCAAAAAATACGACTTATAAATTCTGAATATTCTATCAATAATATTTTATTTATCAATAACCGAACTTAATACATAGTGATAAAGTAACTTCTCAGTATTCTCTAATGATGATTGATGTGTACGTTCCATAGCATGACTTGATTCAATACCTGCACCAAACAAACCATGTTTAATTTCATAGCCTGCGCGCATCGCAGCACTCGCGTCACTACCGTAGTACGGATAAATATCAACCTTATAATCGATAGAGTTATCTTTACATAACTTTACTAAATGTTGTTTTAAGTGATAGTGGTAAGGACCAGAGCTGTCTTTCGCACAAATTGATACTGTATATTCATCTGATGACTGACCATCACCTAATGCGCCCATATCTACAGCGATATATTCTACAACTTGTTCCGGAACATTAGAGTTACCGCCATAACCGATTTCTTCATTATTTGAGAAATAGAAATGCGTTGTATGTGGTAATTCAATATTCTCAGCTTTTAAATGACGTAACAACTGGATAAGCATCGCAGCACTTGCTTTATCATCTAAATGACGTGATTTAATAAATCCGGATTCAGTAATTTCACACCTTGGATTGAACGTGATAAAATCTCCGACACTGATGCCTAGTTTTTCAGTATCTTCTTTACACTTTACAACTTCATCAATACGGACTTCCATATGCTGATCATCTCGCGTAATGTCTCCAGCATTACGATAAACGTGCACGCTCGTTTCATGTAAACAAATCGTTCCTGTATAGACTTTATCTGCAGAATGAATCTCGCAGTATTCACCTTCAACAGCATTCCATCTGAAACCACCCACCATTGATAAACGCAAGCGGCCACTCGGTAGAATCTCTTTTACCATCGCCCCTAACGTATCGACGTGCGCTGTTAAGTATTTGTGCTTTGTATCATCTTTCCCTGGAACTGAGATGAGCACGCCGCCTTTATTTGTTTGTTGTACCTCGTAACCCACTGATTCTAACGTTTCTGTCACATACTCAATCGCTTTAAAAGCAAACCCTGAAGGACCAGGAATATTTACTAAACGTTCGATCTCCTGCATTGTTGCTTTTACATCTGGATACATATCGATTCCCCTTTTCTAATTGACTGATAATTTAATCTTATCGAATAATGCAAGGGAGTACAATGGTAATTATGATGTTTCCGTTTGTATTAATTTCTAATAAAGAGATTTATTCAGAAACTTTCAGTTGACTGCAAATTTATTAGAAAAACAGAAAAACTTTCAGTTAACTGAAAGTTTTTTGAGAAATCGAAGAAATTATTAGTAGACTGAAAGTTTTCGTATTTACGTATTTTTAATCTTTTTCATCCTAAATAAGCTATTCATCATGAGCAGTGACCCTATCATAATGATGATAAAGACGACACCACTTATTGCATATGGATTTAAATAGGCTCCGATGACGAGTGCGCCATTGGATAATAATTGTGCGCCACTAAATGTTAATGAATTAAAAGTATTGTAAGTACCTCTTTTATCTTTCGGTATTAACGTCAGCATCTCAGCACTCTTAATTGGCGCATAAATCATTTCACCGAATGTTGCGATAAGCATAGCAATGATGATCAGCCACCACAGGTTAGCAGAAGTTAGAACAGTGTATCCTAATGCATACATCATCAATCCGATTGCGAGTATTTTATGCACTTTAAATCTTTCTATCCACTTTCCTATCAATAAAGAAAATGAAACGACTGTAATCGTATTGACTAAATTAATTACAGTGAACATTCTTACACCTGTGATTTTAAAGTCAAATAGTTCAATCGTTTCAAAATGTTGATGTAAACGTACAGCGACATATGTGCTGTTCATTAATTCAACCGTTGCGATTAACATAAGCCCTATGACCATTAATACGAAACGTGTATCTTTAATCACTGTTTGGTAGGCAATGGCTAAATCAACTAACACATTTTTATGTTCCTTTTTTCTGATAAAGCTGTTTGTCTCTTCAATGTACTTCATATATAGAAAACTTAAAATTAAAGCAACAAATGCAGTTGAAAAGAATAACCAGCTTTTATGTTCGTTATAAAATAATCCACCAAGTAATGCCCCTATCGCTAGGGATAAATTAATGAGCCAGTAATCCATTCGATAGAGTAATTTTTTATTTTCTTCAGTGGCTGAATCTTGTACAAGTGCACTCATCGATGGTCTGCGAAATGCACTGAAGATAGTAAAGAGTATGAATGACAGCATAAAAATATATATCCATTCATAAACCACTGTAATCCACATCATGAATAAAGCCATTGCTTCTGTGAATGAACCAAATATTAACATCTTCTTACGAGGAAATTGGTCTACTAAATAGCCTCCCCATATGTTACCCATAAATTGAACGAACACGATACTTGCTAAAAATGTCCCTGCAATTTGTGCATTCGTAGCATCAGTTAAATAGAGTGCAATGAACGGTAATGTCGCACTATATGTACACCGATTGACGAATGACCCCCATAATCTGAGTTGAATATTAATCGGTAATTCTCTTACTTTCATTATTTTGTCCTCCTATATCTTTTTATATATGATAAAGTAGACTTAAATGATTAAAAATAGACACTTTTTATTATCAGTCTACTTTTAGGAGGTTTTATGGAGCGATTATTACTTTCATTTTATAATCTTAATTTAACAGCATTCCATCAATCTGAAGTTTCCAATATACTTGATGTTAGTCAAAAGCATTTATCAAGAAGTTTAAACAGATGGCAAGAGGACGGTATATTATCATACGTCAGTGCTCGTGGCAGAGGGAATAAAACGACAGTAGAATGGCATATGAATATCGATCAAATGTATTTTGATAAAGTGATTCAACTTATAACGCCATATCAGCTCTCAGATGCGATTCAATATTTAACATGGGACTGGTCTCTTGAGCATAAGCAAATATTAATTACGAAAGCGAACCAACTCCTTGGGATATCACCGGAGAAACAGGATAAATTAATCGTTAGGAAACGCTATGCTCCGCTCTTTGAGCATCCGTTAGAGGTATTGGATATAAATAGCTCTAATATATTAAGCAATGTATATGACACTCTAATGACCTATAACCGTAGCAGGCATTCATATCAATTCAAAATTGCGCAACATATTGATTTCCAAACAGATTATGCAATGATATATTTACGAAAAAATGTGTCTTTCCATGATGGTACACAAGTTACGAGTGAAGATGTAAAACGCTGTTTGTTATCAGCAAAAGTACATCAGGAATTGAAAGTATTACTCAGTCCGATCACGGATATTGAAGTCATACAACCTTATATATTAAAAGTGCATTATCAACATTACCCACACTTTAAAGATGTATTATGCAAACTAAATTTAGCAATCTATAAACAAGGTAACAATCGAATCATTGGAACAGGACCTTTCTATATTTCTGAGAACAATGATTTTCAAACTGTACTTAAAGCGTTTGAACAATATTACGGTTATCGTGCTTATTTAGATGAAGTGGAATTGATTTATATTCCTAAACTAAAACAGTCAGATTATACAATTGATGTCAATGAGTCTTCAAATGCTGTGAATCATATTCAAGTCACTGATGGATTTTATTATGTATTGTCACTCCGTCAAAGTACATTAACAGCAACTCAAAAAGCAACGATACATCACTTGTTACAGCAATCTGTGCATCACATCGATGATCCTCATACAGGTATGAATACGGCATATATCCTTGAAGAACAAGCACTTACTATGAATTCACCTAAACATTTAGAGACGTCATTCTCAATCACTATCATCTATCCAAGTTATATTGAAAAAAAGATGCTTCAAATCAAGCGATATTTACATCAATTTGATATTGAAGCGGTCTTAAAACCCATCGATATTATGACGTCATTTAATAGCGAAATCAAAATGGATGGTGACCTTTATATCCATGGTATGTACTTTACTGAAGCGGATTCATTCGAATACTTTACGCTGCTCTATCAAAATACAATGATGCATTATCATCTTTCAAATCAATTTGATGCGTTAAATGCGTATTATCACCAATATCTCTCTTCAGACACGACACATTGGGATGACATGAACCATACAATAAATAGACACCTATTTGATGCACATCTCCTCTACCCTATCTTTAATATCATAAGAGAAGTTCAAGTGCCTAAGAAAATCCATAATGCACATGTAACATCAAGTGGATTTTATAACTTTGCGGAGTTGGTGGTTAAACAGTAAAAAACTTTCAGAAGACTGAAAGTTTTTTTGTTTGCTCAAATTTATTTAATTTTTTAGTTGTTCGATTTCCTCTTTTAGTTTGATGACATCCTGCATATCTACTTCAGGATTGAGTATCATTTGCTCTAATTTATACTCCAATAGCTGTATGTTACTATGCTCTGTCGTTTGATACGTTCTCTGCTTCGTTTCGTCTAATAATTTTTGTTGTTTTATGACGTATTTCGTTTTTGTAGTATTATCAATAAACTGTTCATCGTGAGAAATTATTATAAAACTACCAGGGTAATCTTTTAGAAACTTCTCTAGTGCTTCTAACATTACAATATCAAGAAAATTTGTCGGTTCATCTAGGATTAATATGTCATAGTCACCGAGCAACAATTTTATGATTTGTAATCTGACACGCTCACCACCGGAAAGATACTTGATTTCCCGGTTTAATCTTGAATATTCAAAACCTAATGCAGCCAGTATATTTCTTATGAGTATGTCATCTTGCATAGAAGTATTTTGTACATTTTCAAATATACTTTTTTGTTCGTCTAATGTCGTTAAGTTTTGTGCAAAATACCCTATTTTTATATTCGGATTATAATAACCATCTACTTGTTGCGCTATTAATTGCTTAATAAAAGTCGTTTTACCACTTCCATTTGCGCCAGTTATTGCAATTTTATCCCCCTGAACGACTTTGAAGTTTCCAGCATTAAATAAAAGAACATTTTTAATGCGAATATCGAAATTTTCTATGTTGATTAATGTTGCACCTGTATTTTTCAATTTTCCGATTGCTTTAATCTTATATTGCTTTTCTGTAATAGGTTTCTCCACTTTTTCCATTTGTTCTATACGTTTTTGTAGTACCTTACTTGATTTGGCGATTGCTTTTTCCTGACTGTCATATGCACCCATTCTGGAGTTCACTTTATAGTCAGAGATACTAACGTTTTTCTTTCTCTTTTTAAAGTTTTTGGCCTGTTTATTTCTTTCGATGGATTCCTGTTGTAGCTGATTAATTTTCATATGATACTGTTCATATTCTTTTACATGCTGCGCGTATTCACTTTCTTTCTGCTCAGTGTAATCATCATAGTTACCTACGTATACATTTAACTTTGATTTATTTATTTCTAAGATCTTATTTACTGTGTTATTGAGCAATGCCCTGTCGTGGCTGACAATGATCATCGTACCTCTATATTGATTGATTTGGTTTTCGAGCCATTTAATATTGTTTGTATCCAAGTTAGTAGATGGTTCATCGAGTAATAATAATGCATTATTGCTGTTAAAGGCATCAAGCAAGTAACGTTTTGTCTGTTCTCCACCTGACTCGTTTGTTAATTCTTTTAATTGAGGCACGTATTGTGTTATGAATGGATTTATTATTGTGCCTGTATAATCATTGTCTATTTCAGCGATTATTTTAAGTAAAGTAGATTTACCACAACCATTCTTACCGATTATGCCAATCTTTTCTCCTTGATTAACCTTTAGTTCGTCTATTTCAAATAAAGTAGCATGTTTAATTTGCTTACGAATATTATTGAATTGTAGCATCATGTCATTCTTCCTCTCATTTTTTAATATATGAAAGTCCAAATGATGATATTAAAAAAGGGCATAGTTATCCTATACATCACAAATTATAATATTATATTCAATATCATCATTTGGTGTTATAGAATTACCATGACCTTTACCTCGTTATCTTAGAATGGTGTAATTATACCACATGAATATTTAGTTGTAAAAAAGTCTATCTAGTTGAGGTGATTACGATTATGCTTTATGCCCAGCAATCAATCCATTACGCTTCATTGCTGTACCCTGCTCTGTATATGACACTGCACGCAGCACGCTATTCTTCCCAAATCGTATTTTCAACTGATCAACTGTCTTCTCTAATCGTTCCTGTTTCTCTCGTTCAAACTCATCGACAAAGAGCGACAGCTGACGATCTTCTTCACGTATAAAGTTCGTCAGAGAAATATTCAAAGTACGATACATCCGTTTCTTATCACATAGCTGCATCATAAATCCCCACACAACCTGAAAGATATCCGCCGTTAAATTCGTCCCTTCAGATAACGTATAGCTCTTATTCACTTTCCCTTCATCGCTATAACCAACCGTAAAAGAAATCGTACGTGCAATCATATTGTCAGCACGTAATCTAAACGTCACTTCTTCAACATGTTCTAACACAACAGCTCGTAGTTCATCGAAACGGTAATCACGCATTAAAATCTGACTCTTATTAATAGAGGGTTTATAAATATGATGTTTCTCTCGAATTAAACTCGAATCAATACCATTCGCATGGAGATGCAAGTCTACCCCGATAATTCCAAAATCACGCTTTAAATAGTGATGGGGATAGTTTGCAAGCTGTCCAATCGTAAATATCCCCTTCTGATTGAGCTTCTTTTCTGTACGACGATTAATCCCCCAAAACTTACTCAGCGGCTCAATCGACCACATTTTCTCCGGAACATCTTCATAATGCCATTCAGCTATCCCATCTGGTTGCTTCTTCGCCTCCATATCCAGCGCAATCTTACTGAGTAAGACATTATCCCCTATACCCACAGCACATTGAATCTTTGTCTTATCGTAAATTTCATTCTTAATTCTAACGGCAAGTTCATAGGGTGTCTTGGCATATAAATGATAACTCTTCGTCACATCCATAAAAAATTCATCAATACTATATTGATGATAATCTTCAGGCGCAACATATTGTAATGAAATCTCGGCGATTTGACTGGCAACATTTAAATAGGCTTTCATAGACGGATTAATAATGTAAATATCAGAACGATGTGGAATTTCAAATAAACGTGAGCCTGTCTTAATACCCAATGCCTTTAGTGGTGGTGTCGCAGCAAGGACAACCGAACCTTGACGTTTCGTATCAGCGACAACAGCGAGCTTTGTATTTATAGGATCAAGCCCTTTCATGATGCAAGAAACACTCGCAAAGAAACTCTTCTGGTCGATACAGAGTACATTCCTTTTCTCGCATAGACTGTAATCATACATAGTAAGCACCCTCTTATAATCTTTGATGATATATTCATTATACCAGAACATATGTTCTATTTCAATAAAATGAGAACATATGTTCTCATTTTAAAAATTATTAAAACAAAGATAAATAAACGGCTAATATGGAGTGACAGTCCATATTAGCCGTAAAAAATTATAAAAACCTACAAAAAAGTCCGGCAAATATGGAATACAACTCCACATTTGCCGGAATATATGCAATGAACATTTAAATCATTTTATTTTCTTTTTAAAACACACGATTCTATTAGTTTCTTCAAACCCTAGTTTTGTTAATTGTTGAATCATAGAGTATCCTCTGCTATATCAATCACCCAAACTGCATGATGATCTCCAACATCCCAATGATCTTTATAGAAATATGTAGGTTCACCGAATTTGCGAGACCAAGTCTGTATAGACTTGTTATACCCACAATCAAAACAATAATGATGAATCCCCTGATCTTTTAAATAGTTTGTCATCTGCGTAATTAACGTACTACCTATTCCTTGATTTTGATAACCAGGGTGAACATAGAGTGAACCCATTTCTTTCATATCAGCAACTTTATCTCCTAAAAGCTCTTTAATAATAACGTTTGGTTTATAGAAACCAATAGTGCCAACCAGTGCATTACCCTCTTTGGCCACTATAAAAATATCTTCATGATGCTCAAAGTAAGACGTTACATAAGTCATTTTCTTATCAATCTCAACTTGCAAATCTTCATCATCGTCAATGCCATTGTTATTAAATGTATGTGTTAATACTAAAGTGAAAAAGTCATGTAAAAGATGCGCATCATCTTTAGACAGCATTTCATAGGTAATCATGTAAATCCTCCTCATTATGAGAAAATTGCAATAAGCGCAATGATAACAAAGGGTAACCCAATAAGCATAAACGCGATAAACCAAGCCATCGGTCGCGCCATATTGAGCGTCATTCCGATATCGGAAAGTTTTGGTACCCAAACATTCATATCACTTTTATTATAATAAAATAATCCCATAATATAATTATCTTCATCAAAATATGGTGCTTTATCAGTAGAAGATGAAGCAATCGCTTTTCTAAATTTACGATCTTCAGCAACTTGTAAATAAATACAAACAACGGTGATTAATAATATCAATCCTAAAATGGTCATCATGATGCCATTCGGTAAATAGTCGCCATCGTAAATCACAGGTCGTATCAAAATTAAAATAAACAGAACAGTCATCGCAAATGATAATAAATGAATCATCATGCTATTAATCAGTTTAGACTGTTTAATATAACTTAATGACGCTGATTTCGCAGCGGGATTTACTGTTGTATTAAAGAAGCTCGTCCCTTTCGCACTTGCCCATAATACAAATAAAATCACTAAACCAATCAAGCCGACACCATATACACTAAAGAAACTTTTCGTACTAAAATCATCAGCTTTCCCTTCAAAATTCCAATGTGTTGCAATCGTTTCAGGGATTTTATCATAGTTGATCGCGACAAAGATAAAAGCAATGATAAACGCAATGAATTGCATAATAAATAAAAAGTTCGGTAATGGAGAACTTTCAACCATCAAAGATGTGTCTGTAGCTTTAACAACTTTAATATCTTTCATCCAATCCTCTTGTGTCTTCACAGATTTTAAATGATCATGTGCTTGTTTATAAAGATAAACACCTCCAATGATTAAAAGGTGAATCCAAATAACAAATAATAGCACACCAGTAGATGATTGAAATATATAAAACGTAATGCCGTTTAGCAAAGCGATAACAACAGCAAGTCCAATCACTTGTTTAATAAAACGAGATTTAATGGTTTGAATTATGCTGTTATTCGTTTCTTGTTCAGGGATAAACACGCTAAATAAAATATTTCGACGGACAAAACGTGCATTTAATAAAAATAATAACCCTGTTAAAAGTAATAATCCACTTAATAATAAACCTTCCATGACTAACCCTCTCCTTCAAGTAATTTCAGTAAATCGTTAACACTCAATTGCTTACACTTCGCTTCATCAATAATCGGTTTCAAACGATTGAGTAAATCCTCTTTCTCAGAATCAGTTGCGATTTTTAACGCATCAGGATGAATTATCGCTCCGGACTTCGGCTGCACAAGAATCAATTGTTTCTCCTCCAGATAATGATAGGCTTTGTTCACCGTATGCATATTAATCTGAAGACTCTTCGCAAATGCTCTGCCAGATGGTAACGGATCATAAGGTACGACATTCCCTACTGCGATGTGATGAATGATTTGGTTTGCCAGCTGTAAATAGACCGGTGTACTGCTCGTTTCATCAATTTCTATGTACATTGAACCACCTCTCTGTTATACAAAGTATAGAACAGATTTAAAGGCAAAAATAAAAACCAATCTGTTATATATTTATTATAACAGATTGGTGTAGGATTACAAGTTGAATTGTTTCATGACTTCTTCGTGAGTGAATGTCGTCTTATGGTTCAAATGTTCACGATAAGCAATATCAGCATCACGAGCATCCTGAATATCTTCCATATGATTTTGACATCTCTCAATCCATAGTTTGTCAAACGCTTCTTCTCCTAGAATGCGGTGGGATAGGTCATTAATATGATGAATATTTTCTTGTTCACACCACTTTATACAATCCAGATATAATTGCATCTCTACTGATGTATTATCAATATCATAAATTTCAACCGGGATATCAATAACCCCTCTTTGTAAAGCAACGAAGCAACGTGTATGACCATCAACGATGTAAAATTGATTGTCATACTGAATTACTGAGATTATTGTATTTTTGATAGAAACATCATCTAGCCATTCACTTACCTCATCCACTTTACGTTGATTCAAATAGAGCTGAGTAAGCTTTAGATTATTAATATTCATGAAATAATCACATCCTATTAAGAGTGTAGTTCACTAATATAGTATCATGAATCGATTGAAATATTACTCATTTAATAAAAAAATTAGAAACATCAAACCTAAATAAACATAAAGAGTTACGTTTATTCAGCTTTTTTCTGCTTCGCATAACTATAATTTCCTAAATACATGTTTACATTTTTATCTTCAATCCAATAAGTAACATCAAAAAACTTATCAAGAAAATATCTATCATGCGAAACAGCGATAATCGTTCCTTCGAATTTATCTAAAGCATCTTCTAATAGTTCTTTAGATTCAATGTCTAAATGGTTAGTAGGTTCATCGAGAATGAGTACATTAAAATCATTCGACATAATTTGTGCCCATCGTAAACGCATCTTCTCACCACCACTTAAATCTTTCACTTTTTTAAATACGTCATAACCATAGAATAAAAATCCAGCGAGATGATTACGAGCCTCACCTTCTGTGACTGATGCGTATGCACGATACGCGTCTAAAACAGTATCATTGTCTTCAGTAAAATGATGTTGTGACAGATAACCAATCTTAATATTAGGTGCAATAATGATTTCGCCTTCATCAGGAAAAACATCCTCTAACATCATTTTTATTAACGTACTTTTTCCTGTACCATTGGCTCCAACAATAGAAATCCTATCATTTCTTCTGATTTTCATATTTACATCTTCAAACAATATATCATCATACATTTTGGCAACATCAATTAAAGTGAACACATCTTTAGAAGATTTGTCTGCACTTTGAATATCAAGCTGCATTGTTTTAGCATCAATAATCGGTTTCTTTTTTATTTCTATTCTAGCCAAAGCTTTTTCCATACTTTTTGCGCGACGATGCATTGCGGCATTTGGTGGTACAGCTTGATTCGCCCATATTTTTAATTGTTTGATCTGTGCTTTCATCTTTTGAATTTTCTTCTGTTGATTTTTGTATTCTTCATACTCTCTTAAGATTCTATCTTCTTTTTCTTTTATGAAGTAAGAATAATTTCCGTGATAAATATGCAGCGCTTGTTGATCTATCTCTAATATTTTACTCACCGTCTCATCAAGAAAATAACGGTCATGAGAAATAATAATAACAGCACCTTTATAATTTTTAATAAATTGCGTTAACCATTCAATACTATCGATATCCAGATGATTTGTCGGTTCATCCAGTAGTAATAATTCCGGTGATTGAAGTAATAACATGGCTAAACCAACTTTAGTACGTTCTCCACCTGAAAGCTGAGACCAAAGTCTACCGGCCAATGGATTAATTTTAAGACCGTGCATTACAAAGTTGATTTTACTACCCTTTTCATAACCACCTAGTACTTCAAACTGCTCTTGTATATTGGCATATTGAACTAAAATCTTTTCAAGATTATCAGGGTTACTTGCCATTTTTGATTCTAATTCTTTCATTTTCTTCTCTATTACATCAAGATCAATATAAGTTTGTGATAAACATGAATAAACATCCATGTCATCCGGGAATTTTGGGATTTGGCTCAAAATACCAACGCGTATATCTTTTGATAAACTAATAAAACCACTATCAGGACGCTCTTCTCCTGAAATGAGTTTGAATAAGGTTGTTTTACCTTCACCATTTCTTCCGATAAGACCAATACGATCGTGATCGTTTACTTCAAATTTAATATTCTCAAATATTACATCACCTGTAAAAGATTTTGATACTTGGGCTACGTTTAAAATATTCATTTTTTCTCTCCTCTAGTTTGCTAGAGGAACCGTGTTAGTATTCCTCTAGAAGTTGTATTTGCTTAAAAAAGGGCAGACTCCACCAATTTGTCATTTTAAACGCAAATTTCCCACGTACCGTTAAAACAAAACGCATACGCTTCGCAACTTCTAAAAACAATACCAACACCTCCGTTCATAAAAATTAATTATATTATATAACAATCTTTAGAATATTTAAATATTTATTAAGAAATAAATAGAACTAGCAATAATATGTGCTAGTTCTATTTAAAAGTTATAACTTTATACATTTAAAGAAAATAAAATCCGGTCGATGGATAGTACCTGCAAAAACTTCAGGATATACTTTTCTAAGATGTTCATCAGCTAATGATTCCCGACACTCAATAATTGTGAAGCCTGATTGAATTATCGAATTAATTACACTAGATAATGTCCTGTGATAATTAACTATCTCCGTACCACCCCATGAATAAAGTTTCTCCCCTTCAATAAAATAATTATAAACATTGGCATATAGTTTGTTGCCATCGTTATCACGTGTCCATCTTGGGAAAGACTCATCATACGAAGTAACAATTGGATGAGACATACTAAAAATAATTTCTGAACTATGATGTGTTATCTGACTAATATCTTTCATAAGTTGATCAAAATCTTGTACATAATCAAATACTAATGAGCTAGTAACAACATCAAACTGCTGATTTAAAGAAACTAAATCTTCAAATGATTTCATTTGGTATTCAATGTTCTTACCGTTAAACTTTTCTTCGGCAATTGCTAGAAGTTTTTCAGAGATATCAATACCTAATACAGATTTAGCGCCTATATCGGCATATTGCCTGACATGTTGTCCCATTCCACAGCCAATATCTAATACAGTTTTATTTTTTAAATCAGGTAACATACTGAATAAAATAGGTGTCTCAATTAAATCATTAAAATTAACTTTGTTTTCTCTAATGGATGTAAATTCTTTAAATAAGCCGTCTGAATCGTAGAAGTTATTTCTCGACACAATACCCACCCCTAAATTAATAATAATTATTTAGAAACTATCAATACCATTGAACGAGTATAAATAATTATTACTTATCTTCATAAAGACCTTTTTCAACACTTTTATCAATAATATGAGCTGCTAATTCCCATAATTCTTCAGAATCTACATTTATAAATTGTTTTTTTGTTATAACTTGAGATTTTGTCAATCTTGCTTCAGTTGAGCTTGCATCTCCTGTCACATAATGATTTATCAAAGGTAATATAGCATCTACAATTCTTGCGAATTTGGCTTCTTCAGAATGACCTGTTTCAAATTCCTCCCAAAGCTTTATATATTTTTTCTTAAGATCTTTATCTAAATTCAGTAAAGTATTTTCTAATGAAGTTCGCTCTTTTGAAAAAGAACTTGACTTACCTACCTCATCATATAAAAATGTATCACCCACATTAATTTCACCAACATCATGAATCAGTAACATCTTTATAACTTTATTTGTATCTAACGCTTTGGGATAAAATTTTGAAAAAGTTTCTGCTACAAAAGCTGCATGCCAGGAATGTTCAGCACTATTTTCTTGTCTGTTATCAACTGTTTTATTCATTCTAGTCACAGTTTTTAATTTTTCTAACTCGATTGTAAAATCTAATATTTTTGTCAAATCTTTATTCATTATAATCACATACTTTCATATTTTATTTGTATAAGAATGAATTACATATTTCTGAGATGATTTTCAAACAAAAAACATGGTTTCTATTCATTATTAATAATTAATTTGATAAATGCTTCTTTTTCTTGTGTATATCTAGGTCTATCATCTGCGTATTGTGACGATAGCTTCTCTTTTAAACGTTGATATTCCATTCTAGTATCGGAATGTGAACGTAAATAATCTCGAAACTTTAATAATTCTGTATATTTCTGCTTCTCTTTATTTACTATATGAATAAAATGGGTGTGTTTTTGAAAAGACTCATCCTCGAATTTCGCCAACACAATTTCATCATCTTTTTCAACACGCAATCTATAAATACCTATTGTCTTTAATGCTTCAAAAAAAGATTCAGGAAGTGACATATAATCTTCAACGCCTATTAATATATCAATAATAGGCTTAGCTGATAAACCAGGTATAGATGTACTTCCAATGTGATGAATGGCGTTTTTGTCTAACTTCACAACTTTAAGAATTTCATTTTTAACATGATTATATTCATCTACCCAAGTTTCTTGGTATTCACTTAATACAACCTGACCACGTTTAACCCCTAATGACATTGCGTCCAACCTCCATCATTTGTATTATATTTATTATATAGAATTTTCGGAAAATAAAGAATAATAATATGTATGAACAAAGTAAAGAATTTTGAATCTGCGAATTTATTTGTATAACCTCATATTTAACATTTCATAGGTGCGCTCCTGAATTTAAGACAATATAAGAGTAGTATTAACAACCTTATAAAAATTAAAATAAATTAAGAGGTGATATAAATGACAATAATAATTATTGGCGGTTCAGGTATGTTATTAGATTTTAGTAAGTGGGCTGCAAAAGAGTATCAAGAGGAAATTTATTTATGTAGTAGAAATGAAGAGAAATATAAGGATATTTTAAAGATGTCACACGTAGATTTTTTTCAATTTGATTATAGAAACAAACAAAATTATACAAACTTATTAGACTTCATAAAAAACGAAAAAATAACTAAAATTATTGCCTGGATACATAGTCCTTATTATGAACTTTTTAATGATTTTATTGACCGACAAAATATTCTTAATAGTCAAATTTATTTAATTAAAGGTACATCTAGTAGAAATTATACATTTCAAAGAGAAATTAATATTATAAAATTAGGAAAACATCCTAGTGAAAATAGATGGTTAACAAATCGTGAAATATCAGAAATAGTAATTAATAAATTAAGAGAAAAATGAATATATTGTAAAAATTTTCTGATAATGATAAGATGAATGCATTAAAAACAATAAAAGGTGATCTCATATGTAATGTTTTCTTTCTAATTCATCAATTAGACGTAGACTTATAAATCAATAAAAACAATTAAATAAGTTGTATTTGTAAGTCTATGATCTTCTTAAATTAGGGGGAAATCATGAAAGGATTTACAAATAACTTTAAATACTTATACTTTAGTCAGTTATTCGCCAATACGAGCGATAATATTTATATTATTGCACTGATTGCTTATCTATATGAATTAACGCACTCTATTCAATTAAGTGCATTAGTTCCTATTTTCTTCACATCTGCTTATTTTATAAGTGGGTTTATCGCACCAATTGTATATTCAAGATTTCAAAAGCAATATATTTTAGTGTTTAATCAAACGATGAAATGTGGCTTACTGATTATATTGGTTGGTTCAATGTATATTGAATTGCACTATTTTTATATATTAGGATTAGCATTTATGATTGCGTTCTTAGATGGTTTTACAAATCCATTAAGCAACACATTAATCCCCTACTTTGAGTTAAAGGATAATATACTTAGAGCAAACGGAAAAATAAGTAGTATGAATAATATGATACAAATTTCAGCCTGGGCATTAGGTAGTATATTATTAGCATTCCTGCATAGTGATGGATTGATGATGTTCTGTGTCATCTTGTCAATCATATCTGTGATATTTATGATGAAGATAAATTTTAATATTAATACTGTAGAGAGTGAGTATATAGATTCCAAAAGTTTCAAAGCGGTTATTAAAAGCAATCGTACCAGCTACAGTCAATATTTAAATTGGAATACTTTCATCGCGTCATTTGGCCATGCTGTCTGGATTGCTGCAATAATGATTGCCTTTGTAAAAGAATATTTAAATGCCCCATCATACTGGTTTGGTATTATCAACGCAGCATTTTTCGTAGGTTTACTTGTCGGATCAAAGATGGTTCTTTTGACCGAAAAACTGAATATCGTGCATTTCTATTTCAGTGGATATATGCTGCTTTCACTCATTACGTTTGTCTTCGGGATTAACAGGTGGTTAATACTAGCAGTCCTGCTATCTTGGCTTTATGGTATTATAGAGCAATTATTATCTATATCACTACACACAGAAATACAAAAGCATTTAAATCATGATACACTACTTGATACTTATACACTGAATCAGAGTATATATAGTTTAGGATTTTGTTTATCAACATTTGTGATGTCGTTACTAGCAGAACACGTTACCTTAGTATTCGCATTTGTTGTAGCATCGCTTGCTTACTTATTGATATGTTTACTCACATTTCGATATAAACATATATTTTAAAGGACAAACCCATCGCTCAAGAGTTTGAGTGATGGGTATATTTTTTCTGTATGATAATATAAACATATTGTGTTATGTTAGTCGTTTATGTAGCCATTTTTTTAAATATTTTATATTTATTTTCACTTCTATTATTATGAATCTCCTCAAAACGTTCTATCGTCCACGGCTCCCAGAATGTCTGTCCTGGCTTGTTAAAGACATATTCGTCATCAATCGCATAACATGCATGTGTAAGTACATCGTCATGATAGAAACAGATAATATCTCCACTGCTAAATGAAGATTCCACTTCTTTGTATCCAAGACGGTTAAGGAAGAGCATAAAGGTTTCCTGATGCACCCACTGTTCTAATATAAATGGATTTTTAGTTAATGCATACAGTGTTGCCGACAAACAATTTGCGCCATGGTTTTCCGGGAATTTATTATGCAATGCAGTAAGATGAGCTATTGTACTGAACTGCGTTATATCTGTTTTGCTAGGTTCATCATCGCACTGTTGGATAAAGCTTATTTGTTCATTTCTTGTAAGCACATCCCAATATGCTGAAGTTATTAGTCTATCATCATTAATCAGCTGAGTACCATTATCAATCATTTCTTGTTTCAATGCATCTTTAAATGTATTTTCTATGCTTTCATACCATCCTGGTTCAGCTACAATAACAAACTCATATGTCAGATGCCATGTTTGATATGTTGAATTATTAACAACATTTGATAAGCTACTGTTTTTCTTAAACTCTTCTTTCGGTACAACTAAAGTGTTTATTAAATTATGCTGATGTTCATTTAAGAAAGCTTTCGATATAAAGAAGAGATCAAACTCGAACTTCAAATTACGCATGTTAACTATCCCACTTTAATATACTTACAATATCTATCCCATAAATCTGGTATTAATTCATCTAAATTTTGTTCAATTTCATCCGGACTGACCCACTTCGCATCAACAACTTCTTCTGCTTGAAGATTAAATGTTATGTCATTCAATGGTGATTCGTATAGATAAGTTTCAGTAATATAATGTGAATGCATTGTATAACCTTTGAATTGAATATCATTTAAAGGCGCAAATATACCTGCTTCTTCAAGTAACTCACGATGTGCAGCAAGTACACCATCTTCTCCTGCAACAGCAGATCCTCGACTACATTCCCATTTCAAACCAAGGGGTTTATTAGGATGTCGTTGTGTTAATAATAACTCACCATTAGGTTTTTGTACCCAGATTTCTACTACTAAATGGTACAAACCAGCAGGAACAGCAACTCCTCTTTCATGAAGGATACCAGTCTTTTGTCTGTTTTGATTAAGTAACTCCCAAATTTCAGTCATGATGTACCTCCAATAGGAAATAAGTAATATTTTAGTCATTTGAGTGAGTGAAATAACACATATTTCGCTCACTCACTTATATAGGTTTTGATTATAATCGAAACACACATAAAAATCAGCATACATTTCGGCTATAATCGAAACGCAAACTATAAATTACTGTACCAATTCTCCTAACGATTTGTAATTAAGTATTCATAAAGATGCTCAGTCCTCCCCTTACTATCCCATTGATGATAAGTATCAAATAATTTCTTAATATCATTTTCGTATAACCGAACTAAATCAGTTACTTTTATAAAACTAAGCCAATAGTGTGACATAATATAAGTTTCATTTTTAGAATAAATATCATACGTAAAATTTTCTAATGTGATATCTTCATAGCTTTGAGCATAGTAGTCAAATAAATCTTTTTCCAATTGATACACTTCATCAAAAAGTGCATCATTAAAAAAGAATTTTCTTGGTAAAAAAGTCGCCATTCCTTCTTCAAACCACATATCTTCACACGTAGGATTATCATCGTCAAACTCAGCAAGAAATAAATCAATATGGTGTGTAAGCTCATGACCGAATATAGCTAGTACTTCATTTTGAGTATTTTCTTCATAAAATGATGCATACTTATTTTTAAATTGTTCAGGCAACAAATTTGAAAGATAAGATTCCCAGTAATCTAAATCTGCACACATATAAATTGCTTCATCTCTCGTAAAAGCAGGTACAGGTTTATTAAGTACTTTTTCCATAACAAATCTTGAAGTCCAAAATACGCCAGAAGGTGTATCAGAAAGTTGAAAATTATCTTCAAGATACTTTTGATATTTGGCTATTTCAATATGGAAATATTGAATAACATCTTTGTATTTATTAAAATCATTATTATTCTCAAATGTGAATATCGGTTTCAAAATCATCAAACCTTTCGTTGTATCGACCTTATAATTAAATATATAATGATATTATACAGAAAATTCTTACAAAAGGTGATACAATGCTAAAACGAATTAATGAAATTAACGAAACCATTCAAACCCTATTATTATTAGCAGATCCATCGGTTGAAATGATTAATCAATATATTAAAGCAGGTTTAGTATATAAACTAGAAATTGAAAACAAAACGATTGGTGTTGTTGTACTAAAAGAAATGAGTCATGACACCATTGAAATAATGAATATTGCTGTTAGTGAGGAGCAACAAGGTAAAGGATACGGCAAGCTAATGCTTAAAGAAGTTGAGGTAAAAGTAAAAGAGTTAGGATATTGTCATTTAACAATTGCGACTGCAAATTCAAGTTTGAATCAACTTGCACTCTATCAAAAATGTGGATTTAGAATGATGGCCATAGAAAAAGACTTCTTTATCAATGAATATAAAGAAGTCATTATGGAAAATGGTATACGAGCGATGGATAAAGTGATACTAGCTAAAAATATTTAAAAAATTATTCATAATGTCCATAGGCTGAATAAATCGTTACTATTTTTTCATCGTCATAAACAGTATAAACAACACGATGTTGTATATTAATCCTCCTGGAATAAAAGCCTTTTATAGGGGGAATTAATTTTTCAAATGAATGGTTATTTTCATATGGATTTTCTTTAAGTTGATTAATTATTTTTAAAAAGTTACTTTCTAAGTGTGTATTTTTAATTTTTTTCAAATCTTTTTTTACACTTGATTTCATAACTATTTTATACATTATAAATTATCCCAAGTACTGTCAAAATCAATTTCTTCTTCGTCTTTTCGTTGTTCGATTTGATATGCAATACCTTTTTCAAGTAAGAATAGTGTTTCTTGAATAGCATTCCAATCATCTTCTCCAACTAAAACTGCGCCTTTTTCTCCAATTTTAGTTGGTGCAATATATATTTCTTTACTATCTTCATTAACTGATTTAATGATATTGAAAAAATCTTTTCTAGCACTAGTCGGTGTATAAGTGTTCATCTTTAACCCTCCTATAATGTACGTTATGATGTACATTATAACATAACATATGCCTATTAAAAAGAAATTATTGATTACTAATATATTTTTCTTAGAAAACTAATTTAACCTCTTCAACAACTTCACAAACTTACCGTATTCATCTTCACCTTCAAATAATACTTCAGTGAATCCTTTCTTTTCATACAAGTGTCTAGCATTTAAGTTATCGGTATCAACGCCTAACGAAAGCTCTTTGTATCCTAATGACTTGGCTTTCTCAATTAAATAATCTAATATGATACCTCCAATCCCACGATTACGATGCTCTTCTTTAACAATCATTCGCGATAAATACACACGTTGATTTGGAATGGTATAATCTCCATCATGATGCGAAAACACTAAAGAACCTTCTCCAATAAATTCATCATTCTCTGTATAAATGAATGTAATTCTATTGCCACTTGCGATTTGATTATAAAAGGTTTGAATCATTTCAGGATTTTCTTTCTTACCCCAAATATTTTCGCAAAGTTCAAATTCATCAAGGTTAAGCTGCTTTATTTGATATTGTGACATTTATACTCTCTCCTACAACTTCATTGTCATCTTAACTGTTTGCAAAGGATAATCATAAAAATAATCTACATATTCTTCACTGATAACGAAGTTCTTAGATTGATAAAATTGAATTGCAGAGTTATTTTCTTTTTCAACTTCTACTTCAAAAGAAACTTCTTTTGAGTTCGTATCTATATAAGATATCGCTTCACTCAACAACTTAGATCCAATCCCTTTACCTTGATATGCTTTCAAAATGTAAATCGCCATAAGCATTGATTTATTGCCTTCTAACAAGTATGTAAGATTTACGAAACCCACGATATTATTATCATTTGTAGCAACTAATAAAATTGACTTATCAATTCTTTTCTTAAGCATATCTTCACTATACGATTCATCTAGAAATTTGTTTTGAATGTCTATTGGAATAATGCCTTCATACGTCTCGTTCCATGAAACCTTTGCTACATTTTGAATTTCAGTAATGTCATCATAAGTTGCTTTTCTAATGTTAAAAGTCATGGATATCACCTCGATCAATTGGAATTACATATAAGTATATAGAATTTTCGGAATATTATCATTAAAAAATCAAAGCTAACCATCAAATTAGCTTTGATTATCAACATTAACTAACTTACTTTCAACAAAATATAAAATAATATTATGAACTAACACCATTGCAACTATAGTAACGACATTTAAATTAATTGTAGCAAAAAGACTATCTATGGCTACTAAAGAAAAATAGCTACACATAATGCTGATAACTAACTTAATTAATATATTTAAAGAATCTTCTTTGTTGATTTTCAATTTTACCTTTATTATTGTTTCGATTATTAAATCTAAAATTATTGAAATTAAATAAACAATTATTAAAAATACAAGTAGTAAAAACAGTGATTCATACGAACTTTTAAAAGCATTTATTAGAAAAAAATCAATAATAAATGGCGACACTATTAATAGTACCCCACCAATAACAAAACCTAATGTAACCAATATATTTTTCAGTTTCACATCCTAATAACAAAATTTCATTCACAGCCCAAATATGATGATCGTGAAATAACAGATGTTCAAATTCATCAATTTCTAACCACGCGACTTCATAATCTTCTTCTGATTTATTAATGATTTTTTCTAACAAGGTGCACATATAAAAATGTCCGTCACTTAATGATGACTTTCATCTACTTCTATGCCACCGCCAGCTAAAAAATAATTCCCTTTACCGTCCTTAACAACTAATAATTTATCCATGATTTGATTGAATATAACAGCATATACGCTATTTCTTTGTTCATAGTTAAGACCATTTAATTTTTCGTCGAAGTAATTATTCATTATTCAAAGTTAAATAATTATTATAAACGAATAATCAGATATTGAATTCTTCCGAAAGAATTCCAAATACATAACTGCTCGTCCATTCACCCTTACTCCAATAATCTTTTATGAAATGAGCTTCTTTCCTCATACCTACTTTTAAGCATAATTTCTCAGAAGCTATATTTCTATCGTCGCAGACTGCCTGAATTCTATGTACCTCGTAGTTATTAAATATATATTCAAGCATTACTAATAAAGTTTCAGTTGCATATCCTTTGCCACTAAATTCATTTGAAAAACTAAAACCAACTTCAACCGTTTGTTTCATTTCTGTATACCATGCATGAAATACACCTATTACTCTATCATTAAAAGAAACAGCTAAGTTTACAGCAAGATCATTATCTAAATCACTTTTTATGAGTAAATTTTTAAAATTAACTTCTTTATTGGATTCATTCCAAGCATCATGTAATAAATATTTACATGTTTCTTCATTATTATAAATTTGATAAACATCATCGATGTCACTGGCTTTAAAATTTCTAATCACTAATCTTTCCGTTTTAATATACATATTATCACCATTCCTTTAAATTTTTAAAAAAGTACAGACTTATCCCTTGTTTAAAATTTTAAAAGAAAATAGCAATGCTAAATCCATATCCAATTCCCAATGATTTAATTGATCTTTTTTTCATATGGATTTCCTCCTGTATATTTATATAATTATAACATTGTGAATAAATATCATCATCAAAAGATAGTTTTATAGATAATAATAACAATAAAGGTTTCGGAAAAATATCTATCTTTTAACGTGCTAAAAATATGTAATTGTTAACCAGGAGTAACAACTATGCAAAAAAACATATAAAAAAGCACCTCTCGAACAAATTCGAGAAGTGCTGTAAACGTGTATTCAATTGAACACAAATTGCTGAGGCAATTTGCGGACTCCATCTGTAAGCAATTAAACTTGCAACAGCTGCAGCCTAACGTTTTGAGAAATAAGTAGCACTATTTTAATACACATATATACATATTAATCCTATTGAATAAGTATTTTAGTTATATAAAAATAGATTCATATGGATTTTAAGTTGTACAATTGTATAATATTTTCACCAATTTACTTCTTTTTTGGTTTCCCCTTGCAAATATAGATAAATTATATTAAAGTAAATGTAGGTAGTCAAAGTCCAATGGATTTTTGACTATAACAAATATGAAAGGAGGAAAAATATGAGAATCCAAATGAGGCTTTCATATGAAGCAAGAGTTGTATTAGAAGAAATTAAATTAAACTATTTAAAGGAGGGCGTAAAAAAAACTTCTGGTTCTATTCTAGATGATATTTTCAAGGATTTTAAAAATAGAGTTAATGAAATTGATTGGGATTTTATTATACATCACGCAGAGTATACTGGCATACTTGCTGATTATACCGAAGTCAATCCCACTACTTTAAATTTATCAAAAGAAACAATTGAGATTATTGAAGTTTTTAGAGATTTCTTAAATATGAAATTAAATATGAAGAGAACTGTATATAGATCATATATTATAAGAGTTGTATTAAAAGCATATAAAATAGAGTTAGAAGGAACTAACATAAACCTTTAAAAAAATATTAAACCTACTCATAAGTATAGCTTTAATATTTAATTTGTATCATTGAGTAGTCTAAATTTAACGATTATTTTATACACAATAGAGTAGTCAAAACGGCATGGAGGTAAGTATGGAGAAATATAGCTTAATGAGTTTGAACTTAAACTTTTATAACCCTAAATCAAATATTAAACGTACTACAGAAGATGTGGCAGAATTCATCATAAATAATAATCCAACTTTTGTTGCCTTACAAGAATTTGGTGAAAAGTCTATAACCGGTGATATTGATGGTTTGGAATTGTTAAATAAATTAAATCAATATGGATATGCAGTTGTAGAACCCTTAAAAGATGGAATAAAGCCTATAAATACACGAATACTATATTTAAAAGAAAAAGTGCATTACAAAAAAATGATGCCACCATATTATGAACATTCATTTGTCAATAGACAAACAGGTGGAATTTTTGAGTTAAACGGTAAAACATTATGCATCTATTCTTTACACTTCCCTCTTTATCAAAGTCAAAATCAAGATAATAGAGAGGATAAAATGAAAGTGTGGGAACACACGATAAGACTTGCTCAAAATTTTCAAAAAAATGATTATTTAATTTTAGCTGGAGATTTTAATGAATCGCTACTCGGAAATCAAACAGCTCTTTCTAACAATTTAAATATTTTAGAAAAATATCTCGATTCAGCAACAAATAATATTCCTACTTGGAAGAATCAAAAGTTAGATCATATTTTTGTTTCAAAAACTTTAAAACATAAAAAATCAGACCCATTAGCTATAGCAAATAACATAAGTGATCATAAAGCTCTATTATTAGAGTTTGAATTGTAGGTGAGGTAATTTATTTTAATTACCATTAGAGGCTCTCCACCAATAAATAGTCACTACAAATAAAAAATAAAAAGGTTAGATTATATTTCAAAGCGTTTAGGACATAGTTCAATATTAAAGACTCAAAATTATTATTTAGAATTAATGCCCGAAAAAAAACACCAGCAAGATGCTGATGCTTTAGATTTACTCAATTCATTAAAGTAATCATATCAAATTTTTGTGAGGTTATCTATGATAAATAAAACATTTGCTTTTGGTATAAATAATATCATAAACAGATTAGATGCAGATACAATGAAATTTGAACAGATGCAAATCTCATCAGAAAACTTCCAAATTTTAGCCGATGAATATTTTTCAAGTGAATTTGACTATTATTTTCAAGACAATATTTTGATTGTTCCAGCAACTAAACTAGAACCTAATCGGTCTTGGAATAAATTTTTAATAGTTAATGATCAAGTAATTGATTTCAATGGTAAGTATATTTTCTTCTATAATTTTAGAGAATTAGAAAATGATATATTGTATATTACACCACTGACCTTACCACAAATTGATTTAGTAAAAAATAACTTTTATTTAACTGAAAAATATTAAAACGAATATTTGAAAATAAAAATAAAAATATTGCATGGTATAATCGTTTTAATTATGATAGAAAAAAATTTGGAGATTTCGCTTGTTAAATTAGTTATATACATTCTCTTACTTTGAGGTAACATTATTATGAAACAATACAGAGATATTGCTTTTAAAATTGCATTAGAGGCACATAAAAATCAAAAAGACAAAGCTGGAAACGATTTTATAAATCATCCTATAACTGTAGCAGAAATAATTGAAAGAGACTTATATAATCAAGTTAAAAATATTGCATTGAAACAAAATAGAGTTATTAACGAATTATTAGATATATTGATTTCTGTAGCATATTTACATGATATAATCGAAGACACTTCTTTAACTTATGAACATTTGGAAGAAAGAGGAATCCCATCAGATATTATTGATGTTATTAAAAATCTTACAAGAGATAATAAATCGATAACGTACTTTGATTATATAAAAAAGATAAGTCAGTATCCAATTGCAACAGTGGTAAAATTAGCGGATCTTCAACATAATTTAAATATTGATAGATTTAAGAATCCAGTAGATATTAATCAAAGTTTATTAATTAGATATAAAAAGGCCCAAAAAATACTTAATGAGTCACTAAAGGATTAATTGTGAATTTTTAAAATGAGAAAATAGAATAAACTAACATTCTATTTTCTCTTAATTTTTAAAAGGACGATTAGATTCTGAAAATTCAGCAACAATGTTAAATTTATTAGAATTATCAAGTGAAGATATCTTTTCACTAAGAACTGCAACTATATATTGACATTCCACTTCATTTACAATTTCAATAATAGCATTCAAAGCTACTTGATCGACTGTTTCAATTACATCATGAATAATAAAATGTGGCACTTTTTTGTTTATATCAAACGCAAATTTTTGATAGGCTAAATCAAATGAGACAATAATTGACTTTCTAGTACCTGTACTTAATCCATCTTTAACCGTACTTATCCCAAAAGGAAAACCTTGTTCCTTCTTGTAAATCATTGAAGCTTCTCCATTAGTCTTTTTACTATAACTAGCAAAATATCTATTGAAATGAGTTATTGGGTCATCTTTATTTTCTGATTTACTTTCAACATTTTTAAGTGAATCATTTAAATTTTTTAAGGATTCTTCTAATTTCTCATACATTTCCTTTATATTTTTATTTATACCAATCTCTTCATTTAAGTTTTTAAGTTCTTCTTGTAACAAACTGTATTCTTCAATTTTATTTTCTTCAATCAATAATATTATATTTTTGTGTTTATTAAATAAATACTTTTTCTTTTTTTCTAATCCAAGAATTGAATAATTTATTTTTTCAAGTTGCTTTGAAAAATAATTTATTTTGTTTTGCATTAACTCGTTGTTAAATTTCACCAAATCATTGAAGTTTTTATTTAATTTTTTGAAGAAATGATTTGTTTCGTGGTACAAATTTTTCAATATTTCTTCGTCCAATTGTTCTTCAGCTTCATTTTTGGCCGTATCTAATATATCTGTCTC